>CAVUWK010000006.1:0-674576 GCA_963745175.1 uncultured Acidimicrobiaceae bacterium
CAGGGAGCGCAGAACCTCCGAGAAGCGCTGGGTTTCGTCCGTGTCTTGACCCGCCGCCGGTTCGTCGAGGAGGAGGACCTTGGGCCTGGTGGCAAGGGCACGCGCCAGCTCGACGAGGCGCCCGGTCCCCGTCGGCAAGGTGTCAGCTCGGTCATTGGCCACGGCTGTCAGTCCCAGCCGGTCCAGGATCTCCTCACGGATCTCGTGGATCGCTTTCGACCGTGCCTTCACAACACCCCGCTGCGCGATGGATGCGGCAACCCCGATGTTCTCGGCGACGGTCAGCGTGCCGAAGAGCTCCAGGCGTTGGAACGTGCGGCCGAGCCCGAGCCGGGCCCGGCGATAGGACGACAGCCCGCGCAAATCCCGACTGTCGAGGCGCACGGTCCCCGCATTGGGGCGCTGCATTCCGGTCACCACGTTGAACAGGGTCGTCTTGCCGGCTCCGTTCGGCCCGATCAATCCGGTGATCGCACCCTCACCGGCGCTGAGCGACACCTCGGACAGCGCGGCCAAGCCCCCGAAGCGAACCGATACCTCTTGGATCTCAAGTCCCACTGGTGCCTCCGGCCCCCGACAGCGAGGGGAGCGGGTCGGCCGAGCCGACCGGACCCTCGTCGGACGCCGCCTCGGCGAACCAGGCGTTCCTCTTTTCCTTCGACCGACGCTCGGGAAGGCCGAAGGCGGGTGGCGCGATCCTCGCCCGGTAGTCGGCGACGTAGGCCGGGACCGGGAGCAGCGCGAGGTCGACCACCATGATGATGGTCATCGGCCAGTTGCCGATCGCCCCGCTCAACCGGAGCGCCCAGGCCGCCCCGACCACCGCCACGATCAGGGCCACCAGCCAGCGGCGTCGCGCCACCGAGAGATAGACGGGGCGAATGCTGCCCGGAATCGTCCCGTTGGGCGTGGTCCCCACGCCGATGCCGCCGAGGCCGACGAGGACCAGCGGCAACTGGGTGAGCGACGGGAAGAGGTTCGTGAAGAGCGGCGATCCCTGGTAAAGGCCGTTCAAGCCCGCAGCACCGAAGGAGGTGATCCCGAAGACAACCATCACCAAGAGCACGGAGAGCCCGTTGAAGAACTGGAAGATGTCGGGCGCCGCGCTGCCCAGCGCCATGCCGTAGATGCCGCCGCCGACCCCCGCCAGGGCGGCCGAGAAGGCGAAGACTCCGATGAGCGACGCCCGGCCGTTCATGCCCAGCGTGGCACATGCGGCGGGGCTGTCCTTCATGGCGAGCAGACGTTGCCCGAACTCCGATCGTCGCACGGCGACGACGAGGAGGACCAGGATCACGAAGGCCACCGACCCCGCGAGGAACTGCGACGTCTTGGAGGTGAGCGCGAGCGAACCGATGCGGAAGGGAGGGAAGTTGAGCGAACCCGAGCCGAAGGGGGCGTAGGGATGCCCGAAGAGGTTGAAGGATGGGAGCACGAACACCCAGTTGTCCATGGTGATGGCGAACGCCGCGGTGGCCAGTGCGAAGTAGATGCCCGAGAGCCGCAAGGCGGGGATGCCGACGATGACGCCGATCACCGCGCATACCCCGGCTGCCGCCAGGAGGGAGAGAGGATTCCCGTGGGCGCCCAGATGCCCCACCATGGTGGCGCCGATGCCGGCGAAGGTCATCTGGCACAACGACAGGCGCCCCGCGTACCCGACGATGGGGACGACCGAGAGCCCGACGATGGCCAGCCCCCACATGCGATTGAGGCTGAACAGATCGGGCGTCGAGACGGTGGTGGCCAAGAAGACGGCGGCGATGATCGTGCCGACGCAGAACAGGCCGGTGCCGTTCCATGTGGGGCGGAAGGCGAGCTCGCGGCTCCGGAGCTGGCGGTGCCCGCGCAGGCGCGACTGGGGGAGGACCAGGAGGGCAATGAAGAGGATGATCGCAGGCACCGCGTTCTCGAACCCTTGGACGTAGGGGTTCTGGGGCAGATAGGCCACCGAGTACGCGATGGAGAGGCCCAGGATGATCGCACCCACGAAGGTCATCGGAATGGAGCGCAGACGGCCGATGACCGACGCCGCGTAGGCGTTGACGATGAGCAGCGTCAGCGCGGAGGCCGACAGGGTGAGGGTGGGTGCGATGAGGATCCCCGCCAGTGCGGCCAGCATGGAGCCGATGATCCAGGCGTTGCGGGCATTGGCAATGGCGCTCGACCCGTTGAGCGAGGTGAGCGTCCGGTCGTCGACGCTGGCCCGCATGGTGACGCCCATCCGGGTGCGGTAGAGGAACAGCCGCAGCCCGATGGCGACGACCAGGGCCAGGATCAAGACGGTCACGTCGTTGTAGGAGATCCTGATCGACCCGAGGACCAAGGTGTCGTTGTTGAAGAGGGGGGGCAGGGCCCGGTAGGTCGTGGGATTCCAGATCCACTGCGCGAGACCCAGGAGCATGAGCGCGATGGCCAGCGTGACGACCAGTTTGGATGCCTCCGAGACACCTTCGAGCCGGCGCATCACCGACAGCTTCGATCACGATGCCGATGGCAGGCGCCAGCACGAAGAGGCAGACGAGAATGGAGACGAGCGTCGGCCAGCCCCAGCCGATGCTCATCTGCCAGTAGGCGAAGGCGCAGACCATCCCGATGGCGCCGTGCGCCCAATTGAAGATCCCGGTCGTCGTGTAGGTGAGGGTGAGGCCGCTCGCCGTTATCGCGTAGATGCCCGCTGCAGCCAGGCCGCCGATGGTGAAGACGATGAATTCATGCACGGCCGTCCCCCGGCAGAATGATCAGTCGCATGTCCGGGCAAGACCATGGCAGTTTGCGCCCACCCCCGCGGCCTGCCGGACCCATGCTCACAAGGAGTTCAGTTGCTGTTGCTGTTGCGCGGTCAGCTGCACGACGTTCTTGGGGTTGCAGTTCCAGATGGATTGCGTGGGCTTGGTGATCGCCTTGTCGTAGACGATCCCCTTGGATTCGAGCTTCAGGATGGCGAAGCACGGCGAGGGCTGGGGGTTCTTGTTGGAGAGCGTCAAGCTGGGAATCGGCGCCTCGATGCCGCCGGCGTCCCAGTTCTTCACCGCAGCCGCGTTGTTCAGCACGCAGGTCACCGTGAGGCTGGCGCCACAGGCCGAGGCCGCCTTCGCCCACAGGAGCCACGACTCGGCCCCCTCCTCGTCGTCGAAGTCGATGGTGTCGCCCTTGGCGTAGGTGTGCATGGTGTTGACGAGCTGCTCGGTCGAGGGGTTCTGCGAGGCCAGCGCGAGCGGCCACCACGACGTCTCGACGTAGACCGGCGGCAGACTGGGGTTCGTGGCCACGGCTTGCTGCGTCTGGGTGTTGGCGAACTGGGTCCCCAGCAGGACGAAGGCCGGGTGGTAGCCGGCAGTGGTCATCGCCTGGGCGAAGGGGGTGAAGTTGGCGTTGTCGGCGGGCCACAGGGCCTGGACCCCCTTGCTCTGGTAGTCCTCGACGTAGGGCGCCCAGTTCTCCACCGTGACCGGGGGCTCGAGGAAGTCGACGACATTCCAGCCCTGAGCCTCGGCGCCGAACTCGTCCTTCGTTTCGGGCTGGAGGACGGAGGGGGTGTCGGACCCACCCATGCCGGCCTGCTTGACCGCCTGCGGGTAGGCCTTGGCCAGCGCCCCGAACCATCCCGAGGTGATCGAGTTCGTGTTGATGCCGCTCGGGTCGACTTGGTCGGTGGCCAGATCGGAAGCGTTCGAGACGACATAGCCGCTGATCTGTCCCAGCCCGCACTTCTCACGGATGGGGACGGACGGCTGGTCGAGCGCCATGCCGCCGCCGACCGCCATGAAGTCGCTCTGGCAGGCCGCGGTTGCCTGCTGCGCCGCGTTGAACAGCGCGGCGTCACGGTTGTCGATCACGATTTTGCGCCCGTTGATGCCGCCCGAGGCGTTGCACCAGTCGGCGAATGCCTTGGCCTGCTGGGGGAACTCGGCCTCGAGTCCCGGGTCAACGGTGTTGGCGGCGTCGTTGAACACGGCGATGTTGATGGTCTTGGAGCCCACGCCGCGCACCGAGGAGGCACCGCCGGACCCCGGTTCGCAGATCTTGCCCGACACCGGGCCAGACGCCGTTGGTGGGGGCGCTCGAGGACAACGTCCGGCTGGCCGACGTCGCCGCCGAAGCGGTCGTCGACGGGAGCGCCACGTACGACCCGGCGACCATCACGGTCGCCAGGGCCAGCGGCAGCGCCGACCTTGCATGCTGGCGCTCGTCCTTTGCAGAACATCCTCATACCCTCCCCGGAACACGTTTGCGATCGGGTCATTCAATCAGCACCCCGGCTGGAGCGGGGATCGGCCCGCAGAGGCGAGCCGAGAGAAGATGCACAGAACCGGACCCTCGGCTGCTGGTACCCCCGGAATTCACTTTTCCCTCCCTGAGCCGAGGGCGAGTGCCCTCGTCCCATGCACATGCCGGCACGGCGCGTGTCGGTACGTCCCGCATCTCAGCATGCGGTGACGGACTCTACACGGTGAACCAACATCGAATATAGTATACGAACGAACTTTTCGGGGGGAGTCGTAGGACAATGGGGCCAGTGCTCGGCAGGGTTCGGTCGGCCGGTGATGCTCGGGTCGGCCGGCGGGCCTGGCATGTCGGCCCGCGGTCCAGGAGGCAGAGTCTCGATATGCCTGGCGGCGTTCGATCATGCTCCGGCTCGGGGGGAATCTGACACGTCAATGAGTGAATTCAATCTGGCCGACCTCTGGGAGGCGGTCGCCGACCGCGTGCCGGATCGCGTCGCGCTTCGCTGTGGGGAGCAGCGCCGGACCTACGCGCAACTCGAGGAGCAGTCCAACCGATTGGCCCACTGGTACCTCGAACAGGGCGTGCAGACGGGCGACCACATCGGGCTCTACGCGGAGAACTGTGTGGAGTACGTCGAGGCCACGTTGGCCGCCTACAAGGTCCGGGCTGTGCCTATCAACATCAACTATCGGTATACCGCCGGGGAGTTGCAGCATCTCTTCAATGATGCCGACCTCGTGGGCGTCGTGCATCAGTGGGGGTTCACAAGACCGAGTGACGGAGGTGGCGCCCCAGGTCCCGACGCTCCGTTGGAAACTGGCTACCGGTTCCACGTACGACGATGCGCTGGCCTCGTCGTCGCCGGCTCGGGACTTTGGCCCTCGGTCGGGGGACGATCGCTACATCCTGTACACCGGCGGCACCACAGGTTTTCCCAAAGGCGTGGTGTGGCGACAGGAAGACGCCTTCTTCGCCTGTATGGGGGGTGGCAATCCCGCCCTTCCCGAGGTCACGTCGGTCGCGGAGCTGGTCCAGCGGATCGCGCCCGATCAGAGCATTTTTCTGCTCCTCGCTCCGTTGATGCACGCGGCAGGCGGATGGGTGGTGCTGCTCCACCTCTTCAGCGGGAACAAGGTCGTCTTGTGGTCGGGCTCGCTCGATCCGCCCGAGGTATGGCGCACGATCGAGCGAGAGAAGGTCACGGCCACCAGCACCGTGGGGGACGCTGTCATGCGACCCTTGCTTGACGCATGGGACGACTTCGATCCAAAACCCGACATCGAGTCGTTGGCGGTGGTCAGCTCGGGTGGCGCGCCTCTGTCGACGGCGTTGCGCGATCGGTTCCTCTCGACGTTCCCCTCCATCCCACTCTCCGACGGGTATGGATCGTCCGAGACCGGGATTCAGGCCGGGCGCATCTTCTTGGGGCCGATCGGGGAGAAGCCGGAGCCGCAGTTCACCGCCCAGCAGGCGGTGGTGATGGATGAGGAGACCCACCGACCCGTGGTACCAGGTTCGGGCATGGTCGGACGCGTGGCTCGCACCGGGCGCGTTCCTGTGGGCTACCACAAGGACCCGGCGAAATCGGCCGCAACATTCGTCGAGTGGGAGGGACGCCGATGGTCGCTCACGGGGGACATGGGTACCGTGGCGGAGGATGGCACCATCACCTTGCTCGGGCGGGGCAACCTGTGCATCAACACCGGGAGGCGAGAAGGTCTATCCCGAGGAGGTCGAGGGCGTGCTGCGCCAGTCCCGTGCCGTCTACGACGTGGTGGTCGTCGGCGTCCCCGATGAGCGCTGGGGGGAGCGTGTCGTCGCTGTCGTGCAGCCGACGTCCGGGACGGAACCTACGGAGGGCGAGCTGATGGCGTCTGGTGCGGGCCTCACTGGCTGGCTACAAGGTGCCGAAACAGGTGATCTTCGTCGATGAGGTTGTCCGGTCTCCGACCGGGAAGGCCGACTACCGCTGGGCGGCAGCGGTGGCGGCGTCAGCCTGAAGACGGCCGAGCAGGTCGTTCCTGAGGCGTTGCAGCGACCTCGGCTCGCTGGCGTCAGAGGCCCTTGGGCAAGGTCACCGACCAGGCCGGACCGCCGCAAGCGCCTCGATCGCTGCAGGGTGAGTAGCCGAGCTCCCCGAGAACGGCGTCGTTGTCGCGGCCGAGTGTCGGCGCCGGCGACCTGAGCCACTGGGCAACCCGCGAAAAGCGAAACGGCAGCGTCGGGATCTCATGAGCTGCCAGTGATCGCGATGGTCCTCCACTTCGAAGAGGCCTCGGTGTCGGAGCTGCGGGTTGGCCGCGATGTCGCGGGGAGGAACCACGACGGACGCCGGTATGCCTGCGTCGAGAAGCATCTGGGCGGACTCCTCGGCCGAGCGCTGGCTGGTCCACCGCGACAGCTCACGGTCGATGTTGTCGTGCGCACCGCGTCGGCCGACGGAATGGCCCAACTCGCCACGGCGCGCCCATTGCGGGTCAGCCGAGTAGCGACCGCAGAGACCGCCACTGCGTCGTCAGCTGGCAATGGCAATGGCGACCCACTGGTCTTCGCCGGCACAAGGGTAGACGCCTTGGGGGGCGGCCTGCGGACCTCTGTTGCCTTCACGACAGAGCAACGTCCCACTCGAGCCGTACTCGACCACTTGTTCCGCTGCGGCATTGAGCACGGACTCGACCATGGCGGTCTCGACCAAGCTTCCCCCGCCGACTCGATCGCGCTCCATCAACGCAAGCATGGTGGCAATGACAGCATGCATCCCGGCCAAGGGATCGCAGGCCCCTCGCACCAACACCGGGGGCCCCTCGGCGAAGCCCGTCAACCAGGACATGCCGGTGAGGCACTCCATCGTCTGGGCGAAGCCAGTCCGATCCCTCCAGGGGCCGTCAAGCCCGAAGGCAGGCATCCGCACCATGATGAGCTGGTCGTTCAGCGAGTGGACTCGGTCCCAGCCGAAGCCGAACTGCTCCATGACCCGAGGGGTGAAGTTCTCGACCAGGACATCGGCGGTCTGCAGGAGTCGTTCGAGCATCTCGGACCCCTCCGGGCGCGACAGATCGAAGGTGACGCCACGTTTTCCCGCATTGGCTGCATGGAAGATCGGACTCCACTCCCACCATCGGTCGTGTGTCGGGGGACGGGTACTGGCGAAGCGCATGTTGTCAGGTCTCGTGACCGACTCGATCTTGATGACGTCGGCCCCCAGATTGGCCAAGGCAGCCGTGGCCACC
The DNA here is from genome assembly GCA_963745175.1 of uncultured Acidimicrobiaceae bacterium. GTDB lineage: Bacteria > Actinomycetota > Acidimicrobiia > Acidimicrobiales > RAAP-2 > Bog-473. The sequence continues at coordinate 7,461 of CAVUWK010000006.1, forward strand.
GGACCGGCCCACCACGCGGTGCAGTCGACGACACGAATGTCGGCAAGGGGGAGCCGCCAGCCATCGGCGCCCGCACCGTCTTCTGGAGGGATTGCGCGGCCAGCCCGGTTGGAGGACTTCGTCCGCTGGGGCCACTCGATCGAGCCGTCATGTTGACCGAGCTCTGGAGCAGGGGCGAACTCTCGTGGGGAGAGCCCTGAGATCCGATAGGGAACTCGGGGTTGGACGAACCGACCGGAGGGATTCGGGACGAAGACACGGCGGGCGACGAACTGTTCGAACTGCGTCATTGTGGAGCCGTCGAGGAGCGGACCCGCCGGGATCCGGTACAGGGCCGCCGCTTGCAGAATCTCCTCGGTAGTGTGCTGCGTCGTGTACTGATGCACGGCGGAGAGGAACTCCACCCGGCGGCGAAATCGCTTGGCGACCTGAGGAAGATCGGGGTCCGCCACAAGGTCGGGCCGCTGAATCATGAGCAAGAAGTCCTGGAACTGTTGGGCGCTGTTCGTGGTGACGACGAAGTACCCGTCCCGCGTGGGCTCGATGGAGGGAACCTCGATCGTCCGTCCCGTGCCCGCGACCCGGGGCCGCCCAGCAAAGGACGCGAAGACCGAGGGATACGTGACCATGGTGACGGCCATGCAATCGAGCATCGCCACATCGACCAGCTCGCCCTGGCCACTGCGAAAGGCCTCACGGAGCGCAGCGATCGCCCCCAACGCGGCATAGGTACCCGACACCCACTCGCCCAGGCGACCGCCGGCGGACAGAGGCGGTTGCTCCGGGAGGCCGCGCTGCCCGATGGATCCGCACGCGGCCTGCAGGGTGAACTCTGTGCTCGGGCGACCAGCCCAGGGCCCGTCGCAGCCGAACGGCGTGATGGCCACGACCACCAATGACGGGTTGTCACTCCAGAGGGCACCTGTGTCGACGGGCTTATCGCTGAGGAAGACATCAGCCGCGGCCAGCAGATCCCCTGGCTGACCATGAACGGAGCGCTTCGACGTGTTGAGATACTCGAAGAGGGCACCCGATCCCCACTGTCGTAACGGGTCACCTTCGGATGGCTCCACCTTGACCACGTCCGCACCGGCGTCGGCTAACAGTTTGGAGCAGTAGGGCCCGGCGATTTCTGTCGTGCAGTCAACCACGCGAACACCGTCGAGCATCAGGAGGCAGCCCGTCGAGTCGCTGTCGAGAACGGGTTTCTAGGCAGCGGACAGCGCATGGCAGACTGAATATAATATAGAGATTGCTGGCCACGCTTGCCGGTTTGCTGGTTCAAGGGGGCGCCGATGAAGGCAGACGACATGATCCTCATCAGCGTGGACGATCACATCGCAGAGCCAGCGGACATGTTCGACGCCCACGTGCCCGCCAAGTACCGACACCTCGCACCCCGGGTCGAAACGGACGAGCACGGATTCCAGCAGTGGTGGTACGGCGACAAGAAGGGTCGAAACCTCGGGCTCAACGCTGTCGCCGGCAAGCCACCGGAGATGTTCAACGTCAACCCAACGAACTACAGCGAAATGCGTCCGGGTTGTTACGACGTGCACGAACGAGTACGCGACATGTCGGCTGGGGGCACACTCGCGGGTCTCAACTTCCCGAATTGGACCGGGTTCTCGGGTCAAGTGCTCAACGAAGGACCGGATCTGGCCGTGAACGAGGTCATGATCAAGGCGTACAACGACTGGCATGTCGACGAATGGTGCGGCAGCCATCCCGATCGGTTCATCGCCTGTGGCATCCTGCCGCTGTTCGACGTGTCCAAAGCGGCAGACGAGGTCCGTCGGCTCGCCGGCAAGGGGTGCCACGCCGTCACCTTCTCGGAGAATCCAGCCGCCCTCCAGATGCCTTCGATCCATTCGGGCCACTGGGATCCCCTCTTCGCTGCATGCTCCGACGAAGGCACAGTCCTGTGCCTGCATGTTGGTTCGTCCTCCAAGGCGGCGGCAACCTCAGCTGATGCGCCTGCCTCGGTCGCGATGGGGCTCTCGTCGGTGATGTCGATCTACTCGCTCGGCGATCTGTTGTGGGCTGATTTCTGGTGGCGCTTTCCCAACCTCATGTTCTCTCTCACCGAGGGGGACATCGGATGGATCCCGTACTTCCTGCAGCGGGCTGAGCACACTCAGCAACGTCACTCGGGCTGGACGGGGCAGAGCTTCCCCGACGGGATGGGACCTGCCGATGTGTTCAGGCAGAGAGTTCTGTGCTGCTTCATCAATGACCCAGTCGGAGTGAGCCTCATCGATCAATTCAATATCGACAATGTCTGCTGGGAGTCCGATTTTCCGCACTCCGACAGTTCGTGGCCTTATGGGCCGGAGGTCAACGAATCCCAATTCGCAGCACTTTCCGACGAGCAAATCAACAAGATCACTCATGCCAATGCCATGCGTCATTTCTCGTTCGACCCATTTGAGACGAGGCCGCGAGAGCGGGCCACGGTCAGCGCATTGAGAGCTGAAGCGAAAGACGTCGACACGGTGACGAGGGTGGGAAGAGCACCCGACCAGAGTGATCGTGACTACTTCAGAAGTCTTGGCCCTCGGCCGCCGCTCACAACCGAAGTGGCTCCATCAGGATGATCGACCTCTAGTTCGACCAGGTCTGCAGGCCGCGGCCCTGGGTCCCGAAGATCTGTGTCGCCATGACGTCGCCGATCCGAGATGCGTCCCAACGCTTTCCGTCGTTGGAGGCCGAGGCGCCCTCCACCCAGCCCTGCATCAGATGGATCTTGTCGCCAATCACGCGGATGACCTGCCCGGTCACGTGCTGCGCCTCGTCCGAGGCCAACCACGCGACCACCGGTGAGCTCCCGGCGGGATCGAGGGGATGGAAGGAGTCCTCGGGTATCTCGTCCGGTTCGACGACAGCAGGGGCATTGGGCATGGTGCCTGTGATGCGCGTCGCTCCAGCCGGTCCAATGGCATTGACCGTCACCCCGACGCGGTGCAACTCAAGAGCCAGGGTCAGCGTGAGCCCCACGACGGCGGCCTTGGCGGTGGCATAGTTCGTCTGACCGAAGTTGCCGACGAGCCCGGCACCCGAGGTCGTGTTGATGATCCGGCCTCGACTGTCCAGTCCCGCCTTGTCGAGCGAGCGCCAATGGCGAGCGGCGGCGCGGCTGGTCAGCCATGGACCTCTGACGTGGACCCCCATGACGGCGTCCCAGGCCTCTGTGGTGAGGTTCCAGATGGCTCCGTCGCGCACGATTCCGGCGTTGTTGACCAGAATGTCGAATCGTCCCCATTCGCCGAGCGCACGTTCGATCATTGCCTCGGCGTCGGCTTCATCGACAACGTTGCCATAGTCCGCGACGGCCGTCCCCCCTCGGGCGACGATCAGGTCGACAGTGAGGTCCGCGTCCTTGCTGGAACCTTCACCGTTCACCGAAGTCCCCAAATCGTTGACCACGATTCGTGCACCGTGACGCGCTAACTCCAAGGCATGCCCACGACCGATGCCATGGCCGGCGCCCGTGACAACCGCAACCTTTCCTTCAAGCATTTCGCTCATGCGTCCCTGCCCTCGCCCACGTGTTGGCGATGCCTGAAAGGAGAGGTGAACGAGCGTTGAGGAGACCGTGTTGCATATCCCGCATATTATATACAAGGAGCTGCGGACCTGAAACTGGTCTGTCGACCCGCGGGCTGGAGCTCCGGCCTGTCCGAGCTGGCTGGCGACTAGGAGGCGCGGCGGGTCAGAGCCCATCCGTTCTCAGCCATCACAGCGTGGACCTCGTCCTCGCTGTATCCATGGCGTCGGAGATCCAAGGCGAAGGTGCGCGGTTCGGCTAACCCCTCGGCGTGTGGCCAGTCAGAACCGAACAGGACGTGTTCCGTACCGATGAACTCTTTCAACTGCGCCAGGTTGTCCTCATAGAAGGGGGCGACCCAGACGTGCTGGTGTAGCCGTTCGACCGGATCCGATTGGAACGAGCCAGGCATCTGGCTGTACGCCTTCTTCAGTTTCTTGATGAGTCCCGACACCCAACTCGCTCCGGACTCGATGCTCGCCACCCGCACCCTCGGGAAGCGGTCGAAAAGCCCCTGGCACAGGAAGGCGGCCATCGTCTCAAAGGGCGGGCGGTCGGAACCGAGGACCGTGCGGAGGGGGGAGAAGCGAAAAGACTCAAAGTCGCCGGAGGGCTCCCAGTCGTTCAGGTAGCGGCCGTATCCCGCGTCACCTGAGTGGATGCCGACGGTCACCCCGGACTCGTTGACCAGACCCCAGAAAGGATCGAACCTGGTATCAGCGGGAGAGATGAGACCGCTCGGTGTGTGGGCTGGGCCGCCCTTGATGCAAACGATACGCGCATCAGCGTCGAGGACGCGACGGAGCTCGGCCACCGCAGCATCGACATCGATGAGCGTGATCATCGGCGCCGCGAAGATCCGCTCTTTGTATGCATAACCCCAGTCGTCTTCGAGCCACCGGTTGAACGCCTCGAAGGCGGCGACGAGTGCAGGCGGATCATCCGCGAGCGCTTCTTCCATGCCAACTCCGAGCGTCGGGAAGAGGAAACAACCGTCAAGACCCTGGCGGTCCATGACAGACAGGCGAGCATCGCGATCCCGGTATTCAGATCGGATCGGCTCGAGATCACCAAAGAGGGACCGAATGTCCTTCGCTTCCTTGTTCCTCCCCCGAAAGTACTCGTCGAGGCTGCCTGGTTTCGCGACGGGGTCGAACAATGGGTTGGGGATGAATCTGTTCAACTTGCCGCCGACGAGGAGTCGCTGCCGGCCATTGATTTCGGCCCATTGCATGGCGCGCTTGGCCATCGCCTTGTCGATATATCGGGTATAGGCGTCGGTCGCCTCGTAGTAGTGGTTGTCCGCGTCGAACGTCGTGTAGTCGACGACGGCACCCTGAGCGGACGCAGTCTCGGTGGTGATGGTGGTCATCTCACTCCTCGATCGGGGTTGCATCACATACTGATATCGGTCTTCAGATGCCTATTCGAGGCCGAGAACCCGAAGGGCATTGCCCCGCAGGAACTTCGGCCATACCTCGTCCTTGAAACCGACGTTGACCATCTCGGTCATGATCCGTTCAAGGGACAGGCCCATGGGAAAGTACCCGGCGTAGATGATCTTGTCGGAGCCGCGGCTGTTGGCGTAGTTGATGATGTCCTGCGGGTAGTACTTCGGCGCGAAGGCGCTCGTGGAATAGTGCAGACCCGGCCACTTCAGCATCAGCTTCACGGCCAGCTCGGTCCATGGTTCGCAGCCATGGCGCGTGACGAAGACCAGGTCGGGAAAGTCGTACATGACCTCGTCGATGAGTTCGACATGTTGGCAGGCCGCCTGCAGACGAGGTCCTGGAATGCCGGCACAGCAGAAGATCGGGATGCCAAGCTCGACGCATTTGGCGTAGATCGGGTACATCTTCTTGTCGTTGATCGGCACCTGGGGGAAGGTCCCCGCCGGGAAGACCCCGACAGCTCGCGTGCCGAAGGTCTCGTGTTCGCGGACAAGGCGCCGGATTCCGTCCATCCCTTCGTTGGGATCGGCACCCGACGAAGGGATGAACCGGTCGGGGAACCGTTGCAACGCCTGGGCACCGGTTCCAGCGGGGTCACCGACACCGATCAAACCTTTCTCGATTCCCCAGAGGTCCATCTCCCGCACCGTCACGGCGATCGGGTCGTCGACGTCTTGCAACCCCTTCTCGGGAACGTCCTTGAACATGTACTCGACGGGGAAGTCGAACTCGTCCTTGGACTGTGCGTCCTTGGTCTGACGCGTGATGAACCTGTAGACCTCCTTCATGTCCCGATGGGGGAATCCCAACATGGTGTCGATTGCACCTAAGCCTTTGGGCATGACCATTCGAGAGGAGCCTCCTGACGTCCGCAGGCCCACTCGGCCAGCCGAGTGGCAAGGGACCACATACTAGAATTTGATTCCAGCCAGTGTCCAGGCGGGTGACGCCGCGCCGCGTCTGCTGCTCTGCCAACGGCATCCCTACCTGCAGACCCCTGACAGTAGAATTACGTTACAGCCTTTCCATCAGGAGATCCGCCAGGTCGCCGGGGCGAGTAAGGAATGGCGAGTGGTCAGTCGGCCACTCAATCACCCGATCCACCGGCGTTGCCATCTCAAACTGCGCTTCGGCCGGGATGGCACCGTCTCGGGTGCAGACGACATACGTGGACGGCATCGCGGGGGGTATCGAGGGCACCGCCAGCATGGCCGTGGCATCCAGGACCATTGGGCGGAGTCGAGGAACAATCGTCGCGACGACATCAGGCGCGCTGTCGCCGTAGAAAATCGTTTGGGCGAACTTCGGATCGAAAGAGCATCGATCTCCATGCCTGACGATCGCCTCGAGGAGTGGGAGTGGCCGGTCAACCAAGGCAGAGGCTGCTCCGGGGTTGACAAATGCCGCCAGAAAGACGAGGTGCACGACATTCGTCAGTTCCGAGACGGCTTGGCTGGCGACGGCTCCACCGTACGAGTGGGCGATCACGACCACCCGCTCGCCTTCGGCCGAGATGGCGGAACGAGCCGATTCGACATCGTCGGCGAACCCCGTGAATGGAAGCTCGACCGCGACCGCGTCGATCTCCCGGTCGCGCAATTCGGCGAGCACTCCGTCCCAGCACCAAGGTCCATGCCACGCACCATGGATCAAGACAATTCGCGTCACCGGGATCAGGTCTTCGAGTCGATTGGTCTCGAGGTCATGAGGTTGGTCTCAATGAGATAGTCGGGAGGGCTCATTTCGATTTGTGACGTCGCGCGGTCCAGAATCTTCTTCTGCTGTTGCGGATTTGGAACGGTGATCCAGAAAGTGTCGTTGAGGATCCCTTGGAAGCAGATGTCGGCTACCTCGGACAACGGCGCGAACTGGACCTCCATCCCAGCTGCCTCCATCCGGCTCAGGTAGGCACCCAGAGCGTCACGCCCTTCCTTCGGAGGGGCACCCGGCCGGTCGTATCGCTCGGGCCGATTGGCCCCTGGCCGCCATATACCGGTGTTGAGCATTCCCGGTGTGAAGGTTGACGGGTAGAGCAGCGATGCGCTGATCTTGGCGCCGACCTCCCGGAGCTGACCCCAGAGGCACTCGGTGATGGTGGTCACCGCGGCTTTGGTCGTCGCGTAGACCGCGCTGTTTATGAGTGGGGTGAACCCGCCGTTACTCGACGTGGTGTTCACGATGTGACCCTCGACGTCCTGGGCGAGCATGGTGGGCACGAACGCGTGGATGCCGTTCACGACGCCCATCACGTTGACGTCGAGGGACCAGCGCCAGTCGTTGACGTGATGTTCCCATAGCTGACCCTCGGAGCCCGAGCCGATCCCCGCGTTGTTGCACAGCACATGGACTGCGCCGTACCGCTCGATCGCGGCGTCGCGCAGGCTCTCGACCGACTCGAGTGACGTGACGTCAGTGACCACGCCGGTGACGTCGAGACCCCGGTCTGCCAACTCCCCGGTTGTCTCCTCGACCAGAGCGGGGACGATGTCGGCCACCACGACCCTCATTCCTTCCGCGCCAAACCGCTCCACCATCGCCCGGCCGATGCCCTGACCTCCTCCGGTGACGACCGCCACCTTGCCGACCACGTCTCTCAAGACGGCCTCCCCTTGTCTGACGCGCCTCTTGGCCGGCTGGCGCCGCACCTTTCCGCATCGTCACGAAACAGACGATTGCATATCATCTGTGATTGCACTATAACGCTGTCATAGGCCCAGGGGGTATTGATGAACTCACTCGCCGATGACCGCTACATCGTGATCTCCTCGGACGGGCACGCCGGCGCCGAGATGCTGGACTACCGGGACTACCTCGAGCGCCGCTACCTCGACGAATTCGATGCCTGGGCGAAGACGTATGTGAACCCTTATTCCGACCTCCAAGGGGAGACGGCCTACCGCAATTGGGACTCCGCGGCCCGCCTGCGCGAACTCGAGGATGATGGCGTCGTCGCGGAGGTCTTGTTCCCCAACACCATTCCGCCCTTCTTCCCCTCGGGCAACCTCCTGGCGCGGCCACCGACACCAGATACCTACGAGCTCCGTTGGGCCGGGCTTCGGGCGCACAATCGCTGGTTGGCCGACTTCTGTGCGGAGACTCCGGGACGGCGTGCCGGCCTGGCACAGATTTTCCTCAACGACGTCGACGACGCCGTCGCGGAGATCACCTGGGCGCGTGAACACGACCTCTTCGGCGGGGTGCTGCTGCCGGGTGTCCCGCCCGACTCGGGACTCCCTCCGCTGTGCGCCCCTGACTACGACCCGATCTGGGCCGTCTGCCAGGACCTTGACATGCCGGTCAACAACCACTCCGGAGCCGCCGGGCCCGAGATGGGCGAGCACCTGGCCTCCATGGCCATCTTCATGGTCGAGCTGGGCTGGTTCTCCCATCGGGTGTTCTGGCACATGGCTTTTGGGGGCGCCTTTGCGCACTATCCCCGCCTGAAGCTGGTGCTCACCGAGCAATCGTCGGGTTGGGTGCCGGCCACCATCAGCATGCTCGACCACCAGTACTCGCGCTTCACCGACGCCGGCAACGCCGAGTCACATTTCGGTGCCGAGCTGATCAAGGAGATTCCCGAGCCGCCGAGCTTCTACTGGAAGAACAACTGCTTCGTCGGCGCCAGCTTCCTCCGACCCAACGAGGCACCTCTCCGCTACGACATCGGCATCGACAAGATCATGTGGGGCCAGGATTACCCGCATATCGAGGGGACGTACCCCTACACCACCCAAGCCTTGCGTCACACCTTTGCGGGGATCGAGCCTGATGAGGTGGGGCCCATGCTCGGAGGCAATGCCGCCCGCGTCTACGGGTTCGATCTCGAGCAGCTTTCCTCCGTGGCCGCTCGTGTCGGCCCTCGGGTCGACGAGGTGAACGTACCGCTCGAACACGTGCCTGCTGACTCCCATTCGCTCGCCTTCTCAGGAGGAGACCTCAAACCGTGGTAACCGAAAACTACGTCATCATCTCGTCCGACACCCATGCCGGGCTTCCCGACGCTCAGTACAAGGAGTACCTCGAGCCACAGTACCGAGACGCATTCGACGAGGACCTGACACAGCGCGCCGCGCTCCGTGCCCCCATGAACGCCCAAGTGGCGGAGCTCGAGTTCGTCAAGGACTGGTACGACGAGAACGAGGAGGGACTTCGAGGGGGCTGGGATGCTGCTCGCCGCGATGCTGAGCTTGACGCAGACGGGGTGGTGGGTGAGGTCATCTTCCCGGACGCCGACGCAGTGTTGGGAGGAGCATCGGCTCCCTTCGGCGCCGGCCTCGGTGCAAGCGGAGAGTACGACCCGACGTTGTTGATGGCCGGCGCTCGAGCCCACAACCGCTGGCTGGCCGAACTGTGCAGCGACAGCCCCGACCGACGGTGCGGCCTCGCCATCGTGCCGATCCTGCACGATATCGACGCGGCCGTCGCGGAGATCAGGAGGGCCAAGTCCTCTGGTCTTGGTGGTGTTCTCATCCCTGCCATGTGGCGTCCGTACGCGCCCTACAACGACTCCCGCTATGAGCCCGTCTGGACCGTGTGCGAGGAGCTCGACATGGTCGTCCATACCCATACGGGACCCGCCCCTCGGGAGGAGATCGGCGCCGACCTCGGCATTTACGCCAACGAGACCATCTTCTGGACGATGCGGCCGATGTGGTTCCTCCTCTGGTCGGGTGCGTTCGAACGCCACCCCGGCCTCAAGTTCGCCGATCACGGAAGGGGGATCGTGGTGGGCGGCCGACCTCCTGTGGCGATCCGACATCGCGTACATGAACGAGCACGCCACCAAGAAGATGGGGGACATCGCTCCAAAATTGAAGATGCTGCCAAGCGAATACTTCGACCGCAACGTCTTCATCGGATCGTCCAATACCCGGCGCCGGGAGATCGCCCGACGTTTCGAGATCGGCGTCGGGAACATCATGTGGGGGAACGACTTCCCCCATCCCGAGGGCACCTGGCCCCACACTCGCCAGTGGCTCCGCGACACCTTTTGGGATTGTCCGGTCGACGACGCTCGGCGGATCCTGGGATTGAACGCTGCATCTGTGTACAACTTCGACCTCCAGAGGTTGCAGCCTCTGGCCGATCGTTTCGGGCCCACCCCGGCGGAGCTTGGGCAGACCGCCGATGTGGAACTCGAGAAGTGGAAGGGCGTCGAAGCAGCGGGTCGACCGTGGTTGTCAGGTGTGGAGGCGATGCCCGTCACGGTTTCCGAGTAGCGGGACCGAGTCCGACCAACGATTGGAGAGCGATGGTATCGATCCTTTCTCAGTACTGCATCAACGTCAGCGATCTCGATAGGGCCATCGAGTTCTGGGAGGGCGTCATTGGCATCCCGGTCCAGAGCCGCACCGACATTCCAAACGTCAAGGAAGCGGTTCTGCAGTCCCCTGCTGGGGGAAGCCGGATGCAGCTTGCGCAACACCTCGATCAGAAGGGTCCGGTCGACATGGGGACCGCGATGTGGAAGCTCTATGTCAACACGGAAGACTGTGTTGCCCTCTATGACAAGGCCATTGCTGCGGGGTGCGAGTCGGTGTCGCCGCCGAGCAGGCTTGACCGTTGGCCGGTCACCATGGCCTATATCAAGGATTTCGAGGGCTATCTGGTGGAGTTCGTGGAGTACCACGAGGGCACTCCCCCCGGCGTTCCGGATCCCAAGGATTATCCATGAGACGGTGCAGTTAGGCAGTCGTGGCGCAAAAAGGAAAAGTGGTTCCCGCAACAACCTCTCCCGGTGCACCCGTCACGGTCGACAAGGTATCGGCGACGGCGAGAACGATGATAGAGAACGACGGCGTCGAGGCTTTCAGCATGCGCAAGCTCGCCGCCGAGCTCGGCGTGGGAACGCCGACCGTGTATTGGCACGTCGGCAACCGCAATGAACTCTTCAACAGGTTGATCGAGGAAATCAGCGAGCAATTCGGCAGGATCACCCCCCAGGGCGTTACGCCAACCGAGCGGGTCGCGTCAATTTCGAACACGCTCCTGCGAGAGGTGCGGGCCCATCCTCAGCTCATCGCCCTCTCGCAGACCCAGGGCCGCGGTGAGGCCATCTTCACGAAGGCCCAGGCAGTCCTCGCCCATGAGGTGACCGCCAGCGGTCTGCATGGTGAGGACGCAGCTTTTGCCGTCGAGACCGTCCTGGTCCACCTGGGCGGGTTCATCGTGCTGGAAAATGCATTGTCGCCCGACTACCGAGTGCGGGGGGCACAGGTCTGGGCGGAACAGGACACCGAGATCGACGAGGCAATGAGCACCAGGCTTCAGCAACAGGTCGATCTCGACCGGATCTTCCGATTCACCCTGGACGCCATCCTCGGATCCATCTTCGGGACTGCGAAGTCCTCTGGTATTGGCGGCCAGTGACGACTACTGGTGTCGTGCGTATGCGCAACGTGCACGGTTGCCGTGCATGCGGGACCCTTCGTTTGTGAGGAGCCAGGAAGACAGAGGCTCCCGTTGACTCTGCGTAGTATCGCCAGATGAACGGAGGAGCGATCGCAGTCACGGCCCATGGACTGCGTGACCCCGCGGTGCCAGAGATCGTGCTCGTGCACGGAGCAATGGATCGCGCCAAGAGCTTCCGGCGCGTGGTGGAGCATCTGGCCGATCTCAGGGTCGTCGACTATGACCGCCGCGGCTACGGCGAGTCGTTCCCGGGGGCGCCCCCGGCGTCCCTGGAGCAGCACGTGAACGATCTTCTGGGGGTCATGGGCGAGAGACCCGCCACCGTCGTCGCCCACAGTTTTGGGTGCGTGGTCGTCGTCTCGGCGGCAATCTCGCATCCCGACCGCTTCCAGGCCCTCGGCCTCTGGGAGCCGCAGGTGCCCTGGATGGAATTCTGGCCACGGTCGGTCAGGCGTGGACTCGAGGCAATGGCGGCGGAAGATGACACGGATGCCCTTGCGGAACGGGTCTACGCATCGATGGTGGGCGAGGAGGCGTGGCGGCAACTTCCCGAAGAGCTCAAGGTGCGTCGGCGCGCCGAAGGGGTGGCCTTTCAGTCCGACGTCGTCTCTGGCCTCACCGAGCCCTTTCGCTGGGAGGATCTCAAGGTGCGCAGCCTCTTCGGCGTCGGCCTGCAGACCTGGCCCTTCGCCCAGGAAGCTGCCACGAAGCTGGCGGAGTCGCAGGGCGCAGACGTGTTCACCATCGCGGACGCCGGCCACACCGCGGATGTGAGCCACCCCGAAGAATTCGCAGAGTTCGTGCGGTGCGCGGCCAACCTCTGAAGGAAGGCTGAGAAATGACGGATCAGCGGGCCGCAGGGGAGGGCGATGCGCTCACCCATTCGCCCGAGGAGCTTCTCGCTCGCTACCACAAGGCCACGGGGGGTCGCCCGGTCGCCACCCTCGAGATCGACGAGTGCACAGCACAACGGATCGTCGCGAGCGCACGATTCACTGACGGGCACACTCGCCCAGGGGGGATGGTCGCGGGTCCGATTCTGTTCACGTTGGCCGACACCATGGCCTACTTCGTCACCATCTCCAACTCGCCGAAGGGCTCCGAGGCATTCACGACCTCGATCTCGATGGAGTTCCTGAGGCCCGCGCCGGTCGGGGTCTTGATCGTGGAGGGCCGGCTCCTCCGATTCGGAAGACGATCCTGCGTGGTTGACACGACGATCCGGCGCGCCGATCGGGAAGAGCCGATCGCTCATGCGGTCGTGACGTACGCGCCCGTGTTCCGCGACGACACTCCACCGTCAGCGGACGCGGCACCTCACCGCCATTCGTAGGCGTCTATCTCCGTTCGTACTCGATCCCTGCCGGCTCGGCATCCCAGGTGTCGGAAGTGACGCCCTCCTCGCGAAGTTCCCGCTTGAGGACCCGCCCCACTGGGTTCCGCGGGAGCTGATCCCGGAACTCGATGTAGCGCGGGAGCGCAAAATACGGGAGGTGAGCCACGCACCACACGAAGAGTTCGTCGGCCGACAGCGACTGGTCTGCCTTGACCACCGCCGTCACCTTGAGGTCGTCCTCGCTGAGCTCACTCGGCACGGCGTGAACGGCAACATCGGCCAGCGCACCATGGCTCATGAGGACGCTCTCGACCTCGTAGCTCGAGATGTTCTCTCCGCGGCGACGTAGGTAGTCAGCCTTTCGGTCCACGAAGTAGAGATAACGGTCCCCATCGATCCGGCCGATGTCACCGGTGTGGTACCACCAGTTCCGGCTGGACTCGACCGTGACCTCCGGGCGCCCCCAGTACCCTTCGAACATGGCGTGAGGGCGCTTGGGACGAACCACGATCTCTCCGTCGGCATTCGCCGGAAGCTCGTTGTCGTCGTCGAAGACCCTGACGTCGAAGTACTCGTCGTTGAGGACTCCTGCGGCACCTGGCTTGTTCCGTATTCCCGGAGGTTGCCAGGAGATGAGGCTCGCTTCCGTCACGCCATACGCACCGCTGAAGGTGGACACCCCGAAGCGATTCTTGATCACGTCGTCGACCTCGGGCGGCATGGGGACCGCTCCGATCAGGCGCAGCGTGCGATTCGACTCGGGCTGACCGGACCGCGGCATTTCCGGCCGATCAACGTCGTGCGCGAGAAGGTAGGCCATGGTCCCGAGGGTCGACGTGATGGTCGCCCCGACCCGGTTCATCTCGGACCAAAAGCTCGAAACGGAGAACCTGCGGTAGATCGCCCCGCGTCCCCCGTAGAGCAGGGTGCCGATGACCACCGTCGCCAGTGCGTTGAAGTGGTACATCGGAAGAGGACTCCACGCCACGTCGTCAGAGGTCCGGCCCCAGCACAAGCCGATCTGCCGAGCCAGTGCTCCGTGGTAGTTGTGCGTGAGCATGCAGCCCTTGGAGGGACCCGTCGTGCCACCCGTGTAGATGAACGTGGCCAGGTCGGACCCGCGCACGCTGATTCCGGGCTCCTTTGCCTCAGCGTCCAGGACCTCCTCCCAGCGGTGGAGTGAGAGCCGGGAGTCCCATGTCAACTCCGGTCCGTCAGCTGGGGGCCCGTCATCGTCGCCATCATCGACGACGATGACATGGTCCAGGCCGGGGAGATCGGTTCCCGCGATGTCCGCCAGACGATCGGCGAGGCTCTTCGCCACCACGACGACGCGTGCACCACAATCATCGAGTTGATGGCGTAGGTAGTAACCCTTGTAGGCCGTATTCACGGGAACGGCGATCCGCCCGCCCAGGACGATGCCCGCCCACGCGTTGACGGCGGCGGGGGAGTTCTCCAGGATGGTGGCAACCCGATCCTGCGGCGCGAGTCCCAGCTGATCGAGCGCCGTCGAGATGCGCCAACCACTCAGCACGACATCCGCGGTGGAGAGTTTGGTCCCGCAGACGTCGAGATATTCGCCCGACGGATCCGACTCGAGTCGCTGCCGGTAGAGCGAGGTGATCGTCGACTGCGATTCGCTGCTCCACACTGCGTCCGTCACTGGTTCTCCCATTCCAAATCTGGGGGTGCGTCCACCGTCGAGGTCGAGGCAAACTGAATATAATCTGCAATCTGAGTGCCAAGCCGCCGTTCAGGCCGCAGCATGCGAAGGGCGACACGTGGGTCTGCGTCGTGCGGTCTCCGGACTCGAGCTCGTCGGGTCGTTCCCAGGACCGATGACAAGAGGTTGGAGGAGGCGCTGTTCAGGTGCCCTTTTCGGTGAGCGGGTTGCAGTTGGACGCGCTGGAGGCGTGTGGCCTCCGAGGCGACGCCGGGGAACTGGAGCGGCCGCCCTGAAGACCATAGTAGGTGCTATGGTCGACGCACGAGAATGTGAAGGGGTGGAGTCGTATGGCTGGAGCATTCGGAGATCTGCGTGTCCTCGACCTGTCCTGGGGCATGGCTGGTCCGATGACCACCATGTTCCTGGCCGACAATGGCGCCGACGTCATCCGCATCGAATCACCCCGAGGCGACCTCTTTGCCCAGCAGACGGGGTACCGGGTGTGGAACCGGGGCAAGCGCAGTGCCTGCCTCGACCTGCGGAGCGACGAGGGACGGCGCCAGTTCAACGAGCTGGCCCGGACGTCCGACGTCGTCGTCGACAGCTTCTCGTTGGGGACGACGACGACGCTCGGCATCGACCACGAGGCGCTCAGTACGCTCAATCCCGGCATCATCACGTGCTCCATCACTGCCTATGGGGAGCACAGCGGGCATCGTGATCGCCCCGGCTATGACGGGCTGGTCGCGGCCCGGACCGGCCTCCTCTTCGACCAGAAGGGGCGACGGGGGACGGCCATGGAGTTCATCAATCGCCGTCCCGGGCCCTACCCGGAGTTTGACGGGCCCGAGGGGCTCGTCCGGGGCGCCGATCGGGACGGCCCTGTCTTCCCGCGCACGCCCTGGCCGAGCGTCGGGGCGGCCTACCTGGCCACGCTCGGGATCGCCGCCGCACTGCGCGCTCGACAGGTGAGCGGTGTGGGCCAGCGCGTGACGACGTCTCTGTTCCAGGGCGCTCTGGCTGCGTCGTGCCTGAACTGGCAGCGGGTCGAGAATCCGGACGCGCCGCTGTATTGGATGTGGCCCATCGACTCCAGGTCGATCGAGGGCCTCTACGAATGTGCGGATGGCAAGTGGGTCCATCACTGGACCGTCCGACCCCGATGGGTACTGACTGTCGCCGAGGGGGACACGCTCTCGACCGCCGGGCTGGACACGTCTTACCGGGACGATCCCGATCGTGTCTCCATGGAGTCCGACGGGATGTTGGCCGGGATCTTCCTGCATCCCCAATTGGCCGAAGCGTTCAAGAAGTTTCCCTCCGACGAGTGGGTTCGTGCGGCCGAGGAAGCGGGACTGGGCATCACGACCGTTCGTTCGCCGGGCGAGGCTCTGGCGGACAAGTCGTTCCTCGCCGATGGCTGCGTGGTCGAGGTGGACGACCCCGAGGAGGGGCCGATTCGTCATGCGGGGCCGCTGCTGGAGTTCTCGGCGACACCAGGGTCCGTCGCCGGGCCCGCCCCCCGCTCGGGCCAGCACACGGAGGAGATACTGACCGAGACCCTGTCCAGCGCGGAACGCCCTGCTCCTACGTGGGAGTCGTCGGAAGCGCTCGCCCATCCGCTGGCGGGCATTCGAGTCCTCGATCTGGGTCTCGGCGTCGCCGGGCCGTTCACGGGGCGTGCCCTGGCCGACCTCGGCGCCGACGTCATCAAGATCAACGCGCTCCACGACAAGTATTGGAACGGCACGCACATGGGCCTCGGCGTGAACCGTGGAAAGCGCAGCATCGCGCTGAATCTCAAGGACCCTGCCGGCAGGGAGGCACTGGAGAAGCTGTTGCGAACTTCTGACGTGATCACGTTGAACTGGAGGCCGGGAGCGGCCGCCCGGTTAGGCCTGGACTACGAGACCCTCCGGGAGCGCTACCCCAGGTTGATCTATTGCAACACGCGTGGGTACGAGAAGGGTCCGCGATCAGATCTGCCCGGCACCGACCAGAACGCCGCGGCGATGACGGGGACCGAATGGGAGGACGGAGCCTGCAACGCCGGGAACCCTCCGCTGTGGAGCCGGTCCAACATGGGAGATACCGGCAACGCCCTCTTGGCGGCCATCGCCATCACGACGGCCCTGTACCACCGGGACAAGACCGGGGAGGGCCAGGCCGTCAGCACCTCTATCGTCAATGCGGGACTTCTCCATACGTCCTACGCATGGATCCGTGCGGACGGGTCGGAACCGGATTGGGGGCATGTGGACGGCGATCAGCTCGGGCTCTCCCCGTACTACCGCCTCTACGCGTGTGCGCTCGGTAAATGGGTCTTCCTGGCGGCGCTCACGACGGAGGCTCGAGCACAGCTGCGGGCTCTGGTGCCGGGCGCCCCCGCGGCCGACGATGACGAGTCGGTCGCCGCCTGGCTCACCTCGTATTTCCAGAGCACGGTGGCGAAGGAAGCCTTCAGCACCCTGGACGAGGGAGGGGTGCCGATCGAGGTGGTCGACGAAGAATTCTGCCGCAACCTGTTCGACGATCCCGAGGCCAGGCGCTTGAATCTCGTCAGTGAGACCTGGTCGAGCAGCGTTGGTCGATTCGAAGACCCGGGCCTCCTGGTCAACATCGCTCCCGCTGCGGCAGTGATCCAACGGGGTCCGTGCGCCTCGGGCGAGCAGACCAGGGACCTGATGCTCGAACTCGGGTACTCCGATGCCCAGATCGACGCCATGGTGGACGGCAAGGCGATCCTGGACGGTGCACCATGACCGAAACAGGCGAGCTGTCCCGGCCGGCCCCCCTCCTGAACGATGACAACCACTTCTATTGGGATGCGGCCCGTGAGGGTCGGCTCGTCGCGGAGAAATGCCAACGGTGCGGCCGGCTGCGGCATCCACCTCGCCCGATGTGCCCAGCGTGTCACTCGCTTGATTTCGAGATCGTCGACCTCGCGGGAGACGGCATTGTCTACAGCTACGCCATCCTCCATCACCCGCAGAACCCTGCCTTCGAGTATCCGATCCTGGCCGCCCTCATCGACCTGGACGAGGGCGTCCGGGTGCTGTCCAACCTGGTCGATGTCGACCCGAGCGAAATCACGATCGGAATGCGCGTGACCGTCGACTTCCGGCCGACACGTCATGACGGAGCGGTTCCGGTCTTCAAGCCGAGGACAGTCAATGGATAGCCGGCTCAGAGACGCAACGGCGATCGTCGGCGTTGGACAGACGGAGTTCTCGAAGGCGGCCGGCCGGAGCGAGACCCAGCTCGCCGCGGAAGCGATTCTGGCCGCACTCGCTGACGCGGGACTGACCACGGCCGACGTCGACGGCCTGGTCAGCTACACGATCGATCCGGTGGAAGAGACCGAGCTCGTGCGGACTCTCGGCATCCCGGAGGTGCATTTCTCCAGCCGGGTGCCCTACGGGGGCGGCGGCTCTCAGGGCGTGCTCCTTCACGCGGCAGCGGCGGTGACGGCCGGCGTGGCTGATGTGGTGGTTGCCTACCGAGCGATCAAGGCGAGGTCGGGCGAGCGCTTCGGCCGGGCGGCGGTAGGTGGCCGAGGGACGTCGTCACATTCCGGCTCGACCGCGATGCAGTGGTGCACCCCGTACGGTGTCCTGACGCCGGCGTCGTGGATGTCGCTCAATTCGGTCCGCTACATGCACACGTATGGCGTGTCGAGTGAGGATTTCGGGCGTGCGGTCGTGCAATTCCGGGACTATGCCGCCAACAACCCCAACGCCCACTTCTACAAGAAGCCGATCACGTTGGACGACCACCAGGCCTCCCGATGGATCGCCGAGCCGGCCATTCGGCTCTTCGACTGCTGCCAGGAGACTGACGGCTCCGTCGCTCTGGTGATCACCTCGGCCGAGCGTGCCTCCGCCAGTAACGAGCCCGTGCTCATCGGGGCCACCGCGAACGCCGGCCTGTTCGAAGAGGAGATCGCCAGCAACCACTACACGCGGGATCTCGCTGTCATGGATGGCTGCGCAGCCATGGCAAAGCGCCTCTTCGATGGATACGGATTCAAGCGCTCCGACATCGACGTCGCGATGATCTATGACGCGTTTTCCCCGATGTTCTTTCTGCAACTCGAGGCTCTCGGTTTCTGTGGTCCCGGCGAGGCGAAGGACTTCATCGCAGACGGCAACCTCGGCCCGCACGGCAGCCTTCCGTGCAATACGAACGGAGGCCTCATCGGTGAGGGCTATATCCATGGGCTGAATCTCACTGCCGAAGCCGTCCGGCAACTCCGTGGCAAGTCGGCCAATCAACTGGTCGACCCCACGACGGCTCTGATCTGTGCAAGTCGAACCGGACTGATTCTCCGGCGGCCTTGAGGCTGGACCGGATGGGAATCTGAGGGGGTCGCAACGATGGCAGAGAATTCTGCACGAGGTTCCGTACACGAGCGTCTGCGCGCGCTGCTGACGCCGGACCAGTGCGCGGTCCTCCTTCAAGAGCTCCAAGAGGGAGTGGTGGGAGCCACGTCCGGCCTGCCCGCTCTGGCCGAGGCGGTGCAAGAGTCTGCTGTCATCCCCAACGCGGCGAGGGTCGCCGCTATGGCGCGGGCGGTCGGCGTCCCGGTCATCCACTGCACTGCGCAGAGTCTCCCGCGGGGATTTGGAAGCAACACCAATGCCCGCTTGTTTGCCGCGACCAGGAAGAGCGGCATGGAGAACCTGGCGGGCTCGGACTCCGTTCAGCCGATCCACGACCTCGGTCCGTTCGACTCCGATGTGGTCCTCCCCCGCTTCCACGGGCTGAGTCCATTGACCGGGTCACCGCTGAATTCGCTGCTCCGGAACAGCGGCATCCGCACCATCGTCGTGATGGGCGTGTCGTTGAACATTGCGATACCGAACCTCGCCTTCGATGCCGTCAACCGGTCCTACCAAGTCGTGGTGGTGTCTGATGCCGTGGCCGGGGTTCCACCGGAGTACGGCGCACAGATGATTGAGCACACCCTCTCCCTCGTCTGCACGATCGCGACGAGCGACGAGATCGTCAGGACCTGGTCATCGCCGGCATAGCCGGAGCCGCTCAGGCATTGGCTGGTCGCTGATGCCGGCCGACCTGTCTGCCCTGGTCGACGACCTGGTCGCCGAGTCCGCCGCGCTCGATGCGGTTCTCGCGCGACTGCAGCCCTCCCAGTGGTCGCTGCCCACACCCGCCGACGGGTGGACGGTCAGCGACCAGGTGAGCCATCTCGCCTTCTTCGACGAGGCCACCCTCCAGTCACTGATCGACCCCGAGCAGTTCCGCCACGAGGCCGAGGTGCTCACGAGCGGTGGCCCCGGCTTCCCGGACCGCATCGCCGCGC
The DNA here is from genome assembly GCA_963745175.1 of uncultured Acidimicrobiaceae bacterium. Lineage (GTDB taxonomy): Bacteria > Actinomycetota > Acidimicrobiia > Acidimicrobiales > RAAP-2 > Bog-473. The sequence continues at coordinate 27,198 of CAVUWK010000006.1, forward strand.
AGCACCGCGGCCGTCCCGGAGCGGACCTCCTCAACTGGTTCCGCGAGGCTCGGGCGGCGCTCGTGGCGGCCTACCGGACCGTTGACCCCGGGTGTCGGCTGCCCTGGTACGGGCCCGAGATGAGCCCGACTTCGTCGGTCACGGCGAGGCTCATGGAGAGCTGGGCGCACGGCCAGGACGTCGTCGACGCGCTCGAAGTCGAGCGGACTCCCACGGCCCGGTTGCGCCACATCGCCCACCTCGGTATCCGCGCCGCGCCGTACAGCTACGCCGTCAACCACCTCCCGCCGCCAGAGGCCCCGATCAGGATTGAACTGAGCGCGCCCGCCGGCGACGAGTGGAACTGGGGGCCACCAGACGCCCCCGATCGGGTCACCGGGGACGCGCTGGATTTCTGTCTCGTGGTGACGCAGCGGAGGCACCGCGACGATACTCGCCTGGTCGTCACGGGTCCCGCGGCGCCGCAGTGGATCGCCATCGCGCAGGCGTTCGCCGGACCGGCTGGGCCCGGTCGGTCACCGCAGGCTGGCGGCGGCGCCCCCGGCGAGTCCGAGACACCCTCGAAGGAGCCAGGACGGGGCCAGCCGTGATGCGATCCCCGGCCGCCGTCCCAGCCTCATTTGTTATTTGCCCAAACCCATATGGAATATCCCAATGGCCTGTGATAGGCAGGGGACTCGAGCTGAGCTCGAGTGAACAGGGGAGGATGCAATGGGGTTCAGGGGCTCTCGCTTGCTGGCGGGACTGGCGAGCGTGACCGTGCTGGTGGCGCCGCTCGCTCTCGCCGGTGGAGGAACCGCCCAGGGGGCCGAACGAGCAGGTCTCGCGGCCAACGGCACGTGGCCGGGTGTTGGGACCATCTGCGAAAAAGGTCCTGGCGGCACCTCGACCGTGCGAGGGGTCTCGGAGAAGACCATCGATCTCGCAACGTTCGCGGATCCCGGAAACACCGTGGAGCCTGGCCTCAACATTGAGTTCTTCCAGTTGGCCAGCGCCTTCGCCAAATGGTGCAACGCGTCCGGAGGGATCGACGGTCGTCAGCTCGTGATCCACGACAGGGATGCCGCGCTCTTCAACGCGGCTCAGGTCACGACGCAGGCCTGTCAGCAGGATTTCATGTCCGTCGGTGGTGGTCTTGCGCTCGACGAGTCAGCCGTACCGGTGCGAGTCGGTTGTGGGCTGGGCCAGATCACCAACTTCACGGTCTCCGACCAGGCAGTGAATGCGTCACTGCAAGTCAACCCGGACGGCACGAACAACTCAGAGATCGAAGCGGGCTGGTATGGGGCGCTGGCGAAGAAGTATCCACAAGCGATCAAGAAGTTCGGGACGGGCTCGGAGAACACCCCCAGCATTCTCGAGCCGACGCAGAAGTGGGAGCAGGCCGCCACGCAGCAGAGCTACAAGGTCGTGGACTTCCAGGAGCCGCCCCTCACCGTGACCGACTGGACCCCGTACATTGAGCAGGCGCAGAGCAAGGGCGTCGAGGCGCTCGAGCCTTCCGACGACGGAACCCTCGCTCCCTATCTGCAGGCGATGAACACCGCGGGCTTCAGCCCTGCCTTCATTTTCCTGACCACGCAGTACTACGAGAAGTCGACGCTGCAGGCCGCCGCCGGTGTCAAACTCCCGCCGTCGTACACCGACACCCAGACCTGGCCGTTCGAGCTGGCATCACAGAGCCCTGGTCTCCAGCAAATGGAGGCGATCTTGAGCAAGTACGGCATGGGGGATCCCATCGATCAGGATGACGAGCTGGCCACGAGTTCCTGGGTTCTTTTCGCAAAGGCCGCCTCATCATGTGGAGCCAACTTGACGGTATCGTGCGTCTTGGACCACGCCGCTGCGCAAAAGAACTGGACGGGCGGCGGGGTCACAGCTCCGGTCGCGCAACTCGCGATGTCGAACCAAAATCCGACACCCAGTGATTGCTTCGTCCTCATGCAGGTCGAGCCTGGCAAGTTCGTCTACGACAAGGCGGACACCAAGCCGAACAGCGGGATCTGGCACTGCGACTCGCATACGATCTATCACGTGTCGGTGAACGGATGACTTGTGCCGAGCGTAGGTGCGGCTTCGCCGGCTCAGCACATGCGGTTCACGAGACGAGCGGTAGATCGACGGACAGAAAGCAGCCGCATCAAGCGCAGGAGGAGCGATGACAATTCTGGATACCCAGGAAGGCCCGACCAGCGACGAGCTACTGATCTCGGCCGACAGTCACGTGGCCATCACCCACGATCAGGTGAGAGCTCATCTGGCGTCAACCTTTCACGAGGACTATGACGCGGCCGTCGCGGCGTTCACCCAGCGTATGGCGCGCGGCACGGCCGCGGCCAATCAAGCCGGCATGCGGATGAAGCGGAGCGACAAAGACAAGGACGCACATATCGGAGCGAATGCCGTCTTCAAGCGGCCCGGCTACGGGGATGCTCGGGAACGCCTCGCGGACATGGACCTCGATGGCGTCGCGGTAGAGGTCTTGTACTCAGAGGTCAGCGCCTTCAGATACATCCCGGACCTCAAGACGGGTGCCGGAGAGGCCACCCGTGCCTTCAACGATGCCCTCGATGAGTTCGCCTCGGCAGATCGTGAGCGACTCTGTGTGTCCTACCAGATACCGATCCATGACATCGACTTCGCCGTCACGGAGGTGGAGCGCACCGCTGCACGGGGAGGAATGTCGCTTCAGTTGCCGGTCTTTCCGGCGGAGTTCGGGCTCCCTGACTATTACGACGAGAGGTACGACCGCCTCTTCTCGGTGATCGAGGAGACCGAGTTGCCGGTCTGCTGCCACATAGGCCTGAACACGAGTCTGGACGACCTCAGCCGGCGGGATCCGACACCGCAGAAGGGCATCATGGTCGCCATGACGCCGCTGACGACCGGGGAGGCGTTCGGTATGTGGATCCTGACCGGGGCCCTGGCTCGGCACCCGCGGCTCAAGCTCGTGTTCGTCGAGCCCGGGTTGGCCTGGGTGGCCTGGTGGATCCACGTGGTCGATGACATGGTCCTCCGACAGGGCTACGAGTTTCCTGGATTGAGCGAACTGCCCAGCCACTACTTCCACCAGAACGTCCACCTGACGTTCATCGAGGAGGATTTCTCGCTGGAGCTCCTCCGCGACAGGATCGGTGTCCGCAATATCATGTGGTCCTCCGACTACCCGCACCCCGTCACGTCATGGCCCAAGTCGCGGCACGTGGTGGAGAAGCAGTTCCATTCGATTCCTCAGGACGAGCGGGAGCTCATCCTGAGCGGAAACGCCCGGCGGGTCTGGAATCTGCCGAGTTAGTTCGTCGGGAGACCTGACATGATTGCAACGGCGCCGTCTGCACGGCACGGCGAGCCACCCTGGAGGGCGGAGTCATGGGCGTGACATCGGGGCGAGGGGCGTGAGCCCGCGTGTCACCAAGGTGACGACGGCGCGAAGCCGCTCCCGATCCCAGGCGGGAATTCCTCGACAAGGCGGCCCTCGTGCAGGCGGCCGCCGAGGTCGCAGACCGCGTCGGGTGGTCCGAGCTGACGCTGTCCGAGGTGGCGCGCGAGGTGGACCGGCACGTCACCTCGCTCTATGCCCACGTCGATGGGCTCGATGACCTGCGGAGGGAGATCACACTGCTCTCGCTGGAGGAATTGAGCGATGCGGTGTGGCGGGCGACCCTCGGGCGAGTCCGGGAGGAGGCGCTCCGCGAGATCGCGCTGGTCCTGCGCCAGTACTGCGAGGCCCATCCCGCCCGGGCGGCCTCGATCGTCCTGACGAAGCATGGCTCGGATCCCGAACAGGTCAGCAGGGCGCAGCGACTGGCGGAACCGATTCAGGCCACCTTGCGGAGCTTTGGCCTCTCAGAAGATCAGGTCTTCCACGCGCACCGGGCCTTCGCCGCCTCAGTCTGGGGATTCACCCAGGGCGAAAATGGGGAGCTCTTCCCCGAGGGTCGAGTCGACGAGTCCTTCGACCAGATTCTCGAGCTCTTCTTCCTCGGGTTGAGCAGCGGCAAATGGCCGACGCAACCGCGCAGGCGAGCCGCACCGCGCCCGTCGAAACGAAACTGACCGCGTTGTCGAGGGTGATGACGCAGGCTCCTTCCAGCCGTGGGGATTGCCGGCCGGACGACGCACGACCAGAGAAACCGTTCAAGTCATGAGCGTGCGTCGGTCGACCGTCGAAATCGACGTCCGGGCCGTGGCGCCGGCTGGCTGTAACCGAATAGCTGCCGATGTCTTCGTGCCCCAAGATCTCGGTGCGAGATCCCTGCTCTGGGTGTGCGTCCCGGGTGGGGGGATCAACCGTCAGTACTTCGACCTCGATGTCCCAGGTCAGGACGACGCCTTCAGCATGGCTCGGTATCTGGCGGCGGGAGGTGATCTCGTCGTGACGGTCGATCCCCCGGGAGTCGGAGGGAGCGATGCGCCCGACGACGGATACACCCTCACGCCTCATGTGGTGGCCGACGTCCTGGCAGCCGCGATCGAGACCTTCGTGGACGATCTCCGCCATGAAGGGATGGCTGCGGCGGAGGTGGACAGCGTTACTCCTGTCGCCACGGTGGGGCTGGGACATTCAGCCGGCGCGCTTCTCGTCGCCGTTCAGCAGGCCCGCCACCGTTCTTACGATGCCCTAGCATTGTTGGGGTTCTCCGCTTCCGGCCTGCCCGGTGTCCTCAGTGAAGAAGAGCTGCGCTACGCGGGCAGACCTGAGGAGTTCACCAGGGACGTCGCCAGCCTCACCAAGGCGCGGTTTGCTGATCCGCTCCCCCAATGGTCGAACAGCAGCGTGGGGGAGCTCGAAACGAACGCGATCACCACGCAGGTCGATCAGGCGCTGGCCGCTGCGAGTTCGAGGCTCTTGGCGCTGGTCGGCATGACGGCCATCGTGCCCGGCTCGGTACAGCCCGAGCTCGACGAGCTCCGGGTCCCCATTTTCGCCGGGTTGGGTGAGCACGACCTCGCCGGTAAGTTGGACGTTCTCCCGGCACAGTTACACGCCTGCGGTGATTTGACGCTGTTCCTCGTCGAGGGTGCGGCACATAACCACAATGTCGCCGTGAATCGCCGGAGGCTCTGGGAGCGTCTCGCCCGTTGGGCGGCATCCGTCACTTCGTGACGAGGGCCTCGCACGGCAGCGCAGAGCAGCCGTCCCCGCCGAAATGAGGAGAAGGTCCACGGGAGCGGCGACTGCTGCGACCTCTTCGGCCAGTCGCCGACAGGACTCGTCATCACGGATGTCCGTGGGTACGGCATGGCCGCCGACCTCCGCCACGAGCTTCCAGAGCGCAGCCGCGCGGCGGGCCGCGAGGACGACTTTGGCGCCGGCGCGGATGCTGCGCTCTGCCACGCCCCGCCCGATCCCTGACGATGCCCCCACGACGACGATTGATCGCCGGGCCAGGGCGGTCGTGCTCATCTTGCCGACATAGCAATCACAATGTCCGAGGTACCATAGGTCCTGTGGCCCGACGACGGGCCCAGAGAGGTATTCGTGACGACCAAGTCAGACCGCATCACGCCCTCCGCCGACGGACAACGTCGCGAGCGGACGAGTGGCAGCGCGGAGATCGATACCCGCGCCCGCGTGATCAAAGCGGCGGTCGAATGCATCATTGAATTGGGGTTTTACCGAGGGTCCAGTACCAATGAGATCGCTCGCAGGGCGGGGGCCACGTGGGGGGTGATCCAGTGGTACTTCGGCAATCGGGAGGGCCTCATGCTCGCCGTCCTCGAGGAGGGAGCGAGCCATATGGTCGAGACGGTCGAGGGCGCGCACATCGAGGGATCGACAGTCGTGGAACGGATGTCGCAGCTCATCGACGTGTTCTCTGCGCACTACGCACGGCCTGAGTACCTCGCCAGCCTCCAGGTGCTTCTCAACATGGACCATGACCCGCGCACCAGCTCCGAGGTCCGCAAGACGATGCTGGCGGTGGCGGAAAAATCGAACGCGCCCATTCGCCGGCTGTTGCGAGAAGCCCTTGGCCCGGCCGCGAACAAACCAGATCTGTCGACGGCAATCTTCGTCGTCATTCGCGGATTCGCCTTCAGTCAACAGCTGCTGGATTCCATGGCGTACGACACCTTGGCGCCGAAGCGCGATCGCGGCCAGCGCCATCGACGCCTGCTGGCCGAGATGCTGGCGCCCTACGTGGAAATGGCGGCAAAAGCGGAGGGTTGACCGACCGCGTAGGTCAAGATACGTCAGGCGATCACGGAGGTCGATCATGACGCAACGATTTGTTGGACGGTGCGCCATCGTGACGGGGGCAAGTCGTGGCATCGGCAGGGCCGTGGCCGTCCAGTTGGCTTCGGAAGGTGCTGACGTGGCCATCGTGGCTCGAAGCGTGGAGCCAGGCGACAAGATCTCCGGGAGCCTGAACGAGACGGCGGAGCGAATTCGCGACCTCGGTTCGAAATGCGTGGTCATCGGCGCCGACTTGAGCGACAGCGATGACCGTGCTCGCATCGTCCCGGAGGCCATTGAGGGTCTGGGGCACGTAGACATCCTCGTGAACAATGCCGCGGCAGCGATCTACCATTCGCCGGCGACTTACAGTCTCAAGCACCGCCGCCTGTCCATGGAGGTCAACTATCAGGCCCCGGCGGACCTGATGCAGGCACTCGTCCCGCACTTGGCCGAAGCTGGAGAGGGATGGATGGTCAACGTGACCAGTAGTGCGGCGAACCCTGCGGTCGGTCCTCCCTTCGAGGTGAAGGTTGAGATCGGTCTCTACGGAGCGACCAAGGCCGCGCTGAACCGGCTCACCAACGCCATGGGCGTCTCTCTGTACGGGAGCGGCATCCGTGTGAACGCAGTCATGCCCAGGGCCGCCGTCTTGAGCGAGGGGGCTGACGTATTGGTGGGCGGGCTTCTGCGACCTGACCAGGTGGAGCCCATGGAGACCATGGTGAAATCGGTCTTGGCCTTGTGTGCCTGTGAGCCCGACTGCACCGGTGGGGTCTACATCAGCCTTGACCTTTTGGCCGGGCGTTCGTGACGGGATGTGGAAGGAGAAGTGATTCGAATTGTTGATCGACTTGACCGGCCGTACGGCACTTGTGACGGGCGCCGGTCGAAATGTGGGAAGAGGGATCGCCGAAGTTCTGGCGTCGGCGGGAGCGTTCGTCTACGTCAATGATCTTCATGAGGACAGAGCCGCCGAAACCGTTGCCGCCATTCGGTCCAACGGCAACAACGCTTCGACTGCGATCTTCGACGTCATTGACGCCTCAGCCGTCGATGCCGGCTTCGATGCCATCTCTGCAGATGGAAGAGGCGTTGACATCGTCGTCAACAACGCAGGTATCGCCGAAGGTTCCTCGACGAAATTGTTCAAGGACTCAGGCCCTGAAGAGTGGCTTCCGACCATCAATCTGAATGTGTTCGGAACCATGAATATGGTTCGGAGAAGCCTGCCAGCAATGATCGAGCAAGGATGGGGACGGATCATCCAGATTTCGTCGGGGGCAAGTTCGGTTGGCCTTCCCATCGGGGTGAGCAGCTATGGGGCTTCCAAAGCAGCGGCGGAGTCATTGATCCGACACGTGGCGGTTGAAAACGGCAAGTACGGGATCACGGCGAATGCGCTTGCCTTGGGACTGATGGCCAACGTTGCTGACTTCGCGAGTGAACAACTTGACCGGATGCTCGCCACTGTGCCTGTTCGCAGGTTGGGTAAGCCGGAAGAAGTCGGTCTCGCGGCCGCCTGGCTGTCGTCCGAGGGTGGCGGCTTCATAACCGGTCAGGTCATCCATTTGAATGGTGGATCGGCCTTCGGACGGTAAAAAACGCGTGACAGGGAACTCCCCTCGGGATTCGAACCAGAATCCGGCGGATCAAGAGTCCGAAATGGGCTCCACGACGCGCGGTGTCCCCGCCGAGGATCCCAGCACGGCCGTGACAGGTGGGACACGAGCCGAGCCTGCGCCTGTACCAGGAGAACCATTGGCGAGCGGCTGTGCGACTGCCTTGTCGGCTGGTCGTAGCGGACGAACTCATTCCAGAGTGCGGGGATGCGGTGAGGGGGCATCATCATGAGTGACGAGTGACGGCGGCGTGCCCGTACCGTGCGGTCTTGGCCTGGATTCTCTTGATTTTCGAGTTGAATCCCATTTGAGCCGAACTACTGATTGAATGTCCCAATCACAGGATGTTCGGGGGTGGATATGAAGGGGTTGCCGAAAGGCCTCAGCGACCTGCGACAGGGGGCGCTGCCGTTCGTAACGGCGACCATGATTCTCGCCGCGATGTTTGTTTCACTGTCGTCAGAATCGACGGGGGCGGCCACGTCGTCCAGTCGCGTTCTGGCGTCGAGCGTCCCCACCAACGGTGTGTGGCCTGGCGTGGGCAAGATCTGCGAAGCGGGTCCGGGTGGTGCCTCTTCAGTGCGCGGGGTGGGGTCCAAGACCATCCACATCGCCGTGTTCAACGATGCGGCCAACACGGTCGAGCCGGGCCTGGAGGCGGAGTTTCCCCAGCAGGCCCAGGCCTTCGCGGACTGGTGCAACGCCTCGGGTGGCATCGAGGGCCGCAAGATCGTCATCGACAACCGCGACGGCGCCCTGTTCAATGCGGCGCAGGTGACCGAGCAGTCCTGCCAGAGCGACTTCATGGCGGTCGGCGGTGGCATGGCCCTCGACCAACCCGCAGTCCCGGTGCGTGAGCACTGTGGGCTGGGTCAGATCAGTGGCTACGTCGTGTCCGACGCATCTGAACTCGCCTCCGATCAGGTCAACCCCAGTGGCGGCAACACCAACACCATCACCTCGGGTTGGTTCGGTGCGCTGGCCAAGGCCTACCCCCAGGCGGTCAAGAAGGCGGGTATGGGCGGGGCGAACACCCCCTCTGTCCTCGAGGCGGAGCGAAAGGACGAGTACGGCGCCCAGGCCCAGGGGTGGAACGTGCTCGACTTCCAGGAACCACCGATTTCGGTGGCCGATTGGGCGCCCTACATCGAAGAGGTCCAGAGCAAGGGCGTCGACGCTCTGTGGCCGTCCCTGGACGACAACATCGTTCCGTACTTCCAGGCGATGACCACCGCCGGCTACCACCCGGCCTTCGTCATCCTCGGAGTCCAGTTCTACAACTCCACGACCACCAAGGGAGTCGCAGACAACCCAGGCCTCTCACCGGTCTACGTCGAGACGTCATGGTGGCCACTCGAGATGGCCTCGCAGAACCCCTCGACAGAGCAGCTCGTCAACGTCATGCACACCTACGCCAAGGGCGACGCCGTCGACTTCGACGACGAGGAGGGCGCGGAGTCGTGGCTCCTGTGGGCGAAGTCCGCCTCGGCGTGCGGCGCCGACCTGACACAGTCGTGCGTGCTCAGCCACGCCGCCGCCACAAAGAACTGGGCTGCCGGAGGCATTGAGGCACCGGTGGCGCAGTTGACCATGTCCAATCAGAACCCTCAGCCCTCACCGTGCTTTGCCCTGCTCAAAGCCGAGCCCAACAAGTTTGTCTACGACAAGGCGATCACCAAGCCGACCCAGTCCATCTGGAATTGCAACCCGAAGAACGTCGTCCACCTGACCCCGCAGCAACAGGCGTCCTTAGCTGGAGGTTCGTAAGTGGCTGACCTTCGCCCTTTTTCCGTCGGCACTCCCCGACGGTGCAGACGAGGTTCACATCCTCCCCCCGCCGTCATTGAACGCTGACCCTGTCCGATCGTTGACGGGCGCGATCGCGTCCTGACGATCGTCAGGCGAGCACACCGGTGGCGCGGAGCTCTTCGATGCGGTCACCCATGCCGAGTTCGGCGAGCACTTCGTCCGTGTGCTCGCCGAGGGACGGGGCAAGCCCGCCGAGCGCAGCCGGCGTGCCATGGAACTGGGTTGGGTGCCGGGGCAGGCGGGCCCTGCCGACGACGGGGTGATCGAACTCGGTAAACATGCCGATGGCTTGCGCGTGGGGGTCGTCGATGATCTCGGCGGTCGAGAGCACCATGGCGAAGGCAACGCGTTCGCGTTCGAAGTACTGGGTGGCCTCGGCCTGGGTGAGGTTCGCGGCCATGGCGTAGCACTTGTCCAAGACCGGCTCGAGCACGTCGCGGTTCTTACGCCGCTCGACAACGGTGGCGATGCGGGGGTCGTCGAAGCCTTCGACGCCCAGGGCCTTGCACATGCCGGCGAAGTCGGCGTCGGTAGTGGGCACGGCGATGCCCCACCCGTCGAGGAAGCGCATGGGCTGGAAGCCGGCGTTGAAGCTTGAGTTCAGCGAGCCGTCGGATTCGAGCAACACTTCGTTGCCTGCGGACTCCGCCCACAGGAACGACACGCAGGCATCGGCCATACCCATCTCGAGGTGTTGCCCGCCGTAGCCCATGGCCCGTGCGTAGAGGGCTGCGGTGATGGCCTGGCAGGCGTAGAGGGCACTGACCTTGTCGGCCGCATTCTGGTGCAGGAAGGTCGGCGGACCGTCGTTGGGATCGGCCTGGTTTGCAGCGAAGCCGGCGTAGGCCTGGATCGACGTGTCGTAGGCACTGCGGTGGCTGTACGGGCCCTCCGGTCCGTAGCCGGAGACCGAGCAGTAGATGACCTCGGGGTTCAGGGCCTGTACCGCCTCGTAGCCAAGGCCCAGCCGGTCGACGACCCCGGGGCGGAAGTTCTGGACGATCACGTCAGCCCTGGCCGCGAGGGCCATCACGATCTGCCGGCCCGCGTCGGTAATGAGATCCACGGCGATGCACCGCTTCCCCCGGTTGCAGGCCAGGTAGAAGGCGCTCATACCGTTGACGGAAACGCCGATCCAGCGGGCGATGTCGCCCATCCCGGGTCGCTCGACCTTGACAACCTCGGCTCCCTGGTCGGCCAACAGCGCGACGGCATAGGGGCCGGTGAGAGCGATCGAGAGGTCGAGAATTTTCACCCCCGCCAGGGGTCCGGTCGAAGTGCTCTCGGAGGCGGCGGTTGTACTGCGAGACATGTCCTTGATCCCCCTGGTGGCGATTCCCGGTTGAGACGAAGGACTTTACAAGGTGCACAGAGTGTAAGGTGCACCCTCGTGTCCGGCCACAGCGCGACAAAGATTGCCCCCAGCTGGGCCGGCCGACCGCCGGTCGACGACGCGGAAGCGAGTCAGCGGATTCGCGACGCCGCTCGCCGTTGCATCGACCGCAACGGGGTCAACGTGCGGATCGCCGAGGTCGCACGCGAACTGGGCGTGAGCCGACCGACCATCTATCGGCACTACTCCAGCGGCCAGGCCGTGCTCCGGGCGGTGGCTCTGGAGTCGATCGATCCGCTCCTGGCCCGTGTCGCTTCCGTGGAGGTCGATCTCCGTGCCACTCCGGCCGAGGTCGTGGCGGAGGTGGGTTGCCTGCTCTTCGAGTGGCTCCGCCGCGACTCCCAGCTCCTGCAGCTCACGAGGTTCGGTGCCTGCGCAGCGACCGATGACGTGACGAGCAGCGCGGCGTTGCTGCTGACCCGCGGATTGATCGAGCGGGCCGGGGCCTCGTTCGACGGGCTGGTCGACGCGGATCATCTCGACGAGATCGCCGAGCTGGTCACGCGGTTGGTCCACTCGATGATCGAACGGCCCGCATTTCCCGCTGGTCGAACGGGCGAGTCCCTGCGCCGATGGATTACCGCCGCCGTCGGCGGGATCCTCACGGCGAATGCCGAGTCGGCAAGAGGCCGGGACCGGCAGCAATGAAGCCGGCAACCCGACGTGATGCCGGAGGGAAGGCTGCGCCAATGAGACAACAGCACATGGATCGACAACGTCAAGGGAGGAGGTAGCCGTGGTCAGATTCGAGGAGAGCAGCATCACGTTCCCGTACAAGCGGTCGCTTGGACCGGTGATCGGGGCGTTCATGACGGCACTCACCGAGAAGAGGATCCTCGGGATCCGCAACGGTGACGGCGTGCTGGTACCGCCGATGGAATGGGATCCGGCGACCGGGGCCGAACTGCCTCGCCAGCTGGTCGAGGTCGGCCCGGCCGGGACGGTTCAGTCGTGGACGTGGGTCCCTGACCCCACGGAGCAGCACCCGCTCGAGCGGCCGTTCGCCTTCGCTTTTATCCGGCTCGACGGGGCATCGACGCCATTGCTCTACGCCGTCGATGCCGGCTCGCCGGGCGCCATGAGCGATGGCATGAGGGTGGCGCCGCGGTGGAAGGGTAAGCGGATTGGCCACATCACCGACATCGCCTGCTTCGTGCCGGGCGAGGAGTCCGAAGTCGAGGGGGAGGACTCTGGTTCGGCCACCGAGCCGGTGGAGATGATGGACTACCTCGCCTCCATCACCTACCGGAATCCGGTACCCGCAACCAGCGATCTGGTGGTCGACGCTTCCCGGCAGCACCGCCTGGTCGGTTTCCGCTGCCCCCAGTGCGGGAAGACATACGCGGGTGGGCGGGGCGTGTGCCCCATCGACTCGCTCGAATTCGACGAGGAGCACGTGGTCGACTTGCCGCCGAACGGCACGATCACGAACTACGTGATCGTCACGCCGGTGCAATATCCCGGGCAGACCGAGACCGAGCCATTTGCCCGGGTTTTCGTGCTGCTCGACGACACAGACGTGGTGCTCAGCTACCAGCCGGTGGTGGAGCTGCCGGTCATTGACGTGGCGGTCGGTGTCCGGGTGAGTGCGGTGTGGGCGTCCACCGCGGAGGAGACTGAGGGCAACCTGTACGGGAGCCTGATCGGCTGGATCCCGAACGGCGAGCCCAACGTCGACGAACCCGATCTCGTGAACAGGATCTTCTGACGTGCCGACCTCGACCGACATCGCGGTGGTGGGCTGGGCGCCGACTCCCATGGTCCGCCACACCGAACTGAGCGAGACCCAGCTGTTGCTCCGCGTGATCACCGATGCGCTGGAGCCGCTTGGGCTGACCCGGTCCGACGTCGATTTCACCTGTCTCGGGTCGTGCGACTACATCACCGGCCAGGCCTTCTCATTCGTCGGGAACCTCGATGCCATCGGTGCGTGGCCGCCGAAGCGCGACTCCCACGTGGAGATGGACGGAGCCTGGGCGCTCTACGAGGCCTGGCTGCGCCTGCACGAGGGTGATATCGACATTGCCGTCGTGACCGGATCTGGCCGCTCCTCGACCGGAAACCCGGCCCTGATCTACCCGATGGAGATGGACCCCTTCTACCTGGCGCCCATCGGTGCCGACCCGGTCACTCTCGCCGCGCTGCAGGCTCGCGCCGTGATCGCAGCCGGCATCGCCGACGAACGCTCGATGGCCGAAGTGGCCGTCCGCTCGCGGGAAAGGGTCGGTCGACGAGTTGCTGGCGAGCGACTATGTGCGCGAACCCCTCCGACGTCACGACCTGCCGCCGATCACCGACGGCGCCGCCGCCATGGTTCTGGCCCGCGGGGACCGTGCCCGCCAGCTCGTCGAGCGGCCGGCCTACATCACCGGGTTCGATCATCGCACCGAGTGTCACAACCCGTCCTTCCGGGCTCTCGACGACTCACCGTCAACCCGCCTCGCGGCCGAGGCGGCCGGCCTCGGGGACAAGCCGGTGGAGGTGGCCGAGTTGCAGGCCGCGTTTACGCACGAGGAGCTGCTCCTGCGCTCCGTGCTCGGCCTCGGTGACGACGTCAAGGTCAACGCCTCCGGTGGCGCGCTCAAGGCCAATCCGATCATGGCCACCGGTCTCAGCCGTATCGGTTACGCCGCTGAGCACATTTTTCGTGGTGGCACCCGTTCCCTGGCGCACGCCACAAGCGGCCCGTGCCTGCAACAGAACCTCATTTGCATCCTGGAGGGACGGTCATGATTCCCGTAGCTGTTGTCGGGGTCGGTCAGACCCATCACAAGACCCGCCGCCGTGACGTGTCGGTGGGCGGAATGGTGCGCGAGGCCGTCTTCCGGGCGCTCGAGGACGCGCAGATGACGATGGCCGACATAGACGCCGTCGTCCTCGGCAAGGCCCCGGACCTGTTCGAGGGCATCATGAAGCCGGAGCTCTACCTTGCGGACGCTCTTGGAGCGGTCGGCAAGCCGATGTTCCGCGTGCACACCGCCGGTTCGGTGGGTGGGACGACGGGCATCGTGGCTGCGTCGCACGTGCAGTCCGGCAAGCACCAGCGGGTGCTGGCCGTCGCCTTCGAGAAGCAGTCCGAGGGCAATGCCCAGTTCGCACTAGGGTCCGGCAGGGGAGCCTCGCTGGGCGCCGGCGGTGCGTTCGCTCCGTTTATTCGCTCCTACATCCACCGCTCGCGTGCTCCCGAACACATCGGCTGGAAGGTTGCGGTCAAAGACCGGCAGAATGCGCTCAAGAATCCCTACGCCCACTTGAAGATCGAGGACATCTCCATCGAGAAGGTGCGCAACAGCCCGATGATGTGGGAGCCGATCCGCTTCCTCGAGTCGTGCCCCTCCTCCGACGGGGCATGTGCGGTGATCATCACCGACGACGTGGGCGCACGAGGCCGCAATCCTGCCTGGATACTTGGCGCCTCATCCCGCTCCGAGCCGCCGTCGTTCCCCGGTCGCGACCCGGTACGACCTGAGGCCTGCGTGCAGTGCGCCAAAGACGTCTACGCCCAGGCTGGCATCACCCGTCCGCGCCAGCAGCTCGACATGGCCGAGCTCTACGTGCCTTTCTCTTGGTACGAACCCATCTGGCTCGAGGCGCAGCTGATCGCCGAGGAGGGTGAGGGCTGGAAGATGACTGATGCTGGGGACACCGAGATCACTGGTTCGTTTCCTGTCAACTGCTCCGGCGGTGTGCTCTCGTCCAACCCCATCGGCGCTTCCGGTCTGCTCCGGTTCGCCGAAGCCGCCAACCAGGTGCGTGGCGTCGCCGGTGAACACCAGGTCGATGGGGCCAAGACGGCCCTCGGCATGGCCTATGGCGCCAATTCGCAGTACTTCAGCATGTGGGTGGTGGCCAACAGCCTGCAGCCATTCGGCTGAGAGGACTCCAATGTTTCGCAGCACCGATCAGCGGGTCGGATCCGTGTCCCCACGGTCGCGGGGGGCCTGAATGCGGTCAGCTGATGTGCACCGTCCCGACATCGAGAGCAACTGAGGGATCGACATGGACGCCGACGTGGTGGCAGGGTTCCAGTTCACCGGCCAGGACATCCCCTGGCTGCTGGAGAAGTGGGCCGTGGTTCAGCCCGACACCCCGCTACTGATCTGGGAGCCGAAGGAGGGCGAGGGCGCCCGGTGGACCTACGGCGAGTTCCAGATCGCCACGCGCCGCCTAGCCGCTGGCCTCGCTGCCAAGGGCATCACGAAGGGCGACAAAGTCGTCATCCACTGCGACAACAGCCCCGAGATGGTGTTGGCCTGGTACGCCTGTGCCGTGGTCGGCGCAGTGGGAGTGACCACAAATACGCGCAGCGTCGCTGCCGAGATGAGCTACTTCGTCCAGCAGACTGACGCGGTTGCTGCCATCACCCAGCCGCAGTACGCAGCGATGGTCGCTGGGGCGGGACCCGGATTGAGATGGATCGTCGTCACCGAGGACAACAGTGGCATCCCGGCCAGCGCCGAGGAGGCTGCCCACGACTTCGAGCGCTTCGATGTGCTTTACGGCGACGATGCGGACTGCCCCCAGCGCTCCGCGGATCCGATGGCGCCCGCCGGCATCGTGTTCACTTCGGGCACCACCTCGCGCCCCAAGGCCGTGGTACACACCCACGCCAACGCCCTGTGGGCGGCCCGGGTCGGACCGACCAACATCTCGATGCACCCCGGCGGGGTGTACCTGGTGTTCCTGCCCTTCTTCCACGTGAACGCCCAGAGCTGGTCGATGTGGACCACGGTGCTCGGCGCCGGCGGCACGATCGTGCTGCAGCCGAAGTTCTCGTCGAGCCGCTTCTGGGGGGTCATCGCCAAGCACGACGTCACCCACATCTCGTTGTTGCCGATCGTGTACACCACCATCGTCGGCCAGACGATCCCGCCGAACAGGCTGGAAGTCGGCGTGTTCGGGGCCATCGCCCCTCCGATCGAGGAGCTGCTTGGTGGAGTCAAGGTGGTGCCGGCATTCGGCATGACCGAGACCGTCATCCATGCGACGACGGCGGCGCCGTACCAGCTCATCCCTCCAGGTTCCATGGGCACCCCGACGCCCGGCTACGAGATGCTCGTGGTCGATCCCGAAACTGACGAGGTCCTCACAGACGGCCGGGTCGGTGAGCTGTTGGTGCGCGGCACCCGGGGCATCCAGCTGTTCCTCGAGTACTACGGCAACCCCGATGCCACCGCCGACAGCTTCACCGAGGACGGCTTCTTCAAGACCGGCGACCGAGTGCGCATCGGCGCGGGCGGCGCGATCTTCTACAGCGAGCGGGACAAGGACATGCTCAAGGTCGGTGGTGAGAATGTCTCGGCCAAGGAGATCGAGGACCTCTGCCGCCAGGTCCCCGGCGTCCGTGACGTTGCCGTGGTAGGGCGGTCCCACCCGACCCTCGACGAGGTGCCGGTCGCGTTCGTCGTCAAGGGCCCTGACGCCGCCGCCGACCGTGCGCTCGAGCGCCAGATCATCAATCTTGCCCAGGAGAAGTTGGCCGATTTCAAGATTCCCAGGGCCGTGTACTACGTCGACGATTTCCCGCGGGCGACGCTCGACAAGGTCGCGAAGAACAAGCTTCGTGAACACGCAAACGGCCTCCCCGAGCCGTTCTGACGGCGTTGCTCCGTTGCTCCTCGCCGCGATTGGAAGATTGCGGAGGAAATGGATTGCCTTGTTCAGCATCCAGAACCTAGGCTATTTGCGTGTTGAAAGCAACTATCGGGACCGATGCTGGGTCGGCTCCGACGGTCCTTCCACTCGACCGGTTCGACGAGGCGTTGCAGACGGTCGCCCGCTCGATCACCCAGGTCCGAGTGCATGAGCGCCTGCTCCGATTGGCGGGGGTCCGGCTCGACCGCGCCGGAGCGACCCTTCTTTTCAAGCTTTTCGCAAAGGGCGAGTCGCTCCGAGTCACCGACCTCGCCGACCTGCTGGGAGTCGACACCCCGACGGTGACCCGCAAGGTCCAACAACTCGAACGCGACGGGATGGTCGTACGCCAGTCCGACCCCGACGACCGTCGAGCCTCGAGGATCCGCCTGACGCCGGCCGGTCGCCGCACCATCGAACGGGTGCGGCGGGCCCGCCGGGCTTGGCTCGAGCGGCTCTTGCGAGGTTGGGACGACGACGACCTGTCCGACTTGGCCGACTTGCTCGGCCGGTTCGCGGAGGATCTTGATCGAGACATGGACGAAGCCCGTGACTGAGCTGGCGACGGTCCCAGTCGGCGAAGAGGCTGCCGGCGCCGAGCACCGCCGGATCCTGGTGATCCTCGGCGCTCTCATGATGGGGATGGGCCTGGCCGCGCTCGACCAAACCATCGTGGCAACGGCACTCCCGACCATCGCCGGCGACCTGCACGGGCTCAACCACCTGTCGTGGGTGGTGACGGCCTACCTCCTGACCACCTGCATCTCCACACCGCTGTGGGGAAAGCTGGGCGACCTCTTCGGCCGCAAAGCGCTCTACCAATTGGCCATCGTGATTTTCCTCGTCGGCTCCGTGCTGTCCGGGCTGTCCCAGTCCATGGCCGAGCTCATCGCGTTCCGGGCAATCCAGGGGATCGGTGCCGGCGGATTGATGGTCGGATCCCAGGCCATCATGGGCGACGTCGTGTCGGCCCGGCAGCGGGGCAAGTACATGGGCTACTTCGGCGTCGTCTTCGGCGTCACCAACGTGGCGGGTCCGCTGCTCGGCGGCTTCTTCACCGAGCATCTCTCATGGCGCTGGATCTTCTACATCAACGTTCCGCTTGGCATCGTCGCCCTCTTCGTCGTGGCCGCAGTGCTCCACCTCCCCGTCAAACGGGTACCACACAGGATCGACTGGGCCGGTACCGCGTTCCTCTCCATTGGCGTCACCTGCATCATCTTGCTCACCACGTGGGCCGGATCCGAATACGCCTGGGGCTCTCCGGTGATCATCGGCACCGGGCTCGTCGCCCTGGTGTCGCTGGGCATCTTCTGCTTCATCGAGACCAGGGCTTCCGAGCCCATCATCCCGCTCTGGCTCTTCAAGAACCGGACCTTCACCGCCACCTCGGCCGTCGGGTTCATCATCGGCTTCGCCATGTTCGGGGCCATCATCTACCTGCCCTTGTACCTCCAGATCGTCCACGGAGCCTCGCCGACCCTTTCGGGTCTCGAGCTCCTGCCCATGATCGGCGGGATGCTGGTCACCTTCATCTTGAGCGGGCGCCTCGTGACCCGCACCGGGCGCTACAAGGTGTTCCCGATCGTGGGCACGGCCGTCCTCTCCCTCGGCCTGTTCTCGCTCACCCAGCTTGGGCCGCATACCGGCTACGGGGAAGTGGCCGTCTTCATGGTCATCACCGGGCTCGGCTTGGGACTGGTCATGCAGGTGCTGGTCGTTGCCGTGCAGAACGCGGTGCCGTACTCCGCGCTGGGAGTGGCCACGGCAACTTCGACGTTCTTCCGGACCATCGGAGGCGCCTTCGGAGTGGCCGTCCTCGGTGCCGTCTTCGCCAACCGCCTGATCGCACAGCTCAAAGTGCACGCCACCTCGGCCGAGCTGAAGTTGGTCAGCGGCTCGAGCGTGACGGCCAACCCTGCCCAGATCGCCCATCTGCCCTCGGCCCAGCGCACCTTCGTGATCAGTGCGTTCAGTCACTCGATCGAGACGGCCTTCTTGGTCGCTGTGCCCTTTGTCGTCCTTGCCTTCATCCTGAGTTGGCTCATCAAGGAGATCCCCTTGCGCACGACGACGTTCGTGTCCACTCGTCGGCCCGACGGTCAACAACCGCAAGGAAGCGATGCGGACGGGATTGCAGTTGAGCAGGGGCCGGTGGTGCGTTCCGCCCGGGAGGGTCTTTCGTAGGGGGTTCACCGTTGTTGCAATCTTCGCCCTGAACGGTCGGAACAGATCCGCCTATGAAGCTCCACGAGTGCCAGAACAGTCTCTTCCCGTTAGCTTGGCGGGATCGTGAGCGCGCTGAGGCGCTCGCTCTGTAATGAGACGCTTCATGAAGTCGCCGAAGAGGGAGTAGGCCAACCCGAGGGAGGCCAGTTGACCCACAAGATAACGCCGTTTCGCATCGATATCAGTGAGACCGAGCTTCTCGATTTGGCCACTCGTTTGGCTCAGACGCGCTGGCCCGAACCTGAGACCGTCGAGGATTGGTCCCAAGGCGTACCGCTCGAGTATTTGCAGGACCTCTGCCGCCATTGGACTGCTACTTACGACTGGCGGGTAAGGGAGGCGCGGCTCAATCTCTTCCCGCAGTTCCGGACCGAGATCGATGGGCTCGGGATTCACTTCCTCCACGTCCGCTCACCGGTGGACAGCGCTCTCCCTTTGGTGATGACTCACGGCTGGCCCGGGTCGATCGTCGAGTTCATGGAGGTCATCGGGCCACTCACGGACCCCGTCGCTCACGGTGGGTCGGCAAGCGACGCCTTTCACGTGGTGTGCCCGTCACTGCCCGGCTATGCCTTCAGCGACAAGCCCGCATCCACCGGTTGGGGAGTGGAACGCACGGCGAAGGCTTGGACCCAACTCATGGCCCGTCTCGGCTATGACCGGTACGGGGCCCAGGGCGGTGATTGGGGATCGGCGGTCACGTCGTGCATCGGAATCATCGATCCGTCGCATGTTGCCGGGATCCACCTCAACATGCTTGCTGCGGGTCCCGGTCGCGAACCAGGTGAGTTGACCGAGGCTGAAGAAGCGGCGCTGGAGTCACTGCGGCTCCACGAGGATTGGGGCACCGGTTATTCCAAAGAGCAGTCGACGCGCCCTCAGACCATCGGCTACTCGCTGGTTGATTCGCCTGTCGGTCAGTGCGCCTGGATTCTCGAGAAGTTCTGGAGCTGGACTGATACCGATGGCGATCCTGTCGGCGTCCTCGGTGCCGACCGCCTCCTCGACAACGTGATGCTCTATTGGCTCACGGGCAGTGGCGCGTCTTCCGCCCGCCTCTACTGGGAGAGCTTTCGAGGGTGGCGACCAACCACGGTTGAAGTTCCCACCGGAGTCTCCATCTTTCCCAAGGAGATCTTCCGGCCTTCGAGACGCTGGGCTGAGCGCCGGTACACCAACATCGTGCATTGGGACGAGCTCGAAAGCGGGGGGCACTTCGCGGCGTTCGAGCAGCCGGCGATCTTCGTCGAGCAACTTCGGACCTGTTTCAGCCTCGTCCGGTCGTAGGAAATGCACCTTTCGGTGCACCGCCGGCCCTGGCTCCGCCGACGCCCTCCAGGCGGGGAGCGACGCCGAATGCCAGCTCTACGATGTCTTGAGACATCGCTCTCCGATGTCTTGACACATCACAAATGGTGCGCCCCTCGGGATTCGAACCCGAAACCTGCGGATTAAGAGTCCGTTGCTCTGCCGTTGAGCTAGAGGCGCACCGGAGAGTGTAGGCGAGCGGCCCCCATCATTAGGGAGGGTGGGGCTGTCTGCGCGCCCGCACGCCCAGCGCCCCCGATCCGAGCCGGGACCTCGGACCGGCGACTCATCGGAGCACACCCGGCCACGTTCTTCCCAGAAACGGGGCTGCGTGAAGGTAGCGCCGAGGCCTCAGAGGCTGACATGGGTGTCAGGTACACTCGCCCCGATCTGTCGGAGCCGCAAGGGTCGCGGAACAGCGATCGCCCAGGCAGCCGGCGACGTCGGGAAGGGAGTCCGGTGCAGCTCGAGTTCGACGATGAGCAGGAAGAGCTGCGTGCCTCGGTGCGTTCGTTCCTCGAGAAGGAGTGCCCGATCGACGTCGTGCGCGCCGTCGTGGAGACGGGCGAGGCACCGGAGAAGCTCTGGGGCTCCATGGTCGCCCTCGACTGGCCCGCTCTGGCCGTTCCCGAGGAGTACGGCGGCATCGGGCTGAGCATCCTCGAGACCGCGGTCGTCGTCGAAGAGCTGGGCCGCGCCATCGCCCCCGGGCCCCTGTTGGCCACCGTCACCCAGTTCGCTCCGATGGTCCGGGAGGTCGGCACGCCCGAACAGCAGCAACACTTCCTGTCGCTGGTCGCCGCCGGCGCCATCGCTGGGACCGTGGCACTGGCCGATCACCCGCGGGCCTGGTCGCTGGAAGATGTCACCATGACCGCCGAGCGGGTCGAGGGGGGCTGGGTCCTCGACGGCACGAAGGTCGGCGTCCTGGCCGGCGAGGGCACGACCGAGGTCGCGGTCGTCGCCTGCGCGGGCGACGGGATCGGCGCCTTCGTGGTTCCGGCCGCCGAGGCGGGCCTGGCGCCCGTGCACTCGCTCGATGCCAGCCGTCCCCTCGCCGACGCCACGCTCGACCGTATCCTCGTCCCCGACGACCGCGCCCTGGGGGAGCCCGGCAGCGCGGCCTCCACCCTGGGGGTCTCTCGCGCGCTCCAGGAGGCCACCGTCGGGCTTGCGCTCGAGACGGTCGGCACCTGCGACGCCCTTTTCCAGTTGGTTCTGGCCTACGTCAAGGACCGTCAGCAGTTCGGCGTCCCCATCGGCTCCTTCCAGGCCGTCAAGCACAAGATGAGCAACATGTTCCTCGCCATCGAGCGAGCCCGTGGCCTGTGCTACTTCGCCGTCGCATCCATCAACGAGGACACGCCGACCCGGGCCACCGCCGTCTCCATGGCCAAGGCCGCCAGCGACGACTGCCAGAGCTTGGTCGGCCGAGAGTCGATCCAGTCCCTCGGCGGCATCGGCTTCACCTGGGAGCACGACGGCCATCTGTACGTCAAGAGGGCCGCGACGGGCGGCGCCCTGTTCGGGAACTCCGCCGAGCATTCCCTCGCCGTCGCCGGCACCCTCGGTCTCGGCTCCGACTGACGCACGGGCCGGCTGTGGGACGGCAGACTGACGGGGTGCGCCCCGGGGAATGGCTCATCGCCGCGCTCGATCTCGCGCCGCATCCCGAGGGCGGTTGGTACCGCCGCACCTGGGTTGCCCCGGCTGACGAAGGGGTCCGCCCCGCCGGGAGCGCCATCTACTACCTCCTCCTGCAGGGCGAGGTCTCCGCACCGCACCGGGTGGACGCCACCGAGCTGTGGCACTTCTACGACGGCGACCCGCTCGAACTCAGCCGCGAGTGGCCCGACGGGCGCCGCGACGTGCAGGTGGTCGGGCCCGACGTGGCATCCGGTCAATCGCCCCAGGTCGTGGTGGACGCCGGCGTGTGGCAGTCGGCGCGGCCGCTCGGGCGCTACTCCCTCGTCGGGGCCACGGTGACGCCGGCTTTCATGTTCGAGGGTTTCGAGCTCCGGGAACAGACCGCGTCGTGACCGCCCACCAACCCCTTCTGATAGGCAGGGTGGGCTCGCCCGACGCGTCAGAGGAGGCCACGAGATGAGCGAGACCCGAGAGGAGGGCCTGTCCGCCCTCCTGCACGAGACGAGGAGCTTCCCGCCACCCGAGAGCCTGGCCAAGGCGGCCAACGCGCAGCCGGGGATCTACGCCGAGGCCGACGCCGACCCCCTCGCCTTCTGGGCCTCCCAGGCGGAGCGGCTCACCTGGGAGACGCCCTGGACGGACGTGCTGGAGTGGAATCTCCCTTTCGCCAAGTGGTTCGTCGGCGCCAAGCTCAACGTGGCGGTCAACTGCGTCGACCGCCACGTTGCCGACGGCCTGGGTGAGCGGGTGGCCTTCCATTGGGAGGGTGAGCCGGGCGACACCCGCACCATCACCTATGCCGACCTGCTGAGAATGGTCAGCCAGGCCGCCAACGGCCTGGCTGAACTGGGCGTGCGGGCGGGGGACAAGGTCGCCGTCTACATGCCGATGATCCCCGAGACGGTGGTCGCCATGCTGGCCTGCGCCCGCCTCGGTGCACCGCACACGGTGGTCTTCGGCGGCTTCTCGGCCGACGCCCTGCGCGGCCGCATCCTCGACTGCGACGCCCACTTCGTCATCACCGCCGACGGCGGGTACCGCCGGGGCGTCCCGAGCGCCCTCAAGCCGGCGGTCGACGAGGCGGTGCAGGCGTGCCCGGACGTGCGCCGCGTGCTGGTCGTACGCCGGACCGGCCAGGAGGTGGGCTGGGACGACTCGCGTGACGTCTGGTGGCACGACCTCGTCGAGCGCCAGCCCGTGAGGCACGAGGCCGAGGCCTTCGACGCCGAGCACCCGCTCTACATCATGTACACCAGCGGCACGACGGCGAAGCCCAAGGGCATCCTGCACACCAGCGGGGGCTACCTCACCCACGTCTCGGCCACCCACCGGCTCATCTTCGACATCAAGCCCGAGACGGACGTGTTCTGGACGGCGGCCGACATCGGCTGGGTGACCGGGCACAGCTACATCGTCTACGGCCCGCTGGCCAACGCCACGACGTCGGTCATGTACGAGGGCACGCCCGACACGCCCGCCCGTGACCGCTGGTGGTCGATCGTCGACAAGTACAAGGTCAACATCCTCTACACCGCGCCGACCACGATCCGCACCTTCATGAAGTGGGGTGAGGAGCTCCCGGCCTCCCATGACCTGAGCAGCCTGCGCCTGCTCGGGTCGGTGGGCGAGCCCATCAATCCCGAGGCCTGGATCTGGTACCGCACCCACATCGGCGGTGACCGCTGCCCCATCGTCGACACCTGGTGGCAGACCGAGACCGGCGGCATCTTGATCACGCCGCTCCCGGGGATCACCGCCACCAAGCCCGGGGCGGCCATGACGCCGTTCCCCGGCATCTCCGCCGACGTGATCGACGACGACGGCAACTCGGTGGGCAACGACGAGGGGGGCTACCTGGTGATCACCGAGCCGTGGCCGGGCATGACCCGGGGCATCTACGGGGACGACGAGCGGTTCATGGAGACTTACTGGGCGCGCTTCCCCGGTCGCTACTTCGCCGGCGACGGCGCCAAGCGCGACGAGGACGGCGACCTCTGGCTGCTCGGCCGCGTCGACGACGTCATGAACATCTCGGGGCACCGGATCTCGACGACCGAGGTCGAGCACGCCCTGGTCGGCCATCCGGCCGTGGCCGAGGCCGCCGTGGTCGGCGCCGACGATGCCACCACCGGGCAGGCCATCGTGGCCTTCGTCACCCTCAAGGGGGCGAGCGACGTCGATGGTGAGGCGGGGGAGCGCCTCGTGGCCGAGCTGCGTGACCACGTGGCCCGCGAGATCGGCCCGATCGCCAAGCCGCGCCAGATCATGCTGACGCCCGAGTTGCCCAAGACGCGCAGCGGCAAGATCATGCGCCGGCTCCTGCGCGACGTCGCCGACGACCGGCCTCTCGGCGACGTGACCACCCTGCTCGACCCGACGGTGGTCAACGCCATCAAGGAACACATGGAGGACGGCGCGCCCGAGAAGGAATAGCCTTCGTCCCCACCGTGGTGACCCTGGACCATCTCATCCTGACGGTCAACGACCGTGACGCCAGCGTCCGCTTCTACACCGAGGTCATGGGGTTCGGCCACGAAGGCGAGGACGGCCCCTTCTCGGTCATCCGGGTCAGCCCGGAGACGACGCTGCAGCTGGCGCCGTGGGGCACCGAGGGCGGCGAGCACCTGGCCTTCGCCCTCTCACCCGAGGAGTTCGACGCTACCTTCGCCCGGGTGCGGGCGGCCGAGCTGCCCTACGGCGACTCGTTCCACGATGTGGGCAACATGCAGGGACCGGGGGAGGAGGCTGGGGCGCGTGGCCTCGGCCCCACCGTGTACCTGTTCGACCCCAACGGCCACCTGGTCGAGCTCCGCCACTACGGACGCTGAAGCGAGCTGGCCGCCCGATCAGGCAGGCGCGTGCACCTCGAGCACCGTCGCCGACCCCATGCCGCCGCCGGCACACAGGGTCCCCACGCCGATGCCGCCGCCGCGCCGGCGCAGCTCGTGGATCAACGTCACCAGGATGCGGGCGCCCGAGGCTCCCACCGGGTGCCCGATGCCGACGGCACCACCGTTGACATTGACGATGTCGTGGGGGAAGCCCAGCTTGCGGGCGCAGGCCACCGACATGGTGGCGAAGGCCTCGTTGATCTCGACCAGGTCCACGTCGGACTCGCTCAGCCCGGCCCGGTTCAGCGCGCGGGGGACGCACACCGTTGGGGCCAACCCGGTGCGGGCCGGCTCGATACCGCACGAGTTCCACGACCGCACCGTCGCCAGCGGCTCCATCCCGTGGGCCTCGGCGTAGGACCGCGCCACCACCACGAGGGCGGCGCCCCCGTCGGCGATGCCCGACGAGTTCCCGGCGGTGATCTGTCCGTCGGGCCCGGTGAGCGAGGGCAGCGCGGCCAGCTTCTCGGGGGTCGTGTCCCGGCGGGGGTGCTCGTCGACGGTGACCGTCACGGTCTCGCCCCGGCCGGCCGGCACGGTCATCGGCACGATCTCCTCGGCGAAGCGGCCGTCGTCGGTGGCGGCCACGGCCCGGATGTTGGAGTGGTACGACCAGTCGTCGGACTCCTCGCGGGTGATGCCGCACTCGCGGGCGGTGTTCTCGCCGACCGTGATGAGCATGTTCATGTTGGGCGCGTCGGGCGTGTCGGGGTGGCTCGGAGGGATGAAGCGCTCGACGCCCCCGAAGGGGTAGGGCGACTTCGCGAAGAGGAGCGGGGACCGGGTCATCGACTCCACGCCGCCGGCGATCACCGCGTCGGCCATGCCCGAGCGGATGTTGGCGGCCGCCTCCTGCACGGCCATCATCCCGGTGGCGCACTGGCGCTGCACAGCGCCACCCGGCGTGTCGGGCGGCAGGCCGAGCGCGTTGGCCACGTAG
This sequence comes from uncultured Acidimicrobiaceae bacterium, assembly GCA_963745175.1. Taxonomy (GTDB): domain Bacteria; phylum Actinomycetota; class Acidimicrobiia; order Acidimicrobiales; family RAAP-2; genus Bog-473. The sequence continues at coordinate 52,849 of CAVUWK010000006.1, forward strand.
CGGGCCGTGCAGCCGCCGCCCTGGAGCACCTCGCCGAGGAGGAGGTCGTCGATGTCGCCCGGGTCGAGGCCGGCCGCGGCGATCAGCCCGGCCACCGTCTGCATGCCGATGTCCTGCAGGGAGAGCCCGGCCAGGCTCCTGCCGGAGCGGCCGATCGGTGTGCGGACGGCGGCGATGATGACGGCGTCGTTGGCGGCGTCGTTGGCGGGGGTGGTCATGGGTGTGCCTCCTCAGCCCGCACGAAGACGGGGATCGTGAACTCGTCGGAGATCGGCTGGAATCGGACCTTCAGGGGCATGCCGACCTGCAGTTCCTCGAAGGGGCAGTCGACGACGTTGGTCATCATGCGGGGCCCCTCGGCCAGGTCGACGATAGCGGCGACGTAGGGGACGCGGTCGCGGAAGGGCGGCATGTCGTTGTTGTAGATGACGGACCAGGTGTAGAGCGTCCCCTCGCCGCTGGCCTCGTACCACTCGACCTTCTCGCTCCAGCACTTCGGGCAGAAGGGCCGCGGATAATAGGAGTAGGCGCCGCAGTCGAGGCAGTGCTTGATGAGCAGGCGTTCCTCCTTGGCCGCCTCCCAGAACTCGATGGTGTCGCCCTCCGGCGTGGGGAGGTCGAAACGGACCGTGCTCATGGCGCCTCTTCCCTAGGTCGTGCCCCGGCGGCCGCGCCCCCAGGCAAGCAAACTCGTGCGCACCCCCGGGATTGACCCCCGGAGGCGCATCGGCCATGCTGCAACGAACCTGACGCTGGCGTCAACTTTCCGCACCGACCGACCTCCTGGGGGACCTGCAACCGTGTTGATGGACGATCACCTGGCCCGCATGGCCGAGGAGTTCGGTGACCGCACGGCTTTCGCCGTCGTCGACGTCGGGTCCATGACCTTCGCCGAGTGGGACGGGGCGGCCAACGCCATGGCGCGCAACCTTCTCGCCGCCGGCCTCCAGCCCGATGCCCGGGTGGGCATCCACCTCCGACCCGAGCTGGCCCTGCGCTGGCTCGTGTCGTACTCGGCGGTGCACCGGGCCGGCGGCGTGGCCGTCCCGATGAACCCCCGGCTGGCTCCGGCCGAGGTGGGCCACGTGCTCGAGCACTCGGGGGCGACGGCCGTCGTTGCCGACGGCGACCTGCTGCGCAGCGACGGCGAGATGGGGGCGGGTCGCCTCGTCGCTCTGATCGACGCCGGCGCGGAGGCCGGGACCGCGCCGCCGAACGCCAACCCGGTCCGCGTGCTCGGGTGGGGCGAGGTCACGACCGGTGACCGGACGACCTTCCAGGCGCCGCGCCGGTCCGAGGACCTGGCCGACATCCTCTACACCTCGGGGACGACCGGTCGCCCCAAGGGTGTGGCCGTGCGCCACTCCAACGGTTCGATGATCGGCGCGGTCGATCCCAACTGGACCGGTGCCGGGTGGCTGCACGCCAGCCCGCTCTTCACCTTCGCAGGCATCGCCCTCGTCTACACGCCGATGAAACTCGGCCTGCAGGTGATCTACCAGCCGCGCTTCGACGCCGATCGCTGGCTGCGCGTGGTCGAGGACGAGCGCCCGATGGCGGTCTTCCTGGTCCCGACCATGGCCCATCTGCTCATCGACCACCCCCGCTTCGCCGAGGCCGACCTGTCGTCCGTGCAGATGTGCTCGGTGGGGAGCGCGCCGCTCGCGCCCTACGTGGTCGAGCGCCTGCAGGAGAAGATGCCCGACGCCCTGGTGTCGAACAACTACGGGATGACCGAGGCCGGCTCGGCCTACTGCGTCATGCCCAAGGGCGAGGCGGTCAAGCGCCCCGGCTCGGTGGGGCAGATCGCGCCGCCCGCGGTCGTGCGCATCGTCGACGCGCACGGCCAACAGCTGCCCCCCGACGTGGTGGGCGAGGTGCGCCTGCAGATGCCGGGTCGCCAGCGCGAGTACTTCCAGGACCCTCAGGCGACGGCCGAGATGTGGCGGGACGGTTGGCTCGTCACGGGCGACCTCGGCAAGCTCGACGAGGACGGCTACCTCTACATCGTCGGCCGCTCCAAGGACGTCATCATCCGTGGGGGCAACAACGTGCATGCCACCGACGTCGAGCATGCGCTCGTGCAGCACGATGCGATCAAGGAGGTCGCCGTCGTCGGCGCGCCGCATCCCGTGCTCGGCGAGGACGTCGTTGCCTTCGTCGTCCTGCATCCGGGCGCCCGGGCTGACGCCGAGGAGCTGCGCGCCTTCGGGCTCGAGCACCTGGCCGACTACAAGGTGCCCCGCCAGTTCGTCTTCGTAGACGAGCTGCCCCGCAACCCGACCGGCAAGGTCATCAAGCCCGAGCTGCGGGCCCGGCTCACCACGACGCCGGCCTGATCCGGCGCTCCCGGCCCCGCCGGACGATGCTCAGCCGGACCATCCCGCCGCTCGCACGACGGATTGGAGCGCGGCCATCTGCTCGCAGAAGTGCGAGAGCGAGTGATGGTCGAAGCGCACGCTGAAACCGGTCGCACCCAGCGAGACATAGGAGGCCAGGAACTCCGTCGTCCGCTCTGGCTCCCCCAGGGGATCGATCGGCGGTTCCGGCGCCAGGATGAGCTTGAGCGGCCGTCCCGGTTCCTGCACCCGAGCCTCCAGCGCGTCACGAGCCCTCGGGTCGGCCAGCATGGCGGTGAGCTCGTCGAGCTTGAAGCCGAAGGGCATCCAGGCGTCGCCGAGCTCGACGGCGCGTCGGAGCGAACGACGCGTTCGTCCCCCGACCCAGATCTCGATCTCTCTCGGCAGACCCGACGGCTCCACAATGAAGCCCTCGAAGTCGTAGTGCGTCCCGTGGTACTCGGGCACCCGGTTGCCCCACGCGGCCCGGGTGGCCCGGATGGCATCGTCGGAGCGCTCGCCGCGGCCGTCGAACGTGTGCCCCAACACCGCGAACTCCGGCTGGAGCGATCCGACCCCGACGCCGGCGATGACACGCCCGGCACTCAACACGTCCAGGGTGCCGAGCCGCTTCACCAGTTCGAGGGGGTGGTGGTAGGGGAGCACCGTCATGTGGGTGAGCAGCCCCACCCGCGACGTCTTGGCCGCGAAGTAGCCGAGCGTCGAGAAGGGGTCGAAGTAGCGGCCGCCGCGGACGGTCGACGCCGCGGAAGGGATCGCGATGTGCTCGGAACAGGCCACCCAGTCGTACCCGAGGTCTTCCGCCTGCTGCACCACGTCCACGACGTCGGCCACACTGGCGGTCACCTCCCATTCGGGCGGGTCGAAGCGCGGGTTCATGTGCAGGACGGGCGTCACGATGCCGAGAGCGAGCGCCATGCCCGCAACGTATCCCGCTGCCGCGTGCTCTGCATGGGCCGGCCAACCCTGCGGCCAGGGTGGTGAGGTGCGGCGCTCCAGTGCATGTGACGCGCAGATGAACTCTGCAGGACTCTTCGCCGTACTGCTCAGGAGCCACTCTGGCCTCTCGTATACTGAGGAGATCATGGAACAGAGCGCAGCACACGCCTTGCTGGACCGGTGTCCGCGGGAGGGCAACTCCCTCGGACAGTCGCGCCTTGCCATGTCCGAGGTACAGATCTGTGGGATCCCCAAGCTGAGCCTGGGGGAGGTAGCCCCGACGCCGTAGATGGACTCTCGCCAGTCCCCGACGTCGAGGAGCCGCTTCCCACAGGGAAGCGGCTTTTTTGCGTTCAGGTGCCGCGATGCCGGGAGAGCCCCGGGGCACACGACCATGCACACGATCGAAAGTTCGAAAGAGAGAACCACCATGACGACGCAGCTGTGCCCGCGCTGCCGGTTCCACCCGGCGTCGCCGCGGATCGCGGGCTACTGCTCGTGGGATTGCTACGAAGCAGACGACGAGGAGGACGCCGACGACGACGACGGCGAGCAGGCCGCCTGACGCGGCGTCGCTGTGTCGCGCCCGCGGCTAGGCGTCGGCGGGTACCGAGATACCTCCCCAGCGAGGGTCAGGCCGACCCGAGGCATAGGCCGACTGCAGGTTCTGCAGCCACGTCAGGCTGTCGTCGAGACCGCCGGCGCGGTTGCGCCGGAGCCACAGCGCGCGGTAGCGCTCGAGCAGAGGGTCGAGTCGGCCACCGAGGCGGGCCCGCTCGTCGGCCGGTACCGAGCTGAGGTAGCCGTCCCCGCACAGTCGAGCCCGGGCGTCACTGGTCAAGAGGCCCACGAGGTCGATGCTGAACAGGACTTCGTCGATCAGCATCGCTGCGTCGTCACGTCCGGGTCGGGCGTCCTCGGTGGCACGCTGCGCCGACTCCAGGCAGGCGTCGACGGCATCGAGTTCCTCGACGGTCAGCCCGGCGGTCAGGCCGCGCCCGACGGGCAACTGCGGGTAGTAGAGGTTCATGACGAGCGCCGACATGTTCGGGGAATTGCGGGGTGATCAGCCGATGGGCGTCGCCAAGGGCGAGGACGGCCTCGGCAAGCCGGCCCGTCGGATCACGGAAGACGTGCGCGCTCAGCGCAGGCCCCAGGTCGACGTCCCCGTTCGCTTCGAGGCACCACGACACCGCGGCGCCGTAGGCCAGCCCCGGTTCACTGATGACCCACTGCTGCAGGTGACCCAGGTCCCCCCAGTCGGTGTTCAGGTACCCGGTCGCACCGTGCGCCAGCGCCGCCGCCGCGGCATGCCGGCAGGTGCTGCGGGCGTTGGTGCTGCGCCCGAGAATGCTCATCCAGCTCGAGGTCCCCGGTGCCACCCAGAACGGGACACCGCGGCCGGCCAACACGGCGCAGCGTTCGTCGAAGGGATACCAGTCGTCGTAGCCCCACTCGCAGACCGTCACACCCTCGGGAAGAGAGGCGACGAGGTCGGCCTGGCCCGAGACCATGTCGCCCCACATCAACATCTCGTGGCCGGCGAGCTCGGGTAGCCCGCGCAGCGTCGCCACCCAGGCCAGGAACTCGTCCATGCGGCTGGCGGGAAGCTCCCACGCCTCGTCGAGGCCCACATGGACCCGCCGGCTCGTGAAGAGCGGCAGCAGCTCGGCCAGCAGCTCACGCACCAGCGCCAGGGAGGCGGGATTGGACGGGTCGATCGTCATGGCCGCCCGCGTGATGCCGTAGGGATCCACGAAGCCGTCGGGGGCGAGGGCGAGCGGCCGGTAGCGGGCGTGGCTCAGCCAACGGTTCATGTGGCCCAGACAGTTCTGGTTCGGCACGAGCTCGACGTGCCGGACCCGGCAGAAGGCGTCGAGCTCCCTGATCTCCTCCGCATCGAAGGGGCTCGCCGCCCCGTGCACCTCGGCGTGGTCCTGGTAGGCGAACGTGTGCTCCGAGTACAGCTGCACCTGGTTGATCTTGAGGGAGGCCAGGCGGTCGATCACGGCATGCAGCGAGGCCGTGGTCGGGACCTTGTCGCGCGAGACGTCGAGCATGACGCCGCGCACCGGGAGGTCGGGATGGTCGCGGATGACCCCGGCGGGAAGGCCGCCGTCGTGCAGGCGCGCGAGCTGAGCCAGCGTCGCCTCGCCGTAGAAGAGCCCTGCGTCATCGGCCCCGGCCAGCCGCACTCCCGACCGGTCGATATGCAGCTCGTAACCCTGCGCCGGCAGCGCGCGGTCGATCTGTGCCCGGGGCGGCCGGTGGGCGACAATCTCGCCGGTCAGTTCAAGGCTGCGGGGGATGGGCAGCAGGTTCACGCCAGCTCCTTGCGATAGACGAAATACACGTCGCTCACCCGGCCGCCCACCGCTGCGTAGGGCGCCACCGGTCCGACCCAGACGACGGCGACCCGTCGCGCGCCCCGCCGGCGCAGCTCGTGCAGGGCCCCGAGGAGAACGCCCTTGCCGCGGCCCCGGCCCATGAGCTCGACGCGCACGGCCACGGGGCCGAGCAGGCCGCGGCGGTTGACCTCGAAGGCGCAGAACGCCGCGACGGAGCCGGTGCCATCGTCTTCGCGGGCGATGACGAGATTGCCCTTGTCGAGCGCGCGCAGCACCTCGAGCCGCCAGTTGGGCCAGTTGCCCGCCATCCACTCGTCGAGCTCGGTGGCGTCTTCGTGGCCGGCCAGCGCGTGCCCACCGGGGTCATCGGGGATCGCAAGCAGGTCGACGTCCATGTTGAAGTTGGTGTCGACCCGGCTGTAGTGGCGGCGCTCCAGGAGGCGGATCAGCGGGATCTCGCGACTCGGCACACCCGGCCACAGGAAGTAGGGCGGATCGCCGCCGGTGGCCAGGCTCCGATGTCCCGCGCTGACGGCCCAGTCCTCCGCGCCCTGCAGGAGCGCATGACCCATTCCGGCGCGGCGTGCCGATGGGTCGACCGCCAGGAGCCGGATGTGCGCCCCGTCGTCACACTCGACGGCCGCGACGACGCCGCGGTTGGGATCGCCGAGCATCACCGCGGGCTGCTCGTCCGCACAGAGTGCGGCGACCAGCTCCTGGGTGGAGGGCGGGTCAGCGATGGAGCGGCGGCAGAGGTGCGAGATGGCCTCCAGGTCGGACGGGCCGAGCCGCCGGAGCTCGCTCACCACGCCAGGCTAGGGCCGCCGGGCCGGACTCAGCCGAGGTCCTCGGGGAAGCGCAGCCGGGCCAGCTGGGTGGACTGCCCCACCAGGTGGCCCCTGCTGTCCCACAGGTCGCAGGTCTCGTCGACCATGCCGTCGGCCACGAGACCGGCCGTCATGCGGATGGCGAGCCAGCCCGGTGCCGGGTGTGCCCGCACGTAGCCGGCCATCTGCAACGTCGGGACCCAGCCGGTCGAGCCGATCATGAGCGTGGCCGGCGGGATGGCATCGGCCGAGAAGAGCAGCGACAAGGCGTCGGGCCCCCGCCCGTCGGCGAAGCGTGTCCAGCCGCGCAGTTCCGCCGGCGATCCGGCCGGAGGCGGAGATGCCGTGAAGGGCAGCGTGGCCGGGTCGAGCCGAAGTTCGAGCACGTCCATGATGCCGACATAGACACCCGTCGGGATTGCCGGAGTGAGGCGCACGCAGTCCTCGGGCTCCGGCGCATGAAAGGGCGCGGTGCCGTCGTAGCGGGCCACGGGCTCCTCCGGAAGTACGCCCAGCACGAACACCGCGTCCACCAGGTCGTGCCCGCCTTGGACGAGGACGGCACGCACCTGGGCGGCGGTGCGCCCGCTGCGGAGCAGCATCGTCCGTACGGTCGCGGGTCCGAGCTCGGGCGGTCGGAGGTAGGTGATGGAGGAGGAGAGGACCTCCCAGTCCGGACTGCCGGCGCTCCGAGCGGCGATGCGGGCGGCGCGCCCGAGCAGTGCGAGGAGGTAGCCGCCGTTGGGCTTGTCGCCCACGGTCCACAGGTGGTGCACGTCGGCCACGAAGAGCGCGGGGTCACCGGTTGGCTGCACCGCGGTCGCCGCGTCGAACGAGAGATCCTCGGGCTCCGGCATGCGGGCGACCCTAGCGGCGGCGATGATGGCGCATGACGTTCGACATGGCGGGAACATTCGGCGACGACTACCTCTACTTCTACGAGGAGTCGATCGACGACGAGCACTCGGACTCCGATACCGCCGAGATCCTCGGGCTGCTCGATCTGCCCCCCGGTTCGCGCGTCCTCGACGCGCCCTGCGGCCACGGGCGCATCGCCCGGCGCCTGGCGGCGGCCGGCATGGTGGTGACGGGTGTCGACCTGACGGCGGCCTACGTCGAGCAGGCACGGGCCGACCCGAAGCTGCCCCGCGGCGCGGTCAGGTACCTCGAGGGGGACCTCCGATCCCTTCCCGTCGACGGCCCGTTCGACGCCGTGGTGTGCTGGCTGAACTCGTTCGGCTACTACGACGACGCGGACTGTCACCGGGTCCTGGCCGAATTCCACCGTGTCCTCCAGCCGGGAGGGAAGGTGGCGATCGACACGATGCACCACGACGGCGGGGTTCGCCACTTCACTCCCGCCCCCGACGCGGTGGTCGTCCAGCGCGGCGACGACACCATGGTCGAGGTCTCGACCTTCGATCCCGTGCGGGGCAGGATGGTGATCGAGCGGACCGTGCACCAGGGCGGCGCCGTTCGCCGTGCCTCCTACTTCGTCCGGCTGCCGACGCCACCCGAGTGGGTGGTGTGGCTCGAGGCGGCGGGCTTCCGCGACGTCACCTTCCGCGCCGGCGGCGGGGGGCCGCTCGAGCTCGACAGCTGGGAGCTGGTGGTGATGGCGACGGCCTGAGCGGAACACGGCCGGAAGGCGGGGCGCAGCCGATCATCCGAGGGGTCGGTCCGCCGCGCCGGGTCCTTCCGGTCCGAGGCGGCGGGCCCCCCGGAGGGGGGCGCCCCGGGGTGGCGTGTAGAGTGAAGGTGACACGGCTGTCAGCAATCGGGTGCCGGAAAAGTCCTGGCAGAACCTGCTGCGGGCGATCGTGACGGACACAGAGCGCACCGCTGGGGCGGCCTCCGGGCGGACCCCGAAGGAGGGCCATGAACGTCGACATGCAGGCACTGGCTGGACCGAGGGACCGCCTCCTCGCAGGCGGGGCCGTCGACCCCGTGACCGCCGAGGTCATCCGGGGAACGATGGAGACCGTCTGCTTCGAGATGGCCATGTACGTCTCGCGGACCGCCACCACCCCGATCCTCAACCAGTCCAACGAGCGCAACGCCACCATCCTCGACGGCAAGGGCCGGCTGGCCGCCCTCAGCGTCGGCATCCCGCAGTTCATGCTGACCTCGACGCTCCCGGTGCGCTTCGCCCTCGACTTCCTCGGCGTCGACGAGTTCCACCAGGGTGACGTCTTCGTGGCCAACGACCCGTACCACGGCGGTGGCCACCTGCCCGACTACAACGTCTTCGCCCCGGTCGTCGTCGACGACCACCTGGTGCTGATCGCCTCCATCCAGTGCCACCACGGCGACACCGGTGGCGCCGTCCCGGGCGGCTACAACGTGACGGCCGCCGACATCTGGGGCGAGGGCGTGCGCTGGCCGGTCGTCAAGGTCCTCGACCGCGGCGTGGAGCGCCGTGACGTGCTCTACGCCCTGCAGGTCAACAACCGCCTCGACGGGTATCTCGGGGACCTGCGGGCGCAGATCGGCGCGGCCAAGCAGGCGGCCGACGGGCTGGCCGGCCTGGTGGAGCGGTACGGGGTCGACATGATCGAGGCGGCCGTCGACCACATGATCGACTACGCCGCGGCGCGCTTCGCCGAGGAGATCACCGCCTGGCCCGACGGCGTGTACGAGGGCGACGCCTACGTCGACCACGACCCGCTCGGGAACCCCGACATCCACCTGCACGCCAAGATCACCGTCGCCGGCCCGAAGCTGACGATCGACTACACCGGCTCCGACGAGCGCCAGGAGCTGCAGGCCTGGTCCACCTACGGCAACACCCGGGGCTACACGGTGGCCCAGGTGGCCGCCATGATGGACCCCGAGATCCCCAAGAACGAGGGGTTCTTCAACTCCATCGAGCTGATCGTGCCGCAGGGCTGCGTGCTGAACCCGCACCCGGGCCGCCCGGTCTCGGCCGGGACACACCACCCCGGCGCCGACATCGGCGAGGTGATCGCGGTCGCGCTGTCTGGTGTCCTGCCCGAGCGGGCCGTGCCGCAGACCTACAAGACGGGCATCCCGACGACCATCCGCGGCGTCGACCCGCGCAGCGGCCAGGTGTTCGTGGACGGCTCGGCCGAGGTGTACGCCGGCTGGTGCAACGCGGCCAAGGGCATGGACGCCTGGGGCGCGGTCTCGGCGTCGTTCGGCAACCTGTGGAAGGCGACGGCGGAGATCAACGAGTCGCTCTATCCCCACATCCAGTGGAGCCGCGACTACCGGACCGACTCGGGCGGCCCGGGGCAGTGGCGCGGCGGCTGCGGCTCGCACTACATCAAGGAGGTGCGGGTCCCCTCCACCGTCTACACCTACGTGGTGGGGATGAAGTACCCCATGCCGGGCATCGCCGGAGGCGGCCCGGGTGCGCCGAACAGGCTGACGCTCAGGTATGGATCACCCGACGCCTTCGTGGTCAAGCACACGGCGGACTGGGAGCCCATGGAGGCCGGCGACAAGATCAACTTCGACTACGGCGGCGGGGGCGGCTGGGGTGACCCCCTCGATCGCCCGGCCACCGCCGTGCTGGACGACGTGCTCGACGAGTACGTGAGCGTCGAGGGAGCCCGCCGCGACTACGGCGTCGTGCTGTCGGGCTCGCTCGAGGAGCTGACGCTCGAGATCGACGAGGCGGCGACCGAGGCCCGGCGGGCCGAGATGCGCGCCGAGCGGTCGGCGGCCTGAGCGCACCGGGCCATAATCGGTCCATGAGCGGAGGCATTGCAGCCTGGGGGACCTACCTGCCCTACTGGCGCCTCCAGCGAGGTGCCATCGCCGGCGTGCTGGGCAGTGGCGGCGGCCGGGGCACCCGCGCCGTGGCCTCCCACGACGAGGACACCACCACGCTGGGCGTCGAGGCGGGCCGGCGGGCCCTGGCCGTGGGTCCGGGCGCGGGAGCCGTCCAAGACCTGTTCCTGTCCACGCCGGACCCGGCGTATCTCGACAAGACGAGCGCCACGACCGTGCACGCGGCGCTCGGGCTCGGGCGCGCCTGCGGCGCCTACGACTTCGCCGGCTCGTCGCGCTCGGCCCTGGGGATGCTCCTGCTCGCCCTGGGTGCGACGGCCGGAAGTGGCGGTCGCGGTCGCACGACCATGGCCGTCCTCTCCGACCTGCGCACCGGTCTGGCCGGTTCGGCCGAGGAGCGCGACAGCGGCGACGCCGCCGCCGCGTTCGTCTGCGCGCCCGACGGCGCCGTGGCGGAGCTGATCGGGCGGGGCGCCGCCAGCGACGAGTTCCTCGACCGCTGGCGCGTGCCCGGCGAGGCGGACTCCCACGTGTGGGAGGAGCGCTTCGGCGAGGAGCTCTACGTGCCGCTGGCCCGGGAGGCTTTCGCGGCGGCGCTCAAGGACGCCGGACTGGCCGAAGGCGACGTCGACCACGCCATCGTGACGGGGCTGCACGTGCGGGCGGTCAAGGCGGTGTCGAAGGGGCTCGGGGTACGCGACGGCGCCATGGCGCCGGACCTCACCGGGTCGGTGGGCAACCTGGGCGCGGCGCACGCCGCCGTCGCGCTGTGCGACGTCCTCGAGCGCGCCGAACCCGGCCAGGTGATCGCCGTGCTGTCGCTGGCCGATGGGGCCGACGCGCTCGTGCTGCGCACCACCGACGCGCTGGCGGCGGCGCAGCGGGCCCGGGCCGAGGCGGGCGTGCCGTCGGTGGCCGAGCAGGTGGCGAGCGGGCGGGACGACCTGGCCTACGCGACGTTCCTGACCTGGCGGGGGCAGATGCGCCGCGAGCCGCCGCGGCGGCCCGACCCCGAACGGCCCGGTGCGCCGACCGTCCACCGCTCCGAGGAGTGGAAGTACGCCTTCGCGGCCAGCCGCTGCTCGGTCTGCGGCTTCCGCCACATGCCCCCCACCCGGGCCTGCCTGTCGTGCCACACCATCGACCAGATGCAGCCCGAGCGCCTGGCCGACGTGCCGGGGACGGTGGCCACCTTCACCATCGACCACCTGGCCTTCAGCCTGTCTCCGCCGGTGGTCGGGGTGATCGTCGACTTCGACGGCGGCGGGCGCTACCGCTGCGAGATGACGGACGTCGTGGCCTCCGAGCTGTCCATCGGCGACCGGGTGTCCATGACCTTCCGGCGCGTGTGGACGGCGCAGGGCGTGCACAATTACTTCTGGAAGGCCCGCCCGGCCGTCGGGCGGGCCGGCGACGGCGAGCGAGGAGCGTAAGCGATGGGGAGCAGGGGCATCCGCGACCAGGTGGCCGTCATCGGCATGGGCTGCACCCGCTTCGGCGAGCTGTGGGACAAAGGTGTCGACGACCTGCTCACCGACGCCGCCACCGAGGCGGTGGCCTCGGCCGGCCTGGCGCTGGGCGACATCGACGCCTTCTGGCTGGGCACCATGACGTCGGGCGTCTGCGGCGTCACGCTGTCCCGGCCGCTGAAACTCGACTACAAGCCGGTGACCCGGGTGGAGAACTACTGCGCCACCGGCTCGGAGGCCTTCCGCAACGCCTGCTACGCCGTGGCGTCGGGCGCCTACGACACCGCCATGGCCATCGGCGTGGAGAAGCTCAAGGACACGGGCTACTCGGGTCTGACCGGTATCCGCGCCGTAGGGGACGGCACCGACCCCGGTCTCTCGTCGCCGGCGGCCTTCTCCTTCCTGGCCCCGTCCTATGCCCACAAGTACGGCGTCGACCGCGACCAGATGAAAGAGGTCATGAGCCGCATCGCCTTCAAGAACCACCAGAACGGGGCGCGCAACCCGCGGGCCCAGTTCCAGAAGGAAGTGTCGATGGAGACGATCGCCAACGCGCCGCTGGTGGCGGGCGACCTCGGCGTCTTCGACTGCAGCGGGGTGAGCGACGGCTCGGCCGCGGCGATCATCTGCCGGGTCGAGGACGCGCACAAGTACTGCGCCAACCCGCTGTACGTGAAGGCGCTGGCCTTCGTGGCCGGCCCGGCGGCCGGCCCGATCGACCCCGGCTACGACTACACGACCTTCGAGGAGGTCGTGCGCTCGGCCGCCGACGCCTACGCGCAGGCCGGGATCACCGAGCCCAGGGTGCAGCTGGCCATGGCCGAGGTGCACGACTGCTTCACGCCGACCGAGCTCGTCCTCATGGAGGACCTGGGCTTCGCCGAGCGGGGCACGGCCTGGAAGGAGGTGCTCGAGGGCACCTTCGACCGCGACGGCGACCTCCCGGTCAATCCGGACGGTGGCCTGAAGTCCTTCGGGCACCCGATCGGCGCGTCAGGACTGCGCATGCTCTTCGAGTGCTGGCTCCAGCTGCGCGGCGAGGCCCCGCCGGAGCGCCAGATCAACACCGTCGGGCCGGGCCGGACCCTCGGGCTCACGCACAACCTGGGGGGCGCCCCGGGCGAGGGCGTCAGCTTCGTCGGCATCGTCGGCACCGAGCTCGGCTGATGAGCGCTGCCGGGGGGCACGGGCGACGACCTGCTGGCCGAGAGCGAGGACCAGTCGGCGCTGCGCCAGCTCGCCCGCGACGTGGCCGAGCGCGAGGTGGCGCCACGGGCCCATCAGGCCGACGAGGAGGGAGTGGTCCCTGCCGAGGTGCGCAAGGCACTGGCGGCGGCCGATTTGCTGCGCATCACGGTGGGGGAGCGCTGGGGCGGCCTGGGCCTGGGCGACGTGGAGGCCTCCATCGTGCTCGAGGAGATCGCGCGGGCCGACGTGTCGTCGGCGATCTGCTGCCAGCTCACGTTCAACGGGCCGCCGCGGGGGATCGAGCATCTCGGCCCCGAGGCCATGCAGGAGCGTTGGCTCCCGGCGGTGGCGGACGGGGACGCGCTGATCAGCATCGGCATCACCGAGCCCGATGCCGGCTCGGCCGTGCAGAACATGCGGGCGGCGCTGACCGAGGACGGGCCGGGGCGCTGGCGGCTCAACGCCTACAAGAACTACTCGACGCTGGGCGACGTGGCGCAGGGCGTGCTGGTCTGGTGCCGTTGGCCCGGCGGGGAGGGGGCGAAGGGCATCGGTGCGGTGATCGTGCCGACCGACCGCGAGGGTGTCTCGGTCACGGGCCGGCACAAGGGCATGGGGATCCATGCCGCCACCGAGGCCGAGCTGGCCTTCGACGGGGTCGAGATCACCGCCGACGACGTCCTGTTGGCCGGGGACCCCTCGAACTCCGAGGCCTTCAAGGTGCTGCTCTCCCACCTCAACCATGAGCGCTGCGGCAACGCCTCCATGTGCGTCGGCGCGGCGCAGGGGGCGCTCGAACACGCGGTGCGCTACATGAACGAGCGGGTCATCGGCGGCCGGCCGCTGGCCGAGCTGCAGGGCCTGCAGTGGAAGCTGGCCGACATGGCGGTGCAGCTCGGAGGGAGCGCGGCTGCTGCTGGCCCGTGCCGTGCGGCTGGCCGGTCCGAGCGGGACGCCGCCGGCGCTCGAGACGGCCATCGCCAAGACGGCCGCCAACCTGGCCGCCAAGTTCGTCTGCGACGAGGCCATGCAGATCCACGGCGGCTACGGCTACTCGCGGGAGTACCCGCTGGAGCGGGCCTACCGCGACATCCGGGGGCTGTGCATCGGAGCGGGGACGGTGGAGGCGCAGCGCAACTACATCGGCCTGCGGGTGGCCGCCGGCGCGCGCACGGCGTCGCCTGGCTGGAGGGACCCCCTGGCCGGGGCGTAGGGCCCCGGCGATCGCACGATCCTCCGTAGTCTGGGCCATGCCAACCCGACCGGTGGTGGATCACGGCCGCTGCGAGGCCAAGCGGGACTGCGTGCGGGTCTGCCCGTACGACGTGTTCGAGGTGCGGCGGATGGATCCCGACGACTTCACGGCGCTGGGGTTGCTGGGCAAGCTCCGCACCACGGCGCACCGGCGGATGACGGCCTACCCCGTCAATGCCGACGGTGCCACGAGTGCGGCCTCTGCGTCTCCGTCTGCCCCGAAGACGCCATCACCCTGGTTCCCGAGCCCGGGGCCGTGAGCGCAGGTCGAGACTCACTTCCCCCTGAGCATCTGCGAGTGGGCGATGTCCCGAAGTCGTGATTGGGCCACGAGCCACTCGCTCGAGCGGTTGACCCGGCCTTCTTGGAGGACGTGGTGCATGCCCGTCGGGGCCGTCGGTACGCGCTCCGCACCGTCGGCAGACCGGAATACGCCCGTTCGTCTCCGGTGCGTGGTCCTCGTCGAGCTGCGCGGCAACATGCAGATACTCAGATGAGGTCATTGGTCCTCCTTCGTGCCCGCCCGGTGCGGCCCGGAGCCGGAAGAAATCGCCGGAGCTCCTGATGGGCGTGCCACTCCACCTTACGCCCAGGGCGGCCGTCCGGCCCGCCCCGGGCTGCCCGGAGGGGACGCCTGATCAGGACCCTGCGGGACCCGGCGGCGTGCGGCGGGACTCGAGGCGTCTCAGCATGAGCCGGTCGTGCTCGAAGCCCCGCTCCGTGCGGCGGCTGCCGCGGTTCCGGCGAACCGGCGATCGAGGAGCGTGACGTCCGCCCGCAGCGCCCGTACGGCGCTCCGCCCTTCGCCGCCGTACGTGATAGCCCTGCGTGTAGGCGTTGCCCGAGGGGCTGTCGTCGACGTGGGTCGGCGTGCCCGCGATCGGCTCGATGCCGGTGTCCTCGTTCCAGTCGTTCCACGACGTCACCATGACCATCGGCAAGGAGGGATCCACCTCCGGGAGGGCAACGCACCGGAAGAGGTGATCGAGGGTCGACGCCGGGCCCTCGCCGGCCATCCATTGGCGGGGTTGGGCCGGATGGTTCGTCGCCAGCCGGAAGCCGCGGTCGTTGAAGCTCGACGAGATATCGGGGATCACCGGCACCCGGCCGTTGGTCGCGGCGCGGTACTCGCTGAGGAGATGTCGCTCGTCGGCCACGATGTCGGTGGTGCCCGGATAGCCGGTGAAGTCCTTGGTCGGGCCGAGCAGAAAATCGGGATCTCCGTAGTACAGGATGTACGAGGTGATCGCGTCGAACTGCTCGATGCGGGCGACCTGTGGCGTGGTGGTGAGGAGCGGGCCCGCGGGGTTGGGGTTCTCCGGTGTGACTCGCCAGTAGACCTCGTCCCCGATGAAGTAGGGGTTGAAGCCGTGGGCCTCGAGCACCGTGCGCGCCCCTCGGATCATGCCCGCGACATCGCCCGTGAGGGTCCGGGTCAGGTACAGGAAGACGACCGGACGGCCGTCGATGCGCAGGTAGGAGCGGTTGTGGAAGTAGTGCTCGGCGAACGAGATCATGTCCGAGTCGAAATGCAGCTCCATCTGAAAGGTGACGGGCGTGGACTCGCCGCCGGGATCGAAGCCCAGGTTCCACGTCTCGTAGAACATGGCGAAGCGCATCTGGCCGATGTTCGGTGCCGCCAAGAAGTCCTTCATGGCGTCGTCGGACTTGCCGGTAGTCGGCTCCCCGAGTAGCCGGCGTCGTAGGGCCACCAGTCCACGGCGAAGAAGTTGATCCCCGCCTTGCGGGCGTTGGTGATGTCCCGTGCCGCCGTCTGCGGGCTCTGGGAGTTCACCAGGGAGTCGGCCGGCACCTGGGGCGGCACGAGATGGGCCCGCAGCGACCCGCCGGCGAAGTTCTCGGGGTTCCAGAGGTAGTAGTAGGCGCCCACGAGCGGGCGGACGCCGCCTGCGTGAGCTGGTTCGGCGGCCGCTTGCGCACTCGCTGGCGAAGAGAAGGGCGAACGACAGGCGATCCCCAGGCAGCATCTCGCCCGTCGCCCCAGCGTCATCCGCACGGCGGGATCCTAAGAGATCGCGGGGAGCGGAATGCTCCGCGTCCCCGGGGGCTGGGGTGAAGAATGCACCATGGCCGCAGTGGACGACCCGACGGAAGGCCGGACCGATCTCGCGGCGTCGACGGAACCGACGGGACCGGCCGTCTCCCCGCTGGCCCCGGACTCCGTCAGGGATCGCCTGCGGCATGTACGTGAAAGGGCAGAACGCACTCGGGCCGGGATCGAAGCCCGGCGCGCCGACTCGGCCTCGATCGACACGGCCTTCGATGCGGTCGAACGGGACGCCCAGACCGGGGGTGGCGTGTTGGCAGCGGCGGTGGCGTTCCGCCTCTTCATGTTCCTGGTGCCCTACGCCTTCGTCATGGTCACCGGCTTCGGGCTGGCGTCGAGCGCGGCCGGGCAGGATCCGGGAGACGCCGCCCGCTCGGCCGGCATCGGCGGCCTCCTCGCCAATGCGGTGGCCAGCACCAGCACCCTGTCCCTGTGGAACCGCCTGGTCGCGTTGGTGGTGGGCGGGTTCGCCCTGGCCCTGACGGCGCGCACGCTGGTCGGGGTCCTGTGGATCGTCCACCGCCTGATCTGGAGGGTGGAGACCATCCGGAAGCCCACACCCTGGGCGCCGCTGATCCTCGTCGGCTTCGTCACCGTGCTCTTCGGTGTCGCCGACCTGGCCGCGTGGCTGGGCTCGCAGTCGTTCGGGTTCCGCGTGCTGGCCGTGCTGCTGACCATCGTCATCTCCGGCGCCGCCTGGTATCTGGCCTCGTGGTGGCTGCCGCGGGAGGAATGCGAATGGACGGCGCTCCTGCCTGGGGCGATCATCGTCGGGCTCGGGGTGGGGGTGCTGCACGTGCTGACCCTCACCTACGTCGTCCACGTCGTGACGCGGAAGTCGGACCTCTACGGTGCCATCGGCATCGCCCTGGCGCTGCTGCTCTGGACGTACTTCGCCGGTCGGCTCCTCACGGCGGCGATCGCCGCCAATGCCTCGCTGTGGAAGCACCGCAGGGCCGAGGTCGTCGGGAGTCCCGACCAGCCGCTCCCGACCTGAGTGGCCTCGTCCCGTCAGCTCGGGACGGCGGCGTGCGCGAAGTCCGACCAGACGGTGACCCACTCCTTCCAGACCGGTGGTGGGTAGTCGTGGCCCATCCCGTCGATCTCGACATAGCGGGCGCCGGGAATGACGGCAGCCGTGCGGCGTCCACCACTGGGGTCGATGAGGGTGTCCCGGCTGCCGTGGATCACCAGCACGGGCAGGTCCAACTCGGCGAGCTGTTCGGACCGGGAACCGTCGTGTGCGACGGCCTTCATCTGCCGCCCGATCCCTTCGGGGTAGAAGCAGCGGTCGTAGGCGGCGGCGGCCCGGGTGCGGATGGCGTCGTCGTCCAGCCACTCGGGCTTCGACCCGTACACGTGATGGGCGGCCACCTGGCGGTCGATGTAGGCCTCACGCGACGGAGCCGGCGGGGCGAGCAGGAACTCCAGGGCCTCGGGCGAGCTGTCGCCGTACCCGGACTCACCGGTGCGGGACATCACCGAGGTCATGGAGAGCAGGCGCTCGGGGTGGTCGATGGCGAGCCGTTGGACGATCATCCCTCCCATGGAGCAGCCCATCACGTGGGCCTTGCCCACGCCGACGGCATCGAGCACGGCAACGGCGTCATCGGCCATGTCGGCGAGCGTGTAGTCGGTGCCTTCGGGTTTCGTCGAGAGCCCGACGTCGCGGTTGTCGAACCGCACGACATGGAAGCCTTCGTCGCAGAAGAGCTGGCACCAGTCCACCGCGTAGTTCAAGCTCTGGGAGCCGAGCCCGTTGACCAGGAGGAGCGTGGGCGCGTTCGGGTCGCCGAACTCCTCGTAGTAGATCTCGACCTCACCGTTCCGCGCCGTACTCATCGCCCCTCCATGCTCGTGATCGTCGGGCGACGTGAGCCCGGGGTTCGGGCGATCGTCGTGATGGAGGCGTGCGCCCCTAGCGCTGCATCGCCTTGGTCTCGACGAACTCCTCGAGGCCGTACTTGCCGCGCTCACGCCCGAAGCCCGATTGCTTGTAGCCGCCGAAGGGCGCGCCCGGGTTGAAGGCTCCCACCGTTGATGTCGACCTGCCCGGTGCGCATCTGGCGGGCCACCCGTTCGGCCCGGGCGGTGTCGCCGCTCCACACCGCGCCGGCCAGCCCGTAGGGCGTGCCGTTGGCGATCTCGATCGCCTCCTCTTCGGTGTCGTAGGGGATGATGGACAGCACCGGCCCGAAGATCTCCTCCTTGGCGATGGTCATGTCCGGCGTGACCTCGGAGAAGACGGTCGGCTGCACGTAGAAGCCCTTGTCCAGGCCCTCGGGTGCGTCGGCGCCGCCGACGACCAGCTTGGCCCCCTCCTCGATCCCCTTGTTGATGTAGCCGCGCACCCGGTCGCGCTGGACCGCCGAGACGAGCGGCCCGATGAGCTTGCCGGCCTCGAAGGGGTCACCCGGAGCGAAACCGGCCGTCGTCCCTCCGCCCGCCATCTCCTCCACCTCGGCCAGCCGGTCCCGCGGGACGAGCATGCGGGTCAGGGCCGAGCAGGTCTGGCCGGAGTTCATGTAGCAACCGAACAGCCCGGCGGGGACGGCGGTGGCGAAGTCGGCATCGTCGAGCAGGATGTTGGCGGACTTGCCGCCGAGCTCGAGCGACACCCGCTTGATGCCCTCCGCGGCCAGCTCCATGACACGCCGCCCGGCCCGGGTCGAGCCCGTGAAGGAAACCATGTCGACCTTGGGGTGGGCGGCGATCGCTTCACCGACGACCGGGCCGACACCGCTGACCAGATTGAAGACACCCGGCGGGAGACCGACCTCGTCGATGATGTCGGCCAGGATGAACGCGTTGATCGGCGCGACCTCGCTCGGCTTCAGGACGACGGTGCAGCCGGCCGCCATGGCCGGGGCGACCTTGAGGACCACCTGGTACAGCGGGAAGTTCCACGGCGTGATGGCACCGACGACGCCGACCGGCTCGCGCACGACGAGTGAGTTCCCGACCTCTTCCTCCCACTCGAAGGTCTCCGCGGCGTTGGCGGCGTCGGCGAAAGCGCCGGCCGGCAGGCCGACCTGGATGGACCCTGAGAGGGTCATGGGCATGCCGACTTCGTGCGAGATGACCTGTGCGATCTCGTCGGTGCGGGCGCCGAGGGCCTCGCCGATGCGGGTGAGCAGCTTGCCGCGCTCCTCGCGGGACGTGGCGGCCCAGCCGGGGAAGGCGGCCGCCGCGGCCTCGACGGCCTTGTCGACGTCTTCGGGTGTCCCCTCGGGGATGGTCGCGAAGACTTCCTCGGTGGCCGAGTCGATGACCTCCAGCTTGCCCTTGCCGGTCGAAGGGACCCAGGCCCCGTTGATGTAGATCTTGTCGCGCACGAGCATGGGTGCCCTCCCTGATTGGTCTGGTCTCAGCGATCCCACCCTACCCAGGCTGGGGGGAGCTGTCCCGGGCCGCTATCCCTTCTTGCCCAGCAGCGGGTGCTCACCCATGCCGACGGGCTGCAGGTGCTGGCCCAGCACCTCGTGGAAGTGGTCGGCCACCTCCTGGGGCGTCCAGCCACCCTCACGCCACATGGAGGCGATCTGCCGCGGCGTCTGGAACAGGGTGTAGGCGAAGCCGGTGCGCCCGAGAACCTGGCCGTTCACGTAGGAGGCACCCTCTGAGGCCAGGAACGCGATCAGCGGAGCGTTGAGTGCGGGATCCTGGTCGGCGGGCGGCTCCGCGCCGGCGTAGAGACCCTCCGTCATGCGGGTGAAGCCGGCCGGGGCCACCGCGTTGACCGTGATGCCGTACTTGCCGAGCTCGAGGGCCCACACGAAGGTCATGCCCATGATGGCGGCCTTGGCGGCGCCGTAGTTGGTCTGCCCGAAGTTGCCCCGTAGGCCGGCCGAGGAGGTGATGTTGACGATGCGCCCGTAGCCGGCGTCCTTCATGATCGGCGCCGCGTGGCGGACCGTGTTGAAGGTGCCCTTCTGGTGCACGGCGATCACGGCGTCGTAGTCGGCCTCGTCCATCTTGACCACGGTCCGGTCGCGCACGATCCCGGCGTTGTTCACGACGATGTCGATGGACCCGAAGGAGTCCACTGCCGTCCCGATGATCCTGCCCGCACCCTCGAAGTCGCTCACCGAGTCGTAATTGGGCACCGCGGCGCCGCCTGACGTTTCGATCTCCTTGCAGACCTGCGCCGCAGGGTCCTCTTCCGTGCCCGCACCCCCAAGGGTGACGCCCACGTCGTTGACCACCACCTTGGCGCCCTCTGCGGCGAGACAGAGGGCGATGTCCCGCCCGATGCCCCGGCCCGCACCCGTCACCACCGCCGCTCGACCGTCGAGGAGTCCCATGGCCAGAGAGTACCGCGGGCACTCGTTCCCTGACAGGCGTGTCAGGCATTGCCTCCGGCGTTGTACGATCTGGCTGACCGTCGGGCGAGGACGTCCGCCCACCCAGCCGCGAGGAGACCCGGGCCATGGCCTTCATAGAGAACGCACCAGAGCAGATCGTCGCCGCCGCCAAGGAGCTGCTCGAGAAGGGGTTGGTCGAGGGGACCTCGGGCAACATCTCCGCTCGCATGGAGGACGGCAACATCGCCGTCACCCCGAGCTCGCTCGACTACCGGCTCATGACGGTGGACGACATCGTGATCGTGAACGCCGCCGGCGACGTCGTCTCGGGCGAGCGCGGCCCAACCTCGGAGAAATACCTCCACATCGCGGTCCAGGCGGCCTACGAGGACTACGCGGTGTGCATCCACTCGCACGCCGTCCACGCCACCATGTTCGCCGTCGCCCATCAGGACATCCCGAGCTGTATCGACGAGTTCACCGTTTACCTCGGGGGCGACATCCGCTGCTCCGAATACGCGGCCAGCGGCTCGCCCGAACTGGCCGAGCAGGTGGTCAAGGCGCTGGAGAGCCGCAGCGCGGCGCTCATCGCCAACCACGGGATGGTGGCCATCGGCACGACGATGGAGAAGGCGATGCACAACACTGCGCTGGTCGAGCGGTCCGCCAAGATCATCTGGGGCGCCAAGCAGCTGGGTGGCATCTTCCCGTTGCCCGAGAAGGTCAACGCCACCTTCGCCAGCTACTGGCCCTACATGCGGTAGGCGCGTGAGCGAGGGCAAGATCCGCGCCCGGCTCGCCGAGTTGGGCCTGACGCTGCACGGGCCGCACCCACCCCACGACCCGCTCGACGCGGTGGTGGTGCACGACGGCGTGGCCCGCACGTCGGGGCAGCTTCCCCGCATCGCCGGTGAGCTGACCTGCCTCGGGCGCCTGGGCGACACCGTGACGGTGGAGGAGGGCACCGAGGCCGCCGCCGTGTGCGCGTTGAACGCCCTGGCCGTGCTGGAGGAGGCGCTCGGTTCCCTCGACCGCGTCGAGCGGGTCCTCACGGTGACGGGCTTCGTGTCGTCGGCGCCGGACTTCCATCAGCAGCCGGCGGTGGTGGACGGGGCGAGCAAGGTGCTGGCCGACGTCTTCGGCGACGCGGGCCGCCACACGCGCTCGGCCATCGGCGTCGCCGCCCTGCCCCGCAACGGGGCGGTCGAGATCGAGGTGACGGTCGCGGTCAGTGAATGAAGGCGGCGTTCATGACCGGTCTCGCGGCGGCGGCGAGATCCCAATAGCCCGTCGTGCCCTGATCGCGTAGCTCCACGACCGCGTTGATGGCGGCGCCATAGGCCGCCACCGCGACGGCCCCGCCCACCGAGATCCGGCTCACCCCGAGCTCGGCCAGCGTGCCGACATTCGGTGCGCCGGGCACGACGAGCACGCTGACCGGCAGGTCGACCTCGCGTAGGAGCCGGCGCAGGTCGTCGGGCTCGACCACCCGGGGTGCGAAGAGCACATCGGCGCCCGCCTCCTGGTACGCCTGCAGGCGGGCGATGGTGTCGTCCAGGTCGGGTCGGCCGTGCAGGTAGTTCTCGGCCCGGGCCGTGAGGACGAAGGGCACCGGACCGGCGTGGGCGGCTTCCGCCGCCGCCCGCACCCGCTCGGTCGCGCGGGCCAGGTCGTAGATCGGGTGCGCGGGGTCCCTCGTGTAGTCCTCGACCGACCCGCCCGCGAGTCCCGTGGCGACGGCGGCCGTGATGGTGGCGGCCACGCCGTCCGGATCGTCGGCGAAGCAGTTCTCGAGGTCACCCGAGACGGGGACGTCGACCGCGGCGGCCAGCTCGGCGGAGTGCGCCAATACCTCTTCCCGGGTCACGCCGCCGTCGGCCCGCCCCCGGGTGGCGGCGAAGCCACCGCTCGTCGTCGCGATCGCCTGGAATCCGAGCGAGGCGAACAGGGCTGCCGATCCGATGTCCCAGGCGTTGGGCATGAGGAGTGGCGTGCCGGGGACGTGGAGGGCACGGAACCGTTCGGCCCGCTCGGCCGCAGTGGTGGGACTGGTCATGCTGGCACCGTACCGGTGCGCCCAGCGGGAACGTTCAGATCGCCGAGGTTCAGCCGGCGTTGGCCACCTCGGGAAATTCCCAGTATTGGAATTCGATCGTCATGGGCAGGAGATAGCGCACGTAGACCGAGTGGATCTTGACCATCTTCTGGTCGTCCATGTGCAGGTCGATCAGCTCCATGCGGTCGTCCACCGTGCGGAACTTCTCGGCTCGCTCCTGAATGCCCTTGAGCTCGTCGAGGGACCCGACGGAGAAGCCGTAGTGATCCATCCGGGGACACTTCATCGGGTCGTCCTCGGCGATGAGGAAGATGAACTGGTCCCAGTGGACGCAGCTCATGATGAGGCGGCGACGGTCCTCCGTCATGACCTTCATCTCCTCGAAGCCCAACACCTCGTCGAAGAATCGGCAGACATCGGCGCGGTTCTCGGCATCGAGAAGGTCCGCCGGCAGCGACATGGCCACGTGATTGAACCGTGGATTGCCCGTGGGGTAGAAGGGATGTGGCATCAGGAACGCACCTCCGGGATCACCATCACCTTGCCGGCGATGCGGCCTACGGCCAGCGCCTCGAGTGCGTCGCCGATGCCGTTGAGCGGAATGTCGCCGGGGTCGATGAGACGCTCGGCCGGGAAACCGTCGGAGGCGAGGAGGTCGAGCGCGCGCTCGAAGCCCCCGAGGTCGTAGACGAAGGAGCCGGTCACGGTCAGCTCGTTGAGGATCATCCGGTTGATGTCGAAGGTGGGGTGGTCGATGCCGGCGCCCACCATGACCAGGATGCCGCCACGGGCCAATTGACTGAACCCCGCCTCGATGGCGGCGCGGTGCCCCGAGCACTCCAAGACGACGCGCACGGCCCGGGACGACATGCGCTCGGGCTCCCAGGACGGGAACACCTCCAGGTCCGCCGGGTCGACGATGGACGTCACGCCGAGGTCGGCGGCCAGTTGGCGCCGCCCTTCGTGCGGCTCCACCACGGTGATGTCCGAGATACCCATGGCGAGCAGCGCGGCGACGCTCAACGCGCCGATCGGCCCCGCGCCGAAGACCATCACGCTGTCGCCGGGAGCGACCTCCGACCGGGTGATGCCGTGCAAGGCGACCGACAGCGGTTCGGCGAGCGCGGCGTGGCGGGGCGAGAGGCCCTCGGGTAGGCGCAGGACACCGGCGGCGCGGCACAAGATGTACTCGGCGAACGCGCCGTCCGACCCACCCGACGTCATGCTGTTGCGGTTCTCACACTGCGACGGCTTGCCTGCACGGCAGCCCCGGCACGTCCCGCAGCGCGGGGAGGCTCCACCGACGACGAGCTCGCCGAGGGACCATCCTGTGACGTCATCGCCGACGGCGGCGATCGTCCCGCTCCACTCGTGGCCGGCCACCGCACCCGGAGTGAATCCCCACCCGTCGCGCAGCTGGTGGATGTCGGACCCGCAGATGCCGCAGGCGTGCACGCGTACGACGAGCTGGTCGGGCCCGGGACGCGGGACCGTCCGTTCTTCCACCGTCACCACGCCCGGCGACTGGTAGACGGCCGCCGCCATCACCTCGGGAAGCGACTCGACGGACGATGACCCTGACATGCGCGTCAGGTTAGGCGTTCTCCACCAGCCAGGCGAGGCCGCCGGCCAGGTGGCGCAGATAGGCGGGCGTCTCCCATGCCCCGGGGAAGTGGCCCAACGCGCTGTAGAAGGTGCGGGCGGGGCCCTCCTGCACGCTCCAGGCGAGCGGGAATCCGCACTCGGGCACGCGTCCGCCGGGTGCCGCCAGGTCGACCTGGTCCTCGGCCAGGCGGAGCAGGACCCGGGCATCGGGACGTAGTCCCGCGAAGAGGTACACCTCGTCGTGCCACTGCCACCGCGTCCCGAGGTGGGCGGTCGCCGGGTGGTCGGACTCGACCACGTCGATGGCGAAGTCCTGGGTCCAGGGATGCCCGTCGAAGCGGGCTCCGAGCATGGACCCGTACTCGGGCCACTCGTGGTTGGCGTCGGTGGCGGAGTGAACGCCGAGGATGCGCAGCTCCCCGCGCCGCCAGGCCTCGTGCACGGCCGCCCTCTGCGCGGCGGACCAGGGGGTCTCCCCGATGGTGAACAGGGCGAGGACACGAGCCGACGCCAGGTCGCCCGGCGAGAACTCCCGTACGTCGGTCACCACGGTGGGGGTGAGGCCGCCGAGGCCGGCCAACTCGCCCAGGCCGGTCGCCGCCTGGCCCAGCACCCCGTGCACGCCCGCCGGCCCGTCGGCGTAGGGGGCGACCTGGTTGACGATCAGCATGTCGTCGGGCACGCCGGGGGAGTGTAGACACGGTGCAGCGCCCCCGCCCGGTGCTCGAAATGCACACGGGCACAGCCGACCGAGGAGGACAACGACGTGAGCGATGCGAGGAAGGATCCGGGGGAGATTGCGGCCGCGCTGGCGCGGCTCGGTTCCGCCACCGTCGGGGAGTCCGGCGGCCTCGCTGCGCACCGCAGGCTCCGCCCGGCCTGGTCCGGCGCTGCCGTGGCCGCCCCGGCCTACCCGGTCGGCTGCACCCCGGGGGACAACCTGGCCGTGCACGTCGCGGTGACGAAGGCCCCGCGTGGGAGCGTGCTCGCCGTGGATGTCGGCCAGGTGGCGGACCGTGGCTACTGGGGCGAGGTACTGACAACCGCGGCCGAGGCCGCCGGGTTGGCCGGATTGATCCTCGACGGCGGCGTGCGCGACGTCGCCGCCCTCGGGGCGCACGGATTCCCCGTGTTCGCGGCGACCATCGCCCTCACCGGTGCGACAAAGGACAAGCCGGGAACCGTGGGTATCCCGGTGCGCGTGGGCGGCGTCGAGGTGGCCGCGGGGGACTGGGTCGTGGCTGACGTCGACGGGGTGTGTTTCGTGCCGCGGGAGGCGGTCGACGACGTCCTGGCGGCGGGACATGACCGCGAGGCGAAGGAGGCCGGGTTCTTCGACGCCCTCAGGTCTGGTTCGACGACGGTGGAGCTGCTCGGACTCGAGGCCTCGCTGGTCCGCCAAAGCGACGCCGGGTAACGCCTCGGCACCGGGTGGCACAATGCAGCCATGAGCGAAGCGACGTCGGCAGCGGACGAGAAGGTGGAACGCATGGAGGTGGGGCGGACGATCCCGGTTGAGCCGGGACGCATCTTCGCTCTGCTCAGTGACCCGAAGGGTCACGTCGCCATCGACAGTTCAGGCATGTTGATGGACTCCACCGGGGTGCCGGCCACGAAGGTGGGGGACGAGTTCGTCATCCACATGGATCGCGAGTCACTCAACGACTTCCCGATGGGCCGTTACGACGTCACCGTCCACATCACGACGTTCGAACCCGATCGCGAAATCGCGTGGACCATCAAGGGCCAGATCAAGCCGCAGATCGGCCACGTCTACGGCTACAGGCTCGAACCGACTGAGAACGGGACGCTCGTCACCTCGTACTACGACTGGTCGACCATCGACCCCCAGTGGAAAGAGGCCGACATCTTCCCCATCATCCCCGAATCGGCGCTGCGCGCCACGTTGGGCATTCTTGAACGGACGCTCGCGCACTCGACCGAGTGGTGACTAGGGACCCCCCGCAGATAGTGACTGGATGGCGGCCATTCCCACGATCGGACGGTTCAGGCGTAACCCACCGGCCGAGCCGTAGAAGCCCGCGTCACCGAAGTTGAAGATGCCCCCGTCCTGTCCGACCAACCAATAACCCTGACCGTCGGCCGTGTGCTCCATACCTACGACGGGGGCGCGCAACGGCGTTCCTCCTGTCGAACCGAAGTAGGCCACATCGCCGAAGTTGAAGATGCCCCCGTCCGACGCCACCAGCCAATAGCCGCCCCCGTCGGGGGAGGCGGCCATGCCCACGATCGGCTCCTGGAGGGGTAGTCCGCCGGTGGAACCGAAGAAGGGCGCGTCGCCGAAGGCGAAGATCCCTCCGTCTGATGCGACCAGCCAGTAGCCGCTTCCGTCGAAGGTCGAGGCCATTCCCACGATCGGTTTGTTGAGCGTCAGACCGCCGGTTGATCCGAAGAAGTTGGCGTCCCCGAAGGCAAAGATCCCACCGTCAGACGCGACCAGCCAGTATCCGCCACCGTCGGGCGTCGGCGACATCGCGACGATGGGTGCGTTGAGACGCATCCCGCCGGTCGAACCGTAGAAGACGGCGTCGCCGAACGCGAAGATGCCTCCGTCCGAGGCAAGGAGCCAGTAGCCGGCGGCGTCTGGCGTGGCGGCCATGCCGACGATCGGTGCGTTCAGGTGGATGCTTCCCGTGGACCCGTAGAATTGTGCACCGCCGTAGCTGAAGATCCCACCGTCACTGGCGACCTCCCAGTAGCCAGGTGCTCCGAACGGTTGGATCGAGATGACGAGCTCCGCCGGGGTCGACAAGAAGTTGGAGTCGGTGACGGTGAAGGTGACCCGGTACTGTCCCGAGATCGTGGGCGTCCCACCGAGGCCACCGTTCGGCGCCAGGTGGATCCCGGGCGGCAAGGTGCCCCCGGTCACTGCCCACGAGTAGGGAGCCAATCCACCGCTGGCGGACAGCGAGGATGCATAGGGCACGCCGATGGTTCCGATGGGGAGGCTGGTGGTCGTGACATCTGGTGGGGCCGACAGCGTGGCGACGATGCCACCGAGGTTCGAACCCAACCCGACGGCTTCGCAGTTCACCGGGCTGGCGCACGCCACGCCGAAGAGCGAGCCGACGTCGGACGGGGCCGATGTGCTGGACCAGCCGGAACCGCCGTCAGTCGTCGAGAGGATGCTGGTGCCGCCGACGGCGGTGCATGTCGACGAGCTGATGCAACTGACGGATTCCAAGGGCGTTGTCCCTGCGGGAGTACCCAGGTCGTTCCACTGGGTGCCGCCGTCCGTCGTGCCGATGAGGTGGGATCCGGTCGCCAGGCAGGCTGTGTCGCTGGGGCACGACACGCCACTCAACGTGGTCGCAGAGGATGGGACCGTCTGCGGGGTCCACGTGGTCCCGCCGTCTCCCGTGGCCAGGACCACCCCACCCGGTCCGCCGGAAGACTGGCCCACCGCCGTGCAGTGGAGGGCATCCGGGCAAGAAATTCCAGTGAACCTGGTGATGACGCCTGGATAGGACTCCTCTACCCAGGTTCCGCCGCCATTAGTTGTCGCGATGATGCTCGGCGCGGACGTACCGAAGTCGCTGACCGCATGACATGTGGTGGCGCTGACACACGAAACAGCAGTCAGGATGCCAACTCCTCCTGAGGGAACGGGCTCAGAAGCCCAGGTCGCACCCGCGTCGACGGTCCCGATGATGACGGGGCTGCCGAAGATGCCGAACCCAACGGCCGTGCAGTCGGACGTCGTCGCACACGAAATGGCGTTGAGGCCGTCGACGTCGGAGGGAATGGCCTGGGCGGTCCAGGCGTATCCCTCGTTGACCGAAGCCAGAACCGAGTTCACACCGACAGCGAAGCAGTCGACGGTGCTCGGACACGAAACCGAACTCAAACGACTGGTACCCGGTGGCGGGGTTTGTGCCGTCCACGACAGCCCGCCGTTCGTCGTGCCCATGATGGTTGAACCCGCTCCGGTGTTGCCCGTGTTGCCGACCGCTATGCAGTCTGCGGGCGCCGAACAGGAGATCCCAGTGAGATCGACGGCATTTGCCGGTGGGCTCTGGGGTGACCAGTTCGAGCCGTTGTCAGAGGTTCCGACCACGTAAGGGGTTGAGCTGAGGTTGGTGCCGACTGCGATGCAGGTTGGTTGCGTTCGGGCAGACGACTGCAGTTAGATGTGTCCCGATTGGATATCGTGAAGTCCAGTCGATGTCCAATCCGTAAGGTCGCAGTATCGAGACTCGTTCCACCGCCCTCGGCGATCCCGGATGCGACGCATGTCGTTGGTAGGCGCAAGAGATCGACTGGTCAGCGATGTGAGCGAGGGTTGATCAAGCTGACGTCCATGGTGCTCCATTCTGAGTGCCGACGATCGACGGCCGTCGAACTGTCTACGCCAACCGCCACGCAAGTGATTGAGCTTGGGCAGGAGACACTGGACAGAGCGAGTTAGTCCAGCGGGTGGGGTCTTGGGACGTCCAGTGGAGCCATCAGTTGTTCTGATATCTAGTCCACCAACTGCCGTGCACTCGATCGATTGTGAAGCAGGAAATCGACTCAGCCGGAAACGTCGGCATCTTGAATGACCCAGCCGGCGCCGCCGTTGGTCGACTTCATGATTCCGGAGCCTCCGCCGGCGTAGCAGACAGCCGTCGAAGGGCACGAGACAGTGGAAAGCGTGGTCACGCCGGACGGGGGAGTCGAGTCGGACCACGTGGAGCCACCGTTTTGGGTCACGATGATGGAGGCCACATGACCACCGTCGTTGCCAACTGCCACGCAGGTCGCCGAGCTGGCGCTGGTACTCGGTGCGCAGGAAACCGAGGAGACATTGGGCATCGGTGTGTAGCTCGCCGTCGTGTGCCATGACGGACTGACGGCAGCGGCTGGGAGCGCCGACAGCTGCGTCCCGAGAAGGCCAATGAAGGCAACGGCCATCACCGTCGACAGCGCCGTGACGATGATTCCCCGGACCATGCGCAACGCCACCTCCCTTCACTAAGGAGAGCCGTTCAAATGACTGACGGATCGTATCCTTCGACCCCCGTTTGTTTCACGGCGGTTGTGCGAGCCAGAAAGGAACGGTCGCTGCTAGGAGGGTTGCTGCGCGGGAATGACCGCGTTGGGCGGGGTTCGGCCCGCCAGGACATCACAGACGCCCTGACAGGCAAGACGGGCCATCCGGGTCCGGGTCGCGATAGTTGCACTACCGATGTGGGGAAGTAGCGTGGCCCGGGGTGCAGAGAGCAACCGGGGATTCACTTTCGGTTCCCCGTCGAAGACGTCGAGCCCGGCGCTGTAGATGGTGCCGTTGTCGAGCGCATCAGCCAGCGCATTCTCGTCCACCACCGGCCCGCGGGCTGTATTGATGAGCACCGCCGTCGGCTTCATGCGGGCGAGCTGCGCAGCGCCGATCAAATGCCGGGTTGACTCGCTGAGGGGAACGTGCAGGCTCACGATGTCCGATCGCTCCAGCAACTCGTCAAGCGTCGGGACGAACCCTGCCACGCCCGTGTCGTAACGGGTGGTGTGGATGACCTCCATGTCGAAGCCCTTCGCTCTCCTCGCGACGGCGCGTGCGATATGCCCGAAGCCGACCAGTCCGAGGGTGGCCCCGTGCACATCACGGGCGAGGTGCGTACCGAAGCCCCACCCTGTCCATCGGCCTTCTCGGAGATCCCGCTCTGCATCCGTCGTGAGACGAGTGGCGGCGAGAATCAGCAGGAATGCCAGGTCTGCCGTCGTATCATCGAGCACTCCGGGCGTGTTGCACACGGTGATGCCCATAGCAGACGCAGAAGCGACATCGATGTTGTCGTATCCCACGGCCGCGTTTGCCACGACGCGCAGTTTCCCGCCTCGTCCTGATTCGAGAACGGGCACATCGATGCGGTCGGTGAGATGGCACACGATTCCGTCACACTCGGCGGCCAGGCGTACGAGTTCGTCCGGGGAGAGGTGAGAACCGTCCTCGCGCATCACGATCTCGTGGCCGGCGTCGAGCAGGGGATCGGTTCCGCCCTCCGTCAGAGGACGGGTGACGAGGACGCGGGCCACCTAGTGCGTCGTGTAGTTGATTGCGCCGGCTCCCTTGACCCCGATGGCGAAGCAGAAGCAGTGGATCGGAGCATTGTCGCTGACCGGACGCAGTGAGTGCACCTTGTCGGGCGGGATGTAGACGAGATCACCCTGGGAGATCGGACGGTCCTCCCCGTCGATCGTCATGATGCCCTTGCCGTTCATGACGTAATAGAACTCGTGCGTCGGGTGGGAGTGCGGGTCAACCAGCCCGCCGCCGGGGACCTCGAATTCGTTGACGAGCTCCAGGTAGCCCCCATCGGTGATGTCCTTGAACTCGCGGGACTCGATCATCCACCAGACCGGAACGGTGCCGTTGTGCTCGACGACCGGCGCCTTGGCTTCAATGCTGCGCACATCCATCCTGTTGGCCTCCCAAGATTTCCTAGACTGACTCCGGTGTCAGGTTAGGCCTTCTTGTACCGGAGGCGCAGCGCCCATGGCACGGGTCGAGGCAGACGAGAGCGAGCGATGTCCCCAGACGCATCTATAAGAGAAAGAGCGGTGGCCCCGGAGCCGCTGACCGAGGCGGGGTGGTCGCCGTTCGGCTGGCTTCCGGTCGCCGACGTGGACCCCGTGGACGGCCAGCAGACGTTGACGTTCGAATGGGCCGACGCTCATGTGAACCTGATCGGGCACGCTCGGGCCGAAGTCCCGGAGGCCCCGGGTGGACTGCGCTGCGAAATGTTGTTCCGCCATGACACCCACACCCAAGCCTTGATGCCGCTCAACGTCCCGGCTGTGATCGTGGTGGCTCCCGCTGCGGTCGAATTCGAGGACGAGGGGGAGACGAACTCCATCCGAGCTTTCCGGATCGAGCCGCTCGAATCGCTGGTGCTGCATCGGGGAACCTGGCACTGGGGTCCCTTCCCAATGGAGGGTCCTGAGGTGCGGTTGTTCAATGTCCAGGGACTCCGCTACGCAGAGGACAACCGTTGCGTGGACCTGGCCTCCAAGGGCTTCGCTGTTGTGGTGGATCTACGGTGACGACCGCGCCGAACTGGGGAGCCGACGGTGGAGCTTGACGACGCCGAAGAGGCGGAGGTGGTGCCGGCCACCGTCGCCGAACTGGTCGACTCCATCACGGCACACGAAGCGGGATCGGACGCCCGAGGGAGGCCGATCTTCACCACCACCACTCCGAAATGGTGGGTTCACGGACGTGTGTTCGGAGGCATGATCGTGGCCCAGGCGCTGAACGCCGCCATGCGGACGGTCCCCGAGGGCCTCGAGGTCCATTCGTTGCACGGATACTTCCTGCGCCCGACGAGTCCAGGCGCGCAGACGACCCACGTCGTGGACAACGTGCGCGACGGGCGATCGTTCAGCACCCGACAGGTGATGAGCGAGGTGGATGGCAGGGAAACGTTCCGGATGACGTGCTCGTTTCATGTCCCGGAGGAAGGTGACAACTACCAGCTCCCCGTTGCTCCCGAGATCCCGCCGCCCGGCGACGTCGAGGGGTTCGAGGCGCCTTTTCCATTTGACGTCCGTGAGCTCGGAGCGACCGAGAAGGGAGAGGACGGAACCTACCGCTCGACACGTCGTTGCTGGTTTCGCACCCGTGAGCCCCTTTCGGACGACCCGGCGGTGCATGCGGGCTTGCTCGCGTATTTCTCGGACATGACCGGGGCGTCCTTTCGCCCACAGAGTCTCGGCGTGTGGGGCACGCACACCGACGCCAGCCTTGATCACGCCCTCTGGTTCCACCGCCCCTGGCGCGCCGACACCTGGAGCATCTTCGATCTCCATGCGCTCGTGAACGCGGGTGGTCGGGCCACTGTCCGTGCGACGATGCACGGCGAGGACGGGACCCTGCATCTGAGCATGGCGCAGGAGCTGTTGATTCGGGAGCTCGACGAGCCGCTGCAGATCAAGACCCCGCTCCCGTCGCATCGGGACGACCCGACGGGAGGGGACGATGGGCCTGCTTGACGGCCGGCGTGCGGTCGTGACCGGTGGGGGATCAGGCATCGGGCGGGCGACCTGCCGCCGCATGGCCGAGGAAGGTGCCCGCGTGGCGGTCTTCGACGTCAACGAAGAGTCCGCCCAGACCGTCGCCGACGAGATCGGAGGGATCGCCTTTGGCGTCGACGTCGGCGATCCCGATGCACTGCGGGAAGCAGTCGATGCGGCCGCGGCCGAGCTTGGGGGCCTTTCCATCGTCTACAACAACGCCGGTACCTCCGCCTTCAACAAGCTCCACGAGATGGACCTCTCCGACTGGGATCGGGTACTTCGGGTCAACCTGACCGGTGTGTGGGCGGGGATCCGGGCGGCGGTGCCGCACCTGTTGGCCGGCGGAGGTGGCTCCATCGTCAGCACGGCGTCCATCAGCGGAACGAGGCCCGCCGCGGGGGAAAGCCCCTATGCGGCCAGCAAGGCCGCCGTGGCCGCGCTGACGGCGTCGGCGGCCTTGGAATACGCACCCTCCATCCGGGTCAACGCGGTCTCGCCGGGAATGATCAGAACTGCCATGACTGCGCCGATGTTCGAGTTCATGCCGAATCAAGTGGAGCGTTTCGAGAAGGGAACACCGGTCGCTCGGATCGGAGAGCCCGAGGACATCGCCGACGTGGTCGTGTTCCTGTGCTCCGATCTGGCCCGCTTCGTGACTGGTCAGAACATCGTCGTCGACGGCGGGTTGACACTGCACGGCTCGGGCGTCGACGGCATCTTCGACATCGTGTTCCCCACGAAAAAGCCCCGGACGTAAGGACAACAGCACGCGGTGCTGGGGCCTGCACGGCGGAGGTGCGTTCTAGGCGTTCGGGTCGAAGAGGGCTCGATAGACCATGGTCGTGATCGTCTCGAGGGCTACCTCGTCGATCGGTTGCCTGACGAATTCACGTAGGTAGTGGAAGCGGTCGAGCATGGCCAGTGTGGCGAGGCCGGCGGCGTCGGGATCGATGATGTGGCCCGATGAGTCGGGTCCGATCTGCTTGGCCAGAGCGCCCGACATCGCCGTGAAGGTACTGCGGATCACGTCGATCAGATCCGGATCGATTGTGGCCAGATCCGTCCAGGTTCGGAACAGTGGCGCGTAGCGGGTCCAGAGCTCGGAGTAGGCCCGGATCCATCCGTGGACGTCATCCCACTGTGGCGCGTCCCCCTGAGCCGGCAGCGTGCTGAGCGCGTCGTAGAGGCTCTGTGCCTCACCCGCGGCCTCCGCCACGAGCGCGGAGCAGGTCCTCCTTGTTCGAGAAGTAGAGGTAGAAGGTTCCGTGTGAAGTTTTGGCGATCTCGACCACGTCGTTGACCCGGGTGGCGTGGTAACCCCGGTTGTCGAACGCGACCATGGCCGCGTCGAGGAGCTTGCGCATCGTTCGCTTGCCCTGGCTGCGCAGGACTCGCCTGCTGGCTGGGGCGCCGACAGCGTCGGCGTCCGCCATGGGGAGCCCGTTGTGGTCTCTGGCGGGGCCGTTGGCCGAAGTCGTGGAGACCCGAGCCGAGCCCTTTGCGGTCGTCCCCTTCTTGGCCGCTGATGGCCGAACCGGCTTCTTCGTGGCGGGCGCCAGGTCACGTTGGACTCTCGGCGATCCCATGCCCGGTGCATGGTAGTGCCGGGCATGGTTGAAATGGCTAACCTGACACGGTGGTCAGGTTTCTCCGGGGTCAAAAATGAGGTCGGACCAGGGGTTTCGTGATTTCGCATCCAATGTGAAGTGGATTTCGTGAGCCCAACGACCCTCACGGGTGGCGGACCGGTCGTCACGACGCTCGAGGACGCAGTTGCGCGCGGCGTGCAGCCCGGCGACACCGTCCTGGTGATGATGGGGCACAGCCGTTGGACCGCGGCCGCCCGGGAGCTGGCTCGCCAGTTCTGGGGTGCTGACCCAGGCTTCACGCTGGTCATGACCAGCCTCGGCGCGCTGGGGGCGGCCTTTTTCAGGGGTGGGTTGGTCAGCAAGGTGGTGACCGCGTATTCGGGCAACAGCTTCCCGACCTACACACCCAACCCCATCTTCCGAGAGGCCTACGAGTCGGGCGATGTCGAGGTCGAACACTGGTCCATCCTGACCCTGTCCCAGAGGTTGGAGGCGGCCGCCCGCGGCCTGCCGGCGGCGGTGACGGGGTCACTCGTCGGCTCGTCCATGGCCGAAAACGATGCGTTCGCCGTCATCGATTCGCCGTTCGGCCCCCTCGGGTTGCTCCAGCCCCTGGTCCCGGATGTCGCGCTGGTGCATGCCGCCGCCGCCGACCCCGCTGGCAACCTCGTCTTTTCCGAGCCGCTGCTCGATGGGGTCTGGGGTGCCTGGGCGGCCCGTCGCGGGGTCGTGGCCACCGTGGAGCGTGTGGTCGACGACCTCGAAGGTCTCGGGCATCGGGTGCGGGTGCCGGGCCATCGAGTCCTCGCGGTGGTCGAGGCGCCCTATGGCGCTCATCCGGGGGGTTGCTACGCCCCCGGGTTACCTGTCCGCAGCTATGGGGAGGACGTCGCGCACTGGAGCGCGGCCGCAGAAGCGGCCGCCAGGAACGAGTTCGACAGCTACGTCGACGAGTGGGTACTCGGCCCGGCAACGCACCAGGAGTATCTCGCCCGAGTCGGGCCGGAGCAGCTCAGATGGCTCGAGGGCCGGTCCGACCCGATGTC
Source organism: uncultured Acidimicrobiaceae bacterium (assembly GCA_963745175.1). GTDB lineage: Bacteria > Actinomycetota > Acidimicrobiia > Acidimicrobiales > RAAP-2 > Bog-473. The sequence continues at coordinate 87,671 of CAVUWK010000006.1, forward strand.
GTGGAAGGCAGATGCGGACGCCAACCCCATCGTCGACGACCCTGCCATCACCCGTTGGGAGCAGGCGGCCTCGCTCGGGGCGCGGGAGGTCGAGCGGGTCGTATCCGAGATCGACGCCGACGCCGTCCTGGCGGGTGCTGGTGTGGCCAACCTCGCCGCCTGGGTCGCCGTGGGTCGGGCGCGGGCAGCAGGGCGCAACGTGATGCTCACGGCCGAGCTCGGGCTCTGGGGGTATGAGCCCACGCCTGCCGACCCGTACATCTTCAACCAGCGGGTCTTCCCGGCGACCCCCTACCTCTCCGACGCATCGGCCGTCCTGGGCATGGTCATTGGCGGCCCGGGGACGACAACGGTGGGCTGCCTCGGCGCCGCCGAAGTCGACCGAAACGGGTCGTTGAACTCGACTGAACTGACGGGCGGCCGATTCCTCGTGGGGTCGGGCGGAGCGAACGACGTGGCCAGCCGGGCCACTGCGTGCGTGGTGGTGACGCTCGCCCGGCCCGAGCGCCTTCCGGAGACCGTCGCCTACGTCACTTCTCCGGGACAGAGAGTCGTCAGCGTCGTCACCGATAAGGGCATTCTTCGACGCCACGACGGCGTGCTGCGGCTGGTCGCGGTTCCCGACGGGGATGAAACGGTGGAGGAAAGAGTCCGGGCGTTCTCCTCGTCGTGTGGGTACGAACCCGAGGTGGCCCGCCAGGTCGAGGTCCTTTCGGCCGTGCGCTCAGACGAGGTGCAGGCGTTGCGGGAGTACGACCGTCGGAGGCTGTTTCTGAACTGACGCGACACAAATCAAACTTGGCGAAAGTGCCCGAACGAACGGGTGAAGGTAATGCAGTTTGGCGACGTGATAGAGCACAAGGGGTGAGCAATGGGTGTGATGCCCTACAGCTACAGTGACCGGCATCCCGGGGGGGATGCACGACCGAAGATTGGGGACGGCATGCGAATGCGACATGGGTTTAGGGCGTTGACGGCGACAGCGCTCACGGGAGCGATGCTGTTTGTGGGCATCGTGACCACCACGGCTGCAGGCGCCGCTTCGACGAGTTCAGCACCGGGAGTGACGTCGAACTCCATCACGGTGGGAACGATCTCGACCCAGACGGGGACGCTGGCGTCGAACTTCTCGTCGTTGATCTACGGCGAGAGGGCTTACTACAACTACATCAACGCCCAGGGTGGGGTGAACGGCCGCAAGATCGACTACAAGTACGCGCTTGACGATGGTGGCAACCCCACTACGTTCAACCAGTTGGCGAACACGCTCATCAATCAGGACCACGTGTTCGCCGTCACGGGCGTGGCGACGGCGTTCTTTTCGCCCAACTTGTTCACGGAGTCGGGGATCCCGACCTACGGCTACAACGTGACCGGCAACTGGGCCGGGCCCAAGAACTTGTTCGCAGCGGGCGGCTCGGTGCAGTACTACCCCGCGGCCGGCCCGCAGGTCGCCTTCGTGGCGCGGCAGACGCAGAAGTCGCCGTCCATCGCCTTCATCGCCTATGGCGTGGCGGCGTCGGCGGCCTCGTGCCAATCGGAGCAGACCTCGTTGACGGCCGCCGGGTACAAGGTCAGCTATTCCGACCTGAAGGTCAATTACCCCGGCTCCACCGTGGCGACCGACGTGCAGCGCATGAAGCAGGCCGGCTCCAACATGGTCGTGAGCTGCATGGACGTGCAGGGAAACATCACGATGGCTAGGGCGATCAAGCAGTACGGGTTGAACATGACCCAGCTGTGGTTCAGCGGGAACGACCAGGGGACGCTCAATACGAATGAGAGCCTGATGCAGAACGTCTACTTCGACATCGGGCACGTCCCGTTCACGGCACCCACGTCCCTCTACCCGGGTCTGAAGCTGTACTTCGCCCAGATGAAGAAGTATGAGCCGAATTACGTGTACGACGAGATCGCCCTCCAGGGCTGGGAGTCGGCCGCTCTCTTCGTCCAGGGCGTCAAGATGGCCGGCAACAATCTCACGCAGGCCAACGTGATCAACCAGGACAACTCCATCACCGCCTTCACGTCGGGGAATCTTGAGGCGCCGGTCAACTGGAAGAGTGCCGGCCACAGCGGCAATGCACCGCCCTACTACGTCGCCTACATCAAGGTGTCTGGAGACAAGTACCTGCCGGCCCTGAACAAAGGCCAGAACGTCTTCAACGCCTTCCAGTCCATCAACCCGAAGAAGGGCCCGGTCTTCCCGTTGCCGCCCGGCACGCCGGCCCCCGCCTGAGCGCGGCGGACGGAGCGGACTGCGCAGTGTCGGCGCCGGATAGTCGGGCGTAGGCGATGGAGCAATTCCTCGGTTTCGCGCTTCCCGGCGTTCCCTACGGGTGCACGTACGCACTCGTGGCGGTCTGCCTCGTCCTGACCTACCAGGCGACGGGAGTCTTCAACTTCGCCTTCGGTGCCCAGGCGTTCGCGTCGGCGTTCATCTTCACGTACCTGACCCAGTACCACAACTGGACGGGGTGGGAGGCGTTCCTCCTCACCGTAGTTGTGATGGGCCCGTTGGTCGGGTACGCCTTCGATCGGCTGCTGTTCCGCCACATCCCGAACTCCAACAGCACCGCGAAGCTCGTCTGCAGCCTGGCGCTCCTGGTCGGAATCCCTGCGCTGTTGCCGGTGATCTTCGGACCTCAGAACCTCGACGCCACGACGACGATCTTCCCGTTCTTCAATCCGAACGTCGTGTACTTCACGATCGCGGGGACTCCCGTCAACGGGATCTACTTGGCGACAATCTCCGTCACGGTGGTCGTCCTCATTCTGCTGACCATCCTGCTGCGTTACACGAGCCTGGGCCTGCAGATGCGGGGTGCGGTGGAGAGCCGGCGCCTGGTGCAGCTCGACGGCGTCAATGCCAACGGCGTCGTTGCCGTGGCCTGGATCATCTCGAGCTTCATGGCGAGTCTCGCTGGGGTGCTCCTGGCTCCGGTGTTCGGCGCATTCAACTCGGATGAATTCGTCACTCTGACGGTCACCGCAATCGCCGCGGCGGCGTGGGCCTTGCTGCGCTCGCTGCCGATCGCCGCGGCCGTCGCGGTGCTCATCGGCGTGACCACAACTGTTTTGCAGGGCTATATCCCGCCGAACAGCTTTTGGAACGCTGCTGTCGTACCTTCACTGCCGTTCTTCGCCATCGCCGCGGCGCTGCTCATCCTCCCGGGAATGCGCAACCTGGACGCCAGCAGGGATCCCCTCGCCACCATCGATCCTCCACCGCTCCCGATCGCGGCGAGCAGCCGTGCACCCAGCATGGACCGCATCATCCGGACCTTGTGGTGGGTGCTCCTGGGAGCTTTCTGCATCTCCATGCTCACCTGGATCCCGGTGACCTGGGAGACGGTCTTCAACAACGGGCTCACCCTCTCGATCATCCTCCTCTCGGTCACTCTGATCACGGGCATGGCGGGACAGCTGTCGCTGTGCCAGGCAACGTTCGCCGGTATCGGTGCCTTCACCGCCGCCGTGTTCGCCGTCCACCTGGGGTTCAACTTCTTTGTCGGAGGCCTCATCGGAGCCGTGGTCGCGGCGATTGTCGCGGTGTTGCTGGCACTGCTGTCATTGCGCTTGCGTGGGCTCGGTTTGGCCCTGATGACGCTCGCGGCGGCGCTGCTCTTTGACAGCACCGCCTTCAATGACATCTGGGTGACGGGCGGCGCACAGGGCACCAGTTTGAAGGCGCAGTGGCTCGGCACCAGTGCGTTCTTCAACTTCGACGGGCACGCAATGTTCGTCCTCGCCATTAGCGTCCTTGCCGTGGCCGTTTTCATCGTGCTGCTGGTCCGCAAGGGAACGGTCGGTCGAAACCTGGCCGCCATGCGGGGCAGCGAGACCGCGACCGCGGGGCTCGGGGTCAACCCGACCTGGCAGCGAATCGTCGTCTTTGCCCTGTCGGGGGCGATAGCCGGTGTCGGCGGCGTGCTGTACAGCATTCAACAGCAACACGTGTCACCGGTGGATTGGAACACCAGCTTCTCACTCGTGCTGGTTGTGCTGGTCGTCACGACCAGTGTCTCGACCGTCGAAGGCGCCATTCAGGCCGGCATCGGGCTCTTTGTGATCGAGCAGCTGCTCACGTACCTTCCGTCGCGCTTCGGTGGACCGAGCCTCACCATCGTGCTCTTCGCGTTCGGTGCGCTGACCTACGCACAGCATCCGGAGGGGGTGCTCGAGTACCAGAAGCGCAAGGGGACGATGCGTTTCGAAAGGCTGTTCTTCGCCCGCGAGGCAGAAGCGGAAGACCGCAAGGCGCGGCGCAATTTCGACTTCGGGTGCAATGGCTGACGTGGAGCCGCTCCTCCGTCTGCACGGCGTCTGCAAGTCCTTCGGCGGGATCCAGGCCGTCCACAGCCATCTCGTTCGACGTGGCGCCCGGCGAGAGCGTCGGGCTGGTCGGGCCGAACGGCGCGGGCAAGACGACCTTGTTCAACTGTGTGTGCGGGCAGCTGCGACCGGAGTCGGGTGACATCGCCTTCGACGGGAAGCCGCTCGCCGGAATGCCGACTTACCGGCGGGCCCGGCTGGGCATCGGTCGTACCTATCAGAAGGTGGAGGTGTTCACCGACATGTCGGTGCGCGACCACCTGATGGTGGCGGAGCGGTCACGGCAAGGAGAAGGACGGCTCTGGCGGGACCTCCTCAACATGAGCAAGCCGAAGAAGGATGAGATGGACCGGGTCGAGGCAACGCTGGAGCTCGTGGGCATCTCACGCTTGGCGGACACGTCGGTCAACGCGCTGGGGTTGGGTCATTGCCGGCTGGTCGAGCTGGCGAGGGCCCTGGCCACCGAGCCGAAGATCCTGCTCGCCGACGAGCCCTCCTCGGGGCTCGACCTGCACGAAACGGCCGAGGTGGCCGCTGTCCTTCGAACTGTCCAGCGTGAGCGCGGCACGGCGGTGCTTCTGGTCGAACACGACCTCGCCATGGTTGCCGAGGTGGTCGACCGGGCGGTCGTCATGGATCTCGGAGCCATGCTGTGCGCAGGGCACCTTTGACGAGTGCATGGCCGATCCGGCGGTGCGCGACGCCTATCTGGGCCAGATGGGGATCGCGTGAGTACGCTCGCCGCGCGCGCCCGAGAGCACCGATGTCCTGTCGGTCCGCAACGTCAGCGCCGCCTACGGTCCGTATCGCGCTCTCTTCGACGTGTCGTTCCGGGTGCCGGACGGAGGCATCGTCGCCCTGGTCGGGTCCAACGGCGCCGGCAAGTCCACCATCGCCAGGACGGTCACCGGACTGGTGACGGCTTCGCAGGGCCAGGTCATCTTCTCGGGGCAGGACGTCACCACCCTTCCGGCCTACAAGATCGCCCGCCTCGGCATGGCGCACGTCGTCGAGGGCCGCGGGGTGTTCTCGAGCCTGACCGTGGAGGAGAACCTCACTCTGGCCTTTCGCCAGCGGGAGGGCAGCGGCAAGCTGAAGGAGAACCTTGAGCGGGCCTACACGGCCTTTCCCATCCTCGGCGAACGACGCCGCCAGATCGGGCGGCACGCTCTCCGGGGGACAGCAGCGCTTGCTCTCGTTGGCCAAGGTCCTCGTCGTGCCCTCCAAGGTGCTCGTGGCGGACGAGCTGTCACTCGGCTTGGCTCCGGTCGTGGTCGACACGGTCTACGAGGGACTTCAAGAGATCAACCGGAACGGGACCGCGCTGGTCGTCGTGGAGCAGCAGATCCATCGGGTGCTCCGAGCTGGCGAACTGGGCCGTCGTCCTCGACCATGGCACGGTCGCCTATGAGGGCGACCCGGCCGGAGCGGGCGAGGCGGTGGAGACGCTCATGGCGCGTCGCGAGGAAGCGGCTGCGTCCGGCGCCGCCGAGGCGGAAGGGTCCGAAGACTAGGAGTTCGAGCGACTCCCTGAGGGGGTCTGAGGAGGCAGCGACATGAGAGAGCCCGTCATCGTCGACGTCGTGCGGACGGCGTTCGGCAAGCGCGGTGGCGCGCTGGCCAATTGGCACCCGGCGGATCTCCTCGGTTTCGCTCTCACCACGCTGCTCGAGCGGACGGGCGTGGACCCCGAGCGCATCGACGACGTCATCGGCGGGTGCGTGAGCCAGGTGGGTGAGCAGAGCACGAACCTCACCCGCAACGGGTGGGTCTCGGCCGGGCTCCCGCAGTCCGTGCCGGCCACGACCGTCGACCGCCAATGCGGGTCGTCCCAGCAGGCCGTCCACTTCGCCGCCGCAGGGGTGGCGGCCGACCACTACGACCTCGTCATCGCCTGCGGCGCCGAGGTCATGAGCCGGGTGCCCCTCGCCTCCAACGCGCGTGGCGGCACCGGGCCGTTCCCACCTTCCTTCATGGAAGCGGTCGACGGGCGGCTCTGGACCCAGTTCCGGGTGAGCCAGGTCCTGGCCGACCGCTACGGGATCACGCGGCAGGAGATGGATGCCTATGCCCTCGAGTCCCACCGCCGGGCGGCCGAGAGCTGGGACAACGGGCATTTCGAGCGGGAGGCGGTCGCGGTGCCCATCAAGGCGGAGGACGGCAGCCTCACCGGGGAGTTCCTCCGCGCCGACGAGGGCATCCGGCGCTCCTCGACGATCGAGGCGCTGGCCGCCCTCCCGCCCGCCCAGAACTGGGAGCCGGACACGGCGCCCGACATCACCGCCGGCAACTCCTCGCAGACGACCGATGGCGCGGCCGCCATGCTCATCGCCGACCGATCGGTGGCCGAGTCACTAGGTCTCCCGATCCGCGCCCGGTTCGCGCACTTCGCCGTTGCCGCCGAGGACGCGGCCATCGTTCTGTCGGCACCGGTGCCGGTGACCCACAAGCTCCTCGGCGCGTTCGGGCATGAAGGTCGACGAGTTCGACGCCGTGGAGTGCAACGAGGCCTTCGCCGCCATCGCCTTGATGTGGCAGAAGGAGTTCTCCTACGACATGGAGCGCTTCAATCCCCGAGGCGGTGCCATCGCCATCGGTCACCCGCTCGGCGCCAGCGGGGTGCGCCTGATGGGCACGCTGCTCAACCAGCTGGAGGCCACCGGCGGCCGGTACGGCTATCAGACGATGTGCGAAGGCGGTGGCCAGGCCAACGGCACCGTCATCGAGCGGTTGGACTGACTCCAGGGCTGGTCGCGGCCGCCTGCTCCTGCGCGGCGATGAGCGGCTGGATCTTGCGGGTCACGATGATCCACTCGACGAGGAAGGTGAGGCCCGGGACGAGGCCGGCGGCGAACATCAAGATGATCCAGGGAATGTGCAGCCGCGCCTTGAGCGCCAGGAACCCGGCCGTGATCAGGTAGACGATGTAGAGGTAGCCGTGGCCCACGCCGAAGATGGCGAGCTCGACCTTGAATCCCCCGATCGCGCAGGTGCAGGCCGGTGAAGAAGAACAGCGGGATGATCAGGACGCCGACGATGTTGGCCATGAGCTGGTAGCGGAAGAGGGCCCCCTTCATGCCTCGCTGGGTGAGCCTTTTCATTGTTCCCGCCGCACCACGACCGCTTCACGGTTGCGCCAGGTCTTCGGCCCCTGCGCGGCCAGCTCCGCGAGTCGGGCGTTGTAGGCCGCGAGCTCCGGGTCCTCGGCGGCGGAGACCGGCGCCTCCTCTCGCAGGGCGTCAGCGGTCTGTGGCGTGAAGACAGCCGCATCGGTGTCCACGGAGCCGGTCGCCGCCTGCTTGCGCCGCATGCCTTTCAAGCCGACGTTCTCGTAGTCGGTGTGGATGAGCATCCACCAGAAGTACAGGCTCAAGATTCCGAAGCCGGGCCACATGACCGAGTAGAGGTAGCTGAGCTGGTTCCCGTCCTCGGCCCGAGTGATCTGCCACCAGGCAGCCACCGCACAACCGGGGACGATCACGAGGACGGCCAGGTGGAGCGACACGGCTCTACGGGAAAGCCACCGTTCACGCACGGTGGCCATGTTACCGGCCCCTTCTCGGCCGATGAATTCGCCGCGGCACCCGTTAGCCTGGTCCGGTGCTGCCCGCGGTGACCCGGCCTGAGCCGCCCATGACCGGCGACGAGCGCCCGATGCTGACCGCCTGGCTGGATTACCAGCGGGCGACACTGCTGTGGAAGTGCGAGCTGCTCGACGGGGCCGCGCTGGTGCGCCGCGGTGTGGCACCGTCCTCACTCAGCCTCCTGGGTCTCGTGCGGCACATGGCCTACGTCGAGTGGCACTGGTTCGTGCATGTCTTTGCCGGGAGGCCGTCCGCTCCGCCTCTCTCCGTGGCCGACGATCCCGACGCGGACTTCAACGACCTCGATCCGTCCGCCGCGATGGCTGACATCGATCTGTTCATGCGCCAGTGCGACGAGTCGCGGGCCATCGTCGCGACTGCCGAGGGACTGGACGCCGAGGCAGCATCGGCCGACAGCCCGATCTCGCTGCGGTGGATCATGGTCCACATGATCGAGGAGTATGCGCGTCACAACGGGCACGCCGATCTGCTGCGCGAGCAGATCGACGGGTCCGTAGGGGAGTGAGCGTCGTGGACGGCTCGACCGCCCGGCCGTGAGGTTCTCGGTTCGCCAGATCCTCGCCTCCGCCGCCGGAGCCGTGATCGCCGCGGTCATCGCGTCGATCTTCGGGGTCAAGGGGACCATCGTCGGCGTGGCCATCGGCTCGGCCGCCGCCACAATGGGCACGGCCTTCGTGGCGCAGTCGATCGAGCGGGGCCAACACGCCGTCAAGCAGGTGGTGGTCCGGGCACCCGAATCCTCCACGCTGCTGCGCAAGCTGGGTGGCACCGGGGCGAGTGGTGACGCGGCATCGTCCGTGGATGCCGCCTCGGCGCCCACCGAGGCGGTGCGGCAGCCGGGGACACAGAGTGGCAGCGGGCCCGAGACGACAAAGATGGAGTCGGCTGCGGCACCGGCAGGCGTGACGGAGCGCCTGGAGATCTCGGCGGTGGCCGACGCCCCGGCGACCGAGCGCTTGCCGCGCCACCACCGCTCCGATGCGGCCGGCGGCGGGTCGGCCCGGTGTGCGCCGGTTCTCCTGGCGAACCATCGCGGCGACGGCTGCCATCGTGTTCGTGCTGGCCCTCCTGTTCATCACGGCCGTCGAGCTGATCTCGGGCAAGCCGCTCTCGGCGATCTTCGGCGGAGCGGGCACCGGGACCACGCTGAGCAACCTCGGCAACTCTCCGGCTGCGGCTACGACGACCACCACCACACCCACCTCGACCACGTCGACCACGACGAGCTCGTCCACGACCACGACCACGTCGACGCCCGCCACGACCACGACGAGCACCGCTCCGACAGCCAAATCGACGACCACGACCTCGCCGGCGTCCTCGACCACCACGACGACGGGCGTGGGTGCGACATCGTCGACGACGTCTGTGCCACTGCCCTGAGGGTTGGGCTTACCAGCCCTTGAACTCGGCTGGCCGCCGCTCGACGAAGCTGGCGATGCCCTCCTTGGAGTCGAGGGTGTTCGTGACCAACTCCTGTCCCATGGCCTCGTCGTAGAGCGACGTGGCGCGGTCGACGTCGAGGGCTCGGTTGGTCAGCCACTTGGCGATCCAGATGGCCTTGGTCGGTCCACTGGCCAGCCGGCCCGCCATCTCTTCGAGCGTCGACTGGAGCTCTGTCCGCGGCACGAGCCGGTTGACCAGGCCGATCCGGTACGCCTCGGCCGCAGGGACGTCGTCGCCGAAGAAGAACAGCTCCTTGGCCTTCTGGATCCCGACCAGGCGGGTCAGGATCCACGCTCCGCCGGCGTCGGGCGCGATGCCACGCCGGACGAAGACCTCGACGAACTTGGCCTCCTCCGCCATCACCACGAGATCGCAGGCCAGCGCCAGGTGCATCCCGCCGCCCGCCGCCGTGCCGTTGACGCCGGCGATGACTGGCTTCTCGCAGTCGAGGATGGAGGTGACGAGGCGCTGCCAGCCGTCCCGGATCATGCGGGATCCTTCGCCCACGACGCTCTCGGGCGCAGCGTCGGGCTTCGGCCGTGGTGGCAGTCGGCCGCCCCGCAGGTCCGCACCGGTGCAGAACGCCTTCTCGCCGGCCGCCGTGATGACGACCACGCGCACGAACAGGTCGGAGGAGGCGTCGCGCACCCAATCGGCGATCTGGTCCCGCATGAACTGGGTCATGGCGTTCCCGGCGTCGGGCCGGTTGAGGGTGATCCAGCAGATGCCGTCCTCGATCCGGCGGACCAGATCGTCGCCCACCGGGCTCTCAGTCGTGTCGCTCATCGGTCTCCTTGGGTGTTGTCCACCGTTGCGGCGCTGATCAGGCCAGCACGACGAGGGCGTCGGCCGCAACCGCGCCATCGGGCCCGGCGAGCAGTGGGTTGATGTCGACCTCGGCCACCTCGCCGGAGAGGTCGACGGCCAGTCGTTGCATCTTCATGAGGACGTCGACGAGCGCGGCGCGGTCGGCGGCCGGTTGTCCCCGCACGCCGCGCAGGAGGGCGGCGCCCCGCAGCTCGTCGAGCATGGCCGAGGCGTCGCGGGTCGTGAAGGGTGGGACGCGGAACGTCACGTCGCGCAGCACCTCGACCAGCACGCCGCCGAGGCCGAACATGACGACGGGCCCGAAGAGATCGTCTTGGGCGATGCCGACCACGGTCTCGATGCCCCGCACCATCTGGGCCACGAGCACGCCCTCGACCTTGGCCTTGGGCGCCGCCTTCTTGGCCGTGGCCACCAGCCGCTTGTAGGTGCGCCGGGCGTCGTCCTCGTCGCGGACGCCGACAGCAACCAGGCCCAGGTCGGACTTGTGCGGGATATCGGCGGAGACGATCTTCATCACCACGGGGTAGCCGATCTTCTTTGCCGCCTTGGCCGCCTCGCCGGGTGACGTGGCGACGCGCTCCTTGGGCACGGTGATGCCGTAGGTCTCGAGCAGTGCCTTGGAGTCCTGCTCCGAGAGGCTCTGCCCGCCCGTTCGGGCGACACCTCCGGCTGCGAGCAGCGGGAGCGCCTTCTTCTTGGCCGGGCTTGGGCGCAGCGCCGGGTGGGCGAAGCCGGACTGGTAGGAGCCGACGAAGCGGTGATGGTCGAAGTAGGCCTTCGCCGCCATGACCGCGTTGGTGAAGGTGCGGAAGGTCGGCACGGTGCTCTCGAGCAGTGTCTTCGTGTAGGCCTCTTCGGTGCCGACGGGGGAGCCCCACACCACGAAGATCGGCTTGTCCGTCGTGGCCGCCGCGTCGACCAGGTCCTCGCAGAGCTTGTTGGCCATGGATGGCAGCGCGCCGGTGATGGGGCACAGCAATAGGTCGACATTCGGGTCGGCCAGCATCGTCTGGATGATCTTGGGCCCCCGCCAGTCGCGGACGGGTGCGCCCCCGTTGTCCACGGGGTTCGACACGCGGAGGTACGGCGGGATCCATTCGTGGAGCTGCTGCTGGGAGTCCTTGGTCAGCGAGGGCAGCTCGAGACCGGCGGCCGAGACCATGTCCGCCATGTGGGCGCCGGTGCCACCCGAGATCGAATAGACGCAGACGCGCCCGCCGGCACCACGGGCCAGGCGGCGAGCGGTTTCGGGCGACGGCGCCTTGGTGCGGGCGAGTGCCGCCGACACCTCGAGCAACTGGTCGAGCCCGTCGACCCGCTGCACCCCGTACTGGCGGAAGACGGCGGAGACGACGTCGTCAGACCCCGTCAGGTGCCCGGTATGGGCCTTGGCCATGGACTTGCCCTCGTCGGTCCGGCCTACCTTGACCGCCACGATGGGGACCTTGCGCCGGGCGGCGGCATCGGCCGCCAGCTGGAGCGTGCGCCCGTTCTTGAAGCCCTCGATGTAGCAGGCGACCGCGCCCGTCGACTCGAGGCTCGAGAAGTAGTTGATGAAATCGGCCGACTCCAGGTCTGCTTCGTTCCCGGCCGGCGCCCAGTGCGACAGCTTGATGCCGATCTCTTGTCCCTGGAAGATCGGCCGGCCCTGGTGCCCACTCTGGGTGATCAGCGCGATGGCCTTGCCGGGGAGGTCCTCGCGGAAGACCTCGAACGCATTCAGGTTGGTGTTGGGCCCGAGCACGTGCACCTCGCCGCTGGCGATGATGCGCTCCATCTCATCCTGCAGGCGCTCGCCCTTGCCCCCGACTTCGGCGAACCCCGCCGCGAAGACGACGGCGAACTTCGCCCGGGCGGCCACGGCGTCGCGCAGGATCGGGAGCGGTTCGCCGACCAGGATCGCCACCAAGTCGAGTTGCTCCTCTATGTCGGTCAGCGCTTTGGCGCAGGGACGTCCCGCCACAACGGGGCGGTTCGGGTTGACGAAATAGACGGTGGCACCCCGCTCCTCGGCCCAGGTGGTGATCTTCTGGGTCAGCGCGGTGTTGGGGCGAGCGTTGGAGTCCGACGCCCCCACCACCGCCACCCGCCGCGGGCGGAAGAATGTACCCAGGTCGATGAAGCGGAGGGCGGTCGGTCGGCCCGTGATGTCCGTTCCGTCGTCCTTCGCCGTGGTCCCCGTTGCCATGTCCCTCCCTCGTGCCGCGCCATCCTGCTCCGGTGCTCTGCGGCATCAGCACCCCTCCGGCCCGCCCGTGCCGGCGCGGTCCGGCGGACCCGCAGTTGGCCCCGCGGGGGCACTCACCGTATATGACGCCTCTGTCAGTGTCGATCCGGAACAGGCCCGGATCGTCCCCGGTGGGGGGCGAATTCGGGCGAATTGTCGGCCCTCTCCCGCCACCGTTACGGTAGATGACAGACGTGTCAGTGTTCTCTGCCGATCGGAGGCTTCATGGGCATTTTGGACGGGAAAATCGCCATCGTGAGCGGCTCGGGCCACGGCATCGGCCGCGGGGAGGCGTTGGAGCTCGCGGCGCAGGGGGCCAAGGTGGTCGTGAACGACCTGGGTGGCTCGGCCAGCGGCGAGGGTGCCGACAAGCGCCCCGCCGACGAGGCGGTCCAGGTGATCACGTCCCGTGGCGGTGAGGCCGTCGCCAACTACGACGACGTGGCCGACTTCGGTGGAGCGGAGAACTTGATCGCGACCGCCTACGACGCCTTCGGCGGGCTCGACATACTCGTCAACAACGCCGGCATCATCAGGGACAAGATGATCGTCTCCATGACCGAGGACGACTTCGATTCCGTCCTCCGCGTGCACCTCAAGGGCACGTTCGCCGCCACGAAGTTCGCCTGCATCCGTTGGCGGGAGCGCACCAAGGCCGGCGATGACGTTCGGGCCGCCATCGTGAACACGGTTTCGTCGGCGGGGCTGCAGGGCAACGTCGGGCAGGCCAACTACGGGTCGGCCAAGGCGGGGATCGCCGCGTTGACGATCATCACCTCCCTCGAGGGATCCCGCTACGGGGTGCGTGCCAACGCCGTCGCGCCGGGGGGCGTGACCCGCCTTACCGGGGGCGTCCTCAAGGACGTCGAGCTCAAGGAGGCCGACGAGTACGGGGATGACGCATTCAACCGGCTGAACCCGCAGAACTCGGCACCGATGGTGGCCTGGCTGGCCTCCGACCAGGCCCTCCACGTCACGGGCCAGGTGTTCCGTGCGGTGGGGGGGAACATCGCCCACTACGAGCCCTGGCGCCTCGGGGGGGCCGTCGACAACCCCAAGGGCGAGGCCAAGTGGGATCCGGCGGACATCGCGGCAGAAGTCAACGCGCAGATCTTCCATTCGCGCCACCCGGGCCTGAAGATGGGCGGCGGGTGAGCAGGAGCACCATGGCCAACCGCCGCGTGGCGATCGTGGGCGCGTCGACGTCCGACTGCGGGCGTGTCGACGACAAGACCGCCTTTGAGCTGAACTTTCAGGGCACGACGCGTGCGTTGGCCGATGCGGGGATTGAGAAGTCCGAGGTCGACGGCTTCATGTCCCTCACCGGTGCCCTGCCTCCGGTCGAGCTGGCCGAGTATCTGGGCATCCGGCCGAACTGGGTCGACTCCACCGGCCACGGCGGGAGCATCTGGGAGTTCATGGTCGAGCATGCGGCGGCCGCCATCGCGCAGGGCCTCGTCGAGGTCGTCGTGCTCACCTACGGGTCGACGCAGCGGGCCGACCTCAAGAAGAAGCTCCGTATGGCGAACCTCTCGTTCGGGACACGGGGTCCCATCCAATTCGCGGCACCATTCGGCCACCCGGTAGGCTCGCACTACGCCATGGTGGCCCGGCGCCACATGCACGAGTTCGGCACAACCATCGAGCAGCTGGCGGAGGTGGCCGTGTCCACCCGCTACAACGCCGGGTTCAACCCCGATGCCTTCTACCAGGACCCCATCACGGTCGACGACGTCGTGGACGCGCCGATGGTGTGGGATCCTTTGACCAAGCTCCACTGCTGCATCCGCACTGACGGTGGCGGCGCCATTGTGCTCACGCACGAGGAGCGGGCGCGGGACTGCGCCAAGGCGCCCGTCTGGGTCCTGGGAACCGGCGAGGCCGTCTCCCACACGACGATGAGCGAGTGGGAGGACTTCACCGAGTCGCCCTGCGTCCGCTCGGGGCAGCTGGCCTTCGAGCGTGCGGGCGTCACACCCGAGGAGATCGACACGCTGCAGGTCTATGACGCCTTCACGCCGATGGTGATCCTGACCCTGGAGGGACTCGGCTTCTGCAAGAAGGGCGAGGGTGGCTCCTTCGTGGAGGACGGGAAGCTCCGCGTCGGCGGCGCGCTCCCCACCAACACCGACGGGGGTGGCCTCTCCGCGTGCCAGCCCGGCATGCGCGGGATGTTCCTGCTGATTGAGGCCGTCAAGCAGCTCCGGGGTGAATGCGGCTCCCGCCAGGTGCCCGAGGCCAGCCTGGCCTGCGTGAACGGCACGAGCGGCTGGTTCACGGCGGCGGGCACGGTCATCCTCGGGACCGAGTAGTCCCGAGTCGCCCCGCCCCCGGCGCCCCGTAGCCTGGGTCGATGCCGGCTCCCTATGACCTGACGCGCGAAGAGCTGGCCGTCATCTTGGAGGGCGAACCTGCCTTTCGGGCGCGCCAGGTCTGGGACGGCCTCCACGTCCGGGTGAAGCGGCCCGAGGAGATGACCGAGATCCCGGCGGCGCTGCGCACCACGCTCGCCGATGCCCTGCCTCCGGCGCTGCGCGAGGTCTCGCGCCAATCAGCTGACGGGGGACAGACGACCAAGTGGCTCTGGGCACTCGACGACGGAGCCAACATCGAGACGGTGCTGATGCAGTACCCGGATCGGGTGACGGTCTGCGTCTCCACCCAGGCCGGCTGCGCGATGGCATGCCAGTTCTGCGCCACGGGGCAGTCCGGGTTCCAGCGTCAGCTGACCCAGGGCGAGATCGTGGAGCAGGTGGCTGTAGCGAGGCGTGAGTCCGGGTCACGGCGGGTCTCCAACATCGTCTTCATGGGGATGGGGGAGCCGTTGGCCAACTACGACCGGGTCTGGGGTGCCGTCATCCGCCTGCACGGCGATATGGGCCTCTCGGCCCGGCATCTCACCCTCTCGACGGTGGGCATCGTGCCGGGCATCCGCCGCCTCGCAGCGGAGACCCTGCCGGTGAACCTGGCCGTCTCGTTGCACGCCGCCAACAACGCGCTGCGAGACGAGCTTGTGCCCATCAACCGGCGCTACCCGCTCGAGATGCTGGCCGACGCGTGTGCCGACTACGTGACGGCCAGCGGGCGCCGTCTCTCCATTGAGTGGGCGATGATCGACCGCGTCAACGACCGGCGGAGCGACGCCGCCGAGCTGGCCGAGTTCGCCCGCCCGCTGGGCGCGCACGTCAACCTCATCCCGCTCAACCCGACGCCGGGCTACCCGGTGGTGGGTTCATCCCGGGAACAGGTGCGCGGCTTTCGCGACCACTTGGTGGCACTCGGGGTGAACGCAACCATCCGGGTCACCAGGGGCGCGGAGATCGACGCCGCCTGCGGGCAGCTGGCCGCGTCACCCCGTTCCACGCCGGCGCCGGACACCGTCCGGTTGCTCCGTTCTGCCCGATCTCGCTAGAAAGGGCACATGGCACGTCCAAAGCGGTCGGGCGTCGTACGTCCCTCGTTGTTCTGGTTTCTCCTCCTCGACGGCGGCATCGTTGTCTTGACGAAGTTGGCGGTGAACAAGGCCGCCTACGACCGGGTGGACGAGATGACCGGTGACGCATTGCCACCGCGCGAGACCCTTCAGGCCATGTTGATCGGGACCGCCATCGTGCACGCGGCCGAGGCACTGGTTGCAGGCCGGATGGCCAAGAGGCGAGGGCTCCCGCCTCAGGGTTGGAGGCTGCAGACCTTGATCGTCGGCTTTCCCTCCCTTCGTTCGCTCCGCCGCAGCACCCGCACCGCCTGATCCGGGCCAGTACGGTTCCGCCATGGCGCCGCCCGACGAGGAGGATGCGGGCACACCGGCGCAGGGCGGCGAGGCCGCCGCACATCGGGGGAGTTACGTCGGAGAGCTGCACGTGGCGCTGGTGGTCGCGCTCGTGGTCATCTGCATCGCGCTGGGCTTGGCGGGCTGGAAGCTGCACCCCGACTCCAATGGGTTCCAGCCGGTCCCACAGGACCTTCGGATCCTGGTGGCGGGATCCGGCTTCGCCGTCGCGCAGACACTGACCCAGTCGGGCGACGAAGGGGCCACCCTCAAGGTGACGGCGATGTACGGCACGGGAGCCATCCCCTTGGTGGACTCCGCCCCGTACACCCTGCTGTCTGGCCCGCAAGCGGCCGGTGCCGCCAGCACGGAGAGGGGTCCGGTGGTGATGTTCGATGGCAAACCGTTGCCCAGCAGCCGTTGGGGCTACATCGTCTTGAACCCGGGCACGGCGCAGCCCTGTGCGACGCATGCGGGGTATCAGTTCGGCACGGTCGCCTATCCGATGCAAAGGCCCACACCAGCCCTGGTCGTGCCTCCCTTGAAGACGCAGGCATCAGTAGGCGACACTGTGCCCCCAGCGGGACTCTGCGTCCGTTGGGACGCCGATTCCCCCTTCAGCCTCAGCGGGCCGTACCTCAGCGCGCGATTCCCTCCCTTACGTGGTATCTCGAGCGCGATTCCCTTCACCGAGATCCCGCAGGTCGGAGATCTCGGTGTGGCGGCGGTCACGCGGATCCTCTACCTCGAGGCCGGGAACAACACGGCCAACTTCGCCATCCAAACCGACCCGCACCCGACGGTCTCGGCACCGACCTCGTGGACCTGGACCATCAAGGACACCCCGCAGGTGATTCAGGTCGCGGCCACCAACTCCAGTGCCGCGCAGCACGAGAACAACGACGCCTTCTACTCGGGCGTCCTCTTCGGTGTGGTGGGTGGTGCGCTGATCTCGCTCATCACGGAGCTCGTCATGCCTCTGCACCGGCGGCGGCGCAGCTAAGTCACACTAGGGTCAGCGGTTCTGCCATTTGGGCGCCCGCTTCTCGGCGAAGGCGCGTGGCCCCTCCGTGGCGTCCTCACTGCTGAAGACCTCGCCGGAGATCTCCGACTCGATCCGGTAGGCCTCTTTCATGTCGGTGGCCAGGCCGCGCAGCACCGACTCCTTCGTCTTGCGGATGGCGAAGGGCCCGTTGGCCGTGATGCGGTGTGCATAGTCGTGGGTCCGTTCCATCAGGTCGGCAGGCCGGCAGACCTCGTTGAGCAGACCCATCTCGTAGGCGCGCTGGGCGGGCACCTGATCGGCGCACAGGAGGAGCTCCATGGCGGCCGGGTAGGGGATCTGGCGGGGCAGCCGGACCGTCGTTCCGCCGCCGGCGAAAAGGCCGCGCTTGGGCTCCATGACCCCGAACGTCGCCGTGTCGCTGGCCACGCGGAGATCGGTGCCCCCCAGCATCTCCATGCCGCCGGCGACGCAGGTGCCGTTGATGGCGGCGATGATCGGCTTGTAGAGCTTGGTCCCGCGCAGCACCGCCTTGACCCCGTCGTCGAGCCGGTACCCGCCGAGCTCCTCGGGTCGCCCGCCGTCCTTCATCTTCTTCTGCAGCTCGGTGATCTGGGGGATGTAGGTCTTGAGGTCCGCCCCGACGCAGAAGTCCCTGCCCACCCCGGTCACGATCGCCACGTAGGCATCGTCGTCCTCGCCGAAGCGGTCCCAGGCCGAACGGAGCTGGAAGAAGTGCTCCATGTCCATGGAGTTGCGGGCCTCGGGACGGTTGATCGTAATGGTGACGACGTGGTCGTCCCCGGTGACGTAGTCGATCGACACCGCCGCGGCCGTCAGTCGCGGCTGAGGCGCGATGTGAAGCTCGTGACGCTCACAATGCCGTTTTCGTCCCTCGTCGTCTGCCCCCGGGCCCGTGAGACGAGCGACGTGTCGACGTCGGCGGCCTCGGCTCGCAGCGCCTGCACCGTGCACTTCTCTCGCGGCCGCACACTGAACGGGTCGAACTGGAAGTGCTTCATGGCGTTGAGGTGCGTGATCTTGTTGATGTCCTCGTCCGACACGCCGTCGAGATACTTCATGAGGGCCTCCGGCGCGGTGGGCCACGTCGAGTCCGAGTGCGGGTAGTCGCACTCCCAGGTGATGTTGTCGATGTTGAGGAAGCCGCGGCTGGCCACCCCGAAGGCGTCGTCGATGAAGCAGGTGATGATGCGGTCCTTGAAGACCTGGCTCGGGAGCTGGTCGCCGAAGTCCTGCCCGGTCCACTTGTGGTGGTGCTCGTAGACGTAGTCGATGCGCTCGAGGGCATAGGGGATCCAGCCGATGCCACCCTCGGAGAGGGCGAAGTGGAGGTCCTTGTACTTGCGCAGAATGGGCGACCAGACCAGGTCGGCGGCCGCCTGCACCATGTTGATCGGCTGCAGGCTGATCATGACGTCGATCGGTGCCTCCACCGAGGTCATGAGGATCTGCGAGGACGAGCCCAGGTGCATGCAGACCACCGTGCCCTCGTCGGCGCAGGCGGTCCAGAACGGGTCCCAGTGCTCGTTGTGCAGGGAGGGCCAGCCGAGCTTCTCGGGGTTCTCCGAGAAGGTCACGGCGTGGCAGCCCTTCTTGGCCACCCGCCGAACCTCTTCGGCACCGAGCTCGGGGTCCCAGATGACCGGGATGGACAGCGGGATGAACCGGCCGGGCTCGGCGCCGCACCACTTGTCGATATGCCAGTCGTTGTAGGCGCGGACCATGGCGAGTGCCTCGTCCTTGTCCTCGCGCCGGGCGAAGAGCTGGCCGCAGAACTGGGGGAAGGAGGGGAAGCACATGGAGCCGAGTACGCCGTTGACCGACATGTCGCGTACCCGCTCGTGCACGTCGTAGCAGCCGACCCGCATGTCGTCGAGAGACATGGGCTCGACCCCGTACTCCTCGGGCGGTCGACCGACCACCGCGTTGAGGCCGACGTTCGGAATCTCGTTGCCGTCGTAGTACCAGTAGTCGGTCCCATCGTCCCGGCGGATCATCTTGGGCGCCTTGTCCTGGTACTTGGCGGGCAGCAGCCCGTCGAACATGCCCCTGGGCTCAATGACGTGGTCGTCCACGCTCACCAGGATCAGGTCTTCAGTCCGCATGTGTGTTCTCCCTTGTCGGCTCGGGCGCCGGTGCTCCCCTGACACTCGTGTCACATACCTTAGGCCTCCATCGCACAGCTGTGGGGCGGGAGGGCGCGGGTTCGGGCGCCGTTCGCGCATCGTCCCGCGAGTCGTCCCTGCCCATGTACGCCCTCCGCTGTGCTCGCCTGGGGCGGGAGGATCCCGCCGGTCACCGAGGGAACGGAGGGCGTGGCGCGGAATGGCGGTCCGGCGGGCCGATTCAGGCCGAGTTCATCCGCTCGCTACCTGCAGTTCAGATTCCTGCTCACGTCCGCTGGCAGCCGGGGTTTCCCCGCCGGCGCCGGGAGCGCACAAGCCGCGACGGGGGAGGATGATGTCGTCGATGATCCCGTAGTCGCGGGCCTCGGACGACGTCATGTAGTGGTCGCGGTCGATGTCGCGGGCGACCTGCTCCAGGGGCCGCCCGCTGTGGTGGGCGATGATCTCGGACATGCGTCGGGTCAGGGACAGGACCTCACGGAGCTGGATCTCCATGTCGGAGGGCGCCCCGCGGGTGCCGGCGGACCCCTGGTGGATCATGATGCGCGCGTTGGGCAGGGCGAAACGCTTCCCGGCGGCGCCACCCGAGAGGATCATGGCGGCGGCGGACATGCCCATGCCGACGCAGATGGTCGACACGTCCGGCTCCACGTGTTGCATGACGTCGTAGATCGCCATGCCGGCGTACGCCACCCCTCCGGGGGAATTGATGTAGAGGAAGATGTCCCGCTCGCTGTTCTGCGCCTCGAGGAAGAGCATCTGCGAGATGATCAGGTTGGCGACCTGGTCGTCCACCTCCTGGCCCAGGAAGACGATCCGCTCGCGCAGCAGCTGGCTGTAGATGTCGAAGGCACGGTCGCCCCGGTTGCCCTCCTCGATCACGGTGGGGACGAGCACCTGGCGCAGGCGCTCCGGGCGGGTGGTCGGGCTCATGGCGGTGCTCCTCGTCTCGTGGGGGTCGCTGGGGTCCTTTCCACGTTATATCAAATGTGAGATAATCGGGTCACCGTGAGCGAGCGCCGTCATCCCACCGTCTTCCCCGGTTTCCGCGAGATGGCGGAGCGCCGGCATTCGGTGTCGGGGCAGCTGGTGTCGCTGCGCCGGGAGCTCGGGCTGTCCCAGGCCGAGGTGGCGTCGCGCATGGGGACCTCCCAGTCAGCGGTGGCCCGCTTCGAGGCGGGCGACCTCGACGTCCGGCTCTCGACGGTGCAGCGGTACACCAGTGCTCTGGGGGCCCGGTTGGAATGGAGGATCGAGCATGCGTGACGCCGACGAGGGATGGCCCTGGCTGCCCGGTCCGGGTCCGGGGCCGGAGGGAATGGGCGTGGGGCAGGAGCCCCTGTCCGAGGTGCTTTCCCGCCGCCTGCTGGCCCAGCGGGTCGTCCTCCTGCACGGCCCGCTCAACGAGCTGTCCGTCACGCGTGTCGCGGCTGAGTTGATGACCCTCGATGCCGACGGCGACGACCCCGTGACCCTGCGGGTCGACTGTGGCGAGGCGGGCCTCGCTCCCGCGCTGACGTTGATGGACGTGATCGAGCTCATGGGCGTGCCGGTCCGCGCGCTCTGCCTCGGCCAGGTGGGGGCGGGCGCGATCGGCGTGGTGGCCCTGTGCGCCCACCGTGCCGCCATGCCCAGCACCCGCTTCTCGCTGTGTGAGCCCGCGACCGAGCTGCAGGCCCACGTGCGCAACGTGGCCCAGTGGGCCGAGCTGCGTGCCGCGGAGCGGCAGCGTTTCTGCGCGCGCGTGGGCGCGGCGGCCGGTCGCCCGTCCAGCGCCGTCGAGGAGGACCTGGCGCATGGCCGGTTCCTCGATGCGGCTGAGGCCGTCGAGTACGGCATCCTCGACGAGGTGTGCCTGCCGGACGCCCCTCTCGGTCGCCTCCCCGGATCGGGGCCGCCTCCCATGGGATTTCGTCCGTTGCGCTGACGGCGGCCGGCCACGAGACCGGACCGGTCCTCCATGCCTACGATGCGGCCATGACCACGACGGGGCCACGTCTGCCTCCGCTCTCCGCCGGCGAGTGGGATGACCGGCTGACCCGCGTCCTGGAGAACTCGCCGGGCGGGACCGTCGAGCCGATGCACATCTTCACCACGTTGGGCAGGGCCGACCCCGAGCTGTTCCGGCGCTGGCTGGGCTTCGGCGGCGCCCTGCTGGCCGGGAGTCTCTCGGGCCGCCTGCGCGAGCTGGTGATCCTGCGCACGGCGGCACGTTTTGGCGGCCGCTACGAATGGGCGCACCACATCGAGCTGGCCGAGGCCCAGGGGATCTCGCCGGCCGAGATCGCGGCGCTCGGCGACGCCGAGTGGGGGCTCGACGCCATGGCCTGGCCGCCGCTGGAGCTCGCCGCGCTGCGGGCCGTCGACGAGACCGCCGACGAGGGCGCCGTCTCCGATGCCACCTGGGCGGTGTTGGCGGAGCTCCTGTCGGAGAGCGAGCTCATCGAGCTGCTCATGCTGATCGGCCATTATCTGATGCTCACGACCGTGCTGGGGTCGCTGCGGATACAGCTCGAGCCCCGGGCGGAGGCGCTGGCGCGGCGGGTGCCGGGCGGTCCGGCGGCGTAGGGGGTCGTCGTGGCGCTCTTGACGGGCCGGAGCATCACGGTGGTCGGCGCCGGCACCCAGCCGTCGCGCGATCCGGATGCGCCGGTCGGCAACGGCCGCGCCATCGCGGTGCGGGCGGCACGGGAAGGCGCGTCGGTGGTCTGTGTCGACCGTGACGAGGCGGCGGTCGAGGAGACATGGCGGCTGATCACCGAGGAAGGCGGGAAGGCGGCGATCGTGGTGGCCGACGTCACCACCGAGGAGGGCTGCCGCCTGGCCGTGTCCGACGAGCCGGGCCTCGCCCCCGACGGGCTCGTGCTCAACGTGGGCACCGGGTACGGCATGGGCGTCGCCGGCACGTCCATGGACGACTGGGACAGGACGTTCGCTCTCAACTTGCGTGCGCACTTCATGCTGGTGCGCCGCGCCTTCGTGACCCTGTCCGACAATGCGTCGATCGTGTTCGTCAGCTCGGTGGCCGGCATCCGTCCCGGGAGCCGCATCCCTGCCTACGACGCTTCCAAGGCAGGGCTCATCGGCCTGAGCCGCCACGTGGCGGTGGAGGGAGCCCGGCGCGGCATCCGGGCCAACGTGCTCGCCCCCGGGCTCATCGACACGCCGCTCGGCCGGGCCGCGTCGGCGGGGCGGCCCTCGCGCACCCGCACGCCCGTCCCGCTGGGCCGCCAGGGCACGGCCTGGGAGGTGGCGGCGGCGGCGGTGTTCCTGCTGTCGGACGAGGCCAGCTACATCACCGGCCAGGTCCTGGCCGTCGACGGGGGGCTGACGCTCGTATGAGTGCGCACTCGGCGCAGCCGCACTCGGCGTCCCAGGTCACGCTCCGCCCGCCGCGCCTGGGCCGGCGCATGGCGCGGTTCAACCGCGCCGTCACCAACAAGGTCGCCGTCCACCTGGCCGGCAGGCTGCCGGGCCTCGGCATCGTGATCCACGTGGGCCGACGGACCCGGACCGTCTATCGGACGCCGGTCAACGTGTTCCGCACGAAGGACGGGTTCCGCTTCGCGCTCGACCTATGGCCCCGAGGCCGAGTGGGTGCGCAACGCGCTGGCCCACGGTGCCGTGCGCCTCGTCACCCGGGGGAAGGAGTACGAGCTCAGCCAACCCGAGGTGGTGACGGACCCGCACCGCCAGCACGTGCCGGCGATCGCCCGCGGCATCATGCGCTTCATGCGGGTGTCACAGTTCCTCGACTTTCGCAGCGCCGGATAGCTCCGGTCCCAGCGGTGGGGCCTTGAGTCGTCGCCTCGGCCCAGGTCAGGGTGATCTTGGCGGAGTGAGGCAACCTTTGGCGCCGGGCAAGGGGTTGAGAGGTGTGATGAAGCCACGCGGGCGTCCGAGTCGGTCTCGTGAGGAGTTCGACCATTTCGTGGTCGACTCCGTCGACGGCCTGCTGCGGGCCGCCTACCTCATCGTCTGGGATTTCGCCGAAGCTGAGGATCTCGTCCAGGAATGCCTCTTCCGTGTCGCACGGCGCTGGCCCCGCGTCCGCCGCATGGAGTACCCGACCGCCTACGCCCGCAAGGTGCTGGTCAATCTCGCGCTCGACGCGGGAAGGCGTCACACCCGTGACCGCGCCGAGCTCGTCCGACCCGGTACGAGCCACCCGGTGGATCAGGAGGACGAGGCCGCGGTGCGGGTGCTCGGCTGGGTCGAGACCACGACGGACCTCACGGCAGCGCTCGGCAGACCTGGCGCCGCGCCAGCGGGCGGTCCTGGTGTTCCGCTTCCTCTACGACCTGTCCGAGGCGCAGGTGGCCGAGGTCATGGGCTGCTCGGTGGGCACCGTCAAGAGCACCACCTCGAGGGCCCTGCAGCGATTGCGTGCCGCCGCCGACAACCCCGAACCGTGCACAACAGAGAGACCAGAAGGGAGCATCACACGATGAAGACCGAATTCGAAGCAGAGGTGCGCGAGGCGTTCGCCGCCCGCGCCGCCCGTCTGCCGGTGGATGCAGCATCGCGCCTGCGGTCGATCGACTACGGACCGCGGGAGCACCGCCTGCGGGTGCCGGCGATCGGTGTGGGCGCATTGGCGGGTGCCGCGACCGCGGGCACGGCCCTGGCCGTCGTGCTGGGTGGCTCGACGCCGGCCTACGCCGGCTGGAGCGCGACGCCGACGACGGCGGCAGCGCCATCGTCCGCGGCAGATGCCAGCTGCCAGAGCCAGCTCTCCGACGTGCCCCCGGGCCCGCCGGCGCCAGCCTCGGCTCGGGCGCCTGGCAGAGCGTCCTGACCGACGTGCGGGGGCCCTTCACCGTGGCGCTCCTCCAGAACGACGGCGCGTACGCCGCGTGCTTCACCAGCCCGTCGTTCACCGAGATCAACGAACTGTCTCGCCGACCGCCGGTGGGGCGCAGTCGGGAGAGCTCAGCGTGCACAGCGGGTCTGCCGCCGGCGCGGGGTCCGGGGGTTCGGGGCCGGCGGCCGGCCAGTCCGCCGTGGTCCTGGAGGGCACGAGCTCGGGTGACTTGAACCAGGTCGTCGCAGAATCACCTCGCGACGACGAGCGAGGGTCCCTACACCTTGATCGACGGCCGGGTGGCGAACGGGGTGACCGGGGTCACGCTCGTGCGCGACGACGGCCAGGACGTCGTGGCGACCGTGGCCGACGGCTGGTTCGTGGCCTGGTGGCCCGGAGCGGCCTCGCCGGCGACGTCGGCGCAGGTGACGAAGGCCACCGGAACGACCACCGAACCATTCTGTCCCGTCCGCCAAGCTCGGGGCCCCGGGGTCGTGCACGAGCACCGCGGGCGCCGCGGTACTTGCGTCGGCAGCAACCCCGGCGGGCAGATCCAGAGTGGGAACTCCGGGAGGCTCTGGCAACACAGGGAACAGCGGCAACATCGCGCGGCCCGGCCAGAGCGCCGGGAACACCGGGGGCACGGGCACCGGCCCGTCGACGAAGTCGGCGCCGTGAGCGCAGCCGCTCAGGCGATGATCTCCATCCGCAAGCCTCGTCCGTCGACCTCACCGCCCAGCCGGACACAGTCGCCGGCAACGGAGCGCCGGGCGGTCCAGGCCAGGACGAGCGCGTCGAGGACGTCGTCGCGGCTGCGCGCCCGGCGGGGCGCCGTCGATGAGCGGTGCGACGTCGCCGAACGCTGCGCGTTGCAACGCCTCGACGCGCTCGGCCCGTCCCGCGGCACGTGCGCTTGGTGTGTCGCATCGGCTCGCCGCCCGACAACACGGCGAAGCTCAGCTCCGGGCAGGCCTCGAAGAGCTGTCGCTGCAGGCGAGGCGACAGCAGCTCGTCGACCTCTCGGATCTTCCCCAGGATGTTGTAGAGCTGCTTCGACAAGCCCTTGCCGCACACCGCGCGCGACACCGCGCAGGCCTCCTCGTAGCTGGCCGCACCGAGCACGCCCGCACCGGCGCGGGGAAGACCGAGCTCCGTCGCGGTCCGAGCAGCCGGCGCGCCGCGCGGTCGCAGCGCCGCGACCCGTCCGCGGCCAGGCCGATCGGGATGTCGATCGCCGCCGCGGCCAGCCGGCCCGACTCGAGCGCGGCGACGACCTCGTCGAGGGACGGGACGACCCGGATTTCGTGCACCATCCGCTGGGCGACAGCTCCGTGGGCGGGCACCGTGGCCAGCACCCAGCCCGCCCGGCAGCCGTCGAGCGCCTCCGACGAGTCCGGCTGTCACCGCGACCTCCGCTCAGGCCAGTTCCGCCCAGTTCACCTGGTCCTTCGGCGTCAGCGTCACCCGCCGCCCGATCAGCTCGTCGTCCTCGGCCCCCGCCAGCGCCGCGGCACCGCCGTCGAGGAGGGCGTAGCAGCGGCCGCCTCCCGGGCAGGTCGCAGATCAGCAGCGCCCGCTCGGGCTCCCCGTCGCGCCCGTGCAGCACCGAGTACGTGGCGACGGTGGCGGCGCCCGTGGGCGAGCCGACGATCGCCACCGGCGCCGCCATCCGCCACGTACGGCGCCGGGTCAGTGCCGCGACGCCCGCACCCGGCGTCGGTCGACCACACCCCGTAGGCGTGCTTCTGCATGTGCATGCCGACGCCGCTCACCACGCCGTAGGAGCCGGGGTCGTCGCGCAGGGTCTCGGTCATGGCGGCCAGGGAGTGGGTCATGTAGTTCGACCCCGGGCCGCCGTGGTAGGGCAGCCCGCCGGTCTGGGTCACGGCCCGCGCCCGGGGGTCGTCCTCGCCGATCCCGAGCGCGTCGAGCGCGAAGCACACCGAGCTGGCGAAGCACGAGTAGAGGTCGAGGTGCGCGACGTCGTCGCACGCCGATGCCCGCCCCGGCCAGCGCCGACGTCGGCCGCGGCGGCCATGGCCGGGGAGCGCCACAGCTCGGGGTGGCCGGCCACGTGCGCCGGGTCCTCGGCGTAGCCCCAGCCGCGGAGGTAGACCCGCCGCTCCTCGGGCACGCCCAGCGCGTCGGCCTTCGCCGCGCTGGCCAGCACCAGCGCGGCCGCCATGTCGACGTCCATGATCGCCGTCATCAGCTTCGTGTAGGGGTAGGCGACCATGCGGTTGTCCGGGGTCGCCGTCACGATCTCGTCCGCGCCGCGCGCCACGGGGAACCACGCGTGCGGGCTCTGTGCGGCCACCTCGGTCATCGGCGCCATGACGCGGCCGAGCGCGGCGCGGTGCTCGTCGAGCCCGCGCCCCAGGTGGGCCCGGCGCGCGTTGTCGAACAGCGCGAACGTCAGGTAGGCCTCGAAGACCGAGTGGCTGATCTCGGAGGGGTCGAAGTCCATGTCCATCGGGAAGGGCCGCTTCTCCGCCGGCTTGTACGACCACTGCGGTCGCTCGCCCGCCTTCTTGAGGCGGCGGACGGTGGCCAGCGCCTCCGCGCCGGTGATCAGCGCGAGGTCGAGGTCACCGGCCCCGATCTCCCTGGCCACCTCGGTGGCGAGCACGTGGGGCACCGACCCGCCGATGCCCGAGTAGCGCCGCCGCCGGGGCGCCGCGCCCAGCCGTTCGGCCAGCCGTGCCACGGCGTCGTCGTACTGCCAGGACTGCGAGTAGACGACGTCGATGCTCTCGAGCGCGTGGAGGATGGCGGGGCCGTCACCGGTGCCGGCGTCGTCCGCCGCGTCCCGGGCCACCCGCTCCCACATGTCCAGCGGCTCGGGCGCGGGCTCGCTGGCGATGCCGACGTCGAAGGGGTGCCAGGTGTGGCGGGCGACACCGATGATGCAGGTGGCGCGGGGGTCAGTGTGGGCGCTCACGGTTCGCGACGCGACCTGCGGCGGTCAGCCGCGCGACTTGCCGGGCATGGCGATGGCCCGGTCGGCGATGATGTTCTTCTGGATCTCGGTGGAGCCCCCGCCGATGGTCGAGTAGCGCTGGAAGGCGTAGAGGCGGGTCCACTTGCCCCGGTCGACCGCGTCGGGGCCGCCGCGGGCGAGCGCACCGGCCGGACCGAGCAGGTCGACGGCGAGCTCGGCCAGCGTCTGCGCCATGGAGGACCACGAGAGCTTGGCGAAGGGGACCTCGGGCCAGTTCTTCTCGCCCTTCATGATCTTGGACAGCGCCCGCAGCGACAGCAGGCGCGCCAGCTCGATCTCCGTCCAGACCTTGGCGATGCGGTCGCGCAGCGACGGGTCCTCGAGCGCCCCCGGGTTGACGCTGCGCGCCGCCTCCACCATGGCGCGCAGGTCGGCGGAGAGGATGGCGATCTGCGAGGCGATGCCGACGCGCTCGAAGCCGAGCGTGCCCATGGCCACCATCCAGCCGGCGCCCTCGTCGCCGAGGCGCCACGAGGCCGGGATGCGCACGTCGGTGAAGAAGATCTCGTTGAAGAGCTCCTCGCCCGCCATGTCGCGGATCGGCCGCACGTCGATGCCCGGCGTCTTGCAGGTTGAGGACGAAGGCGGTGATCCCCTCGTGCTTCTTGCCCCGCTCGATCGCGGTCGGGTCGGTGCGCAGCAGGAAGAGCCCCCAGGTCGCCAGGTGCGCGGAGGAGATCCAGATCTTCGAGCCGTTGACCACGTACTCGTCCGTCTCGGCGTCGTAGATCGCCGTCGTGCGCAGGTTGGCCAGGTCGTTGCCCGCCATGGGCTCGCTGAAGCCCTGGCACCAGTGCTCCTCCGCCTCGAGGATGGAGGGCAGCCACTGCGCCTTCTGCTCCTCGGTGCCCCACTGGATGATCATCGGGCCGATCTGCCAGATCCCGTTCGTGTTGAACATCCCCGGCGTGCGGTACTCGGCCATCACCTCGGAGTAGAGGAGGCGCTGCATGGCGTTGATGGTGCGACCCTGGGCGTACTCGGGACCCCAGTGGATGGCGGCCCACCCGCCCTCGTGCAGCTTGCGCTGCCACTTCTGGCGACGCTGCTGGCTCGCCTCGCCGGACAGGCTTGCATCGTCCCCGAGGGACTCGGCCTCCAGGAACGGCGGCAGGTGCTCGTCGAGCCAGGCGCGCAACTCGTCGCGGAACTTCTCGTCCTCGGGTGCAAGGGCAAAATCCACGGGGGAAGGGTACCCGACCACCGTGTACTCTGACGCCGGTGTCAGGGAGTGGCGCGCGTGCGGGCTGAGCGAGGCGTAGGGGAGGCCGTGGACTTCACGTACGACGACGAGCAGCTCGCGCTGCAGGACGTGGCGCGCGGCGCGCTCGAGCGCGAGTGCGGGCCCGACGTGGTGCGCCAGCTGGCCGACGACCCCGACGGCATCACGCCGGCGCTGTGGTCGACGCTGGTCGAGCTCGGGTTGGACGGGCCTGCTCGTGCCCGAGGAGCACGGCGGCAGCGGCGCCGGGCCTGCTCGAGACGTGCGTCGTCCTCGAGCAGATGGGCCGCATTCCGCTGCCCGGTCCCTTCTTCTCGTCGGCGGTCGCGGCGACCCTGGCCGCGCGGGCCCTGGGCGCGACGGAGTTGCTGGGCGACCTGGCCTCGGGCGCCCGGCGGGGCACGGTGGCGCTGGGCGAGCAGGGCCACGGGGAGCCGCTCGCAGACGGTGCGGACCAGGGCGCGGCGCAAGGGCGCGCAGTGGGTCCTGACCGGCGAGAAGCCCGCGGTCGTCGACGGGCACACGGCGGACTGGGCCATCGTCGTGGCGCGCAGCGAGGAGGGCGTGCGCTCCTACCTGCTCGAGTCGCCCGGCGGCGAGCTCGTCCCCTCGCTCGACCCCACCCGCAAGCTGGCCCGCCTCGTCCTCGACGACACGCCCGGTCGTCCCGCTGGGGCCGTCGGGCAACCAGACGGGACTGTGGCAGCGGGTCCAGGACGACATGGCCGTCGCGCTGGCGGCGGAGACCGTCGGGGCCGCCGACCGGGCCCTGGCCGAGGCGATCGCGCTACACGTCCGAGCGGATCGTCTTCGACAAGCCGGTCGCCACGTACCAGACGGTGCGCCACCGGCTGGTCGAGATGTTCCAGCAGGTCGAGATGGCCCGGGCCGGCTTCCAGTTCGCCGCCTGGGCGTCGGACACCGAGGCGCCCGAGCGGGCCCAGTCGGCGGCCATGGCCGCCAGCTACGCGGCCGAGGCCGGGGTGCGGGTGACCGGTGACGACATCCAGCTGCACGGCGGCGTCGGGTTCACCTGGGCCAACGACGCCCACTTCCTCTTCAAGCGGGTGAAGCAGAACGAGCTCCTCTCGGGCGGCGCCGGCGCGCAGCGCCACCGGCTGGCGACGCTCTTCATCGAGTCGGCATGACCACGTTCGAGCTGCGCCCGATGCCGGCCGAGCTGGCCGAGCGCTACCTGGCCGAGGGAGCGTGGGACGACCGCACGCTCGGGGAGTTCCTGCGCGACGCCCTCCTCGAGGACCCGACGCGCCGCTTCCGCATCTGGTCGCCCACGCATCCCCACCTCGGGACCGTCGGCGAGGTCTACGAGGAGTCGCTGCGCGTGGCCGGCGGGCTGCGCGCCCTCGGGCTCGGGCCGGGCGACGTCGTCGCCTTCCAGCTGCCCAACTGGGTCGAGGCGGCCATCACCTTCTACGCCTGCACCATGCTCGGGGTGACGCTGGTGCCGATCGTGCACTTCTACGGGCCCAAGGAGGTCGGCTTCATCCTCCGCCAGAGCGGGGCCCGTGCGCTGATCATCGTGTCGCGCATCGGCCAGCGCGACTACCTGGCCGACCTGGCGACCGTCCGCGACGGGTTGGACGAACCTGGAGCACGTCGTGGTGGTGGGCGAGAGCGGCGACGGGGCGCCCGGCGACGTGCCGCTTCGACGACCTGCGCCGCGCCGAGCCCATCGACGGCCCGGTCGCACGTCGACCCCGACGGCGCCGCGGTCATCGGCTACACGTCGGGCACCACGGCCGACCCCAAGGGGGTCGTGCACACGCACCGCACCCTGGGCTGCGAGGTGCGCCAGCTGTCCGGGCACCAGGCCAGTGCGCGACCGGCCCAACCTGGTGGGCGCGCCGGTCGGCCACGCCATCGGGATGCTGGGCGGCCTGCTCTGCCCGCTGGTCAGCGGGCGGCCCATCTACATGATCGACGGCTGGGACCCGCCCACGGTCCTCGACGCCATGGTGGAGGAGCAGATCGCCGCCGGCAGCGGCTCG
Source organism: uncultured Acidimicrobiaceae bacterium (assembly GCA_963745175.1). Taxonomy (GTDB): domain Bacteria; phylum Actinomycetota; class Acidimicrobiia; order Acidimicrobiales; family RAAP-2; genus Bog-473. The sequence goes on from CAVUWK010000006.1 coordinate 118,067, forward strand.
ACCTACTTCTTCACCAGCCTGCTCGACTGCCCCGGGTTCGGCCCCGAGCACGTGGAGCTCATGCGCTACGTCGGGCTGGGCGGCTCGCCCATCCCCAACGCGGTGGCCGAGCGGGCGGACGAGCTCGGGATCTCGCTGGTGCGCTCGTACGGCTCGACCGAGCACCCGTCGGTGACGGGGTCCCAGCACGACGTGCGCCAAGGAGAAGCGCATCCACACCGACGGCCGGCCGATGGACTGGGTCGAGATCCGGACGGTCGACGAGGACGGTCACGACGTCGCGGTCGGCCAGCCCGGCGAGATCCTCAGCCGGGGACCGGACCGCTTCGCCGGCTACACCGACCCCGCGCTGTCGGCCGAGGCGATCGACGCGGACGGCTGGTTCCGCACCGGGGACATCGGCGTGATCGACGCCGACGGCTACCTGACGATCACGGACCGCGTGAAGGACATCATCATCCGCGGCGGCGAGAACGTGAGCGCGGCCGAGGTCGAGCAGCTCCTGGCCCACATGAAGGGCGTGGCCGAGGTGGCGGTGGTGGCCGCCCCCGACGAGCGGCTCGGCGAGCACGGCTGCGCCTTCTTCCGCATGCAGCCGGGCAGCGAGCCCCCCGACCTCGAGGCGGTGCGGGCGCACCTGGCCGCCGCGGGCCTGACCCGCCAGAAGTGGCCCGAGGAGCTCCGCGTCGTCGACGAGCTGCCGCGGACACCTTCGGGGAAGGTCCAGAAGTTCGTCCTGCGCGAGCAGCTGCGGGCCGGGCGGTGAACGCGCGGCGCCACCGTCAGCCGAAGAATCCGGCGCTCGGCGGATGGGGGAGGTACGCTCCAACCGGCGTTCCCAAACAGTACAAGCCCAGGTCAGGTGACCACATGCGCTCCCGGATCCCCAAGCAGCAGATCGACCTCCTCAAGGAGGTGCCGCTCTTCTCCAGCTGCTCGCAGGGCGAGCTCCGCGCCATCGCGCAACTCGGCACGCCGGTCAGCGTCGAAAAGGGCGAGCTCCTGACCGCCAAGGGCTCGGTCGGCCGCGAGTTCTTCCTCGTCCTCTCCGGCGTGGCGTCGTGCCGGCTGGGAAAGCGGGAGGTGGCGGAGTTCACCACCGGGGGGTACTTCGGCGAGCTCGCCCTCCTGCAGGGCGGCATCCGCACGGCGGACGTCGTGGCGGAGACGGACATGGAGCTGCTGGTCCTCGACGCCCGCGAGTTCCGGTCGATGTTGATGACGACGCCGGGCATCGGGGTGAAGATGCTGGCCCGCCTGGCCGAGCGCCTCGCCGACGCCGACGCGCACTACAGCAACTAAACGCGACCCTCGAGGACCTCTTTCATCAGGCGCAGCTCCTTCGCTGATCTGCTCCAGGCTGCCGGCCGCGGCCGCGGCACCACGTCGTCGGGAAGCCCGTCGGGCAGCGTGACCCAGAGCGTCAGCGTGGCTTCGCACCCGCCATCGTCGAGCGGGCGCACCACGAACTCCTCGTAGGCCTCGCTGGCGCCGGCCATGCCGGCGGCCACGAGCGTCGGCGCGACGGCGTCGACGGTCCACAGCTCGACGGGGTGCTGCACGCCGGGCCGCCGGGGGTCGGCCAGCCCGAAGGCGTAGCGGGCGCCCGGGCCCGTGCACGCCGCCCGACACCGTCGGCCTGCCCGTCGGCGACGCGCTGCACGCCGCTGACGTCAGGGTTGTAGCCCGGGAAGGTTGGCGAAGTCGAGGCGGTAGGCCCACACCGTCTCGGCCGGGACCGTGAAGACGGCGGAGGCGACGGCGGTCGGCGCGGCGGTCGGGCGTGGCAGGCTGGGCACCGCGGCGCCGTGCGGCGCCTACTCCGGGGGCCGGAGGATGGAGGCCGCCTCGCGGGCCCGGTCGAGGGACAGGGCGGTGAGGTCGTCCCCCTCCTCGCCGAGCACATCGGCGGCGTGCTGGATGAAGATCCCGACCACCATGGCGCTGAGGAGCCGGGCCACCGCGGCGGCGCCCGCGCCCCTCGTCGAGGTCGGGACGGTTCTTCTTGACCCAGTCCTCGATGCTCGTCTCGAACGAGGCGAAGAGGTCGAGGCCGACGGCACGGGCGGTCGCCTCGCCCCGCATCGCCTCGCCGACCATGAGGCGGACGAAGTCCTCGACCTCGAACATGGACGTCATGATCTCGGCCAGGAGCTGGGCCAGGTTCAGCGGCTCGGCGCCGGGTCTGGCGGCGTCGGCGTCCCCGGGCGCCGGCCGGATGGGAAGGAACCCCTGTTCGATCAGGACCGACTCCAGGAGGTCGCGCTTGGAGGGGAAGTAGTGGTACAGCGAGGCCACGTTGAGGCCGGCGGCGGAGGCCAGGTCCCGCATGCTCGTGCCGTCGACGCCCCGCTGGGCCATCAGCGTCAGGGCGATCTGCAGGATCCGCCGCCGGGTCGCCGACCCCTCTCCCGGGGGCGTCGCGCCCTGCCCCGCGGGTGTGCCACCCTCGGGCTCCAGGTCGACGGTCATCTTCGGTCCCATTTTTCGGTCTCCGACCTCGGGATTTCCAGATGCAGCCCGAGAGCCCCTCCTCCTGTGGCGTCGCTGCTGCTCCTGGTCGGGAGCCAATGCCCGTCGCTGCCCCAACGATCGTTGCGACTCCCCAACGATCGTTTGCTATACATGACACGGGAGTCAGGTACGACCCGGTGCGACACCCGGAATCTAGGGGGTGGATGGGCAACATGCCAGGAACTGATCGACGGCCGAACTCGACGGCGGTGCCGTTCGACCCCTACGAGTTGAAGGACGTCGTCGGGGGCACCATCCGCAACCCCTATCCGGCGCTGCACGCGCTGTGCCGCCAGAGCCCGGTGCACGTCGGGCCGATCGACCTCGGCGAGGGCGCCGAGATCGCCGACCCGAACAGGCCGGCGCCCGTCACCGTCTTCGGCTTCGACGAGGTCGTCCAGGTGCTGCGCGACAACGAGACGTACTCCTCGACCGTCTACGAGGAGGTCATCGGCATGGTGATGGGCCGCACCATCCTGCAGATGGACGAGCCCGAGCACCGCGCCATCCGGACCCTCGTCGCATCGAGCTTCCGCTCCAAGATGCTGGAGCGCTGGGAGGAGGAGCTCGTCGCGCTCGTCGTCAACGAGCTGATCGACACCTTCATCGACGAGGGCCGCACGGATCTCGTGCGGTCCGTGACGTTCAACTTCCCCGTGCAGGTGATCGCCCGCATCCTCGGGCTGCCCGCGAGGACTACCCGACGTTCCAGCGCTGGGCGCTCGAGCTCACGAGCGTCGCCGCCAACTGGGAGCGGGGCGTGGCCGCCTCGGCGGCGCTGCGCGACTACTTCGCCGACGTCATGGCCGAGCGCCGGGCGGCGCCGGGCGACGACCTCATCAGCGACCTGGTGCGGGCCGAGGTCGACGGGAGGCACCTGAGCGACGAGGAGATCTTCTCCTTCCTCCGCCTGCTGCTGCCGGCCGGCGTGGAGACGACCTACCGCGCCTCGGGCAGCCTGCTGTTCGCCCTCCTGCAGGACCGGGCCCAGTTCGACGCGCTCTACGCCGACCGCTCGCTGTTCGCCCAGGCCTTCGAGGAGGTGGTGCGCTGGGAGCCGCCGGTGACGGTGATCCTGCGCCGGGCCACCCGCGACGCGGAGCTGGCCGGCGTCACCATCGAGGAGGGCGCCGACCTCGCGCTGCTGATCGGCGCGGCCAACCGCGACGAGCGCAAGTACGCCGACCCGGACCGCTACGACATGTTCCGCGAGCAGCGCCAGCACGTCGGCTTCGGCTTCGGCGTCCACGTCTGCCTGGGCATGCATCTCGCCCGCATGGAGTCCCGCATCGCCATCAACACGCTCCTCGACCGCCTCGGGCCCTTCACGTTGGACCCCGACGCCGAGCCGCCGCACATCGAGGGGATGGCCTTCCGCTCGCCGCTCTCCCTGCCGGTGGTGTTCCCCGCCGGGGGGTAGTTTCAGGCCCATGGGCGGCAGAGCCAACCCGCTGCAGGACGCGGCGGCCATCGTGGGCATCGGGCAGACCGAGTTCGCCAAGGAGATCGACCGGCCCGAGGGCCAGCTGGCCGCCGAGGCCGTCGTGGCTGCGCTGCGCGACGCGGGCATCGCCCCCTCCGAGGTCGACGGCCTGTCCTCGTTCACCATGGAGACGACCGACGAGGTCACCATGGCCAAGACGATCGGTGCGGGTGACATCACCTACTTCTCCCAGGTGGGCTTCGGCGGCGGCGCCGGCTGCGCCACCATCGGCCACGCCGCCATGGCCATCGCCACGGGCCAGGCCGATGTCGTGGTGGCCTGGCGCTCCCGCAAGCGGGGCGCCCGTGCCGCCCGGCCCTGGGCGGCCGCGCCGTCCCGGCTCCCGATCCAGGCCCAGTGGACCCGCCCCTTCGGCCTCCTGCGCCCCGTCGACGAGGTGGCGATGCTGGCCCGGCGCTACATGTACGAGTACGGCGGCGGGCGCGAGGACCTGGCCGAGGTCGCCATGGCGGTGCGGGCCCACGCCAACCGCAACCCGGCCGCGCTCATGTACGACAAGCCGATGTCGCGGGACGACTACATGGCGGCGCGCTTCGTCAGCGAGCCGCTGTGCCTCTTCGACAATTGCCTCGAGACGGACGGCGCGCTGGCGGCGGTCCTCGTCTCGGCTGAGCGGGCCCGCGACTGCCCGCAGCCGCCCGCGCTGGTGCACGCCTTCGGGCAGGGGCTGCACCGCCAGCACGAGTCGATGGTCAATTACTACTGCGACGACCCGCTGACCGGGCCGGCCTGGGCCTGCGCGGCGAAGCTGTGGTCACAGTCGGACATCGGTCCCGCCGACATCGACGTGGCGCAGATCTACGACGCCTTCACGCCACTCATCCTGCTGTCGCTCGAGGGCTACGGGTTCTGCCCGCGGGGCGAGGCGCCGGACTTCGTGGCCGACGGGAACCTGCGCTGGGACACGGGCTCGCTGCCGGTGAACACGTCGGGTGGCGGGCTCTCGGAGGCCTACGTGCACGGGTTCAACCTCGTCACCGAGGGCGTGCGCCAGCTGCGCGGGACCTCGACCAGCCAGGTCGAGGGGGCGCGGACCTGCCTCGTCACCTCGGGTGAGGGCGTGCCCACCAGCGCCATCGTCCTGCGGGCGGCGTGAGCGTGGCCGAGCCGCTCGAGGTCAGGATCGACTGGGACCGCTGCATGGGGTCGGGGAACTGCGTCTTCTGGGCGCCCGAGACCTTCGACCTCAGCGACGACGGCCATGCCGTCGTGGTGGATGCGGCGGCCACCGAGGAGGAGCGGCTGCGCATCGCCGCGCAGGGTTGCCCGGTCGGCGCCATCTCGCTCTGGCGCGCCGGCGCCGAGGTCCCGCTCGAGGAAGGGGCGTAATGCCGATCGCCGTCACCGAGGACCACGAGTCGCTCCGCACCACCGCGCTGCGCTGGGCCCAGACGCACTGCCCGGCGACCGTGCCGCGGGAGGTGGCCGAGGCGCCGCCGGGGTCGGACGAGCTGCCCGCCGCCTGGGAGAAGATGGCCGCCCAGGGGTGGCTCGGCCTCCACCTGCCCGAGGACCAGGGCGGCCAGGGCTTCACGCTGGCCGAGCTGGCCGTCGTGCTCGAGGAGCTCGGTCACGCCCTGTTCCCCGGGCCCCTGCTGCCGACGGTGCTGGTCTCCGCCGCCCTGGCCCGCATGCCCCGCGGGCCGGCGACCGTGCCGCCGGAGTGGCTGCGCGGGCTGGCCGACGGCACCATCACCGCCGCCGTGGCGCTCGGCGCCGCGCCGCACCCCTGGCAACTGGTGGAGGACGGTGCGCTCTCCCTCGGGGGCGCCGTGCGCCCGGTGCTCGGGCTGCCCACGGCCCGCCTGGTCCTGGTCCCGCTCGACGACGGCACCGGGACCGGGTGGCTGCGTGCTCGATCGGGAGGCGCTCGGCGACGCGGTCACCGTCGAGGCGCTGCCCGGCGCTGGACGGCACCCGCGCCGTCGGGCAGCTCAGCATCGCCGGTGACGGCCGGGTCACGGTGCCGCTGCGCGAGCAGGTCATGGTGTCCGACGACGACGTGCGCGGCCTGGCCCTGACGCTCGCCGCGGCCGAGAGCGCGGGGATCGCCCGCTGGTGCCTGCAGACGGCCTCGGAGTACGCCAAGGTGCGCGTCCAGTTCGGCCGGCCCATCGGGCAGTTCCAGGCGGTCAAGCACGCGCTGGCCGACATGCTGGTCGCGGTGGAGCAGTGCGCCGCGGTGGCCTGGGACGCCGCGGCGGCCTGGAGCGAGGACGAGGACACGGCGGCAGTGGACGGCGTCGACGAGCTGCACGACCGCCACCTCAGCGCGCGCATCGCCGGCGCCGTGGCGCTGGAGGCGGCGGCGCACTGCGCCAAGCAGTGCATCCAGATCCTCGGCGGCATCGGCTTCACCTGGGAGCACGACGCGCACCTCTACCTGAAGCGGGCCATGGCCAACCTGCAGCTGGTCGCCGGCGGTGACGTCGGCGCGCTCGAGCACGAGGTGGCCGCGCTGGCCATCGCCGGCGCCCGCCGCAACCTGGCGGCCGACCTGCCGCCCGAGGCGGAGTCGCTGCGCGAGGAGATCCGCGCCGTCGTGGCGGAGGTGGCCGCGGCCGGCGAGGCCGACCAGCGCGTCGCCGTGGCCGAGGCAGGGCTGATCATGCCGCACTGGCCGGCGCCCTGGGGCCGGGGCGCCTCGCCGCTCGAGCAGCTCGTCATCGACGAGGAGCTGGCGGCCGCCGGCGTCCTGCGGCCCCACCTCGCCGTCGGGGCGTGGGCGCTGCCCACGCTCATCGCGCACGGCACCGCGGAGCAGCAGGAGCGCTGGGTCCGCCCGACGCTGCACGGCCGGCTCAACTGGTGCCAGCTCTTCAGCGAGCCGGGAGCGGGGTCCGACCTGGCCGCCCTGAGCACGAAGGCCGAACGGGTCGAGGGTGGCTGGGTCCTCAACGGGCAGAAGGTGTGGACGTCGCTGGCCCAGACGGCCGACTTCGGCATCTGCCTGGCCCGCTCGGACCCCGACGCGGCCAAGCACGCCGGCATCACCTACTTCATCGTCGACATGCACGCCGAGGGCATCGACATCCGGCCGCTGCGCGAGCTGACCGGCGCCGCCATGTTCAACGAGGTCTTCTTCAACGACGTCTTCGTCCCCGACGACGCCGTCGTCGGGCGTCCGGGCGACGGCTGGCGCATCGGGCGCACGACGCTGGCCAACGAGCGCGTCTCCATGTCCTCGGGCGCCTCCTTCGGCAACGGGGTGGAGTCGCTCATCCGGACGGTGGCGCGTCGCAGCGAGCGCGGCGAGCCCAGCCCGCCCAGCCTGGAGGGCCGGCTCGGGCACCTCATCGCCGAGGCGCAGTCGGTGGCCCTGCTCGGCCACCGCTCCACGCTGCGGACGCTCTCGGGGGTCGATCCCGGCAGCGGATCGAGCGTGCGCAAGCTGCTCGGCGTGGAGCACGAACAGCGGGTGCAGGAGATGGGGATGGCGCTCTACGGCGCGGACGGCGCCGTGCTCGACGGCAAGGCGCAGCGCTGGGAGGAGGGCTTCCTCTCCACCCGCTGCCTCACCATCGCCGGCGGCACCAGCGAGGTGCAGCGCAACGTGATCGCGGAGCGCATCCTCGGCCAGCCCCGGGACCCCGAGCCCGGCACCTGAGCCCGCGCCGCGCCGGTACGATGACGACGCGATGAGCACCAGGCCGGAGACCCCGACGAGCCGCTCGACATCAACGTCGAGGAGGACGTCTGGCCCTTCCCCTCGGAGCGCTTCCTCAACGAGTGGGCACCGGGCGTCCTGCAGGCGCAGAACGCGTGGATGGCCTCCATCGACTCGCTGCGCGCCCCGGACCGCAAGACCCACGAGCTGATCCGCATGGTGTGCACCGTCATCGCCCGGCAGCCCGGTGGCGTGCAGCGCCACGCCCGGCTGGCCGCCGAGGTCGGCGCCACCTGGGACGAGATCGCCGGGTCGATCCTCCTGACCGAGCCCGCCTTCGGGATCGTGCTCGCCATTCAGGCCCTGCCGGCCGCCCGGCGCGGCTACAAGCAGGGCGCGGCGGGCCCCGCGAGGAGGACGACGGAGACTCGCTCGCCGAATGACGCCCGTGTCATAGTTGGCCATGCGCCTCGCCCCCGACGACACGCTGACCGAGTTCCGCCGCGAATTCGAGTCCTGGCTGGACGAGCACCTGCCGTCGCCCGAGGCGATGGCCGGGGAGTCCCGCCGCTCCTCGGCGCACCTGCCGGACTGGGCCCGCACCTTCCAGCGCGACATGTTCGAGGCGGGCTACCTGGTGCCGGGGTGGCCGCCCGAGCTCGGCGGCCGCAACGCCACGCCCGAGGAGCAGATGGTCTACTTCGAGGTCATCACCGAGCGCATGGCGCCGCGCTCGCTCAACCCGCAGGGCCTCTCCATCTGCGCCGCCTCCATCGTCGAGTACGGGACCGAGGACCAGAAGGAGCGCTTCGTCCTCCCGACGCTCAAGGGCGAGATCACGTGGTGCGTCGGCATGAGCGAGCCCAACGCGGGGAGCGACCTGGCCTCGCTGACCACCAAGGCGGAGCAGCGCGACGGCCACTTCGTGGTGAACGGGCAGAAGGTGTGGACGTCGGGGGCCCACGACGCCGACTACTGCATGTGCTACGTGCGCACCGACCCCGAGGCGCCCAAGCACCGCGGCATCAGCGTGCTGATCATCGACATGCGCACGCCCGGCATCACGCTGCCGGCCCCTGCCCGAGCTGACCGACCCGCACCACGCCGACTTCAACGAGGTCTTCTTCACCGACGTCGAGGTGCCCGAGGAGAACCTGCTCGGCGAGCTCAACCACGGCTGGGCGGTGAGCCAGGGATCGCTGCGCCACGAGCGGGGGATGCTCTGGATCATGAACGTGTCGAAGATGGAGCGCACGCTGCGGGGCCTGGTGCGCGTGGCCCGGCGCCCGGACGGCCGCGGCGGCACCCTGGGGGACGACCCCCGCCTGGCCGAGGCCATCGGCCGGCTCGCCACCGACACGGCCGCCATGCGCTGCCTCGGCTACCGGGGCTTCGCCAAGGCGAGCCGGGGCGAGATGCCACCCGAGCACATGGTGCTCAAGCTCTTCACGAGCGAGGCCGAGCAGCGGGCCTGCCTCCTGGCGCAGGAGGCGCTCGGGCTCGAAGGGCCTCGACCTCGACGGCCCGGGCCCCAACCGCTTCACCGAGTGGGACCTCGCGCACTTCGAGCCGGACCGCGTCGAGGAGAGCGCCAACGGCTCCTTCTACGACGGCGCCTGGGCGCTGCAGTACCTGCGTTCGTTCGCCGGCACCATCGCCGGCGGCACGTCGGAGATCCAGCGCAACATCGTGGCCGAGCGCGTGCTCGGCCTCCCCCGGGGGTGAGGGGCCGGCTCGCATGCTCGCAGAGACCGCGGCCGAGGCGGCCCGCCGCTTCGGACCGTCCCCGGCGTTCGTCACCGACGAGGGGCTGACGCTCAGCTACGAGCAGTTCGACACCATGGCCGACGAGGCCGCGGTGGGGCTGGCCGAGCTCGGGGTGGGGGAGGGCGACGTGGTGGGGCTCCTGCTGCCCAGCGACGCCGGAGCACTTCGTCACCTACGTGGCGGCGGCCAAGCTCGGCGCGGTCACCGCCGCGGTCAACCCCAAGCTCGTGCAGGCCGAGCGCGCCGCCGTGCTGCGGGCGGCCAACCCGCGCGTCGTCGTGACGACGGAGGAGCTGGCGCCGGCGCCGAGCGCCGAGGGCGTCCCGAACGTCCTCGTGGAGCCGGCCACCGGCGCGGCGGCGGTGCTCGAGGGGCTGCGCCGCGCCGGGGCGCCGGCCGGCGCCGCTGGTCAGCGACGAGGAGCGGCCCATCGCCATCGTGTTCACCTCGGGCACGACCGGGACGCCCAAGGGGGCGGTGTTCTGCGGGCGCCAGATCGGCTTCATCACCGAGTGCGACGTCGGCGAGGCCTGGGGCGGCGGCGGCCACTGCCATGGCGGGCTCGGCCCTGGCGCACCTCGGCCCGACGACGAAGCTGGCGGGCAACCTGAAGAAGGGCGGCACCCAGCACCTGTCGCGGCAGCCGTGGAAGGCGTCCGACGCGCTGCGCATGGTGGCCGAGCTGAAGATCGCCGCGCTCGGTGGCGTGCCGACGCAGATCGCGCTGATGCTGCGCGACCCCGCGTTCGACACCACCGACCTCTCGTCGGTCCGCGCCGTCGTCATGGGCGGTGGTCCGGCCACGCCCGCGCTGATCCGCGAGGCGCGGGCGCGCATCGGCGCGCCGCTGGCCGTCCGCTACTCGTGCACCGAGGCCGGCATCGGGTGCGGCACCGCGTTCACCGACCCCGACGAGGACGCGGAGGAGAGCGTCGGCCGTCCCCAGCCCGGCGTGCGCCTGGCCATCCTCGACGCGGACGGCGCGCCGGTGGAGCCGGGTGCGATCGGCGAGGTGTGCCTGGGGTCACCGGCGGTGATGGAGGGCTACTGGCGCAACAGCGGCGCCAACGCGGAGGTGTTCACCGAGGACGGCAGCGTGCGGACGGGCGACCTCGGATGGGTCGACGAGCGCGGGCGGCTGCATCTCGCCGGCCGCAGCCGCGAGCGCTACGTGCGCGGTGGCTACAACGTCTACCCCATGGAGGTCGAGGGCGTGCTGGCCGACCACCCCGACGTGGCGGCCGTCGCCGTGGTGAGCCGGAACGATCCGGTCATGGGGGAGGTGGGCGTGGCGGTCGTCGTCCCCCGGGCCGACGGGCCGACGCCCGACCTGGCCCAGCTGCGCGCCTACGCCGCGCGAGCGCCTGGCCCGCTACAAGCTGCCCGAGGACATGGTGGTGCTGAGCGCGCTGCCCCTCACCGCCGGCGAGAAGGTCGACCGGCGCGCGCTCGAACGCCTCATCGCGTCCAGGCTGACGCACGCGCTCGACGCGTCGACATTGCTGGCGCGTCGCCGAGAGCGTCTGCGACGAGACAGCACACGATTGCCGACAACACGGTTGCGACAACGCACGCCCAACCCGTGTGCACACACCGCCGCAGACCTGCGGCCGGCGCGGATGCACAATGGTCAAAAGGTCCCATTCCCTTTGGGCAGTTCCCTTCCGATACTGACTACAGGGAAGAGGAGTCAAGAGGGGGAAGACAACGTGCATCGCCGTGCCCGTCGTCGTATCGCGACACTTCTACTGCCGATCGGGGCCATGGTCATGGGCTCGGTCGCGGCCGGGCTGACCAGTGCGCCCGCTGTCGGCGGCCGGGATCCTGCCGCCCGCCAATCCCGCGCGCGAACATCGCGCCGAGCAGCGGCGACTGGCTGACCTCCATCGACGACGCGCGCAGCCAGGAGGGCGTCGGCCCCATGAACGTCTCCGAGTCCGCTCTGGCTGCGCCTGCCGATCGACCAGCAGGTGCTCACGGTGGTCAACGACGAGCGGATCGACCGCGGCCTGCCGCCGATCGACTACATGACCGTCACAGCTCGACGCGTACGCGCAGGGCGGCGCCAACGCCGGCAACGACCCGACCTTCCCGTCGGCGGTGACCGGCGGCGCGCCCATCACGTTCGGCGGCTCCATCTGGGCCGGCGGCCTGACCTCGGTGCTCGAGGCCGACTACTACTGGATGTACGACGACGGCTACAGCGGCTCGTCGACGACCAACTCCGCCTGCAGCCTTCTGTCGACCTCGCCGGGTGCTGGGGCCACCGCGACATCATCCTGCACCAGTTCGCCAACTGCCCGACGGGCCCGCCGGTCCTCTCGATGGGCGCGGCCTTCTCGCCGTCCGGCTACTCGCGGCGGCTCCATCGCCGCCATCTTCGTCAGCTCGTGCGCGCCGCCGACCGACATCACGACGAGCTGGGGCCAGGTGGCCGGCGCGGTCCAGTCCGGCTCGCAGCACGGTCGGCCATCGCGCCGACCGCCAACGGGACCGGCTACTGGGAGGCCGAGGCGAACGGCACGGTGGCCGCCTTCGGCTCCGCCCAGAACTACGGCTCCGTCACCGGGCAGCTCAACTCGCCCGATCGTCGGCATGGCCGCCACGCCCGACGGCAGGGGCTACTGGCTGGTCGGCTCCGACGGCGGCATCTTCAGCTTCGGTGACGCCGCCTTCTACGGATCGACGGGCTCGCTGCGGCTCAACAAGCCCATCGTCGGCATGGCCTCGACGCCCGACGGCCAGGGCTACTGGATGGTCGCCTCCGACGGCGGCATCTTCAGCTTCGGCGACGCGGCCTTCTTCGGCTCCATGGGCGGCACGCCGCTGAACCAGCCGATCGTCGGCATCGCGGCCGACCCGGCGACCGGCGGCTACTGGGAGGTGGCCTCCGACGGCGGCATCTTCAGCTACAACGCCCCGTTCTTCGGGAGCACCGGCAGCATCCACCTGAACAAGCCCATCGTGGGCATGGAGGCGTCGCCCAACGGCCAGGGCTACCGCTTCGTGGCCTCCGACGGCGGCATCTTCACCTACGGGCAGGCGCCCTTCGACGGCTCGACCGGCAGCATGAGCCTGGCGGCGCCGGTGGTGGGCATGGCGGCCGACAACGCCACCAACGGCTACTGGTGGCCGCCGCGGACGGCGGCATCTTCACCTTCGGCGGCGCCACCTACCTCGGCCGGGTCGTCAGCTCAGGGCTAGAGCCGGGCCGGCCGCGGCCAGCTCAGACGACGCCGCGGGCGGCGAGGTCGGCCAGCTCGTCGTCGCTCAGGCCGACCAGGTCGCACCACACCTCCCGGTTGTGCTCGCCCAGCCGCGGCGCGCCGCGGGGAACGGGAGTCGGGCTCTTGGCCAGGCGGGGGAACGGTGCCTGCTGGCGCACCGGGCCGATGACCGGGTCGTCGACCGCCACGAGGTCGCCGCGGGCCGCCATGTGGGGGTCGGCGAAGATGTCGGCGGCGCTGTAGGCGGTGCCGACCGGGACGTCGTGCTCGACGCAGCGCGCGGTGATCTCCTCCGCGGTCAGGCTCGAGGTCCAGTCGGCCACGATGCCGTTGATCTCGTCGCCCCGGGCCGCCCGCTCGGCCAGCGTGGCGAAGCGGGGGTCCTCGGCCAGGTCGGGCCGCCCCATGGCCTGGCACAGGCGGGCGAAGTTGGCGTCGGAGCCGGCCACGATGCAGACGAAGAAGCCGTCGGCCGTCGGGTAGTTGTCGAGGGGGGCCGAGTGCGAGAGCCGGTTGCCCTCGCGCTGGCGCACGATGCCCAGCCGGTCGTAGCCGGCCAGCGTCCACTCGAGGATGCGCAGGATGGAGCCGTAGAGCGGCGCGTCGATCACGTCGCCGCCGTGGCCGGCCTGGTCGCGCCCGTAGAGCGCGGCGACGGCGGCGAAGGCGGCGAACGCACCGGTGAGGTAGTCCGAGACGGTGACGCCCGGGCCGCACCGGCGGGCGGTCGGGGTCGCCGGTGAGGTGGAGGAGGCCGCCGAAGGCGATGCCGAGCCGGTCGAGGCCGGGGCGGGGGGCGTACGGGCCGGTCTGCCCGAACACGCTGATGCGCACGTAGACGAGGTCGTCGGGCAGGTCGTCCGGGCCGAGGCCCCAGCGCTCCATGGTGCCGGGCCGGAAGTTCTCGCACAGGACGTCGGCCGTCGCCACCAGCCGCTTGAAGAGCTCCTTGCCCTCGGGCTTGCGCAGGTCGCAGGTGACGCCGCGCCGGCCGCGGCCCTCGACGGCCCAGGACAGCGAGTAGTCGGGGCCGTCGTCGACCGGGCACGAACGGGCCCATGGTGCGCATGAAGTCGCCCTCGCCCGGCAGCTCGACCTTGATCACGTCGGCGCCGAGCTCGCCCAGCAGCCCGGCGCAGAACGGCGCGGAGATCCGCGTGCCGACGTCGATGACGCGGATGCCGGCGAGCGGGCCCGCGTGCGGGTCGCTCATGCCTGGGCTCGGGTGGCCCTGGTCCCGCTCGGCCATGACCTCGCGCATGGAGCCCTTGGCCTTGCGGGCCGCCAGCGCGTTGAGCGCGGTGGCCGAGTTGTGCACCCAGTGGTGGGCCATGAAGTGGTACTTGAGCGCGTCGCGCTTGCCCATGAGGGTGCCGGTCTGGTTGAGGGTGTCCTTGACCGTCTGGGCCGTGACGGGCGGGACGAGGGCGACCCGGTCGGCCAGCTCGCGTGTCCGGGCCTCGAGCTCGGCCCGGGGCACGACCCGGTTGACCAGGCCGAGGCGCCACGCCTCCTGGGCGTCGATGGTGTCGCCGGTGAGGAGGAACTCCTTGGCCTTGCGGATCCCGAGCTCCCACGGCTCGACGAGCAGCTCGACGCCGGCCCCCGTGAGCCGGAGGACCGGGTTGGAGAACACGGCGTCGTCGGCGGCGACGATCAGGTCGCACATGGCGGCCAGCATCAGGCCGGCCGCGACGCAGCTGCCCTGCACGGCGGCGATGGTCGGCTTGCGGAAGTCGTGGATGCGCAGGCAGCGGTCGAAGTACATCGTCTTCTCGTGCTGGAACTTGCCCTCGGGCGTCTCGCGCAGGGCCACCCAGGGGTCGTCGACCCGTCGCCGCTCGACGAGGGCCTTGAGGTCGTGGCCCGAGGAGAAGTGCTTGCCGGCCGCCGGCCAGGATCACGACCCGGACGGCGTCGTCGGCGTCGGCCAGGTCGAAGGCGGCGTCGAGCTCGTCGATGAGCGTGGAGTTCTGCGCGTTGGCCATCGTCGGGCCGGTTCATGGTGATGGTGGCCACGGCGCCATCGGTCTCGTAGCGGATCGTCTCGAAGTTCTCTGCCATCTCTCCCATCCTCCCTGCGTCGCCATCCTGCCGCGTCAGCGCGACGGGCCCGGTGACGCTCAACCCCGGGGCAGCCCGAGGACGCGCTCGCCCACCAGCGTCCGCTGGATCTCGTTGGTGCCGGCGAAGATGGACGACGCCTGGTAATACAGCCACGAGCGCTGCCAGGCGCCGTCGGCGGGGTTGCCCTCCGCCCCCTCCCACAGGGGGGAGGCCGGGCCGAGCACGTCGAGCGCCGTCTGGTGCAGCCGCTTGGACATCTCGCTCCAGTACAGCTTGAGGGCGCTGCCCTCGGGCCCGGGCGCCTCGCCCTTGGACAGGCGGGTGAGCGAGCGCCAGTTGTGCAGCTGGAAGAGCCGGACCTCGGTGGCCGCCTGGGCCAGCGACTGGCGCAGGCGCCAGTCGTCGAAGCTCCCGTTGGCCTGGGCCAGGCGGAGCAGCTCCTCGATGAGCTGGGCGTGGATGACCAGCTGGCGCGGGTTGATGCCGCGCTCGTGGGCCAGCGTGGAGCCGGCGACGCCCCAGCCCTCGCCCTCGGTGCCGACGCGCCGCTCGTCGGGCACGAAGACGTCGTCGAGCTCGACCTCGTTGAACTCGGCCTCCCCGGTCGACTGCACGAGCGGGTGCACCACGACGCCGTCGGCGTGCATGTCGACGATGAGCGCCGTGATGCCCTGCTGGCGCTTGGGCGCGTCCGGGTCGCTGCGGGTCAGGCAGAGGCCCCAGTCGGCGAACTGGGCGTAGGAGGTCCAGACCTTGCGCCCGCTCACCCGGTAGCCGCCCTCGACCGGGCACGGCCCGGGTGGTCAGCGAGGCCAGGTCGCTGCCGGCGTCGGGCTCGCTGAAGAGCTGGCACCACAGCTCGTCGGCCGAGAGGATCCGGGGCAGGAAGCGCTCCTTCTGTTCCGGCGTGCCGTGGGCCAGCAGGGTGGGGCCGACCAGGTTGATGCCGATGCGGCCCGACCAGCTCGGGCGCCCGGGCCCGGGCCAGCTCCTCGATCACGACGTAGTTCTCGAGCGCCCCCAGGCCGCGGCCGCCGTACTCCTCGGGCCAGGTGACGCCGACCCAGCCGTCGGCGGCCAGCTCGGCCTGCCAGCGCCGCCCGAACGCGACCGTCTCGGCCAGGTCGTCGAAGCGGGGCGGCAGCCCGACGCCGTAGGGCCACGGCAGGTGCTCCATCAGCCAGGCCCGGAACGACGCCCGCAGCGACTCCTGCTCGGCCGTGGCGTGCAGATCCATCCGCCGCAGCATGGCACAGCCGCCGCGGAGGTGACACCCGTGTCAGCGTGACCGTAGACTGCGCCGCCGTGGACTTCGACCTCTCGGGCGACCAGCAGGCCCTGCGCGACGCGGCGGCGTCGCTGCTCGACGGGATGGCCGGGTCACGACGCGCTCCGGGCGCGGGTCGGGACCGGGGCGGTCGTCGGCACGCTCCCGGGTGCGGGGGACGCTCCGCCGGCGACGCCGGCGGCGGACGCGCCGCAGCGGGCTACGACGACGGCGGTGTGGTCGGCCATGGCCGAGCAGGGATGGCTGGCGATCGAGCTGCCCGAGGACGAGGGCGGCCTCGGGCTGGGCATGGTCGAGCTGGCCGTGCTGTGCGAGGAGATCGGGCGCCGGCTGGTGGCCGCGCCCTTCCTCCCCACCGTCGTGGCGCTCGGCGCGCTGTGCGGGGACGAGGCGCGCGCCGAGGCCGGCGACGAAGGACTGGCGCGAGGCGCTGGGCCAGGGCGCCGCGGTCGGGCTGCGTGGCCGCCGCCCCGGGCCGGGCGGCCTCACGGTCACCGCGGAGCCGGGCGGCGCAGGTGCGCCTGAGCGGCGCAGACGCCGCCGGTCGCCTACGCGCCCTCGGCCGACGTGGCCGTCGTCCTCGCCGGCGACGGCGGCGTCTACGGCGTCGACCTGCGCACGCGAGGGGCGGCCCGACGCCGCTGCCCGCCATGGACCGCACGCGCGAGCTCGGCGATCCTGGCCTTCGACGGCACGCCGGCCCTGTTCCTCGGCGGCGAGGACGCGGCCGCGCTGCTGCTCGACCGGGCGGCCACGCTGGCCAGCGCGGAGATGCTCGGCGCGGCCGACCACGTGCTGGCCATGACCGTCGCAGTACGCCAAGGACCGGGTCCAGTTCGGCAAGCCCATCGGCTCGTTCCAGGCCGTCAAGCACATGCTGGCCGACGCCCTGGTCGACGTGGAGGGGATGCGCTCGACGGTGTACTACGCCGCCTGGTGCGCCGCCGCCGGCGACCCCGAGCGCTCGCTGGCGGCCAGCATGGCCAAGGCCTGGTGCTCGGACGCGTCGCGCCGGGTCATGGCGACCGGGCTGCAGGTGCACGGCGGCATCGGCTTCACCTGGGAGCACGACATGCACCTCTACCTGAAGCGGGCGCAGCTCGACCAGGTCAGCTACGGCGATGCCGCGGCGCACCGCGACCGCATCGCCACGCTGCTGCGCGCCCGCCTCGAGGCCGGCCAGCCCCTGTCCTGACGCGGCCGCGCGTCGGCTACGAGCCCAGGGCGCCGGTGCGGGTGCCGTTGATCTGGAGCATGACCAGCGCTCTGGTTCTCGACCCCGCTGCGCCGCCCGCTGCCCGTTCGGCAGCGTCTGGGGCGGCACGACGACGGTGAGGCGCACGCCGACGAGGTAGCCGGCCCGGACGGCCGCCCGCTCCTTGACCTGGCCCTGCACGGACGTCGGCTGCGGCTCGCACGAGGTCGCCGTCGCGTGCGGCACCCGGGCGTCGTAGTCCGCCAGGCTCTCGGTCCGCGCGTAGGCCGTCCCGTTGGCCGTCCACGGTGTGGAGCCGCCGACGATGGCCGTGTACGTGCTGAGGCTGCACGGGATGGCCGACGGGCTCGAGGACCGCGATGAGCTTCGAGCGTGGAGCCGGCCACCTGGTAGACGGTCATGCGGTCCGGCGGCGCTGTAGTCGATCTGGCGCACCTGGCTGATCGTCCCGTTCGGATCCGCCGGCCGAGACGTGTTGACCAGGTCCATGGCGAAGACGTCGACCCGGTGGGCGAGCCGAAGGTCCGGACCGACGCGTTCTGCACCGTGAGCGTCGCCCCGCTCGGCGCGGACGAGGCGCCGAGCACGGCGAACGCAAGCGTGCCCAGCGGCGAGGACGGCGAGCAGCACCAGCGGAATGAGGTTGCGGCGAGGCACGCGCCAACGCTAGTCCGGCCCGCTCGGCGGCACCCGGCGTCACGCCGCGGGGTCAGGTCGCGGCGGCGCGGCGCCGCAACGCGGCCCGGTCGGCCTTGCCCGAGCCGAGCAACGGCAGGCTGTTCGAGCCGCTCGACCTTCTCGGGCGTCTTGAAGACGGCCATGCCGCGGCCGGCGAACCAGCGCCGGCACTCCTCGAGGTCGAACGGGCGCGGCGGACTCGACGAAGGCGGCGACCCGCTCGCCCATGAGCGGGTCGGGATACCCCACCGCCACCGCGTGGCGGACGTCGGGGTGGGCCTCGAGCGCCGCCTCGACCTCGGAGGCCGAGATGTTCTCGCCGCCGCGGATGATGACGTCCTTGAGCCGGCCCGACGATGCGCACCCAGCCGTCGCCGTCGACCGTGGCCAGGTCGCCGGTGCGGAACCAGCCGCCCGGGGCGATGACCGCGGCGGTCTGCGCCGGCGTCGGCGTAGCCGGCGAACATCTCGGGCCCGCGCACCCAGAGCTCGCCCGGCGCGCCGCGTCGGCGCAGCGCGCGCCGGTCTCGGGGTCCGAGATCGCGGAGCTCGACCGCGCCCGACGGCGCGCCCGTCGGTGTCGCGGGCCTTCTCGAACGGGTCGTCGTCGGTGCTGGTGGTCACCGTGGGCGCCTCGGTGGAGCCGTAGGTCCGCTTGACGCGGCAGTCGAAGGTGCGCGCCGTGTCCTCGACGAAGGCCGGCGTGACCGACGCACCGCCGCTGGAGACCAGCCGCACCGACGACACGTCCGACGCCGGGTCCTTCGGCCAGGGCGCGTGCCATGGCGATGAAGAAGGTCGGCGGGCCCGGCCAGGAACGAGATGCGCTCGCCGCGCCACGAGCGCCAGCGCCTGCTCGGGGTCGAAGCGGCGGACCAGGACCGAGCGCAGGCCGGCCGCACCCGGGACCAGGACCCCGTTGAGCAGGCCCGAGATGTGGGCCATCGGCGCCGGCATCAGCACGGCGTCGGCCGGCGCCGAGGCCGTGCACCCGCGCCATCAGCGACGCCTTCCAGCTCAGGCCGCGCTGCGTGTGCAGCACCGCCTTGGGGATCCCGGTGGAGCCGGAGGTGAACAGGACCAGGGCGACGTCGGAGGGCCGGCTGGGCGAGGCGCCGGCGGGCACCGGGGCGCCGCCCGAGGGCCTCGGCGAGCGCGACGGGGTCGGAGAACGCGTCGGGCGCGAGCTCGACGACGAGCGCCGGGTCGATCTGGCCGAGCGCCGCCTCGACGTCGGCCGCGCCGAACGAGTGCAGGACGGGCGCGGCCACGGCGCCGATGCGCCAGCAGGCCCGGGTCAGGACGGCGGCGGCCAGGCTGTTGGGGACCTGCCAGGCCACGGCGTCGCCTCGTCGCGACGCCCCGCGCCCGCAGGCCGCCGGCGACCGTGGCCACCAGCGCGTCCGCCTGCGGCCGCGCGAGAGCCGGGTGTCGCCGTCGACGACCTCGCCGCCGTGCGCCGAGAGCAGGGCGTCGAGCGTCGGCACGTCCCACGGGCCCGCCCGGCCGGCGGTAGCGGCGGGCCAGGCTCGGCACCCAGGTCGGTCGGAGGCGGGCCGTCACGGCAGGGCACCATACCCGGGCCCCAATAACGTGACGCCGATGTCAGGGCCGGTCGAGCGGAGACGGCGTGGATCTCGCGCTGAAGCAGGAGGACGAGGAGTTCGCCGCCTCGTTCCGCGCCTGGCTGGCCGGCCACCTGCGCCGCCCGCCCGCCTTCGTCGACCTGGCCGACGAGGTGGCCTGGGGCCGCGAGTGGCAGGCCACCCTGGCCGCCGACCGCTGGGTGGGCGTCCACTGGCCCGAGCGCCTACGGCGGGCGCAGCGCGACGCCGGTGCAGGTCGCGCTGTACCAGAGCGAGTACGCCCGCTGCCCAGGCCCCCCAGCCGGTGAACCGGGTCGGCATCAACCTGGTCGGGCCCGACGCTGCTGGCCCACGGCACCGAGGACCAGCGCCTGCGCTACCTGCCGGCCATCCTCTCGGCCGAGGAGATCTGGTGCCAGCTCTTCAGCGAGCCCGACGCCGGGAGCGACCTGGCCTCGCTCTCCACGCGGGCCACGCCGGTCGAGGGCGGCTACGTGGTCACGGGCCGCAAGGTCTGGACGTCCTACGCCCAGTTCGCCTCGTGGGGGCTGTGCCTGGCCCGCACCGACCCCGACGCGCCGCGGCCCCAGCAGGGGATCACCGCGCTGATCGTCGACATGTCCGATCCCGGGCGTCGACGTGCGCCCGCTCGTGCAGATGACGGGCGACGCCGAATTCAACGAGGTCTTCCTGACCGACGTCTTCGTGCCGGCCGAGCACGTGGTGGGGATCGAGGGCCAGGGCTGGACCGTGGCCGGCTCCACGCTGGCCCACGAGCGCGGCACGAACTTCCCGTTCAAGGAGCAGGTCGTCCACGAGACCTACCTGGCCCGGCTCTACGAGGAGGCCCGGGGCAACGGCTGCGCTGGACGACCCGCTGGTCGCCGACGCGCTGGCGCGGGCCTACATCGACCTCGCGCGTGCTGCGCCTGCACAACCTGCGCACGCTGACCCGGCTCGGGCGCGGCGAGGAGCCCGGGCCCGAGTCGAGCTGGATCAAGCTCACCTGGACGGCCATGACGCAGGGCCTGTCCGAGGCGGCGCTGCTCGTCACCGGGCGCGACCCGGCGTCGGCCGAGGCCGGGCCGTGGGCGCGTCAGTGGCTGTGGAGCAAGGCGGCCGGCATCGCCGGCGGGACGTCACAGGTGCAGCGCGACATCATCGCCGGGCGGATCCTGGGCCTGCCGCGCTGAGCGGTCAGCCATGTGTCCGCCCGGCGCGGCGGCGCGGCGGCGACGGCGGCGGACGTACAGCACCATGACCAAGGCGCCGACGGCGAGCCCCACGAGCAGCGTGACGATGTCGCGGACGGAGTCGTGACCCGTGAAGATGCGGCCGAGCCCGTAGGCGCTGGCCGCCACCGACACCGCGAAGCCGAACGACGCCAGCAGGTTCCAGAGCACGAACTGCACCGTGCTCCATCTTGGCCGTGCCCGAGACGATGGCGGGTGTGAAGAAGACGGCGAGGCGGCCCCAGCGGGCATAGGCCCGCTCGCCCCGCTCGACCATGCGCTGGCGCCCGGCCTGGTGCTTGCCCGGCCGCTCCAGCAGCGCGCGGCCCCAGCGGTTTCCGATGGCGTAGCCGATGAGGCCGCCCACCTCGCCTCCGACCGTCGCGACCGCCACGACGAGCGGCCAGGTTGAGATTGCCCTGGCTGGCGGCGACGCCGGCCGCGCCGAGCGCGGTGGCGCCGATGAAGGGCACGCCGGCCCACGACGCCGCCACGGCCACGAACAGACCCAGGTACACCCACCAGGTGCCGGCGACGTCCACCGCCGCGAGCGAGTGCACGGTCGCGGCCCTACGGCCGGGCCGGGCAGCGCCTGGCGTACGCCGTCCAGCCGGGACATGACGACGTCACGTGACCGGTGACGGGTTGGCGGCGCCCGCCACCTCCGTGGGCGCCTCGGAGCCGGCGAGGAACGCGATGCCGACGACGGCGACGACCAGCCCGATGACGGTGGAGCCCGAGTGGCCGGTGCCGGTCTTCGCCAGCGTCTCGCCGTAGACCGCGATGCCGAGGATCACGCTCGAGAACAGGGTCACCGAGTTGCTCGACGCCATGGCGGGCGCCAGCACGCCGGTCTTGAGCGCGGACTGCTGCAGCGCGAACCCGCTCACGGCGGAGATGATCAGCACGTACGTCGACCAGCTCGGCGAGGAGCGCCGAGGACACCGCCACCGAGCTCGGTGACGAACGTCTTCGTCACGGCCGCCTGCAGGCCGTAGCCGAGGCCGGCCGCGGCGCCGAAGATCAGCGCCTTGGAGGCGCCGGTGAAGCGCCGGCCCACCATGAACAGCATGAGCACGAGCGCGGCGGTGATCAGGCAGGCCGCCCACCACGCCGACGGCGGCGGGGTGGGTCGTGCCGCCCTGGGGCTGCCCGGCCGAGATGAAGAAGATGATGCCGACCAGGGTGAGCGTGGCTCCGGTCAGCTCGCGCCGCCCGATGTGCTGGTTGGTCAGGAGCGCGCCGAGGGGGAGCGCGAGGACCAGGCTGAGCGCGGTGAGCGACTGCACCACCACGAGCGAGGCGCGGTCCAGTGCCATCGCCTGCACGACCCAGCCCGTGGACTGGAGCACCGTGCCGGCGAGCCAGACCGGGCGGTGCAGGATCTGGAGCAAGAAGCGCGGGTCGTCGCCGGCCGCCGCGGTGCGAAAGCGTGCCCTTCTGCTGGAGGACGGTGCCGAGCGCGAACAGCACGGCCGCCAGGATGGCCAGCGCCTCACCCATGGCGGCCAGGTTAGCGAGGTACCTCTTTGGCGTCGGTGGACGCGACGTAACCTGTTCCATGCGCGGAAAGGATCTGCTGTCCCGTCGGGCCGCCAGCAACCTCGCCGCGGCGAAGATGGATCTCGCCGGCGCGACCGACGAGGGCGACGAGGACCGGATCACGCTGCTGCAGACGCTCTGTCCTGCGGGGGCGACATCCTCGTCTACCGGCCCCAGCTGCAGCACTACGCCCTCCTCTTCGGCGACCTCGAGACGGCCGCAGCACGTGGCCGTGGTCGTGCCCGGCGTCGGCGACGGCACGAACCTGTGCGACGACTGGATCCCGGACGCCATGAACCTCTACGAGGCCAGCACCGTCGACCGCCGTCGTCCTGTGGAAGGGCTACGACAACCCGGCCGACGTCCTGGCCGCGGCGGCGGGATCGATCGAGTGCAACGAGGACCTGGCGACGGCCGCCCACGACCTGACCGAGTTCGTCGCCTCGCTCGTCCTTGGAGCCCGAGCAGTCGCTGACCGTGGTCGCCCACAGCTTCGGGTCGATCGTCACCGGGGCCGCCTTGGCCGACTGCCGGGCTGCGAGGTCACCGACGTCGTCGTGGCGGGCAGCCCGGGCATGACCGTCGACGAGCTGCGCGACCTGCACCTCGAGCAGGTCGCACTTCTTCTCGGAGCAGGCGCCGGGGGACGCCATCGCCGAGCTCGGGCGTCTTCGGGGCCGCGCCCGCCTCGCCGCAGTTCGGCGGCACGAGGATGAGCACGAACGCGCCCGACCATCCCGCGGTCACGGCGCACTCGCGCTACTTCGAGCCGGGCTCCGCCGCGCTGGAGAACATGGTCGACGTCGTCACCGGCCAGTACGACGACGTCCTGCGGCACCGGGCGGCCTTCCCCGAGATCGCCGGCGGCCTGGTGGCCTGGGCCCTGCGCATGCCGGCCGTCCCGTTCTGCGCGGCCGGGCGGCACTACCGGGGCCCGGCTTCCGGGTGCTCGACAACTGGTGCCGCCTGGTCGACCTCGGGGCGAGCGAGACGGGCAACCTGGTCTGCGAGGTCCTCGACGAGGGCGAGCGCGCCCTGCTCTGGTTCGCCCACCGGGTCGGCGCGGTGCCGCACCCGGGGCCGGAGCCGGAGCCCGGGCGCCGACGTCGACCCGAGGCTCCGCCGCCGACCTGAAGCGACCTGAGTCCGGCGCGGCGACCCGCTCGTCGTCAGCCGGCCGGGCCGATGGTGATGTCGTAGTTGCCGTGCTCGTCGAGCACGGCCACGTCGGAGGGCGCGAGCACGACGACGGTGAAGGGCTCCTCAATGAGCGCCGGGCCCTCCACCACGGCGCCGGCCCCCAGCACCGCGCCGTCGTAGGTCGGCGTCTCCACGAACCCCGCACCGAGATGCACCGGGCGCGACCCGGTGCGCGCGTCGGCGGCATGGGTCACATCGCCCATGCGGGCCAGCACCGGAGGCTTGGGGGTGGCGCCGCGCTGCACGAGGCGGATGCCGCGCACGAGCGGCTGCTGGGTCGGGAAGGCGAAGCCGCGCGCCGTCTCGTGCTGGTGGTGGAAGCGGTCGGCCAGGTCGAGCAGGTGCTCCTCGGAGAGCGACTCGCCCTCGGGCAGCGGCACCGACATGTCGAAGTTCTGCCCGTGGTAACACATCTGCGCGAACAGATCGGCCTGCACTGCACCCGGGCCGAGCCGCGCCGGCGCCAGCTCGGCCTCTGCGTCCCGGCGCAGCTCCGCCGCCAGCGCGCGCACCCGTGCCAGGTCGATGTCGGACAGCTTGACGACGTAGGCGCGCATGAGGTCGACCACGTAGTCCGAGACGAGCAGGCCGAGCGCGGAGAAGGCCGGTGAGGCCTTGGGCACCAGCACCGGCCGATGCCCAGCTCGCGGGCCTGGGCCCAGGCGTGCACCGGGCCACCGCCGCCGTAGGCCACCAGCGACAGGGTGCGCGGGTCGGCGCCGTGCTGGGACAGGACCTTGCGCACGGCGTTGGCCATGTTGGCGTTGACGATGCGCTGTATGGCCCAGGCGGCGTCGTCGACGTCGAGGCCGAGCGGCTCGGCGACGTCGCGGGCGATGGCGGCGCGGCCGGCCTCCACGTCGAGCTCCATCCGGCCGCCGGCGAAGCCCTTGGCGGGCAGGTACCCGAGCGCGGCGTCACTGTCGGTGACGGTCGGGCGCACCCCGCCGCTGGAGTAGCAGACCGGTCCCGGGCACCGAGCCGGCCGAGTCGGGGCCGACGAGCAGCGCGCCCTGGCGCACGCGGGCGATGGAGCCCCCGCCGGCGCCCACGCTGTGGATGTCGACCATGGGCAGGTTCACGTAGTAGCGGTGGCGCCAGTTCCAGTCGGTGGCCACGGCGGGCTGACCCTTCTCGCACCAGGCACACGTCGTAGGAGGTGCCGCCCATGTCGGCCGCCACGAAGTCGTGCACGCCGCTGCGGCCGGCGGCCACGGCGGCACCCATGACGCCACCGGTCGGGCCCGAGCCGAGCAGTGAGACGGCGCGCCGCTGCACGGACTGGGGCGGCATGACGCCCCCGCTCGACTGCATCAGCACGACCTGGCCGTCGAAGCCGGACCGGCGCAGCTTCTCCACCAGGCGGTCGACGTAGGCGCTGATCTTCGGCGCCACGTACGCGTTGACGAGCGTCGTCGAGGTCCGCTCGAACTCGGGTGCCCGGGGGAGGACCTCGTGGGACAGCGAGATGTGCCCGACGTCGGGGAACTCCTCGCGGATCAGCTCGCGGGCCCGCCGCTCGTGGTCGGGGTTCACGAAGCTGAAGAGGAAGCACACGGCGATCGACTCCACGCCCAGCTTCTGCAGCCGGCGCACGCCCCGGCGCACGGCCTCCTCGTCGAGCGCCAGCACCACGTTGCCCTCGAAGTCGACAGCGCTCGGGGATCGCGATGCGGGCCCGGCGCCGGGCGATCGGCACGGGCGGGGGAGCGGTCGGGTCCCAGATCTCCTCCTTGTGGTCCCGCCGCAGCTCGATCTCGTCGCGGTGCCCCTCGGTGGCCAGCAGGCCGGTGGGGGCGCCGCTCATCTCGATCATGGTGTTGTCCGCCGTGGTCGTCCCGTGGACGAAGGCCTCCAGGGCCCCGCAGAAGGCCGTGGGGTCGAGCCCGAAGGTGGCGGCCAGCTGCTCCATGCCCGTGAGGACCCCGACCGACTGGTCGTCCGGCGTCGTCGGCGTCTTGTCCAGGACGACCTGGCCCTCCGGCGTGATGCAGATCAGGTCGGTGAAGGTGCCCCCCACGTCGACGCCGACCCGGTAGCCCTCCTGCGCCATGCCCATCCTCCCGGACCCGCCCCCGGCGGGACGGGCGAGGCACGATCCTAACCTGACAGCAGCGTCAGCAATTGGGGTCGCCGCCACGCTACGTTTGCCCGATGCCCGTCTGGCTGAGCGACACAGGAGTACGCCACGCTGCGGGCCGCCTGCGCCCAGATGCTGCCCTCCGGCGAGGGCACCCCGGGGGCGGAGGAGGCCGGCGTGGCCGACTACATCGACGGCTTCCTCGGGGCCTTCTCCTTCGACCCGCCCCGCATCTGGGCGGGCGGCCCGACCTCGGGGCGCAAGGGCGGCGTGGCCGGGTTCGCCACCTTCCACCGCCTGTCCCCGCTGGACGAGCTGGCCTGGCGCATGCGGATCGAGGGCTCCCAGGGGCGGCCCGAGCGCGAGTTCAACGGGCCGGTCGTGGGGCTCCAGCAGCGCTACCGGGAGGGGCTGGCCGCGCTGGGGGCCGACTTCACCGAGGTCGACGGCCGCGAGCAACGCCGCCGCCTGCGCGACGACGAGGACTTCTGCGAGCTCCTGTGGGAGCACTGCTGCGAGGGCATGTACGGCGCGCCCGAGTACGGCGGCAACCGGGACACCGTCGGCTGGGACTACATCGACTACGAGGGCGACGTGCAGCCACGCGGCTACAGCGACGCCGAGGTGTCGCAGCCGTGACGCCCAGCGCCATCATCATCGGCTCCGGCCCCGGGGGCGCCACGGCGGCCGAGGTGCTGACCCGGGCCGGGCTGGTCCGTCGTCATCATGGAGAAGGGCCGCAACCATCTGCTCGACCCCGACGACCTGACCAAGCCGGCGGGCGACTACTCCAACGACGAGATCAAGTTCGTCTCGCGCTACTTCCTCGGGCCCGACCCGCTCGTCGAGCCGCGGGCCTTCCGCCGCTCGGCGGACGAGGGCGAGCACACGCACGTCGGCGAGGTGAACTCCATCCCGACGACGGTCGGGGGCGGCGGGACCCACGCCGACGGCAAGGTGCCGCGCTTCCGGGAGGAGGACTTCGGGCTCTTCTCCACCTACGGCCCGCAGGAGGGCGCCGCGGTCGACGACTGGCCGCTCGACTACGACGAGCTCGAGCCGTACTACGCCGAGGTCGAGCGGGCCATCGGCGTCTCTGGCCGCGAGGGCGCCAACCCGTTCGCCGCCTGGCGGTCCGGCCCCTACCCGATGCCCCCCGGGGCGCCGATGTACGGCGCCGTGCTGTCGTCGGCCGCCGCCGAGAAGGTCGGCCTGCACCCCTACGAGGCGCCGACGGCGGCCAACAGCATCGCCTACGACGGGCGGCCGGCCTGCAACAACTGCGGCTTCTGCGCCTTCTTCGGCTGCCCCATCCACGCCAAGGGCGACCCGGTGGCGCTGCTGACCAGGGCCATGGCCACGGGGCGGGCCGAGCTGATGGCCGAGACCTACGTGAGCCGCATCGTCACCGAGGGCCGGCGGGCCACCGGCGTCGAGTTCATGGGGCCGGACGGGGTCACGCACACCAGGGAAGCCGAGCTGGTCATCGTGGCGGGCGGGCGCCATCGAGACGCCGCGCCTCCTCCTCCTCTCGGGGCTGGAGCACCCGGCGCTCGGCAAGTACCTGATGGTGCACTTCCAGACGATCGTCGTCGGGCACTTCCCGAACCTGCGCCTGCACCCGCACAAGGGCCGCTCCGTCACCCACGTGCACGACGACGCCATGGTCCAGGACGACCGGACGCGCGAGGCGGCGGCCGGCGCCGGCCTGCCGTGGTTCCGCGGCGGCCTGGTCGAGCACAGCGGGGGCGGCCTGCCGATCATGGCGGCGCGCCACTCGCCCTGGGGGCGCCAGCACGCCCAGGCCATGCGCGAGTCGAACCTGCGCGAGCGCATGTGGGCCTTCATCATGCAGGGCGAGGACCTGCCCTACGCCACCAACACGGTCGACCTGAGCCCCTCCATCCGCGACGCCCGCGGCTTCCCGGTGGCCCGCGTGACCTACCAGCCGGGCCACCACGAGCTGGCGGCGTCGAAGTACCACGGCAAGATCCTCCAGTCGGTGCTGGAGGAGATGGGCGCCGAATGGGTGATCCACACCTCCTCGCCGGGCGTCTCGTACCACGGGATCGGCGCGACGCCGATCCCCGAGAGCCGCCACGTCATGGGCACGGTGCGCATGGGGGACAACCCCGACACCTCGGTGGTGGACCGCTGGGGGAGGGTGCACGCGCTCGACAACGTCGTCGTCGCCGACTCCTCGGTCTTCGTCACCTCCAGCGGCTACGGCCCGACGCTGACGCTGGTCGCCCTGGCGGCCCGGGCGGCGCACCACCTGGCGGGCCGCGCCGGCACCACCTGCAGCCCGGAACCATCGCCCTCGACCTCACCAACTGCCCGGGGCGATAGCGACCCGGCCAGTTCGAGGCCAGGCTCAGCGAGGTCAGCGCCGCGGGTGAGCAGCATGGTGCCGGCGATCGGCCCGCCACCGTTGGCCACGGCGGCCACCTCGGGGTTCCGGCCGCCCGGCCGCACCACCTGGCGCTCGCCG
Organism: uncultured Acidimicrobiaceae bacterium; assembly: GCA_963745175.1. Lineage (GTDB taxonomy): Bacteria > Actinomycetota > Acidimicrobiia > Acidimicrobiales > RAAP-2 > Bog-473. The sequence continues at coordinate 146,066 of CAVUWK010000006.1, forward strand.
CCCTCGCCGCGCAGCTGGACGCAGGCCTCGTGGATGAGGGAGAACCCGTGCAGGCGCCCGCCCGAGAGCTGGCCTCCCGCCGTGTTCAGCGGCAGCAGGCCGTCGCGGGCGATGTTGGCGCCGCCCTCGATGAAGGGCCCGCTCTCGCCGCGGCCGCAGAACCCGAGCGCCTCGAGCCAGACGATGGTGAGCACGCTGAAGCCGTCGTAGAGCTGCGCGGTGTCGACGTCGGCCGGCGTGAGCTCGGTGCGCTCCCACATGGAGGCGGCCGCGTCGCGCGCCGCCATCGTCGTCATGTCGTCGAACTGGTCCCAGCTCGGCCGGCCCCGCAGCGCGGTGCCGACCGCGTTGATCTGCACGGCGGGGTGGTCGAGGTCGCCGGCCACGTCGCGGTGCGACACGATGACCGCCGTCGAGCCGTCGCACGGCGCGTCGCAGTCGAAGAGGCACAGCGGCGTGGTGATCATGCGCGCCGCCAGGTAGTCGTCCATCGACATGGGGTCCGTGTAGACGGCCTTGGGGTTGAGGGCGGCGTTGCGCCGTCCGTTGATGGCGATCTGGCCCAGCTGCTCGCGGGTCAGGCCGAACTCGTGCATGCGGCGCTGGCCCACCATGGCGATCCAGTTGGCCGCCGAGACGGCGCCGTAGGGGAGCGACCACTGCATGAAGCTGCCGAAGCGGGGGACCGAGCCTCCGCCGCCCCCGCCGATCCCGCCCATGGGCTGGCGGCCGCCGGTGCCCTGGGCGCTGCCCTCGGTGACGGTGCGGTAGACGAGGACGTGCCGGGCCAGGCCCGCCGCCACGGCCAGCGAGGCGGCGATGACGGCGCGCATCTGCCCGGCGCCCTCGCCCCCGCCGTCGTGCCAGTTCAGGGACAGGCCCAGGGCGTCCTGGACCTCGGGCGTGGTCGGGCCGGCGAACCCGGGCGTGCCCGCCCCCATGCCGGGGTAGGTCGAGAGCCCGTCGATGTCGTCGCGGGTCAGCCCGGCGTCGGCGATGGCGGCCAGGCCCGCCTCCACCGTCAGGTCGAGGTCGGAGCGCCCCAGCCGGCGGCCGACGTCGGACTGCCCGATGCCCGAGATGACGGCCCGCCGCTCCAGCGGCTCCTCGGCCGGGCGCGGGCTCACGACGCGTCCTCCGCCGGCGTGAAGAGCGGGAGCCAGACGTCCTCGACGTGCTCGAACAGCGACGCGCACCGGCATGCCGATGCGCACGTCCTCGGGCTCCACGTCGACCAGGTTCGTCGTCAGGCGGACGTCGGGCTGCTCGTCGATCGACACCCAGGCGATGATGTAGGGGTCGCTCCCGGGGATCCACTGCTGGTAGTTGACGGTGAACGTCTCGACGTGGCCCCGGCCGCTGACCTCCTGGGGCCCGAGGTCGCGCGAGAGGCAGCGCGGGCAGACCGGTCCCGGCGGGTGGATGAAGAACCCGCAGGCGTTGCAGCGCAGCAGGCGCAGCACGCCGTCCGCGCCGGAGGTCCAGAAGAAGGTGACGTCGTCGCTGAGGCGCGGCAGGAGACGCAGCATCGGGCCGTTGGCAACCATGGCGGCATGTTGGCACAGGCGCGGCAACCAGTGCCCACCGGCCGTGCGGCGGCCGGGGTTCCCTCAGCCTCCGAGCACGCCAGCCGACACGAGCGCGTCCCGGGCGCCGCCGACACCGCGCACGTGCCGGGCGGCGAAACCCGCTGCCTCGGCCGCGTCCACGTTGACCGCGTTGTCGTCGAGGAAGAGCACCCGGTCGCGCGCGACCGGCAGGCGCGCCGCCACGGCGTCGAAGATGGCGGCGTCGGGCTTGACCAGCCCGAGCTCGAAGGAGAGGAAGCGGAAGTCGAAGGCCTCGGTCAGCGGGATCGCCTCGTAGTTGGCCTCCCACTGGAACGCGTTCATGTTCGAGAGGAACCCGGCTGGCACGGTCGCCCTGCACCTCGGTCACGAGCTCGAGCGCTCCCGCAGAGGGAGGCTCGGGCCAGCCGCCGAACTCCCGGAGGAAGGCGGCCGGCTCCAGGTCCAGCCCCCAGTCCTCCACCACCCCGGCGGCGAACTCCTCGGGCGTGCACCGCCCTGCCTCGAAGCGGCGCACCCAGCGGCAGCCGAGCCAGCGGCTCCACAGCACCTCGTCGCTGCCGAGGCCGCTCAATTCCCGCATCGGCGCCACACCGCCGGGTTCGATGAGCACCCCGCCCAGGTCGAAGAGGACGAGCTCGGTCGGGGCTCCCGTCACGACTCCGATGCTAAGCGTGATCGGTCCGCGAGTTGAGTCCGCTTCTTTTTCCGGGGCAGGATGGGTGTACCGAGGAAAGGGAGGACCGCGTGAAGCTGTCCATGACGCTGAGCTACGCCGGCGGGTTCGCCGAATCCGCCCGCCAGGCGGCCGAGCTGGAGAAGGTCGGGCTGGACGTCGTCTGGGTGGCCGAGGCCTACAGCTTCGACGCCCCGAGCTTCATGGGGTTCCTGGCCGCCAAGACCGAGCGGGTGGAGATCGGCTCGGCCATCCTGCCCATCTACAGCCGCACGCCGACGTTGATCGCCATGACGGCGGCCGGCGTCGACGCCATCTCGGGCGGCCGTTGCATCCTCGGGCTCGGAGCCTCGGGTCCCCAGGTGATCGAGGGCTTCCACGGCGTCCCCTACGACCGCCCGCTCACCCGCACGCGCGAGATCATCGAGATCTGCCGCGACGTGTGGGCCCGCGAGGCCCCGCTCACCCACGACGGCGCGGCGTACCAGATCCCCCTGCCGGCCGGTGAGGGGACGGGACTGGGCAAGCCCCTCAAGCTGATCAACCACCCGGTGCGGTCCCGCATCCCGATCTGGGTGGCCGCGCTCGGCGAGAAGAACGTCGCCATGACGGCCGAGGTGGCCGATGGCTGGCTCCCCATCTTCTTCATCCCCGAGAAGGTCAAGGAGGTCTTCGGGCCTTCGCTCGACGCCGGCGCCGCCAAGCGGGACCCCTCGCTCGACACCCTGCAGATCGCGGCCGGCGGCATCTTCGCCATCGGCGAGCACGCGGAGGTCGCGTCCATCCGCGACATGGGGCGCAGTGGCGCTGCGCTCTACATCGGCGGCATGGGCGCCAAGGGGAAGAACTTCTACAACGCGCTGGCCCGTCGTTACGGCTACGAGAAGGAGGCCGCCGAGATCCAGGACCTCTACCTGTCGGGCAAGAAGGCGGAGGCGGCGGCGCTGGTGCCGGCGGAGCTTCTCGAGGCCACGTCGCTCTGCGGGCCCGAGTCCTACATCAAGGAGCGCGTCGCCGCCCTGGCCGAGGTGGGGGTGACCCACCTCAACGTGAATCCCGTCGGCCCCGATCCTGTCGCCATGATCGAAAAGCTGCGAAGCTGGGTTAGCGTCTCGAGCTATGCACGACATGATCATCCGCGGCGGCACGATCGCCGACGGATCAGGACAGCCGACCCGGGAGGGTGACGTCGCGATCGACGGCAGCATCGTGACCGCGGTGGGCGAGGTCGAGGGGCCGGCCCGCCGGGTCATCGACGCGGACGGCCTGCTCGTCACGCCCGGCTGGGTCGACATCCACACCCACTACGACGGCCAGGCCACCTGGGACCCGGAGGTCTCGCCGTCGGGCTGGCACGGGGTCACCACGGTCGTCATGGGCAACTGCGGCGTGGGGTTCGCGCCGGCCCGGGAGTCCGACCGCGCCTGGCTGATCCAGTTGATGGAGGGAGTCGAGGACATCCCTGGCACCGCGTTGGCCGAGGGGATGAACTGGAACTGGGAGACCTTCGGGGAGTACCTCGACGAGGTGGAGCGGACCGATCGCGTGCTCGACGTGGCAGCCCTCGTCCCCCACGGCGCGCTGCGGGCGTACGTCCTCGGCGAGGGCCGGGCCAACGACACGGCCAACGGCGGGGAGATCGCCGAGATGGCGGCGCTGGTCCGCGAGGCCGTCCAGGCCGGCGCCATCGGGGCGTCGACCACGCGGACGATCCTGCACCGGGCCAAGGACGGTGAGCTGGCTGCGGGCACCAACGCCGCGGCAGAGGAGCTCATCGCCATCGGCGAGGCGCTGGGCAAGGCGGGGCACCGGGTCTTCTCGTTGGCCAGCGACATGTGGGACCTCGACCACGAGTTCGCCTGGATGTCGGAGATCTCCAGCCGCGCCGGCGTGCCGGTGACCTACCAGGTGCTCCAGGCCGACTTCTCGCCGGACCTGTGGCGCGAGTGGATCGACCGTGGCGTGGCCGCCAACCGGCGGGGGGCCTGGCTGGTGCCACAGGTGGCGGGCAAGCCGACGTCGCTGATGGTCGGCTTCCAGTCCGTCATCCACCCCTTTGCCGACCACCGGGCCTACCTGGAGATCGCGCACCTGCCGCTGCCGGAGCGGGTGGCCCGCCTGCGCACACCCGAGGTGCGCGCCGCGATCCTCTCGGAGGAGCCCAACCCTGGTGGGTTCGTCCAGCTGCTGCGGGGCAACCTCCACAAGCTGTTCCCGCTGGGCGATCCGCCCGACTACGAGCCGCCGCCCGAACGCAGCGTCACCGCCCTCGCCGCCGCGCAGGGGAGGACGACCGACGAGGTCCTCTACGACCTGATGCTCCAGCGCGACGGCAAGGAGCTCCTCTATCTGCCGCTGCTCGACTACTCGGCGTGCAACCTCGACGCCGTACGCGAGATGCTCGTGCACCCCGCCACGGTCCTGGGCCTGGGCGACGGCGGCGCCCACTGCGGCGTGCTCTGCGACGCCAGCCTGCCGACGTTCATGCTCACCCACTGGGCCCGCGACCGCAGCCGGGGCGACGGGCTGCCCGTCGAGACCGTGGTGCACCTCCAGACGCGCCGCACGGCCGAGCTCTACGGTTTCCGCGACCGCGGCCTGCTGGCACCGGGCCATCTGGCCGACGTCAACATCATCGACCACGGCGCGCTCGCCCTCGAGCCCCCCGAGATGGTCTACGACCTGCCGGCGTCCGGCAAGCGGCTCGTGCAGCGCGCCCGGGGGTACGTGGCGACGGTCAAGTCGGGCACGGTGGTACGGGAGCACGACGAGGCGACGGGGGAGCGGCCGGGACGCCTTCTGCGCGGCCCACAGCCCCAACCCGGCTGATCCGGCCCGCCAGAGGCCGCCTCGTCAGCGCGGTTCGGCGGCCCGCAACGCGTCGGCGAAGCCCCGCACCCGGAGCGCGGTGATGTGCTCGCCGTCGGTCTCGAAGACGTCACGCACCGAGGAGGTTGAGCCGCCGAGGTCGACGTCGATGTCCACCGTGACGGTCGTGCCGTCCACCTGCGGGGGTCCGGGGGTGGGCCGGAAGTCCTCGTGCACGAAGGTGTGTTCGTTGTAGTAAGCGAGGATGTCGTCGTGCCCGCGGCGGCGGTCGCCGTCGACGTCGAACGTTGCGTCGGGGGCGAACAGGCCGCGCAGCATGTCGACGTCCTGCGCGGTGACGGCTGCGAAGTAGTCGTCGATGATCCCCGCCGGGGCCGGCCGACGCGATGGGAGGCGGTAGATCCGCCGGGCGTTGACCCCGAGCACTTTGGCCTGGACCGCGGTGGGGCACGGCGCGATGGTGGTCCGGAGGGCCGCGACCGCCCCGGGGAAGGTGGCGTCGTGGTGCGGGTAGTCGCTGCCCCACACGATGCGGTCGGCTCCGACGAAGGGCGCGAGGGCGGGCAGGGTGTGCTCGTCCACCTCGAAACTGATGGCGCACTGGCGGGCGAAATAGGCCGACGGGGCCACGGTGAGATCGGGGCAGAAGCCGCCGAAGGAGCCCGCCTGCTCGTCCAGGCGCTCGAGCCAGAACGGCGCCCAGCCGCCCGAGGACTCCAAGAAGATCACGCGCAGCCCCGGGTGGCGCTCGAGCACACCGAAGGCGACGAGCTGGGCACAGGCGAGCATCGACTCGAACGCGTGCGACACGGCGTGGAGGATCAGCGGGTTGAAGGGGCGGTCCGAGCCGAGCGTCGGCACGATCACCGAGCTGCCCTCGTGTACGGCGATCGGCACGTCGAGCTCCTCGGCAACGTCCCACAGCGGGTCGTAGGCGCGGTCGCACAGCGAACGGCCGAGGCAGGGGTTCGGACGGACGAAGCCGGCCACGAAGCCGAGCTGGGTGACCGCCCGGCGCAGCTCGTGGGCCGCCGCGGCCGGGTCTTGCAGCGGCAGCATGGCGGCGCCGAAGAGGCGGGCCCCGTCCGCGGCGCAGTACCCGGCGAGCCAGTCGTTGTAGGCGACGGCCAGCCCCACCGCCGCCCCCGCGTCCTCGACGACGGAGAAGTACAGCCCGATGGTCGGGAAGAGCACGGCCTGGTCGATGCCCTCGGTGTCCATGTCGGCCAGCCGGGCCGACGGGTTGCTGCCGCCGGGCAGCGCGTCGGCCAGCGGGCGGAAGGCCGCCGGGTCGTCGAAGGCCGAGCCCGGCCGGGCCAGGGTCCCCAGCGGGACGGCCAAGATCTCGGTGCCGCCGACCGTCACGTGCTCGTAGCCGTGCGCGTCGGCAGTGATCAGGGGCCGGTGCGCATCGGGCAGGTCCGCCCAGGCGGCCAGGGGCTCGACGACGTGGCCGTCGGCGTCGACGACGGGCCCGGCCCCCGGCGGCAGCGGCAACGTCTGCGGTCCGCCCGCTGTCATGTCAGGAGAGCGGTGCCGGCGCGCGCCAGTCGTCGGCGGGGGGGAGTGGGTGGCGGAACAGCCGGCTGGCGTTGCCCCCGGCCACCGCCCGCAGCTCATCATCGGGGATCGCGCCCCACGTGTCCGCGAGGACGCGCTGGGTGTCCGGCCACGACGAGTCGGCGTGCGGGTAATCGCTCTCCACCATGATGTGGTCGAGGCCGATCACGTGGCGCTGCGACACCGCGGAAGGGTCGTCGATGGAACAGAACCAGAAGTTCCGGCGGAGTACCTCGCTCGGCAACAGGTCCGAGGGCCAGGCGTTGCTCTCGGTGCCCGACGCCGAGTGCCCCAGCACGTAGTCGGCGCGGTCCATCAGCATGGGCACCCACCCGATGCCGCCCTCGGACATGGCGATCTGCAGTGCGGGGAAACGCAGCGGCACGCCCGACCACAGCCACTCACCGGCCGCCAGCAGGGCGTTGACCGGGAACACGGTCGGGAGGAGCTCGAAGGGCGGGTCGGGCGAGGGGAGGGGCGCCCAGCCCGACGCGCCGGTGTGCAGGCACACGACCGTGCCGGTCTCCGCACAGGCGGCGAAGAAGGGGTCCCAGCGCCCGCTGAAGATGGAGGGCAGCTGCAGCTGGGCCGGGAACTCGGGGAAGCTGACGGCCTTGAAGCCTCGGGCCGCGTTGGCCCGTACCTCGGCGGCGGCGATCTCGATGTCGGCCAACCAGGGGAGCTGGAGAGGGATGATGCGCTCGGGGTGGCTGCCCGCCCACACCTCCAGGTGCCAGTCGTTGAAGGCGCGCAGGCAGGCCAGGCCGAGATCGCCGTCCTTCGCCCGCGAGTAGACCGCGCCGCAGAATCCCGACACGAGCGACGGGAAGCACAGGGAGGCCCAGATGCCGGCGCTGTCCATGTCGAGAACCCGCGCCTCGATGTCGAAGCAGCCCGGGCGCATCTCGTCGAACCGGGCCGGCTCCATGCTCCATTCCTCGCGCGGCCGGCCCACCACGGCGTTGAGTCCCACGTTGGGGTAGTGGTTGCCCTCGAAGACCCAGCTCTGCGTCCCGTCGTCCTGCTCCACCACGCGCGGCGCCCCGTCGGCGAGCCCGGCGGGCAGGCGATGCTCGAAGAGGCCGGGCGGCTCGATCAGGTGGTCGTCGACCGAGATCACAGGGACGCGCACCGCCCTCGGCTCCGGGTCCGGCAGCAGCGTGGCGCGGCCTGGTGCGGGTCGCTGTCTCGACGGCTCCCATGGGAAGGTGACACTATCGTCAGCAAAGTCGTCAGGCCCGGGGGTGTGCGCATGACCACGGATGTCGAGAACGTCATCACCGGCGTCGGCCTGCTCATCGACGGTGCTGTCGTGCCCGGGGGCGCGGGCACCTATCCGGTGACCAACCCGGCCCGCCCGGCCGAGGTCGTGTTCGACGCCCCTTCGACGTCGCCGGCACAGCTCGACCTGGCGGTGGCCGCCGCCCGACGGTCCCAGCCAGCCTGGGCCGCGCTGGACGTCGAAGACCGCGCCGCTCGCGTCGTGGCCGCCGCCGAGGCGGGCGTGGACGCCGTCGAGAGGCGGGACCTGGCCCGGCTGCTCACCCGCGAACACGGCAAGACGCACCTCGAGGCCATCTTCGACACCGCCACCATGGGCGGCATGGCGTCGGCCTTTGCGCCACTCGTCGCGGCGGCGCTCGCGCCCCGCGACCTCGCCGGCGGGACCACGCGCATCGAATGGGTGCCGCACGGCGTCGTGGCCGCCGTGCTGCCTTTCAATTGGCCTGTCTCGGTCATGGGCAACAAGGTGCTGCCCGCGCTGCTGGCCGGGGACACCGTCGTGGTGAAGGCGCCACCGACTTGTCCCGGCGCCGTGCTCCTCGTGGCGGCGGCGATGGCCGAGATGCTGCCTCCCGGCGTGCTCAACGTGGTCAACGGGCCCGAGGCCGCGCTCGGTGCCGCGCTGGTGGGCCACCCTGACGTCGACATGGTCTCCTTCACCGGTGGCGTGGGCACCGGCCAGGCCGTCATGGCCGCCGCTGCCGCCACCACCCGGCCCGTCGTGCTCGAGCTCGGAGGGAACGACGCCGCCATCCTCGCTCCGGACGTGGCGGGCGACGCCGGCCTGGCCGAGCGCATCGTGGAGGCCGCCTTCGTCACCAGCGGGCAGGTCTGCATGGCCATCAAGCGTCTCTACGTCCACCGGGACCGATTGGACGAGACGGTGGACGCGCTGGCCCAGCGGCTGGCCGCCGAGGTGGTCGGCGACGGACTGGCCGACGTCGTGACCATGGGCCCGGTGCACACCGCGAGCGCCCGCGAGCGGGTCGAGGCGTTGGTGTCCGAAGCCGCGGCCTCCGGAGCCGCCGTGCTGCGGCCTGGCCGGGTGCGCGACGAGGACGTCGGATCGGGGGGCTACTTCGTGTCCCCGGCGCTGGTGGTCGCACCGTCCCGGGACGCCGGCATCGTGCGCCAGGAGCAGTTCGCCCCCGCCCTCCCGGTGATCCCCTACGACGACATCTCCGAGGCGGTCGAGGCGGCGAACGACTCGCCCTTCGGACTCTGCGCCTCGGTCTGGAGCAACGACGACGCGCTGGCAGCCGACGTGGCATCGCGCCTGTCGGCCGGGACGGTGTTCGTCAATGCCCACGGCCTGTCTGCGATCGACATGTTCGCGCCGATGGGCGGCTGGAAGCAGTCCGGCTTCGGCGTCGAGCTGGGGACCGAGGGCATGCAGGCCTTCGCCCGCCAGCGGGTACGGGTGCGTCGGCCAGGGCCGGCGGAACAGGAGGGACAGACATGACGGTCGCAGTCCGCGGTGGCACGGTTGTCGACGGCACGGGTGCGCCGGCGGTCCGGGCCGATGTTGTGATCGACGGTGAGCGGGTCGTGGGCATCGGCGCCGACGCCGGAGTTGGCGCGGACACCGTGATCGACGCCACAGGGATGCTCGTCGCCCCCGGCTTCGTCGACCTGCACACCCACTACGACGCCCAGCTCTTCTGGGACCCCAACGCCAGCCCCTCCCCGCTGCACGGCGTGACCACAGTGCTCGGCGGCAATTGCGGCTTCTCGCTCGCGCCGATGGCGCCCGAGCACGTCGACTACATCGCGCGGATGATGGCGCGGGTCGAGGGCATGCCCCTCGCCGCGCTGCGGGCCGGCCTGCCCTGGGACTGGGGCTCGTTCGGCGAGTGGATCGGCCGCCTGGACGGCCGCATCGCCGTGAACGCCGGCTTCCTCGTCGGGCACTCGACGCTGCGCCGGCTCGTCATGGGCGACCGCGCCGTCGGGGGCAGCGCCGACAATCGGGACATCGACGCCATGGAGGCGGCGCTGCACGGGGCGCTGGCTGACGGGGCGCTCGGCTTTTCGACCTCGCAGGTCCACACCCACAACGACGGCGACGGTCAGCCCGTCCCTTCGCGCGCGGCGAGCCGGGAGGAGATGGAACGCCTGGCCGCCGCGGTGCGCCAGCACGACGGCACCACGGTCGAGCTGATCGTGGCGGGCTGCCTCAACGGCTTCACCGACGAGGACATCGACTTCCTCTCCACCATGTCGCTGCTGGCCGATCGCCCGGTCAACTGGAACGTGCTCGGGGTCTCGGCCATGAACCCCGACAACGCCTGGAACCAGCTGGCCGCCGGTACGGCGGCCGCCGCCCGCGGCGCCACCGTCGTCGCCCTGACCCTGCCCCACACCATGCAGCTGCGCCTGAGCTTCGAGCACGGCGCCATCCTCGACGGCCTGCCCGGGTGGCGCGAGGTCTTCGCGCTGCCCGCGCCCGAGCGCATGGCGGCGCTGTCGGACCCCGCGACGCGACGCCGGCTCGACGCCGGAGCGCAGTCGGAGGAGGCCGGGATCCTGCGGCATCTGGCGGTGTGGGATCGCCTGATCTTTGACGAGGTGTTCGCCCCCGAGAACGCCGATGCCGAAGGTCGGAGTGTGGGGGAGGTGGCGCGGTCGCGTGGCCTCGAGCCGTTCGACGCCCTCCTCGACGTCGTGGTGGCCGACGGCCTGCGCACCGGACTGCGACCTCCGATGGGTGAGTCCGAAGCGGACTGGGTGCTGCGGGCGCAGGCTTGGCAGGACCCGCGCGCCATCGTCGGGGGCTCCGACGCCGGCGCCCACCTCGACACCATGTGCGGGGCCATCTATTCGACCTCCATGCTGGGCGACGGGGTGCGGGCGCGCGGTCTGCTCAGTTGGGAGCAGGCGGTGCGGCTCCTGACCGATGTCCCGGCGCGTCTCTACGGGCTGCGCGACCGCGGCCGGCTGGTCCCCGGTGGCTTCGCCGACGTCGTCGTCTTCGACCCGACCGCCATCGGTCACGGCCCGGTGCGGACCCGCGACGACCTGCCGGGCGGCGCCAGTCGCCTCTATGCCGACGCGGTGGGTGTCGAGCACGTCCTGGTGAACGGCACCGAGATCGTCCGCAAGGGCGAATTCACTGGCGCCGTCCCCGGGCGCGTGCTGCGCTCGGGGACCGACACGGACACCGTGCACGCCGGGTCGGATTGGGCTGGCGCCGTCGCCTGACGGCCGGAACGGCTCCCCGGTGTTCAGAGAAGCCGGGTCTCCAGGGCGACCTCGCGGGTTTGGTCACCCTCCCGGGTGAGCGAATAGGCCAGCTTGCCCTCGACTTCGGTGAAGACGTCCTGCAGTTCGGTGCCGAAGAAGACAAGCCCGGTCCCGTTCTCGGTGGCGTAGCCGTCGGGCAGAGTGCCCTCGGCGATGAGGCGGTGGATGAGCGGCCGCCGCTGTTCCTCCGCGTCGTGATGCGGGCTGTTGGACCAGGGCAGGAAGGCGAGGCCGTTGGTGACCGGCACCAGGGTGGGTCCGAAGGAGTCGGTGGTCCCGCCGACGTGCCAGCACAGGGAGCCGGCGGAGACCCCCTTCAGCACGACGCCGGTCTGCCAGCACTCGCGGAGCACCGTGTCGAGCCCGTGCAGGCGCCACAGGGCGAGCAGGTTGGCCGTGCTGCCGCCTCCCACCCAGATGACGTCCTGGGCCAGCAGGTGGGCGCGCACGTCGGGGACGTTGGGCATGGGGAACAGCGTCAAATGCGAGCTGACGAAGCCGAGCTTGGAGAACGCGTTGTGCGCGGCCGCCAGCCGCGCGGAGTCGTCACCGACGGCCGTGGCGATGATGCAGATCCGCGGGTGCTCGCCGGCACGGGCCAGATCGGCGGCCAGCCGGTACGACGGGCCCGGCCTGACGTTCGCCGGATCGGGCCCCTCGGCCTGGAACCCGATGGAGGTGGCGATGATGGTCGGTTGGCGCGCCGCCACGTTACGAGGGAAGGACCTCGGGGTTGACGATGTTGAGCGGTCGCGCCCCCGCCATGAGCCGGCACAGGTCCTCGGCGATCGTCCGGGTGTGGTTGGACTCGGTGTCGTAGGTGGCGCCGCCGATGTGGGGCGTCAGCACGACCTGGGGGAAGGTGGTCAGCGGGTGGTCGGTCGCCAGGTGCTCGCCCTCGAAGTGGTCGAGGCCCGCTGCGCGGACCTTGCCCGAAGCCAGCGCGGCGACCAGCGCGTCGGTGTCGTGGATCTTGGCTCGGGCCGTGTTCAGGTAGACAACGCCGTCCTTCATTTTGGCGAAGGCGTCGGCGTTGATCATCCCCGTCGTCTCCGCCGTCACCGGGGCGTGGACCGAGATCACGTCCGACTTGGCCAGCAGCTCGTCGAAGGAGCTGGTGGCGTCGGGCGCGTAGGGGTCGTAGGCGAGCACGTCCATGCCGAGGCCACGGAGGCGCCAGCGCAGCGCGCGCCCCACCGCCCCGAGCCCGACCAGGCCGACCGTCTGGCCGGCCAGCTCCCAGGCGCGGTAGCGCTGGTAGGGGATCTTGCCGTCACGGTAGATCTCGCCGTCGCGCACGTCGCGGTCGGCCGGGACGATGCCACGGGTGGCGGCGAACAGAAGGGCCACGGCGAGCTCGGCCACGGCGTCGGCGTTGCGTCCCGGGGCGCGCAGGACGGGGACCCCGGCAGCGGTTGCCGCCGCCACATCGACGTTGGTGGGATCACCGCGGCAGCTGCACACAGCCATGATCGGCTGCTCGTAGAGGTCGGCGCCGCAGGCATCGCTCTCCACGATGACGATGTTGGCGCCCTCCGCGGCCGTCCGTTCGGCCAACTGGGCGGCGTTGTAGATGCGGAGGGAGGGCTGGTCCAGCCACGAATCGAGCACCAGATCCGCCAGCTGGTGCAGCAGGTCGAGGCCGGGACCGCTCACTGCGGCCGTCACCAGAGCCTTCGGGCGGGAACCTGTCATGTCGTTGGAACTCTCCTTGCGCGGCGGGCGTCGTCCATAATGGCGGCATCATGACACGCGTGTCAGATTCATGACGTCCTCCGGAAGGCCGGTCACTGTCGGCGTCGATATCGGCACCACATCGGTGAAGGCGCTGGCCGTCGACGAAAAGGGCCAGGTGGTCGCTCGCAGCAGGGTGCCCCACAGCATCGTGGCGCCCGAGCCCGACGTGTTGCGCCACGACGCCAAGAAGGCGTGGCGAGCCGGGCCCCGCAAGGCCTTCGAGCAGGTGACCGCTCAGCTCGAGGCCGAAGGGAACTCGCTCGCCGGCGTGGCGGTGGCGGCCATGGTCCCCTCCATGACCGCGGTCGGGCGGCAGGGCATGCCCTTGTTGCCCGGCCTGCTCTACGGCGACCGCGAGGGCCGGCCGACCGAGGACGCGACCCACGATGCGGTCGTGCCGCTGGGCGCCATGCCCGATGCCGAGGGCTTCCTGCGCTGGGCCTCCACCGAGGTGCCCGACGCCCGGGGCTACTGGCCCTGCCAGGCCGTGGCGACCAATGCCATTTCGGGACTGCCCGCCATCGACACGGGTGTCACGGCGTCGCTGGGGATGCTGCACACGCACAAGGGCTGGAACACCGAGCTATTGGGCTCCATGGGCATTGCCGAGAAGCAGATGCCGATGGTCGTTCCCATGGGCGAGGCCGCCGGCACGCTGCCCGAAAGCGACGCCGTCATCACCGGCGGGACCATCGACGCCTTCTGCGACCAGATCGTGTCGGGCGCCATCCACACGGGCGATGTCCTGGTGATCTTCGGCGCCACCCTGATCTGCTGGGTGATCTGCGACGAGTGGTTGACCGTCGACGGGCTGATCAGCTACCCCAGCACGACGCCGGATCGGTATCTCGTCGGCGGTCCGAGCAACGCCGGCGCCCTGTTCGTGGACTGGGCCCGCCACCTGTTGCGGGACACGCCGCGGCCCGGGCCGAAGCGCGAGCAACTCGAGCCCCGGCTCGGGACACCCGGTCGGGTGCCGGTCTGGTTGCCCTACGTCCGCGGGGAGCGGACGCCGTTCGAGGACCACACGCTGCGCTCCAACATCTACGGGCTCGACATCGGGTCAGGAGCGGAAGCGATGGAGCGGGCCGCCTACGAGGCGAGCGGATTCGTGGTGCGGCGGATGATCGAGCGCGCCGGCGTCAAGCCGACGCGCATCGTGGCCAGCGGAGGCGGCTCGCGGGTGACCGCCTGGATGGCGGCCGTGGCCGACGCCACCAACCTGCCGGTGGACACCGTCGCCGTGCCCGAGGGTGCGGCGCTCGGCGCGGCGTACTTCGCTCGCTTGGCCGCAGGGCTCGAGGCGTCGCTCGACGATTCCAAGCGCTGGTCCGCCGTCGGGCGGACGATCGAACCGGATCCGGCCTGGGTGCGCGCTGCCGACGACGCGTTACGAGAAGTTCAGCGACCTGGGCACGGGGGCCCACACGTAGCGGGCCTACCCGTTCGGGGTGAAGGCTACCTTGAGCGCGCCGCTCTGGTCCTGGCGCGCCAGCGCCTTGAGCGCGGGCCACCACTCCTCCAGGCCGAAGCGGTGCGTGAGCATGGGAGTGATGTCGAGCCGGCCCTCGTCGACCAGTTGGAGGTAGTGCGCGATGGCGTGCTGGCGACGGCCCTCGAAGTCCTCGATCCCGAAGGCATTCGATCCGGCGACGGTGATCTCCTTGAAGTAGATGGGGGTGGACTCCCACCGTTCGGGGGTGGCCACGCCGGTGTAGACGAGCCGCCCACGCTCGGCGAGCACCCGGACACCGACTTCGAGCGTCTCGGCCTTGGCGATGGAGTCGTAGACGACGTCGATGTGGCCCGGGTGGGTCACGGGCAGCCCATCGAGGGGTGCGTGCAGGACGGCCCCGGACCAGCGCGGTCAGCGCCTCGACCAACGCCAGTCGGGGCTCGTGGGCGAAGACCGCGGAGGCCCCGAAGGCGAGCGCCATCTCACGTTGCGCGTCGAAACGGGCCACCACGCCGACCTCGACACCCGGGTACAGGGACGTGAGGATGGCGACGCTGGTCAGTCCCAGGGCACCGGCGCCGTAGACCAGGACACGGCCGGAGGCCGGGGGCGGGTGGCGCACGATGGCGTGGAAGGAGACCGAGAAGGGGTCGGCGAGGACGGCGGCCTCGTCGGAGATGCCGTCGGGCACCGGGATGAGCATGGAGTCGTGTGCCGCCAGCTGCTCGGCCCAGGCCCCGGGCGCCGCGGTGATGACGCCGACGTGGACGCCGGGGCCGAGGTCGCCCTTGGTGAAGCTCCAGCACAAGCTCAGATCACCGGCCTGGCACGGAGGGCATGGTGGATCGATGCCGCGCGGACCGCAGGTCAGCCACGGGTTGAGCACGACGCGTTGCCCGACGTCGAGGCCGCGGGCCGCGGGCCCGAGGGCGACGACCTCGGCCACCACCTCGTGCCCGGGCACGTGGGGGAGGGATGCGAAGGCGGCCATCGGGTTGTCGATGTCGCCCGTGTTGAAGTCTCCGAGGACGAGCTTGGCGTCGGACCCGCAGATTCCCGAGAGGATCGGGCGTGTCACCACCCAGTCGGGACGGACCAGGCGGGCGTCGTCGACGTCGTGGAGGCCGAAAGGGATGCCGGCGAGCATCGTCTCCAGCTCGTCCTGCGGTGTGGGCCGGATCTCCTCCTTGTCCGGCGGGGCGCCGAAGAGCAGCGCCTTCACTGGTCTGCCTGCTCGCCGCTCAGGGCGCGCATGCCGATGAGGAAGCTGTCGATGTCGGCCGTCTTCATCTCAATGACGGCCTTCATGTCGGGGAGGTAGTGCTCGAACTTCTCGCTCTCGATGGCATCGATCATGGCCGCGGCGATCGCCTCCGGTGGCTCCTTGGGCCCGTCGTAGAGCGGCGCGTCGTTGTCGGGCTGGTCCCAAATCTCGGTGTCGATGGCACCGGGGAGGATCAGCTTGATCGACACGCCCGACCGGTCGAGGTCGACGGCCAGCGACTCGCTCCAGCCGGCGAGGGCGAACTTGGACGCCGAGTAGGCGGCCTCGGCGGTGATGCCCAGGCGGCCGCCGAGGCTGGACACGTTGACGATCGTCCCCGAACCCCGCTCGAGCATGTGCGGCAGGACGGCTAGCGAGATGGCCACGGGCGAGAAGTAGTTGATGCGCATCGTCCGCTCGACCTCGGCCATGGTCAGACGCGTCACGTGCCGGCGCATGGGGACCGCCGCGTTGTTGACGATCACGTCGAGCCCGCGGTAGTGGTCCCAGATCTCGAGGGCGAGGTTCGCCGCGGCCTCCGGGTCGGAGAGGTCGGCCACCCAGCGGGCTGAGCCAGGCGAGGTGGTGCGGCAGTCGGCCAGCACCGCATCGAGTCGGTCGGCCCGCCGGGCCACGAGCGCCACGGTGTCACCCCGGCGGGCGAGGGCCCGGGCCAGGGCAGCGCCGATGCCCGACGACGCGCCGGTCACCAGGACGGTGCGGCCCGTCTGCGCAGCGCTCACCTCCGAACCTCCCCGAGACGTGCCGGCCTCTGTCCGCCGCGTCCCCTCCACTGGAGGGAACGGCGGACTCTTCGGGGTGAGCGAGGGGTCTCGAACCCCCGACCTCCAGGACCACAACCTGGCGCTCTAACCAACTGAGCTACGCCCACCGAGGGGCACAAGTGTGGCACACCTCCCGGTGGCTGACGGCACGCTCACCCGGGCTCCGGACGCCGCGCCGGAGGATGCTCGCGTGCGTCCGACCACCTATGTCAGGCTGTTCTGCGCTGCCCCGGTAGCTCAGCGGAATAGAGCGGCTGACTTCTAATCAGCGGGTCGCAGGTTCAAATCCTGCCCGGGGCGCCAATGGCGCGGAGCAGAGTTAGGACACTGGATGGGCCGCGTCGACGTCCTTCATCTCCACGGTGAGCGTCCGGAACTCCTCCACACCGACGTTCTCAAACGTGTGCGGCGTCAGCGGGGCACCCCAGAC
The DNA here is from genome assembly GCA_963745175.1 of uncultured Acidimicrobiaceae bacterium. Taxonomy (GTDB): domain Bacteria; phylum Actinomycetota; class Acidimicrobiia; order Acidimicrobiales; family RAAP-2; genus Bog-473. Next base: position 162,898 of record CAVUWK010000006.1, read on the forward strand.
CGCCGTTCCGACGACGGGTGCCGACTTCGATGCCCTGGTGTCGGCCAGCACGTTGCCGTCCGGATCGCGGCGAACGAAGTCGCTGGCGCCGAGAATGTAGAGGACACCTCCCCAGCGGTGGGTGTGCACGGGCACGATGTCGCCCGGAGCGACCCGTCCGTCGAGGACCCGGACCCGGTCGTCCTCGTAGAGGACGGTGTGGAACCCGGGCGCGGCGACGACGGCGTCCAGATCGCCCGGCCACGGCCAAGGGCTGGGAGTCCCGGTCGCCATCAACCTGCCGGCGGCGCCCCGCGGGACACGAGCGCGGCCAGGTTGTCGACGGACTTCTCCAGCATCGCCAGGGGCACGATCGGGAAATGCTCGCGGGCCTTCTCCGGGACGTTGGGCCATTCGCAGTAGTTGGTGATCTCGGTCTCGCCCGGGCCGACGGCGGTGATCTCCCACCCGTAAACGTGTCCGTACGGGCCCCGATCGGAGGAGCCGACGTTCCATTCGAGGAGCTCGTCGGGAATGATCCTGGTCACGGTATTGAGGGCCTTGTACTTGCCCATGGGGACGTCACCCAACGGCTCGCGGTCCATGTCCATCTCGAACGTGTCGCCCGGCGCCTCCAGGCGCTTCGCACCCGGCGCCGCCTGGAGCATGCCCGAGCCGTCGATCTCGACGTGCATTGCCGGGTCCGTGACGATCCGGAAGACCTCGGCCGGGCTGGCCGTCACGGTGCAGCTGGCGGCGATTCGATCTGCGCTGGACACGGTGCCTCCTCCGTTGACTCGGCTCATGGAGAGACTAGCGACACGGTTCGTCCATCGTCTCTCGCCCGTCACCGATCGACGGATTACCGTTGGCCGAAATGGGCGAGGCGCACGACACCTGGCAACATGCCGTCAAGAACAGGCTGAGGCCGCTGCGCGATCGTCTCGTGCGCGGGTTGGGCGGCGCCATGCCGGCGCCGCCGCCGCGGGGCATCACCTACGACCAATTGGTCGACCTGCTCTACCCGACGCTGCCACACGAGCTCCGGCCTGACGTCGACGAGGCGGCCGCCGGCGACCTGGCGCGGGTCTCGACCATCCGCAGGATGCTCGGGACGATCGAACACCAGGTCGCGCCGACCGCATTCTCGGTGCAGCTGGCAGAGGGGGACGCCGTGCGCTGCAGTGTCGGCGGCGTGGAACTGTTCTGCGACGCCGCCGACGCCGCGGTCACGCCGGGGCTGCTGTCGGGCCGGTACGAGTCGCACCTCACCGCCGTGTTCGAGCGGTACTGCACCGCCGGGATGACGGTGATCGACGTCGGCGCCAACCTCGGGCTACTACTCGCTGCTGGCCTCCCGACTGGTGGGACCGTCGGGCCGGGTGATCGCGCTCGAGCCGAACTCCGAGAATTGCCGCCTCCTCTTGTCCTCCCTGCGCCTGAACGGAACCACCAACGTCCAGCTGTTGCCCGTGGCGGCCGACACGGCCACCGGATGGGCCTACTACTCGACGCATGTCGGCTCCAACGGGGGCCTGATCGGGGATGGCGATCTCTTGTCCCACCCGGGCAACGTCGTCCCGACTTTCCGCCTGGACGACCTCGTGGACGGTCCGGTCGGGTTCCTGAAGATGGACGTCGAGGGAGCGGAAGGTCGGGTGGTGCGCGGCGCCACGCAGATCATCGAGCGCGACCGACCGATCGTCACGACGGAGCTCAAGGACGAGATGCTGCGTCGCGTGTCGGGCACCACGGTGGCGGACTACCTCGGGTACTTCGAGAAGCTGGGCTACACGCTGTCGGTCCTGGAGAAGGCATCCGGCGCGGAGAAGCCGTATCCGTCGGTGGCAGAGCTCCTGGCCGACTGGGGTGAAACGGACGAGTTGCGCGACGTCCTCCTGCTCCCGGGTCCGACCTGAGTCAGGCCGCATACTGGTTCGGTGCAGATCCGGATCGAGGGACACGATCTTCCGGGAGCGACATGCGGTCCCACATCGAGTGGTCGGCCGGAACCTGAGGCAGGCGGTCGGTTCCTCTACCCGGCCGAGACCTGATCCTGGGTCGAGCCCACGAGCGCGTCGAGCAGCTGGTCGACATCGTCGGAGATGATCAGCGCTTCGACCTGGCGGGCCCGTATGAAGCCCTGCGTGACGGCGTGGCGCACGAATTCGAACAGCTCGTCGAAGAAGGCGTCGACATCGAGGATGCCGCAAGGTTTGTCGTGGATGCCGAGCTGCGCCCAGGTGACGGACTCCATGAACTCCTCGCAGGTGCCGAAGCCGCCCGGCAGCATGACGAACGCATCCGACAGTTCTGACATGAGCGCCTTGCGCTCGTGCATCGTGGTGACGACGTGCAGGTCGCTGAGCGTGCCGTGCGCGATCTCGTGACCGGCCAGGGACTCGGTGATCACGCCGGTGACACGTCCGCCGGCCGCCATGGCGGCGTCTGCCACGACACCCATCAGGCCCACCGACGCGCCGCCGTAGACGAGCTCGATGCCCCGCTCGGCCACTCCCCTGCCGAAGCGCTCGGCCGCCGCCGTGAAGGCTGGGTCGTTCCCGGGACTCGAACCGCAGAACACGCAGACCGTGTCCACGGGGGTCACGCCGGGCTGCCCTCGGGGACAGGGATCTCCGCACGCCGTACCGGAGCGGGCTGGCGCCGCACGCGCCGCACGATGGTCTCGGCCGCGTCGCTGTCGTGGATGGTGAGGGCGAAGGCCGCGGCGACCAGAGCGAAGATCGCCGCCGTGAAGAAGGCGAAGTGGTACGCCGTCATGTCGGGCGCCGACCCGCTGCCGCTGGCCTGGGTCGAGCCCACGCCGATCAGCACGGTCGAGAGGATGGCCACCCCCGTCGCGCTGCCGACCTGCCGCATGGTGTTGAAGAAGGTCGACGCCCGGCCCATCGATTCGGGCGTGATCATGGCGAACGACGCCGCCTGGTTCGGCACCATCACCTGCGCCATCATCCAGCCCAACACGAACATCAAGCCGCGGATGAGCCACAGGTTGGTCGTCACGGTGATCTGGGTCAGCGCCAGCATGCAGACCACGAGCCCGAGCAGCCCGCCCGTGATGTGCCGCCGGGGTCCGATGCGGGGGTAGAGGAAGCGGCTGGCGAACTGGGCGCCGAGCATCACGCCGATGGCCTCGGGGAAGGTGGAGAGCCCCGACTGCAGGGCGGAGAGGCCGCGGGCGTCCTGGAAGTAGAGCGGGACCAGGTAGAGCATGCCCAGGAACGCCGCCGCGGCCAGGAACATCACGAAGTTGGTCGAGCGGAAGAGCCGGCCTCGCAGCAGGTGGAGGTCCACCATCGGCCTACGGGTCCGCAGCTCCACCAGGACGAACACGAGGAGGAGCACGGTTCCGACCACGCAGGAGGCGATGACCGCGGTGGACGACCACGACTGGAGCGGGCCTTCGGAGATGCCGTACATCAACAGTCCGAGCCCGGCGCCGCCCAGCACGAAGCCGGGCACGTCGAACCGGCCGGCGTCGATGGCCCCCGTGCGCTCCAAGAAGAGCGAGCCGAAGATGACCGCCGCGATGCCGATCGGCAGGTTGACGAAGAACACCCAGCGCCAGGAGAAGTTGGTGACGAGGAAGCCGCCGAGCACGGGTCCGACGGCGGGCGCCATGGTGGTCCCGAGGGTGATGAGGCTGGCCGCCCGAATCCGCTCGGCCGGCGGGAAGACCCGGTAGAGCATGGCCATCCCGACCGGTGCCATCATCCCGCCGCCCGCACCCTGGACGACCCGGAACAGCACGAGCTCGGTCATGTTCTGGGCCAGTCCGCACAGCGCCGAGCCAACCGTGAAGACGACGATGGCGATGAGCAGCACCCGCTTGCCGCCGAAGCGGTCGCCCAACCAACCCGAGGCCGGGATGAAGACGGCCAGGCTCACCAGATACGCGATCACGATCCCGTCGACAGCAGTGGGCGGAATGTTGAAGTCGCGGCCGATCGTCGGCAGCGCAACATTCACGATCGTGATGTCCATGATGTTCATGAACATCGCCGACACGAACACGATGCCGACGGCGATCTTTTGGTTCATGCGAACTACGGCCACGTTCTCTTTCGGTTCTCAGGCGTGCGGGCGAAGGTGGTCACGGCGGGTCAGCACCGTCCAGCTGCGCCCATGACCCTATGCGCTCCGATGTACGGGACCGGTTCGGCTGCCCGGATGCCCATCGGGGTCGATCGCGGGCTTCTAGGCTGATCGAGCGAATGTGGCGAACGTCGAGGTGAACCCGAGGGACAGGGACACGGTCGCCGTGGGGACGCGCGCCGCACGCAGGATCGGGGCTGCATCCCTTGCCGGTGCAGTGACCGCGGGCGTGCTGACCTTGTTCGTGCCGGCCGCGGGTGCGGCCAACCGCCCCCTTGAATCGAGCACGGTCTGGCTCTGCCGCCCGAACCAGGCGGCGGATCCGTGCACGAACAGCCGGGCCGCTACCACGGTCACCAGCAATGGCACGACCAGCCCCTCCCTCGCCCCGCCCTCGCCCCAGGCGCGTCGCTTCGACTGCTTCTACGTGTACCCGACCGTGTCGGCCGAGGCGAGCGAGAACGCCGATCTCACCGTGCAACCGGCCGAGAGGGCAGCGGCGATCGTCCAGGCCTCCCGATTCTCCCAGCGCTGCACCGTGTGGGCGCCGATGTACCGCCAGGTGACGTTGGCGGGGCTGAATCGTCTCACCGCGCTCCGGGCAGCTGCCATCACCGCGTACGCCAGCCTGCTGGCCGCATGGAAGGACTATCTCGCCCACGACAACCACGGCCGGCCGATCATCTTCATCGGGCATTCGCAGGGCGCATCCATGCTCATCAGGCTGTTGCAGACCCAGATCGATCCGTCGCCGAGGCTTCGCAAGCGCATGGTGTCGGCCATCCTCTTGGGAGGCAATGTGCAGGTCCCCACCGGCCGGGGCGTCGGTGGCACCTTCCGGAACATCCCCACCTGCGGTTCGGCCAGCCAGACCGGCTGCGTCATCGCCTATTCGACCTTCGGTTCGACGCCGCCCGCCAACTCCCTCTTCGGGCGTGCCGGACGTGGGGTGAGCCTGCTGTCGGGCCAGACCGCCTCCGGGTCGCAACAGGTGGCATGCGTCAATCCGGCGACGTTCTCGGCCCGGGTTGGCAACCTGCAGCCCTTCTTTCGCACCGCCACCGCACAGCCGTCCGGGGTCCGGGTGGTGACACCCTGGGTGACCTTCCCGGGCCTCTACACCGCGCAATGCGAGCAGAGCGCGGGAGCATCGTGGTTGCAGGTGACGGCCACCCCGGCCCCCGGTGACCCACGTCCGACCGTCTCGGCCACCCTCGGCCCCCTGTGGGGGTATCACCTGGACGACGTCAACCTGGCCCTGGGCAACCTCGTGACCGATGTCGGCCGCGAAGGAGGCCGCCTACCGCTGAGCCGTGCGCCTCGGAAAGATCCCTGGGAAACGCGATCGGCGTCGGTCCTAGACTCCTGCGATGGTCAAGGTCATCGCGGTCGCCAATCAGAAGGGCGGCGTGGCCAAGACGACGACCGTGCAGTCCCTCGGCGTGGCCATGGCACAACAGGGGCGCCGCGTGCTCGTGGTGGATCTCGATCCGCAAGCGTGTCTCACCTACTCGCTCGGCTTCGATCCCGACGGACTCGACTCGTCACTACACGACGTACTCGTCCGCCGGGCCCGGCTGTCCGAGGTCGTCAAGAACGTGCCCGACGTGCCGGACCTCTTTCTGGTGCCGGCGACCATCGACCTGGCCGGCGCCGAGGTACACCTGTTGAGCCGGACCGGCAGGGAGCACGTCCTGGCCCAGGCTCTGCTCCCGGTGCTCGACGACTATCACGCGGTGCTGATCGACTGCCCGCCCTCGCTCGGCGTGCTGACCATCAACGGCCTCACCGCGGCCGAGGCCGTCATCGTGCCGCTGCAGTGCGAAGCGCTCAGCAACCGTGGCGTGGGACAGCTGCTCGAGACGATCGAGGACGTCCGGCAGTTCGCCAACGAGAAGCTGCGGGTGCTCGGCGTGATTCCGACGATGTTCGACGCGCGCACGACCCATTCCCGCCAGGTCCTCTCAGAGGTCGAGGAGCGCTACGGGCTGCCGTTGTTCGGGCCACCCGTTCCGAAGTCGGTGCGCTTCGCGGAGGCGCCGGGACTCGGGCAGTCGGTGCTGCAGCACGCGCCGACATCGCCCGGCGCGGTGGCCTACCGGACGCTCTCGACGCGCGTCTACGACGCGATGCAGACCGCCTGAGCGACGTGGCCGCCTCGCGGAGCGACCGGGCGCCCGATCCCCTGGGCAAGCGTGCATTGTTCTGGGTGCCGTCGCCGCGGCGAGTCGGGATCCGTCGAAGGGCGGGCTCAAGCCGTGGCGCTACCCGTCGGCAAGCGCGCCCTCTACTCGGGCGCCCGGCCCGAACCGGACAGCCTGGCGACGACATCGGGCAACCCCCTCGACGAGCGGGGCACTTTCACCGTCGAGTGCGCAGCGCTGCCGGCAGACCTCGCACATCGGCGTGCTCGACCTGCTCATCTTCCAGTTCCCGCTCGGGGTCTGGCTGCCCCGCGGGCCGATTCGACCACCGCATGACCTGCCCTTCGTGCCGCAAACGGGCCTGGTGCAGCGTCACGCTCCGCCGGACCTGAACGTCCTCTTCGGCAGGGCCATCGCGGCCTTCTTTCATGCCGCATCCGGGTCGAGCTCTGCCGCCTCCGCCTCCTCGTCGCCGGGCTGGACCGTAGGGAGCCGGCGGGTGAGCGCCAGCGCCACGAGGGTGATGAGTGCCAGGACGGCCAATGCGGCCCGCAGCCCGTTGATCCGGCTCTGTGCGTTCACGTCGACGATGGCGTGCGCCGCGTCCGGCGGGACGTCAGCCTTCTCGAGAGCGGCGTTGAGGTCGGCGTCGCTCACGAAGGGGATGCCTGCGGAGAGCTCCACCTGGGCCTGCGAGGACATCGCCTTCGGAATGGCGGGGTTGGAGGCGACCGATCCGAGGAACGTCGTGGTGAGCACCGCGATGAGGATGGCGCCCGACAGCGCGGTGCCGATGGACGCGCCGAGGTTCGTGACGGTGTTCTGCACGCCGCCCACCTCGCCGCTCTGGGAGTCGGGCACGGCCGAAACCGTCACGCTGCCCAGCTGCGAAGCCAGGGTGCCGATGCCGAGTCCGGCGAGCAGCAGCGGACCGGTCACGATCTCGGCACCCGCCCCCGAGTCGAGTGCGGCGAGCAGGGCGACGATGCCGAGGAACAACAGGGCGAACCCGACGCGGACGATCCGGCGCGGGGACGTCCGCGGAAAGACCCGGGGCACGCCGACGGCGCTGGCCAGGAGCGTGATCGAGAGGGGGAGGAGGCGCACCCCCGTGGCGACGGCGGAGAGCCCGAGGGCGACCGAGAGGAAGAGGGGGATCACGAAGAACAGACCCGCCTGGAGCAGGAATTGGAAGAAGAACGACGTGAGGCCGGCCTGGAGCCGGGGGACCCGGAGCATGTGGGGGTCGACCAGGGCGGACTGGTGGCGCCGGAGCCGTCGGCTCTCCCACAGGACGAACAGCGTAAGCACGGCACCGCCCCCGAGGAGCAGCCAGACGACGGGGGACGTGCCGAGCCATTGGGGCGCCTCGGGCTTCGGTTGCACGAAGCCCCAGGTGCCCGAGCGGATCACGCCGTAGACGATCATGCCGAGCCCGGCGGCCGACAGCAGCGTCCCGACCGGGTCGAGGCGGACGCCAGGCACCGCGGGCGAGTCGGCCATGCGCCTCGTGAGAAGCAGGATGACGAGCACCAGGATGACCTCGCCGACGAACACCCAACGCCAGCTGGCGTAGGTGGTGAGGAGACCGCCGATAAGGGGCCCCACGGCGACGGCAACGGCGCCCGCTGACGCCACGAGGCCGTACGCCCGAGGTCGCTCGGTGCGACCGAAGTTCGTCGCCACCAGCGCCACCACTGCCGGCATGATCAGTGCGGCACCGAGCCCTTCCAGGACGGACCAGCCGACGATGAGCACGGGGAGTGATGTGGCGAGCGCGGTGACGAGCGAGCCGCACCCGTACACGATGCAGCCGATCATGAAGGCGCGCTTGCGCCCCAGGATCTGCCCGACCTTGCCACCGGTGATCATGAAGGCAGCCATGACGAGCGTGTAGAGCGTGATGGCGAGCTGAATCCCCGTGACCGTGGTTCCGACGTCCTTGGCCACCGTGGCGATCGAGACGTTCATGACCGAGCTGTCCAAGGTCATGAGGAACTGCGCCGAGGCCAACGTGAGCAGGACGACCTGCCCACCCGCAGCCCGGTTCGGTCCGGCCCGCGCGGTGTCGGTCACGGCCGCATTGTTGCCCACCACGACGGCGCCCGAGTGATTGGCGGGCGGCAAGGGCGCGTTGCACCCTGTGCAGCGCGGGTGGTCGGGATGCGGGGATTTGAACCCCGGACCTCCTGCTCCCAAAGCAGGCGCGCTGCCAAGCTGCGCTACATCCCGTGGATTTGCTCCACGAATGGTACTTGGGTGACCGGGCCGGGCGGCGCCTGACCTTCCACCCGGTCCAGGCTTACGGACAAACCAAAGCTCATTTGTCGACCACCAGCTCTCCGTCGGCGCCGACCGCGACGTGAATGGGCGTGAGACCGCGCGGGGCCGGAGGATTCGACCACGGCGCCCGTGCTGGGGTCGAACTCCGAGCCGTGGCAGGGGCAGACGATCAACTTCGCTCCCGGTGAGTACCCGACCGTGCAGCCGGCGTGGGGGCAGATTGCGTCGTACGCGACGAACGAGTCCTTGGTCAGCTGGAGCACGAGGCCGGGGTCGCCGGTGGCCGGATCCTTGAACGTCGCGGCGCCGCCGACGGGCACCTGGCTGGCCAGGCCGATCGGCGTGCCGGTCGCCGGGGGGATGGTCGTGGCGGCGCCGGCCGGCTCCGTGGTCGTCGACGTGCCGGCGCCCGCGCCCGGGTTGGTGGGTGAGAGGGCGGCCGTGCCATCTTCGCCGGGGCTCTTCGCCCCTCCGACCGCCCGGCCCAGCCCGGCGGCCGCTGCCGCCACCACGCCGCCGATGACGGCCGACGCGGCCACCGCCGTCCCTCCGAGCACCAACGCCCGGCGGTCGACGGCATCGGGACCACGCTGGACGACGGGGATCCGCTCGTCGGCGAGGAACGGACAGCCCACGACGTCGCAACGCCGGCCCGCCTGGGCCGAGCAGGTGTCGTCCACGTAGTTGCCGCAGACCTGTTGCACCCGGTCGAAACGGATGGGGACGACGGTGGTCGGTCCGGAGCGCGTTCTCGGTGGCGACCCGGGCCGCGATCACCCCGTCGAGCGAGAGCACCCCGCCCGAAGCCGGCCAGGAGGAGCGGTATCCACGCGAACAGGAAGACGATGTCCGCCCCCGTGTAGTACGGCGACGAGTGGAAGCTCACCGTGAGGAAGAGCGTGAGGGAGAGCAGCATGCCGCCGGCTGCCGCCACCCGGGTCCACAACCCGAGCAGCGCCCCCATGCCGACCGCCAGCTCCGCCAGGGCGATCAGGATGCCGATCGGCACGGCAAAACGGAGCAGATGCCCCAGCAGCGGGTGGAGCGGGCTGATCCGGACGGACGCGATCATCTGGGCCTGGATGCTCGACGGGCTGTTGGCGTTGAAGAAGTTCGGATTGGCGAGCTTCTGCAGTCCCGCGAAGCAGAACGTGAAGCCGAGGAACGCCCGCAGGGGTAGCAACGCCCAGCCGGAGAGGGCGAAGGGCCGCGGTGGCGGCCCGTCGAATCGCGTTCTGCGCCGCCTGCGGGACCTTCCGCCGCGGCCGGCCGATGACTGGGCCGACCTCGTGGCCGGGGTGACGGGGCGCGACCGTTGTGACATGTGGATCCTTTCAGGGTCGAGCCGACGGCAGAAGACGGGCATGGTCAACCCGTCTGCGGGTGGGTCGGGGTCGTCCCGTCGGGCGCCAGGATGTCGAAGCCGTCGGGGATGCTGAGGAGCCCCGGTGCCGTGCCGGCGGTGTCCGTGAGGCCGTACTGCCACACGATGCTGTTGTCCGCGGGTCGATCACCACGACGCGGTTGCGGTAGTCGTCGTTCGCCATGATCAATCCGTTCGGCAGCCGCTCTGCCAGAGACGGCTTCTTCAACATGCCGTCCCCGGCGGTGACGTCATAGGTCCACACCACCGCGCCGGACCGGTGAATGGTCAGGATGCGGCCCTCCGCGGGCGGGTCGTAGTCGGCGAGGAGATAGAGGTTCGGACCGATCTGTTGGGGATCGGAGGGGTAGTTCACGGTTGGCAGGTGCACGGTCCACACCAACGCGCCCGCCGGGGTGTACTCGGTGATCCACGAGCCGTTGATCTCCGAGACCAGTACGTCGCCGTTGGCGAGCGGGGTGTCGCCGTTGGGGTACCCGACGCCGGTTGGCGGGTTGTGCACCGCGTCGTTGTTCGTGCCGATCTGACCGAGCTGGGCGCCGGCGGGGGAGATGAACAGGATCCGGTCGTTCATGGCGTCGGCCACCGTGACGTTGCCGTTCTTGAGGAGGTAGGCGTCGTCGGGTTGGTTCAGGTAGCCGGGGGCGCTGCCGGGCCGACCGGGATGGCCGTACTGCCAGAGGATCTTCCCCGAGGGGTAGCCGATCTCGACAATGGTGTGGTTCTCCTCCTGGTTGGAGATGATCCCGGCCCCCTTGTGGAAGAAGAAGGCGTCGTCCGGAAAGTAGAACCCGCCTGGTGGGGGCGGCATCGTGGCGGACGGGTACTGCCACTGCAGGTTCCGCGCCGGGTCGATGACCAGGAGCCGGTCGTTGCCGCGGTCCGCGATCAAGAGGTGGCCCCTGAAGGGAGCGCCCGCGCCCGCAACGCCGACCGGCCCACCGTACGAGCTCGGTCGCAGCGAGATCACGCTCTGCAGGGGTCCGGAGGCGACGCCCGCCTGGTCGTTCCCCGACTGGTGGGCGACCTCGCCGCCCACGATGTACCCCACCGAAGAGGACCCTGTCCCGAGCGTGGCATACCCCCCGAAGGCCACGCCCTGGGGGAGGAGGCCGGCGTCGGCGACCCGATGGCTTCGCCCGTCGAACTCGTAGATCTGCGTCAGTGTCTGCCCGTCACCGGTCTGCCCACCCGCAACGTAGATGTGCCCGGCGAGCACGAAGGCCGCCGCGCCGTAGAGCGGCTGGGGCAGCGTGCCGACGACACGGACCGAGTGCGTGGAGGGGTCGATCTGCTGGATGTCCGCGGTGGCGGTTACCGCGCTCCCTGCACCGCTTCCGCTCTGCCCGCCGAAGGCGAAGATGGTGTGGCCGAGAGCGACCACCGCGGGGTAGCGCACCGGGACCTTGAGGGTGGCGGCCGTACTGAAGTGCGATCCGTCACCGGTGGCCAGCACCGAGGGCTCGTACGTGGTGCCGTCGTAGCCGCCCACGAGGTAGACGGTCCGTCCGACTGTGGCCGACGCCAGATCGGAGCGGGGCTGGGGGAGCTGGCCGGCGACGCCGCCCTTGCCCGTGGCGGATTGGAGCGACTGCACGGCGGCAAACGTGGTGGGCGAGCCGCCGCCGAAGACGAACGACGCCGACCCGAGCTGCGCACCCGCGCCGTCGTGGACGACCTCGGGGAGGGAACCGGAGGCGGTCACCGTGCCGGTCCGGGGGTCCAGCCAGGACGCGGCCCCGAGTGAGCTCCCCGAGGGGGACAGCCCGCCCAGTATTCGCAGCCGTCCGCCGACCGCGACGAGAGCCTCACGCGAGATCGGCGCGCCCAGCTGCCACGGCTCGATGCCGGCCTCGAGCGAAGGCGGACCGGCGGTGCCTTCGCGGGCGCGCCCCGCAGTCAGGCCGGTGCCTGATGCCACAGCTGTGGTGGTGGCGACACGGCGAGCGGGAGGGGCATGGCCGCCCGACGTGACGATCACGAGCAGGGCGACGAGGAGGGCCAGGGCACTTCCCAGCACTGCGGCGCGGCGACGGCGGATCTGGTTCCGCCGCTGGCGCCGCCCGGCGCGCCCGGAGCTGGTCACTGCGGCGGGGCCGCGGGGGTGCCCGGGTCCACAGCGCCCCGCCCTCCGTGGGGCCCGACGTGAACCGACCGGCACACGGCTCCGTGACCCTAACGTCATTCGGAGGCGGCCGAGGGTCAGCTACGCCCGTTCCACCGCCAGGACCTGCCACTCGTCGGGCAGGCCCTTGAGGTTGTGCCAGCCGCGGTCGTCGAAGACGATGCCCGAGCCGACCACGAGGTCACGCACGGTGCCGGTGACGAGCACCTCGCCGGGTCCCGCCAGGGCGCTCACCCGCGAGGCGATGTGGACGGCGAGCCCGCCGATGTCGTCACCGCGCAGTTCCACTTCGCCGGCGTGCAGGCCGGCCCGCAGCTGCAGGCCGAAGCTGCGGGCGGTCGCCACCATCGCCTCCGCGCAGCGCACCGCCTGCGCCGGCGCACCGAAGCGGGCCAGTATCCCGTCGCCCGTCATCTTGACGAGGATGCCGTCGTGGCGGGCCAGGAGCCGTTCGACGTTGACGTCGAACTCGTCGAGGACGGCGCGCCACTGGCGGTCGCCTGCTTCGGCGGCGCGCACGGTCGAGTCCACGATGTCGGTGAAGAGCACCGCGGCGAGCAGGCGTGTCGCGGCGTGCTGCCCTCGCGTTCCCGTGACGAACTCCTCGATCTCGTCGACGATGGAGTCGAACTCACCCGACCACGCCAGGAGGTCGGGCCCCGTGTGGGTGACCAGTCGTGCGCCGGCGATGTGCTCCGAGAGGTAACGGCCGTGCTCGCTCAGGTTGGCGAAGCTGTCGAGGCGGGCGAAGATGAGCGTCGGGCAGGTGATGGAGGGAAGGCACCAGCGCACGTCGGTGGCGAAGGTGAGGAGGTTGAAGGCGAGGGCGGTTGCCGGGCTGGCGCCGCGCCGGGCCGCCCGTCCCCACCACTCCTGGAAGCCGACCCGATGGGCCAGGCTCGGGGCGAAGATGACGATGTCTTGTGGCACGTCGTCCTCGCTCAGCGGGACCTCGATGCTCCGCGCGGCCGTCAGCTCCGCCTCGGCCACGCCGAAGCCGTAGTCCTCGGCTCGGCCCACTCTGGCCGTGCCGTTGACGAGGATCAGCGAGATGACGCGCTCGGGGTGCGTCGCCGCCAGCCAGATGGCGGCCATCGAGCCGCTGGCCGAGGCCAGGACGACGGCACGGTCGCACCCGGCCGCGTCCATGACGGCGAGCCCGTCGCGTCCCCAGCCCTCGATGGAGGGATCCGTTCCCGTCGGCAGGGGATCGGACAGCCCGAGGCCCCCGGCGTCGAAGCGGAGCAGCCGCGAGAAGCTCGCCAGCCGCTCGGTGTAGCGGAGCCAGTTGGGCTCGTCGACGGTCTCGTCGATGGAGATCATGAGCCCGCTGTTGAACTCGAGCACGTCGACGGTGTCGTCCCCAGCGCTCGCCGGGTCGGACCCCCAGACCTGGTAGCCGACGTGGATGCCGTCCCGGAGGGCGTACTGGGTCAGGGGCGACTCCATACGAGGTGCAGTCTGCCGTGCGGGGCGGCCCGACGACGCGGGAGCGGGCGGAACGGGCGCAGTCGTGCCGGGTTCAGCGGGCGCCGCGCACCAGGCGGCCCGGCAGCGCACCGGTGGGCTCGCCGTGCTCGAACGTCACCGTTCCCCCCTTGATCGTGGCCACGTATCCCGACGCCTTCTGCAGCAACCGGCGACCGCCGGCCGGGAGGTCTGCGGTCACGTACGGCGCGCCCAGCGAGAGCGCGTCGTAGTCGATGAGGTTGAAGTCGGCCAGCGCGCCGGGCTCGACCGTGCCGCGGTCCGCCATGCCGTACAGACGTGCCGTGTCATGCGTCTGCTTCTTGATCACGTACTCGAGCGGGAGCGTCTCGCCCCGGCTGCGGTCGCGGGTCCAGTGCGTGAGCATGAAGGTCGGCATGGAGGCGTCGCAGATGGTCCCGGTGTGGGCGCCCCCGTCGGCCAGCCCGCTCAGGCCCTGCGGGTGCAGCAGCATCTCGCGCACGTGGTCGAGGTCGCCCGTGGCGTAGTTCAGGATCGGGAGGTACAGCAGGCCCTGCCCTCCGTCGCGCGCCATCTCGTCGTAGGCGACCTCCAGCGGGGAGCGGCCGGATGCCGCGGCCAGCCCGGCCAGTGAGCGCTCGGGTCCGGGTTCGTAGTCCGGCGGGTTCCCGAGGACGAACGTGCGCTCGTACGCCTTCTTCATCGCCTCGGCCTGGGCCGGGGAGGACGGCGTCCACGACACGATCGACCGCCGCACCTCGGGGTCGGCCAGCGCGGTCCCGAGCTCCGCGTTCGACGCGCAGCGCGCACGCAACGCCGCGTACGCCGGGAATTCGGAGAACAGGCACAGGGTCGTGTGGTGGCCGGTCAGAATGCCCGTGGGCCGGCCCGCAATCTGGGGGAAGAGCTGCGCGCCCTCGGCGCACGCGTCGAGGGACACCTCGAGCTGCTTGCGCCACAGCTCGGGATCGCCGTCGGCCTGGAGCAGTGCGTACGACACCGGCCGATCGATGGCCGTCGAGAGCCGGCGCATCCAGTCGACCTCGTGCATGACGTCCTCGAGCATCTCGCCCGCCGCGCCCAGCGGGGCCAGCTCGAAGACGCCGGCGCCGGCCTCGCCCAGGGCGGACCCGATGCCGAACAGCTCGTCCTCGGCCGCGAACGTGCCCGGCACCAGTTCGCCGTCGATGGCGCGGTGGCCCAGGGTGCGCGAGGTGGAGAACCCGAGCGCTCCGGCCCGCAGCGCCCCGAGCACGATCACGCGCATCGCCTCGATGTCCGCGGCGTCGGCTGCCTCGTTGCGGGCGCCGCGCTCACCCATGACATAGGCCCGCACGGCCGCATGCGGCACCTGTGTGCCGACGTCGACCGTCCAGCACCGCTGCTCGAGCGCGTCCAGGTACTCGGGGAAGGTTTCCCACTCCCACTCGATCCCCTCGGCCAACGCCGTGCCGGGGATGTCCTCGACCCCTTCCATGAGGCCGATGAGCCAGTCGTGGCGGTCGGGCCGCGCCGGCGCGAACCCGACGCCGCAGTTGCCCATCACGAGCGTCGTGACGCCGTGCCACGAGGACGGGGCGAGCTCCGAGTCCCAGGTGACCTGGCCGTCGTAGTGGGTGTGCACGTCGACCCAACCAGGCGTCACCAGCAGGCCGTCGGCCTCGATGGTCCGGGTGGCGCCGCCCTGGACGGTGCCCACCTCGGTGATGCGGCCGGAATCGACTGCGACATCGGCAGCACGTGCCGCCGCGCCCGTGCCGTCGACGAGCGTCCCCCCCGTGATGATCAGGTCGTGCACGCCCCGCATCGTCTCACGCCAGCCGGCGCCACGCGCGCCGGTTCTGGTGCACCCTGCTCAAACCGGTGGGGTCAGACCTTGGCTTTGCCCAAGATCCGGTTCATCTTCGTTCCGCAGACCGGGCAGGTGCCCTGTGCGGCGCGGCGGCCGTTGGCCAGTTCCACTTCCTGGCCGTCGAACTCCCGCTTCTCCCGGCACTTCACGCAGTACCCCTCGTAGTTCGCCATGGCAACTCCTTCGGTCGGTGATGGCCTTGGACGGGAGACGAACGTAGCGGGGGGGTTCCGGGGAATGGGGGATGGTCGGGCGGCCGCAGGCACGATCCGGGGGTAGGGTCGGTCCGGTGGGCGACAACAGTGCAGGTCAGGACGGTGACTGGTTCCAACAGGGCCGGAAGGCACGAAATGCGCTGGCGGAGACCTGGGAGGCGTTGTCGGAGGTCTGCTTCGACCTCTCGGATACCGAGTGGGCCCTCCCCACCGAGTGCCCCGGCTGGGACGTCAAGGACCAGCTCTCCCACCTCATCGGGATCGAACGGACGATCATGGGAGAGCCGGTTCCCGAGTGGTCCGGCCCCCTGGGTGAGCACGTGAAGAACGATTTCGCGGCCACCAACGAGCGCTTCGTCGCCGTGCGGCGGGCGCAGCCCGGGTCGGCCGTGCGGGCCGAGTTCCTCGACGTGACCACGACCCGCTTGGCCCAGATGGACGCACTGTCCGCCGCGGAGTGGGCTGCGGTCGGATGGAGCCCGGTGGGCGAGGTCCCGCACGCCGAGTTCATGGTGGTGCGCGTCTACGACTGCTGGGTCCATGAGCAGGACGTCCGCTTCGCGCTCGACCGTCCGGGCGGGAGCGGGAACGCGGCCTCGGCGATCTCGCTGGACCGCGTGCAGGGTGCCATGCCCTTCGTCGTCGGCAAGAAGGCTGGCTGCCCGGACGGTACCGCGGTCCGCTTCGACGTGGCGGGCCCGGGCCGGGACGCTCGTGTCTTCACCATCGCCGTCGAGGGCGGGCGCGCCCGACCGGTGGGTGACGAGGTGGCGCCGACGGTGACGCTGGCGCTCTCGAGCATCGATTTCGTGCGCCTCGGCTGCGGCCGGGCCACGGCGGCACAGGTGGAAGCGGCCGGCGGCGTCGGGGTGCAGGGCGACCCCCGGCTGGGGCAGTCCGTCCTCGGCGCGATGAACTTCATGTCCTGACCCGGTTGCGTGGTCTCACCTGCACGGTCTCGGCGGCCGTGCGCCCAGGTCGTGGGGCGGCCGGTAGAGTGATCGACTCGTGATGCGTGCCACGGCCGAGCCAATGGAGGGAAACCTCGTCCGCCTGAGTGTGGAGATCGATGAGCCCGAGTTCGATCGGGCGCTCGGCGACGTGGTGCGCTCCCTGGCCCAACAGGTGCGTGTCCCGGGCTTCCGGCCCGGCAAGGTCCCACGCAAGGTGCTCGAGGCCCGCATGGGCGGGGCCGGCGCGCTGCGCGCGGAAGCGCTGCGCGAGGCGTTGCCCGACTTCTACGCGCGGGCCGTTGTCGACACCGAGCTCGACCCGATCGCCCAACCAGAGATCGACATCACCGGCGGTGAGGACGAAGGCGCCGTTTCCTTCGACGCCGTCGTGCAGGTGCGGCCGATCGTCGCCATTCCCGGCTACGAGGGCCTGCACGTGACGCTCCCGGGTCTGACCGTGACCGAGGACGAGGTCCAGAGTCAGATCGACCGGCTGCGCGAGAACGATGCCGAACTGGAAGTCGTCAACCGCCCCGCCATCGACGGCGATCTGGTGACGATCGACCTGCACGCCAACGACGCCTCGGGCGCCGAGGTGGTCGGTGTCGACGACTACCTGTACGAAGTCGGCTCAGCCTCGGTGGTTCCCGAGCTCGACGGAGAGCTGCACGGCGCCAAAGCCGGCGCCATCCTCGCCTTCGACACACCGAGCCCCGACGACCCCGAAGAGAACGTTGCTTTCCGGGTGCTCGTCAAGGAGGTCAAGGTCAAGAAGCTGCCGGAGGCGACCGACGAATGGGCGGCTGAGAGCTCCGAGTTCGCCACCGTGGCCGAGCTGCGTTCGGACATCGAGACGCGGATCGGTCGCGTCAAGCTCATGCAGAGCCAGGTGGCGCTGCGCCAGAAGACCATCGAGGCACTGGCCGAGCTCGTCGCCGACGATGTGGTGCCCGAGGTCCTGGTCGATGCTGAGGTCAACGAGCGCCTCCACGACCTCCAGCACCGGCTGGAGGCCCAGAAGCTGGACTTGGCCGAGTACTTCCAGGCCACCGGCACGACGCCCGACGAGCTGCTGGCGGCCGTCCGCGTCGACGCCCAGGCGGCAGTCAAGGCTGACCTGGGGCTGAGAGCCCTGGTGGAGGCCGAGGAGTTGACGCTCAGTGACGACGAGCTCCGTGCCGAGATAGTCACCATGGCGGAACGGATGGGTACCACCCCGACGGAGCTGCGCCGCCAACTCGACACGGCCGGCCGGACCGGCGCGGTACGCTCGGAGTTGCGCAAAGGGAAAGCGCTGGAATGGTTGCTGGACCACGTGGATCTCTTCGACGAAGAGGGCAAACCGATGTCTCGGGACGACCTCAGGGTGGATGCCTCGGGAGAGGGCGAAGTCGAGCAGAGCGAGGAGAGCGAGTGAAGATGCAGAGTGCGGGGGAGCCGATGAAGACCTACAACTACCTGGTTCCGACCGTCATCGAGTCGTCCAACCGCGGTGAGCGCGCCTATGACCTGTACTCACGGTTGCTCCGTGAGCGGATCATCTTTCTCGGTACGCCCGTCGACGATGCGGTGGCCAACCTCGTCTGCGCCCAGATGCTCTTCTTGGAGTCCGAGGAGCCGGACAAGGACATCCACCTCTACATCAACTCGCCCGGCGGCGAGATCACGGCGTTGTTCGCCATCTACGACACGCTGAAGTTCATCAAGGCCGACGTGTCCACCTTCTGCTTCGGGCAGGCGGCCTCGGCGGCAGCCGTGCTGCTGGCGGCAGGCGCCAAGGGCAAGCGCTTCGCACTGCCCCACGCCCGCGTGCTGCTGCACCAACCGTGGGGCGGAGTCGAGGGCCAGGCCAGCGACATCGAGCTGCAGGCCAAAGAGATTCTCCGCATGCGTGACCTCCTCTCAGGGATGTTGGCCGAGGACACCGGGCAGACGCAGGAGAAGGTGGCGCAGGACACCGACCGCGACTTCATCATGACGGCGGAGGAAGCGGTGACCTACGGCGTGATCGACGAGGTCATCACGGCACGGACGGTGGCCCCGCTCGAGGCCATCGGCGCCGCGTAGGCCGAGCAGGCACGGACGGGAGAGGCGATCTGGTGGCGAAGTTCGGAGAGGGCGGGGATCTCGTCAAGTGCAGTTTCTGCGGCAAGACGCAGAAGCAGGTCAAGAAGCTGATCGCCGGCCCGGGTGTCTACATCTGCGACGAGTGCATCGACTTGTGCAACGACATCATCGCCGAGGAGCGCGACGAGTCCACCGAGCTGAGCTTCGAGGATCTGCCGAAGCCGCGTGAGATATTCGACTTCCTCAACGACTACGTCGTTGGGCAGGAGTACGCCAAGAAGATCCTCTCCGTGGCCGTCTACAACCACTACAAGCGCGTGCAGGCCGGACCGCCGGCCGCCGAGGACGGCGTCGAGCTGGCCAAGTCGAACATCCTCCTCCTCGGGCCGACCGGGTGTGGCAAGACGCTCTTGGCCCAGACGCTGGCCCGCATGCTCAACGTGCCCTTCGCCATCGCGGACGCCACGGCACTCACCGAGGCCGGGTATGTGGGCGAGGACGTGGAGAACATCCTCCTGAAGCTGATCCAGGCCGCCGACTACGACGTCAAGCGGGCCGAGACCGGCATCATCTACATCGACGAGATCGACAAGATCGCCCGCAAGAGCGAGAACCCGTCCATCACCCGTGACGTCTCAGGTGAGGGCGTGCAGCAGGCCCTGCTGAAGATCCTCGAGGGCACCACGGCCTCGGTGCCGCCCCAGGGCGGCCGCAAGCACCCGCACCAGGAGTTCATCCAGATCGATACGACGAACATCCTCTTCATCTGCGGTGGGGCCTTCGCCGGGTTGGACAAGCTGATCGAGTCGCGCATCGGCAAGCGCGGCATCGGCTTCCGGGCAGAGGTGCACCGCAAGGACCGCGACGACGGTGAGATCCTGCGTCACGTGCTCCCCGAGGACCTCATCAAGTTCGGGCTCATTCCCGAGTTCATCGGGCGCCTGCCCGTGGTGAGCGCCGTGTCGCCGCTGTTCAAAGATGCGCTGGTGCAGATCTTGGTCGAGCCGAAGAACGCGCTGACCCGGCAGTACGAGCGGGTGTTCGCGCTCGACAACGTGGAGCTCGAATTCACGCCCGATGCGCTCGAGGCCGTGGCCGAGCAGGCGCTGTTGCGGGGCACGGGCGCCCGCGGCCTGCGGGCCATCCTCGAAGAGGTCCTGCTCGACGTGATGTACGACCTGCCCAGCCGTACCGACGTCGGCAAGTGCGTGGTGGATCGCTCCGTGGTGCTCGACCGGGTGGCCCCGACGCTGGTGCCGCTCGGAGGCGCGCCGGTCAAGTCGACCCGCTCGCGCCGCGCCGCCTCCTGACAGAACCGGGAGCGGTCCGCATGGACGATCCGGCGACCCCGCCCTTCGACGGGGTGGAGGACGCAGTGGCCTGGCTCGACAGCCACATCGACTTCGAGTCGCACATGCCCCGCCGGCGCGCCCTGCCGACGCTCGACCCAATGCGCGCGCTCACCGCGCTGCTCGGCGAGCCCCAGGAGTCGATCCCGTCCATCCACATCACGGGGACGAACGGCAAGGGGTCGACCTCGGCGATGGCCACCGCCCTGCTCATGGCGAAGGGCCTGACCGTCGGTACCTACACGAGCCCCAACCTGCACGCGGTGTCGGAGCGGCTGGCGGAGAACGGGGAACCGATCGACGACGCGTCGTTCACCGACGTCCTGACGGAACTGGCCCTGCTCGAGACGCTGCTCCCCGAGCGGCCGACGCGCTTTGAGCTGCTGACGGCAGCTGCCCTGTCGTGGTTCTCCACCGAACCGGTCGACGCCATGGTCGTCGAGGTGGGTCTCGGCGGGACCTGGGACTGCACCAACGTCGTGCGGGGCGACGTGGCGGTGCTCACCAACGTGAGCTTCGACCACACCGACGTCCTGGGGCCCACCCTCGAGGGAATCGCTCTCGACAAGGCGGGCATCATCGAGCCGGGCAGCCGGGTGGTGGTGGGCGAAATGGCCCCTGACCTGGTCGACATCGTGACGGGCCGGGCCGAGGAGGTCGGGGCGTCGTCGGTGTGGGTGGCCGGGCGCGACTTCGGCTGCGAGACCAACCGGGTGGCCGTGGGGGGCAGGGTCGTGACGCTGTGGACGCCCGGCGGCCGCTACGAGGATGTCCTGGTTCCCCTGCACGGGGCCCATCAGGGCCTCAACGCCTCGGTGGCGCTGGCGTCGGTCGAGGCGTTCTTCGGAGATCCGCTCGCTCCCGAGTTGGTGGAGGAGGGCTTGGCCTCGGTGCGCGTGCCGGGTCGCCTCGAGGTGTTGGGCCGGCGCCCATTGCTGCTCGTCGACGGCGCGCACAACGCGGCGGGCATGGCGGCGTTGGCCGACGCGCTGACAGAGGAGTTCGCGGTCGACGGTGTGACCGTCGCGGTGGTGGGGATGCTGTCGGGTCGTGACCCGTCAGCCATGCTCGCGCCGCTGGCGTCGGTGGGCGTTGCCGCGATCGTCGCCTGCGAGCCGAGGTCGCCGCGTGCCATGCCGGTCAGCGCGGTCTCCGAGGCCGGTCGCGCGCTCGGCCTGTCCGTCTACGAGGAGCCTGACGTCAGCAGCGCGCTACGCGTGGCACGCGGCATGGTCGACGCCGACGGGCTGGTGGTGGTGGCCGGGTCGCTGTACGTCGTGGCCACCGCCCGCGCCGACGCGCTGGCCGCGTCGGTGCCATGGGAGGACGCCGGTCGCTGACGGCCGCCGGACGGCGTCCCGGTGTTTGTGTAGTGTCCACCGCTCGTGGACCGCACCCTTGTGATTGTGAAGCCCGACGGTGTCGAGCGGGGCCTGGCCGGCGAGGTGCTCAGCCGTCTCGAGCGCAAGAAGCTGCGCCTGGTGGCGGCGGAGCTCCGGACGATCACCCAGGCGGTGGCCGAGACGCACTATGCCGAGCACGCCGAGCGCCCGTTCTTCGGCGACCTGGTCGCCTTCATCACACGCTCACCCGCGCTGGTCATGGTCGTCGAGGGCCCCAAGGACACGTTCGCCGTCGTGCGCCTGATGATCGGCGCCACCAACCCGGCGGAGGCGGCTCCGGGCACCATCCGCGGTGACTTCGGGATCGAAACGACGGAGAACCTGGTGCACGGATCCGACTCCCACGAGTCGGCGGCGCGGGAGATCGCGCTCTTCTTCCCGGGCTTGGCGACCTCGTAACGCTCCGCTGCCGCTCCGGCCAACGGCGGTGTAATCGCAGGCCAAGTAGGCGTTCGCTGGCGTCCGCCTTGTGGACCCCCTCGGAGTCCCATAGCCTGTGCTCGCACCGTCACGGGCGATGGTCACCGCCGCCGCCCATCAGGAATTCCTCGGGAGAGCCCCAACTATGGCCGAAAATCGTCTTTCCCTCCTTGGTCGTGACATGGCTGTCGACCTCGGAACCGCCAACACACTGGTGTACGTCCGCGGCCGTGGCATCGTCCTCAACGAGCCATCCGTGGTCGCCGTCGACATCAAGGACGGACGGCCCCTGGCCGTGGGGGCCGAGGCCAAGCGGATGATCGGTCGTACCCCGTCGAACATCCAGGCCATCCGGCCGCTCAAGGACGGCGTGATCGCCGACTTCGAGATCTGCGAGAAGATGCTGCGCTACTTCATCCACCGGGTGCACCAGCGCCGCTTCGCCAAGCCGCGCATGGTGATCTGTGTCCCCTCTGGCATCACCGGCGTGGAGCGCCGGGCCGTGATGGAGGCGGCCGAGTACGCCGGTGCACGCCGCGCCTACATCATCGAGGAGCCCATGGCGGCCGCCATCGGTGCTGGCCTCCCCGTGCACGAGCCGACCGGCAACATGGTGGTCGACATCGGTGGCGGGACGACGGAGGTCGCCGTGATCTCCCTGGGCGGCATCGTCACCAGCCAGTCGGTGCGCATCGGTGGCGACGAGCTCGACGAGGCGATCGTCTCGTTCGTGAAGAAGGAGTTCAGCCTGGCGCTCGGAGAGCGCACCGCCGAGGAGATCAAGATCACACTGGGTTCCGCCTATCCGCTGGAGCAGGAGCTGCACGCGGAGATCCGTGGCCGCGACCTCGTCAGCGGTCTCCCCAAGACGATCGTCGTCTCCACCGAGGAGATCCGGCGGGCCATCGAGGAGCCGGTGTCCGCCATCATCGACGCTGTGAAGGTCACCCTGGACCGGACACCACCGGAACTGGCGGCGGACATCATGGAGCAGGGGATCGTGCTCACCGGCGGGGGAGCCCTCCTGCACGGGCTGGAGGCGCGGCTGCAGCACGAGACGGGCATGCCCATTGTGGTGGCCCGCGACCCCTTGAACTGCGTCGCCATCGGCAGCGGCCAGTGCCTGGAGGAGTTCGAAGCGCTGAAGCGGGTGCTGATCACCACCTCCACACGCTGATCGATCGACCGGTTTCTCCTGGGTGCCTCGGTCCCGGCGGTCGCGCCGCACCCTGACGGTCATCGTTCTCATCGTCCTCTCCCTTTCTCTCATCTCGCTCGACCTCAACGGCCGGACCCACAGCCTGACGTCGGGCGTGAAATCGGTGGCCAACGACGTGTACGCGCCCTTGCGCCAGGGCGTTCTGGACATCATCAGCCCCATCGGGAACTTCTTCGCCGGCGCCTTCAACTACGGGTCGGTGCAGTCCGAGAACGAGCGGCTGCAGCGGACGATCGGGCAGTTGCGGGCGGCCCAGCTCGAACAGGGTTTCGAGAAGAACCAGTTGCGCGAGATCACCGCGCTGCAGAACCTGCCCTTCCTGCAGTCGCTGCCGACGGTCACCGCGCAGACCCAGGACGAGTACTCGTCCAACTTCACGGCGACGATCACACTGGACAAGGGTCGCGCCGACGGGGTCGACGTCGGGTTTCCCGTCGTCGGGGCCGGGGGCCTCGTGGGCCAGGTGATCCAGTCCTTCCACCACACCTCGGTCGTCCGGCTGGTCACCGACGGGCAGTCGAAGGTCGGCGTGACGTTCGGGAACCAGATCACCGGGATCGTCGACGGCCAGGGGCCGTCCAACTTCATGACGGCGGACCTCGTGGCACCGCACACCCCGCTGCACAAGGGCGAGGTCATGTTCACCAGCAGCCTCGATGCCGCCGCCTTCCCCCCGGGGATCCCGGTGGCCAGCGTGCGGAGCTTCCACACCGCGGCCGGGGCGAGTCAGGAGACAATTCGGGTCGACCCGGCCGCCGACCTGAGCCAGTTGGCCTACGTCGACATCGTCCAGTGGGTGCCGTCCACATGACCGGGCGCGCCATGCTCCGGGTCGCGCTGGTGATCCTCATTGTGCTCATGGTCCAGCAGACGGTGATGGTGGCGCTGCGCATCGATGGCGCCCATCCCGACTTGCTCTGGCTGTTGCCTATCACCGCCGCGTTGCTCGACGGGCCCGAAACGGGTGCCATCGTGGGATTCTGGGCCGGCCTGGCCTTCGACTTGGTGCTCCCGACGCCGTTCGGCCTGTCTGCCCTGGTTGGCTGCGTGCTGGGCTATGCCACCGGGGCCCTGACGAAGGCGGCGGACCCCCGGGCGGCCTGGCTCAAGCCGGTGGCCGCGCTCGCGGGCAGCGTCGCAGCGGACATGCTGTTCGCCGTGCTCGGAGCAATTCTCGGACAAGGCCAGATGGTGCAGGTGAACTTCCTGGCCCTGTTCCTGGTGGTCGGCATCTCGAGCGTGGTGCTGGTTCTCCCGGTCAACCGGCTGATGCGGTGGGCTCTGGCCGGCGAGAGCAACCGCCGCTCGCTCGTCCCCGCCTCGGCCGACAGCAGGATCTGGTGAAGCGGACACTTCGCCACCCGATCCGGGGCGACCGGCTCCACCCCAAGCCCGCCACGCGTTCGTCGCGCCGGAGTACCTGGCGGGGGAACAGCAGCGGGCCGCGCATGCGGCCGCGCAAGAGCGTCAACGTCGCCTCCATCGTCGGCTCGCCAGAAGAAGAGGAAGCGCGTCCCAATCTCCGCCTGCGCATCGTCGGGGTCGTCGTGCTGCTCCTCTTCGGCGTGCTGGTCCTGCGGCTGTGGACGCTGCAGGTGGTCGAGGGGAAGACCTACGCCGCCGCCGTGACGCGCAACCAGGTCCGGGTCGTCAGCGTCCCCGCGCCCCGCGGCGACATCGTCGACCGCAACGGGACGGTGCTGGTGTCCAACACTCCGCAGGAGGAGATCCTGCTCTCGCGCGCCGAGGCCTCGCAGAACCCGTCCGTCGTCGGCCTTGTGGCCGCCCTCGTCGGCCAGACGCCGAAGCAGGTGCAGGCGTCCATCAACAACGACCAGTACAGCCCGTACGAGCCCGTGCCAGTCGCGGTCGGGGTCACGCCCGACACCGTGCAGTTCCTCCAGACGCACCAGTCCGAGTACCCAGGGGTGAGCGTGCAGACCGTCGCGCAGCGCACCTACCCCCAGAGCGGGACCACCGGCACACACATCCTCGGCTACGTGGGCGACATCTCGTCGAGTTACCTCGCGGCGCACCCCAACCAGGGCTACACCCAAGGGAGCCAGATCGGCGTGTCGGGTATCGAGGCCCAGTACGAGCCGTACCTCAAGGGCGTCGCGGGACGCCAGGCGCTCTCGGTCGACGCCAGCGGCAGCGTCGTGGGCACCCTGAGCTCCACCGCCCCCCAGATCGGCGACACCGTGGTGCTCAACGTCGACACCGGGCTCCAGGAGGAGGTGCAGAACGACCTCCAGAGCCAGATCCTGAGCGACCGGAAGACGATCGACGCGGTGGACGGAAGGATCCCACCCGCCCCCAACGGCGCCGCCATCGTGATGAACCCTCAGAACGGCCAGATCCTCGCGCTGGCCTCGTTCCCCAACTACGACCTCAACGAATGGGTCGGTGGGATCTCCTCGGCCAACTTCGCCGCACTGCAAGCGAGCGGCGCGGAGAACGACAACGCCATTGAGGGCCAGTACACGCCGGGCTCGACGTTCAAATTGGTCACAGCCACCGCCGCGCTCCAGGACGGCCTCATCACACCGACCACGCCCTACGACGACACCGGGACGTTCAAGATCGCCGGCTGCCCGGCGCCAGGGGTGAACAACGACACCGGCTGCGTCCTCCACGACGACCCGGGCGACAGCGGGGGCACCTACAACGTCACGGGGGCGCTCACCGTGTCGAGCGACTCGTTCTTCTACAACCTCGGACAGACCTTCTGGACGAACCGGGGTCAGTTCGGCGACACGCCGATCCAGAACGAGGCCACAGCGTACGGCGAGGGGACGATCACCGGCATCGACCTGCCGGGAGAGGCGCAGGGGCGCGTCGACAGCTACCTGACCCGGGCCAAGCTGCACGCCGAGGCGCCCAAGGCCTTCCCCTACGCGGCGTCGTGGTTCACCGGCGACAACATCGAAATGGCCTTCGGCCAGGGCGAGACGGTGCTGACCCCGATTGAGCAGGCCGTGGCGTACTCGACCTTCGCCAACGGGGGCACCCGTTACGCGCCGCAGGTCGCCTCGGAGATCGTTGATCCCATGACGGGCAAGGTGATCAAGAAGCTCGCGCCGCAGGTCACCGGGAAGGTGGCCATCTCGCCGGCCAACTACAGCGCCATGCTGGCGGGGTTCGAGGGCGTCATCTCGAGCCCGCACGGGACGGGATACCAGGACTTCCAGGGCTTCCCGGCCTCGTGGAACCTGGCCGGCAAGACGGGCACCGCCTCGAACCAGCAGGGCCTCGAGCCCAACAGCTGGTTCGTGGCCTTCGGCCCCAATCCGAATCCGACCTACCTGGTGCTGGCCGTGATCGACCAGGGCGGCTACGGCGCTCAGGCCGCCGCTCCGCTCGTGCGCAACATCTTCGACTACATCGCGGCCAACCCCACCCTCAACGGCGCGGTCAAGACGCCGACGCCCGCCAGCCCGCCGAGCAATACGGCACCGTCGGCCAACGCGCCGCTCGGGACGCCCACCACGACGACGACCGCACCGAAACCGGGCACGACGCCCCCGCCGAGCACGACGACGTCCACGACAGCGGGCGGAGGCTGAGCCGAGCGTCCCGTAGGGTTGACGGGATGGAGACCCTCTGGCCGCAGATCGAGCGCATCCTGCCCACAGTGTCCAAGCCGGCGCGCTACATCGGAGGAGAACAGGGGTCGGTCACTCCCGAGCACGGGCCCGGCACGGTGGCCTGGCTGCTGTTGTACCCGGACACCTACGAGATCGGACTCCCCAACCAGGGGCTGCAGATCCTCTACGAGATCCTCAACGAGCGCCCCGATGCGCTGGCCGAGCGCGCGTACGCCCCCTGGGTCGACATGGAGGCGGCCATGCGGGCGGCGGGCATCCCGCTCTTCAGCGTGGAGCAGCATCTCCCAGCCGAAGCGTTCGACGTGCTGGCCTTCAACCTCTCGGCCGAACTCGTCTACACCAACCTCCTCAACATGCTCGACCTGGCCGGCCTCCCGCTGCACGGGGGGGCCCGTGACGGCGCTGATGCGCTCGTCGTGGCCGGCGGCCATTGCGTCTACAACCCGGAGCCGCTGGCCGACTTCGTCGACGCGTTCGTCCTCGGCGACGGCGAGGAGGTGGTGAGCGAGATCAACGAGGTGATGGCGGCGTGGTTGGCCGCGTCGCCACCCGAGGCGCGCGACCGCGTCGTGTTGCTGCACGCGCTGGCGGGTCTCGAGGGCGTGTACGTTCCGGCGCTCTACGCCCCGTCGTACGAGAACGGCCGGCTGGTGTCCACCCTCCCCGTCGCTCCGGGTGTCCCGGCCGAGGTCACCAAGCGCACGGTGAGCGACCTGGCCGACTGGCCCTATCCCGCCCGCCCGCTGGTGCCGCTGACGGAGGTGGTCCACGACCGCCTCAACGTCGAGGTGTTCCGCGGTTGCACACGGGGATGCCGGTTCTGCCAGGCGGGCATGATCACCCGGCCGGTGCGCGAGCGTCCGGCCGCCCAGGTGCGCGAGATGGTCCGGCGCGGCCTGGAGTGGAGCGGGCACGACGAGGTCGCGCTGACCTCGCTGTCCTCCGCGGACTTCTCAGGAATTGAGGGCACCGTACGCGACATCGTCGACGATCCCGAGCACGGAGGGCGGGTCTCGGTCAGCCTGCCCTCGCTGCGGGTGGATGCCTTCACGGTGGGCACGGCGGCCGAGATCCAGAAGGTGCGCCGCACGGGCCTGACCTTCGCCCCGGAGGGTGGCACCTGGCGCATGCGCACGGTGATCAACAAGCTGATCACCGAGGAGGACCTCTACAGCGCTGTCGACGCCGCCTTCAGCCAGGGATGGCGGCGGGTCAAGCTCTACTTCCTGATCGGCCTGCCCACCGAGCTCGACGAGGACGTGCTCGGCATCGCCGAGCTCGGTGCGCGCTGCGTCGAGATCGGCCGGAAGTACCACAAGGGGGTGACGGTGGTCGCCTCCGTCGGCGGATTCGTGCCCAAGCCGCACACGCCGTTCCAGTGGTTCGGCCAGGACGCCGTTGCGGAGCTCGAGCGAAAGGTCGCCCTTTTGCGGGGCGAGGCCCGGCGCACCCGCGGCCTCACGATCCGCTGGCACGAGCCGGCCGCCTCGGTGGCCGAGGGTCTGGCCAGCCGGGGCGACCGACGCATGGGCGCGGTGATCGAGCAGGTCTGGCGGGCCGGCGGCACCTTCCAAGAGTGGTCCGAGCGCTTCGATCTGTCCCTCTGGGAGGCCGCGCTGGCCGCCGAGGGGTTGAGCTTCGACGAGGTCTGCCATCGGGACCGCGAGGCCGACGAGGCCCTGCCCTGGGACCACATCTCGGCGGGGCTGCACCGGGACTTCCTCTGGGGCGACTGGCAGGACTCGCTGGCCCGCGTCGCGGTGGAGGACTGCCGCTGGACCCCCTGCTACGACTGCGGCGCCTGCACCGAGGCCGGGCTGGAGCACGTCGTGGCGTCGCCGCTCCCGCCGGCGGGTGGGAGCCAGGGCACGGGCCAGGACCTCACCGTGGGCGACCGGATCCCGGTCCGCCTGGTCAGCCGTGCTTCCTGACGGCCAGCGCCGGCTCCGCCTGCGCTTCACGAAGGCGGGCAAGATCCGCTTCACGAGTCACCGCGACGTGGCCCGGATGTGGGAGCGGGCGCTCCGGCGAAGCCTGCTGCCGCTGGCGTACTCACAGGGGTTCGCCCCGCACCCGCTCGTCAGCTTCGGCCTGGCGCTGCCCACCGGGTGCGAGTCCCGGGGCGAGTACCTGGACCTGCGCCTGGAGCCGGCCGGCCCCGGGGAGACACCCATTGCCGACCTGCCGGCCGCCCTGAGCACGCTGTTGCCCGAGGGGATCGCCGTCGAGGCGGCGGCCCTGATCGGAGAAGCGGAGGGTTCGCTCCAGCAGGAGGTAGCATCGTGCGATTGGGAGCTGGAGGTGCTCGGAGTGCGGGATGAGGAGCTGCAGGAGCGGGTGGAGACGATGCTCGCTGCTCCCGTGCTCACCGTCTCTCGGGAGCGGAAGGGTCGTCAGATCGAAGACGACATTCGGCCGGCCATCCGGACATTGTCCGTGACCAGTCAAAACGGTCACCTCCGGGCGGAACTGGCCACGCATCCGCGTGGTGTCCGCCCGGGCGACCTTGTAGCGGCCCTGGGCACCCCTGCGGTGGCCGGAAGGGCCTGTCGAACGCATCAATGGATCGAACACGATGGCGCACGGTTCGAGCCGCTCATGGCGAGCGGGCCCGGAACCGATGCCGACGCGACACAGCACGCGAGGAGGGCTTTCCCTCATGTCCGAGATGGAAATCAGCCAGAGCCCGGAGGGTCGCCCCCCGGAGCCACCACCGGGGGGCAGCGGCAGCTCTAGCCCCCCTGAGGGGGCGCGGGCCGCGCCCCCACGTAAGCCGAAAATCGGGGACACCCGGCCGGCGCCTGCGGCCCCGCCGGCCCCCAAGGCCTCGACGCCCGTCGTGCCGCTGGCGCGGCCTGAGGCCACCGCGCCGAAGGAGGGCGGAACCCGCGTGGTGGAGTCCACCGGGCCGTCCGGCGACGGCGCGGGCAAGCGGGCACGCAGCCGGCGCCGCTCGGGCCGCGAGCGGCGCTCCAAGCAGGTGGGCCGGTACCTGGTCTGCGTCCATGTGCAGCCGGACATGACCCAGATCGCCATGCTCGAGGGCCGCTCGCTGGTGGAGCACTACGTCTCCCGGTCGGCCGACGACACCAACCAGATCGACGGCAACGTCTACCGGGGCCGGGTCCAGAACGTCCTGCCCGGCATGGAGGCCGCCTTCATCGACATCGGCATCCCCAAGAACGCCGTCCTGTACCGGGGCGACGTGCGCTACGACCGGGAGGACGTCGAGGGCGGGGCGTCCCAACAGCCCCGCATCGAGGACGTGCTCAAGGCCGGCCAGACCATTCTGTGCCAGGTCACCAAGAACCCCATCGGGGCCAAGGGCGCCCGCCTGACCCAGGAGGTCTCGCTCCCGGGGCGCTTCGCCGTGCTCGTGCCCAATTCGAGCGCGTTCGGCATCTCCAAGCGCCTGGGCGACACCGAGCGCCGCCGGCTGCGCCGCATCATCGACGAGGTGAAGCCGGCCGGCCACGGGATGATCGTGCGCACGGCGGCCGAAGGCGTCTCGGCCGAAGAGCTCCAGCGCGACGTGACGTCCCTCCTCGAGCAGTGGAACATCATCGAGGCCGAGGC
Organism: uncultured Acidimicrobiaceae bacterium; assembly: GCA_963745175.1. GTDB lineage: Bacteria > Actinomycetota > Acidimicrobiia > Acidimicrobiales > RAAP-2 > Bog-473. The sequence goes on from CAVUWK010000006.1 coordinate 193,040, forward strand.
CAAGAAGTCCGACGCCCCCGGTTTGCTGTACCGCGAGCCGGAGCTGTCCGTCCGGATCCTCCGCGAAGAGCTGAACCCCGAGTACCGGGGTGTGGTGATCGACGACCTGGCGCTCTTCGAGCAGGTGCGCGACTACGTGCGCGCCGTCAGCCCCGAGCTCTCCGACCGGGTCGAGTACTACGACCCCGAGGTCGAGGGCCTGCCCATCTTCGAGCGCTATCACGTGCACGAGCAGCTCCACAAGGCGCTCGACCGCAAGGTATGGCTGCCGTCGGGGGGCTCGCTGATCATCGAGCGCACCGAGGCGCTCACCGTGATCGACGTGAACACGGGCAAGAACGTGGGCAAGACCAACCTGGAGGAGACCGTCTTCCGCAACAATCTCGAAGCCGCCGAGGAGGTGGCCCGTCAGCTCCGCCTGCGTGACATCGGGGGCATCATCGTCATCGACTTCATCGACATGGAGATCCGGGAGAACCGGGACAAGGTCGCCGCGTCTCTGCGCAACACGCTGGCCCGGGACAAGACCCGCACCCAGGTCTTCGACATCTCCGAGCTGGGGCTGGTCGAGATGACTCGCAAGCGGGTCTCGGAGGGCCTGCTCGAGACGCTCTCGACCGAGTGCGCCATCTGCGGCGGCCGGGGCGTGACCCTGGACGACTCGGTCCTGCGCTAGGATCTCGCCCTTATGTATGCCGTCATCAGGTCCGGAGGGAAGCAGGAGCGCGTCGCCGAGGGCCAGCGCGTCCGCGTCGAGTTGCTGGGTCAGCCCGTCGGCGCCGAGGTGTCCCTCGAGCCCGTCCTGGTGGTCGACGGCTCGACCGTGCTGGCCACGCCCGAGCAGCTGTCCGGCGCCACCGTCAAGGCCAAGGTCGTCGGCGAGGAGAAGGGCCCCAAGATCAACGCCATGACCTACAAGAACAAGTCGAACCAGCGCCGCCGGTGGGGCCACCGCCAGCACTACGCCACGCTGGAGATCACCGCCATCACGGCGGCAGGCTAGGAGTCCGACATGTCGAAGACCAAGGGCGGCGGGTCGACCCGCAACGGACGTGACTCGAACGCACAGCGCCTCGGCGTGAAGTGCTTCGACGGCACGGCGGTCACCGCCGGATCCATCATCGTGCGCCAGCGGGGGACGAAGGTCTATCCCGGCTCGAACGTGGGGCGAGGTGGCGACGACACGCTCTTCGCCACCGCGGACGGCGTCGTGAAGTTCGGCGAGCGGCGCGGCCGCAAGCAGGTCAGCGTCCTCACGAGCTAGACGAGGTCCACGCGGCCCGTCCTCAGGCGGGACGCTGGTGCAGCTCGATCCCGTTGCCCCAGGGGTCGGCCGTGAACGCCTGCCGGCGACCAGTCGTCCCCACCGCGACCGGGTCGCTCACCTGGAGTCCCCGGGTCCGCAACTCTGCAACCACGGCCTCCAGGTCGTGGAAGGCCAGGGCATAGTGCTGGCCGACGTTGTTGGGCACCGCGGCCTCAATCAGGTGGATCTGCTGCCCGTTGGTGGTGTCCAGCCAGGCCCCGGCGAAGCCGAAGTCCGGGCGGGTGAAGTTCTGCACCAGTCCGATCTTGTCGGTGTAGAACTCGATCGCGTCCGGAACGTCACCGACGTTGATGGCGACATGGTCCACGCCGATGGGCGTCACGGGGTCGGTCACGCCAGCAAGCCTACGACGTGGCGGACGACGGCGGCCACGTCCGGCGCCGCGGCGGTGCCGATGTCGGAGATGGCGGCCACGTCGATGGTGGCGTCGGACGCGGCGGCCGGGTTGGTGACCAGGGCCAGCCCCAGAACGGCCGCCCCGGCCTGGCGGGCGGCGATCGTCTCGAGGGCCATGGACATTCCGACCACGTCGGCGCCGGCGGTGCGCAGCATCCGGATCTCGGCCGGCGTCTCGAGCTGGGGGCCCGGCACCTGGGCGTAGACACCGGGCCGGGCGGCCAGCACCGAGGCGGCGGGCTCCGGCGCCGAGAAGGCCAAGGCACGCAGCGTCGGTGCGTAAGCGTCGGTCATGTCGACGAAGTCCGGGCCGACAATGGGGCTGCGGCCGGTCAGGTTGAGGTGGTCCTCGACGACCATGAGGGACCCGGTGGCGAGATCGTCACGGATGCCGCCGGCCGCAGCGGTGAGGATCACGGTGGTGCAACCGAGGGCGACGCCCGTGCGCAGGGGGTGGACCACCTCCACGGGTGTCAGCCCTTCGTAAAGATGGCAGCGCCCGCCCAGGACGAGGATCCGGAGCCCGTCGTGGGAGGCCGACCAGGCGTGGGCCCGGTGACCGTCGGCCGTGTAGGGCGGGAAGAAGGGGAGGGTGTCGAGGGGGACCGGATCCTCGTCCCCACCAAGGGCTTCGGCGGTCCCCGAGAGTCCGCTGCCGAGGAGCACGAGCACGTCGTGGTGCTCGGTCCCGAGCCGGCGGGCCAGTTCCCGGGCGCTCTGCGCTGCCCGGACGGCGGCATCCTCCATGGGGCGATGGTAGGGGGTGATCCGCCTCCAGCCACGTAACATCGACCGGACATGCCCTTTTCTCCCACCTCTCCCGCCCCGCACCCCTTGGCACCCGTCAACGGGGCCGAGATCATCGCCGCCCGCGAGATCGTCTTCGCCAGCGGCCGATCGGCGGTGCCCGCCGAGGCGCTGCGCTTCGCCTATGTCGGCCTGTGCGACCCCCCCAAGGAGCTAGTGCGCGCCGTCGACGCGGGGGAGGAGGCGGCGGTCGACCGCCGGCTTCGCCTCGTCCTCCTGGAGGGCCCCGAGGCCGACGTGGTCGAGGCCGTCGTCTCGGTCACCCGCGGCGAGGTGGACCGCTGGGAGGTGGTGCGCGACGTCCGCCCACCGCTCCAGATGGAGGAGTCGATCATGGTGCTGGCGGCGTTGCACGAGAACCCGGAATGGAACGCCGCGCTCGATCGGCGCGGTGTCGTCGACCGTTCGCTGGTGCAGATCGACCCCTGGCCCGCCGGCACGTTCGGCCTGGGCCACGAGGAGGGCCGCCGGATCACCCGCTGCCTGGCCTATCTGCGCGAGTCCAAGGACGACAACGGCTACGCCCGGCCACTCGAGGGCCTGTTGGCCTTCGTCGACATGGGTCGGGGCGAGGTGCTCGAGGTGCTCGACACGGGGGTCGTGCCCATCCCCCCCAAGCACGGGAGCTACTACCCCGAGGACAACGGGCCCCTGCGCACGGACCTGAAGCCGTTGGAGATCACCCAGCCCGAAGGCCCGAGCTTCGAGGTGGAGGGCAACCTCGTGCGCTGGCAGAAGTGGTCGATGCGGATCGGCATGGATCCGCTGGAGGGCCTCGTGCTGTGGACGGTCGGCTACGAGGACGGTGGCCGGGTCCGTCCCATCGTGTACCGGGCCTCGGTCAGCGAGATGGTCGTCCCCTACGGGCACCCGGGGCCGATGCACGCCTGGAAGAGCGCGTTCGACGCCGGCGAATGGGGCCTGGGTCGCATGGCCAACTCGCTCACCGTCGGCTGCGACTGCCTCGGCGAGATCCGGTACTTCGACGACGTCTTCGCCGACGAGCGTGGCAAGCCGCGCACGCGCCCCAAGGCCATCTGCATGCACGAGGAGGACTACGGCATCCTCTGGAAGCACGTCGACATGGTGTCGGGGCGCACAGAGGTCCGTCGGTCGCGCCGGCTGGTGGTCAGCTCCATCGCCACGGTGGGGAACTACGAGTACGGGTTCTACTGGTACTTCTACCTCGACGGCACCATGCAGCTCGAGGTCAAGCTGTCGGGGATCATGTCGACGATGGCGGTGGCCGACGACGAGGCGGGCGACCACGCCAGCATGATCGCCCCCGGCCTCGCCGCGCCGTATCACCAGCATCTCTTCAACGTGCGGCTCGACATGGAGGTCGACGGCCCCGACAACGCGGTCTACGAGGTCGATGCCCTGCGCACGGGCGCGCCGGGCAGCGCCGAGAATCCCTGGGGGAACGCCTTCGGCACCACGGCAACGCTGTTGGAAAGCGAACTGGTCGCCCGGCGCGATGTCGATCCGGCGCGCAGCCGCACCTGGCGCATCGCCAACCGTTCCTGCCGCAACGGCGTCGGGGAGCCGACCGCCTACAAGCTGCTGCCGGGCTCCACGCCCACGCTGCTGGCCGATCCCACATCCAGCGTCGGGCGCCGCGCGGCCTTCGCGTCGCACAACCTGTGGGTCACGCCCTTCGACCCCGAAGAACGGCGGGCTGCGGGCGACTACCCGAACCAGCACGCCGGCGGGGCCGGCCTGCCGGCCTGGACGGCGGAGGACCGCCCGCTCGTCGACACCGACCTCGTGCTGTGGCACTCGTTCGGCGTCACCCACATCCCCCGGCCGGAGGATTGGCCCGTCATGCCGGTCGAGTACACCGGGTTCACGCTGATCCCGTTCGGGTTCTTCGATCGCAACCCCGCGCTCGACGTGCCGCCCTCGCCCGACCACTGCGATGACTGAGCGCCGCGCCGCGGCCCGCCAACCGCAGGAGTACCACCCGCCCGTCGAGGAGTACCTCGAGACCATGCTGTCGCTGGCCGAAGAGGGCGTGCCTGTGATCCAGGCTCGCATCGCGGAGCGGCTGGGCCGCTCCGCTCCGTCGGTGTCCGAGATGCTCGACCGGCTCCGGGAGGACGGGTACGTGACGCGGGAGGGCCGGCTGCTGTCGCTGACCGAGAGCGGGCAGGCGCTGGCCGAGAAGGTCGTGCGCAAGCACCGGCTGGCCGAGCGCCTCCTGGTCGACGTCATCGGGCTCGAGTGGCACAAGGTGCACCGCGAGGCGGGCCGCTGGGAGCACGTGATCTCCGACGATGTCGAGGCCCGCCTGGTGGAGTTGCTGGGCGACCCCGCCACCTGCCCGCATGGCAACCCGATCCCGGGGTCGCATTCCCCGGCGCCGGCGGTCACGGTGCGACCGCTGGCCGATGTGGACGCCGGCGAGCGGGTGCGGCTCTTCCGTATCAGCGAGGAGGTGGAGCTGAACCTGGGCTCGCTCACCCTGCTCGACGAGGGCGGCTTCATCCCGGGCGTCGTCGCCCGGGTGGCCGGCCGCGATCGCGAGGGCAACGTGGAGGTGACGGTCGAAGGTGGCGCCGGGTCCATCCGTGTCTCGCGCGATCTCTCCGACCGGCTGTACGTCGGGGCCCCGTGACCCTGCGGCTGGAGGCCGATGCCGTCTTCACCGTCGACGCCGACGACAGGGTGCTGGCGCCGGGCGCGGTCGAGATCGACGACGGCCGCATTTCCTGGGTCGGGGACCCGTGGCAGGTCCCGGCCGCGTCGGGGACCGTGGTGCGCCGGTTGGGGGGCCTGCTCATGCCGGGCCTGGTCAACTGCCACGGACACTCGCCCATGACGCTCCTGCGCAGTGCGGGCGACGGACTGCCGCTGGATCGCTGGCTGAACGAATCCGTCTGGCCCCGCGAGGCGCACCTGACGGACGAGGACGTGTACTGGGGCATGCTGCTCGGCGCGGCCGAACTGCTGGGCAACGGGGTGACCACCACGTGTGAGCAGTACCGCCACCCGAACGCCGTGGTGGACGCCGTGCTCGACGCCGGCATCCGCGCCGTGTATACCGCGGCCATCTTCGACGTGCCCGACGCCGGTCCCGGGAGCAGTTGGGAGGCGCTGCTGGCGGGAGCCTGCGCGGTGGCCGACGCCACGGCGGGGAAGGACGAACGGCTCCAGGTGGGCTTCGGACCGCACGCGGCCTACACGGTCCCACCGGAAGCGCTGCGCGCCATCGCGGGTGAGGCGCGGCGCGCGACGCCCTGCTGCAGATCCATCTCTCCGAGACGGCGGCCGAGTGCAAGGTGGTGCAGGAGCGCTACGGCATGAGCGCACCGGCGCTGCTGGCGTCCGAGGGAGTCCTCGAGGGCCGGGTGCTGGCGGCGCACGCGGTGTGGCTGGACGAGGATGACCTGGCGCTGCTGGCCGGTCACGACGTGGCCGTGGCGCACTGTCCCGGTTCCAACGGAAAGCTCGGCTCGGGCATCGCCCCGCTGCGGGCGCTGCTCGACCGCGGCGTCCGGGTCGGCCTGGGCACCGACGGCCCGGCCTCCAACGACGACCTGCATCTGTGGGACGAGCTACGGCTGGCGCCGCTGCTCGCCCGGGCCGTCGCCGGCGACCCCGACGTCGTGAGCTCCGCGACGGCGCTTCGCCTGGCCACCCGCGGCGGCGGGGAGGCCCTCGGCCTCGCCGTGGGCGCGCTCGAGGTGGGCCGGCCGGCCGATCTCATCCGGCTGCGCACCGACGACGCCCGCTTCACCCCTGCGCTGAGCGACGCCGAGCTGCTGGGCCACCTCGTGTGGGCGGGGGCCGGGTATCTGGTGACCGATGTCTGGGTGGGCGGCGCGCCGGTCGTCGAGGAGGGTCGCTGCACCACCATCGACGGTGGGCGCGCCCGCGCCGAGGTGGGTCAGCGCGCCCGCCGATTGCTCGGCTCGTAGGCTTTCGCGCCATGCCCGGCTTTGTCGACCAGGCCCAGCTGCACGCGCGCGCCGGGGACGGGGGAGCCGGGGCGGTGTCGTGGCGTCGGGAGGCCCACGTGGACCGCGGCGGGCCCGACGGCGGAGACGGCGGCCACGGCGGCGACGTCTGGCTCGTCGCCTCCGTGAACCAGGCCTCGCTGCTCGGCTTCCGGGACCACCCGTTCCGGCGGGCCACCGACGGGGTCCACGGCTCGGGCTCCAAGCGGCACGGCGCCCGGGGCAAGGATCTGGTGGTGCCGGTGCCGGTCGGCACCGTCGTGCGGGAACGCAGTGGCGCCGTGGTCTGCGACCTCGATGCGGAGGGCGCACGGTTCATGGTGGCCGAGGGCGGCCAGGGCGGCCGGGGCAATGCCCGCTTCCTCTCCAACCGCCGGCGCGCGCCGGCCTTCGCGGAACAAGGCGAGAAGGGGCAGGAGTTCTGGCTCGACATGGAGCTCAAGCTGATGGCCGACGTGGCGCTGGTCGGCTTTCCCAACGCCGGGAAGTCGACGTTGATCTCCACGGTGTCCGCGGCCAAGCCCAAGATCGCCGATTATCCCTTCACCACCCTCGAGCCGCATCTCGGCGTCGTCCGGGTCGGTGGCGTGCGCGACGGGACACAGTTCGTGATGGCCGACATCCCCGGCCTGGTGGAGGGCGCCGCGGAGGGCAAAGGGCTCGGGCACCAGTTCCTGCGCCACATCGAGCGTGCCCGGGTGCTCGTCGTGCTCCTCGACCTCGGCGCGCCCGAGGCCGGCGGTGTGGCGCCCTCGGAGCAGCGACGCGTGCTGCTGTCCGAGCTGGGCTCGTACCGGCCCGAGCTCCTCGAGCGCCCGCGGATCGTGGTGGGCAGCAAGGGCGACATGGGTGCCGACGATGAAGGCGTCTGCGAGATGGTGCTCTCGGCGGCGTCCGGAGCCGGTGTGGGCGCGCTGGTGGAACGCCTCGGCCCGCTGGTGCAGGAGGCGCGGACGGAAGAGTCCGTCTCCGCCGCGAGCGAGATCGTCGTGCACCGGCCCATCCCCGAAGGTGTCGCCGTGGAGCGCGCCGGCACGGGTGCCTGGGTCGTCCACGGGCGCGCGGCCGAGCGGGCCGTCGCCTTGTCCGACCTCAACGACGCAGGTGCGCAGTCCGAGGTGGTGCGGCGGCTGCGGCGCCTCGGCGTCGACCGCGCCCTGGCGCGGGCCGGTGCCCGCGACGGAGACGACGTCACGGTCGGCGCCATGACGTTCACCTGGGGCGACGAGGAGTGATCGCCGTCGTCAAGGTGGGCTCGTCCTCGGTGACGGCGGAGACGGTGAGCCGGCTGTGCGGGGAGTTGGCTGCGGCGCGTACCGCCGGGCACACCGTGGTCGTCGTCACGTCCGGGGCCATCGCCGCCGGCTGGGACGCGCTCGACCAAGGCCGGAGGCGGCCGTCGGATCCCGCCGTGCTGCAGGCCGTGTCGGCGGTGGGCCAGCACCGCCTGATGCGGATGTGGCAGGACGGCTTCGAGCCGTACGACGTCCTGGCCGGCCAGGTGCTGCTGGCCCCGCTCGACTTCGTGCACCGCACGCAGTACCTGCACGCACGCGGGACGCTGCGCCACCTGGCCGACCTGGGGGTGGTCCCGGTGGTGAACGAGAACGACGCCGTGGCCGACGAGGAGATCCGGTTCGGCGACAACGACCGGCTGGCCGCCCTGGTCGCCCACCTGGTGGGCGCCCAGCTCCTCGTCCTGCTCACCGATGCGCCCGGCCTGCTCACGGCCGACCCGCGGCAGGACGCCGAGGCGTCACTCATCGAAGAGGTCGTGGAGATCGATCACCAGCTCGAGCGCCTGGCCGGCGGGCCCGGCAGCACCATGGGAAGCGGCGGCATGGCCTCGAAGTTGGCGGCGGCCAAGATCGCCACCTGGTCCGGCGTGCAGACGGTGATCGCCGACGCCGGGCGGCCCGGCGTCCTGGCCGCCGCTCTGGCCGGGGAAGCCGGCGTCGGGACGGTGTTCCGGGCTCGGCAGAGCCGACTGTCGGCCCGCAAGCTGTGGATCGCCTTCGCGCTGGGATCCTCCGGCAGCCTCACCGTTGACGACGGCGCGCGGGCGGCACTGACCAGCCGCGGGCGGTCGCTGTTGGCAGCCGGGGTCTCCGGGGTCACCGGCGGCTTCCGACCGGACGACGCGGTCGAGATCGCCGGTCCCGACGGGGCCGTCTTCGCCAAGGGCCTGGTCCGGGTGCATGCCGAGCGGGCCGGCGAATGGATGGGGCGGCGCAGCCAGGTCGTCGTCCATCGGGACGACCTGGTCCTTGTAACCTGACCCGATGACCTCGCCGGTATTGGAGCAGCTCGCGGGCCGCGTCCGCTCGGCTGCCCGGGTGGTGGCGAGGGCGCCGAGCTCAGTGCGCGACGACGCGCTGCGCCTGGCCGCCGACCTTCTCCAGGAGGAATGGGCGGCGCTGGTGGAGGCCAACCGGTCGGACCTCGAGCGGGCAGCAGCCACCGGCATGGTGGAGGCCGCCCGGGACCGGCTGCGGCTGACCGAGGACCGGGTGCGGGGCATGGCGGACGGCCTGCGCAAGGTGGCGGACCTGCCCGACCCGGTGGGGGAGGTCACCGAAGGATGGGTGCGGCCCAACGGCCTCCGGGTCTCGCGGGTGCGCGTCCCGCTCGGCGTGGTCGGGGTGATCTACGAGAACCGGCCCAACGTCACCAGCGACGCCGCCGGACTGTGCCTCAAGGCCGGGAACGCCGCCTTCCTCCGGGGCTCGTCGTCGGCCATCGACTCCAACCGGGCCATCGTGGCGGTGTTGCGGCGCGCCGCGGTGAAGGCGGGCTTGCCCGAGGATGCCGTCGCTCTGGTGGAGGACACGTCGCACGAGACCGCGACCGCGTTCATGCAGCTGCGCGGCTTCATCGACTGCCTGATCCCGCGGGGTGGGCAGGCGTTGATCGCGTCCCTCGTCGAGCACGCCACCGTGCCGTACGTGCTCGACGGTGACGGGAACTGCCATATCTACATCGACGGGGCGGCCGACCTGGCCATGGCCCACGAGTTGGCCGTCAACGCCAAGACGCACCGCTTCGGAGTCTGCAACGCGGTCGAGACGATCCTGGTGCACGCGGCGGTGGCGGAGGACTTCCTGCCGCGGCTGGCGGCCTCGCTGGCGGCGGCGGGGGTGGAGATCCGGGCCGACGAGCGCGTGCGGGCCCACGTGCCCGACGCCGTGCCGGCGCTCGAGAGCGACTTCGCCACCGAGTTCCTGGGCCCGGTGGTGGCGATCGGGATGGTCGACGACGTGGGCGAGGCCATCGAGCACATCGCGCGCTACAGCTCGGGGCACTCCGAGGCGATCGTCACCTCGGACGTGGCGGTGGCCGACCGCTTCGTGGCCGAGGTGGACGGGGCCGCCGTCCTGGTGAACGCCTCGACGCGCTTCGTCGACGGCGACGAGCTCGGGCTCGGCGCGGAGGTGGGGATCTCCACCCAGAAGCTGCATGCCCGAGGACCGATGGGAGTGAAGGAGCTGACGACGTTGAAGTGGATCGTGCGTGGTGACGGGCAGGTGCGCCGGTGAGCCAGGGCAACGCAGCATTGGGGCTGCCGGAAAGCGGTCCCCCCCGGTTCGAGTCCCTGGACGCGGTCCGGGGCGGCCTCGCCCGGGTCGGCTACCTGGCTGACGAGTCCATCAGCGGCGTCGTCTACCTGTCCGACCGGCTGGCCAAGCCGGTGCTGGTGGAGGGGCCGGCAGGGACCGGCAAGACGCAGCTGGCCAAGTCGGTGGCCGAGCTCACGGGCGCGCGGCTGATCCGCCTCCAGTGTTACGAGGGGCTCGACGAGTCCAAGGCACTCTACGAGTGGAACTACCGCAAGCAGCTGCTGCGGATCCAGGCGGGGGAGCACGGCAAGGCCGAGGAGGAGGGCCCCAGCTGGTCCGAGCTGGAGGAGGACATCTTCTCGGAGGACTTCCTGCTGACCCGGCCCCTGCTCGAGGCGATCCGGGCCACCGAGCCCGTGGTGCTGCTCGTCGACGAGGTCGACCGGGTGGAGCTCGAGACCGAGGCGCTGCTGCTCGAGATCCTCTCGGAGTACCAGGTGTCGATCCCCGAGCTCGGCACCGTGCGGGCCACCCAGCTGCCCATGGTGTTCCTCACGTCCAACAACACCCGCGAGCTCTCCGAGGCGCTCAAGCGCCGCTGCCTGTACCTGCACATCGACTACCCCGACCTCGAGCGCGAGCGCGAGATCGTGCGCACCAAGGTGCCCGGCATCAGCGAGGAGCTCGCCGACCAGGTGGCGCGCATCGTGCGCTCGCTGCGTACCCTCGAGCTGCGCAAGCTGCCATCGGTCTCCGAGACGATCGACTGGGCCCGCACGCTCGTGCTGCTCGGTGTCGAGACGATCGACGCCGCCGGCGCCAAGGAGACGCTGCACATCCTTTTGAAGTACCAAGCCGACATCGAGCGGGCCTCCAAGGAGCTGCTGTCGGCCTCGCCGAGCTGAGGGCGTCGTGCTCGACCTCCTCTCCGGCTTCGTCACCGAGCTGCGCCGCGCCGGGCTGCCCGTCTCGCTGACCGAGCACCTCGATGCCGCCGAGGCGGTCAAGCACATCCCGCTCGAGGATCGCGAGGCGCTGAAGTACGCGCTGGCCGCCACGCTGGTGAAGTCGTCCTCGCACTGGCGGGCCTTCGAGACGGCCTTCGAGGTGTTCTTCGCCGTCCGGACCGGTGGTGGCCGCGGAGCGGAGGGCGAGGAGGACGGCGCCGAGGGCGACGAGCTGGACGGCGAGCAGTCCGGGCAGGGCGGCGCGCAGGGCCAGCGGCGCTCGTGGCAGAGCGGTGGTGGCGGCGAGGGCATGACGCCCGAGGAGCTGGCCGAGATGCTCTTCAAGTCGCTGCTCTCGGCCGACGCCGGGCTCATGAACATGGTGGCCCGCAACGCGGTGGACCGCTACGCCGGCATGGAGCCCGGTCGCCCGGTCGGCGGCACCTACTACCTCTACCGCACGCTGCGGAACCTCGACCTCGACGCCGTCCTGGAGCGCCTGATGAGCCAGGCGCAGGCGGGTGCGGCGGGCGGCTCCCTCACCGATCTGGAGGAGCGTCTGGCCGCCGACGAGTTCAAGGCGCGCATCGAGAAGTTCCGCCGCTCGGTCGAGACGGAGATCCGCCGGCGCCTCGTCGAGGACCGGGGTGCCGAGGCGCTGGCCCGCTCCGTGCGCAAGCCGCTGCCCGAGGACATCGACGTCATGCACGCCACCCGCGAGGAGCTGGCCATGCTGCACCGGGTGCTCCAGCCGCTGTCGCGCAAGCTCGCGGTCCGCCTGGCCCGCAAGCGGCGGCACGGCCGCAAGGGCCCCCTGGACTTCCGCGCCACCATGCGGCGCTCGCTCTCGACGGGTGGCGTGCCCATTGAGCCCCGCTTCCGGCACCCGCGGCCGTCCAAGCCCGAGATCTTCGTCATCGCGGACATCTCGGGGTCGGTGGCGAGCTTCGCCCGCTTCACCCTGCACCTCGTGTACGCCATCTCGTCGCAGTTCTCCAAGGTGCGCAGCTTCGTCTTCGTGGACGGGATCGACGAGGTGACGCGGTTCTTCGAGGGCGTGGTCGACCCCGCCGAGGCGGTGGCCCGCATCAACCTGGAGGCCGACGTCATCTGGGTCGACGGCCACTCCGACTACGGGCACGCGCTGACCGAGTTCCACCGGCGCTGGGGCGACCAGGTGACCTCGCGCTCGAGCGTCCTGCTCCTGGGCGACGCCCGCAACAACTACCACGCGTCGGCCTCGTGGGTGCTCGAGGACCTGCAGGCCAGGGCGCGCCACGTCTTCTGGCTCAACCCCGAGCCGCGGGACTACTGGGGCTCGGGCGACTCCATTGTGGGCGAGTACGCCGCCCACTGCGACGACGTCGTGGAGTGCCGGACGTTGCGCCAGCTCGAGCGCTTCGTCGGCAACCTGGCGTGACCGTGGGCGACGAGGTCAGCCCGGCTGACGAGGACGACGAGCGCACCCACGCGGGGGTCCTGCGGATCTTCCCTCCCGAGGAGGGCGCGTCACGGATCGTGCTGGTGCGCCACGGCGAGGCGGAGTGCAACGTCAACCACGTCATCGGCGGGCCCAAGGGGTGCACCGGGCTGACGCACCTGGGACGCCGGCAGGTCGCCGCGCTGGCCGACCGGCTCTACGAGAGCGGCGAGCTGCGCGAGGCGACGGCGCTCTACTCCTCGGTGCTGCCCCGGGCCACCGAGACGGCGGAGCGCCTCCGGCCGGTTGTGGGCCCGGGACCGACGGCCCTCGGCCCGGTTCGGGAGCGCTGTGACCTCTGCGAGCTGCACCCCGGTGCCGCCGACGGCCTGGAGTGGACCGAGATGGTCGGGGCCCTGGGCGTGCCCGACTGGGACAACGACCCCACCGTACCCATCGCACCGGGCGGCGAGAGCTGGTCCGAGTTCGTGGTGCGGGCCTCGGACGCGGTGCGTGACGTGCTGCGCCAGCACCCCGGTGAGCTGGTGGTGGCGGCCGTCCATGCCGGGGTGATCGAGGCCACGATGATCGCCTTCCTCGGGGTGTCGCCGGAGGTCTACCGGCGGGGCTGGGTGCGCATCGTGCACGCGTCCATGACCGAGTGGGAGTGGGTGCCCTCCGAGGACCGCTTCGTCCTGTTGCGCTTCAACGACTCCTGCGGGGTGCCCCGGGCGCTCGAGGGGGGATCGAGCTCAGGCGTCGCCGAGGAAGGTACGGGCGAGGGGCTCGGGCGCGGCGGCCAGCCAGGCATCCTCGATCGCCTCACGCAACGGCTTCTTGGTGACCGTCCGTAGCTGCACGAGGACGGCCGCGTAGCCGTCGAAGTGCGGGATGGTGAAGAACCCCTTGGTGCCGGTGGCCAGCAGGGCGTCCTTGTCGGCCAGGTCGGCGGTGCACAGGGCGAGGATCGGTCCGGTCGGCGGAGCCGTGTCGCCGAACCGCTTGAGGTCGGCTTTGGAGAACGGGCGTTCCCAGGCGAAGGCCTTGCCGGCGACGAACCACGTCCGGTGGCCGTGCCGTGCTCCCTCGGTCACCTCGGGCAGGTCCGCGACCATCCGTTCGACGTCTTCGAGAGCCGCCATGGGGGCACGCTACCGCTAACGTCCTGGCGCATGGCCCTCCGACGGCACGGCCCCGCATGAGCGCGGGCCTCGACGCCGCCGGGTTGCGGCGCCTGCACGACCGGCTGGCCGCGCACACCGAGAGCGGGCAGGTCCCGGGACTGGTCGCGCTGCTGGCGCGGGGAGACGACGTCCACACCGAGGTGCTCGGGCATGCGGCACTGGGCGATCCGGCGCCGCTGCGCCGCGGCGCCATCTTCCGGATCGCCTCGCTCACCAAGCCGGTGGCGGCTGCGGGCGCCATGCTCCTGGTGGACGACGGGGTGCTGTCGCTGTCCGATCCCGTCGACGTGCTGCTGCCGGAGCTGGCGGGCCGGCGGGTGCTGCGCAGCCTGGAGAGCCCACTCGACGACACCGTCCCCGCCACACGCGCCATCACCCTCGAGGACCTGCTGACGTTCCGCCTGGGCTTCGGGATCATCATGGCCCCGCCGGGCACCTATCCCATTCAGGACGCGGAGGCCGAGCTGGACCTCATGACGCTCGGCCCGCCCTGGCCGCCGCCGCCCTTCGGGTCCGACGAGTGGATCGCCCGCTTCGCCACCCTGCCGCTGCTCGACCAGCCGGGGGAGGCGTGGCGCTACAACACCGGCGCGCAGGTGCTGGGCATCCTGTTGGAACGGGCGACCGGGCAACCGCTCGAAGTGTTCCTGCGGGAGCGCCTCTTCGACCCTCTCGGCATGGTGGACACCTCGTTCAGCGTGGCGGGCGAGAAGCAGGGCCGGTTCACCACGGCCTACCTGCCCGACGACTCCGGTGGCCTCGACGTCCTGGACCCGCCGTCGGGCGGTTGGTGGAACACGCCGCAGGCCATGGCCAACGCGGCGGGCATGCTCGTCTCGACGCTCGACGACTACTGGGCCTTCGTCTCCATGCTCGTGGCCAACGGGAGGCACGACGGGCAGCCGCTGTTGTCGTCGGCGGCGGTGGAAGCGATGACCCGCAACCACCTGACCGAGGCCCAGCGGGCCTCGGCGCCGATCTTCCTCGGCGTGCACGGTGGCTGGGGGTACGGCATGGCGGCGCCGGGACCCTCACGCACCGGACCACCCGAACCTTCGGGCTACGGCTGGAACGGCGGCACCGGCACCCTGTGGACCACCGATCCCGACTACGGGCTCACCGGAATCGTGCTGTCGACACGGGCGATGACCTCGCCGGCGGCACCGGCGCACATGGTCGAGTTCTGGGAGGCGGCCTACGGAGCGCTGGACGGCTGACCCCGGCGGCTGCTCGGTGCGGCCGGGGTACGCTGATCGCTCCGGCGAAAAGGGGACGACGATGTACAAGACACTGGTGGTCGGCACAGACGGTTCCGCCACTGCCGACAAGGCAGTCCAGGCCGCGGCGGAGCTGGCCCGCTCATTGGGTGCGACGCTGCACATCGTGTCGGCCTTCCGTGCGCCGAATCCGGGCATGGGTGCCATGGCGGGCGTGGCCATGGTCGACACCGGTGCGGGGCAGGCCCTCGCCGAGGAGGCCGCCCGGGCGGTAGGACAGGCCGCCATCGAGAAGTTCGGGGAAGGGCTCGTGGCCGAGGCACACGGTGCCCAGGGCAACCCCGACGACGTGATCCTCTCGACGGCGGTGGAGGTGGGGGCGGACCTGATCGTCGTGGGGAGCAAGGGCATGCAGCGCCGCTATCTCGGCAGCGTGCCGAACTCGGTGGCCCACGGCGCGCACTGCGCCGTGCTGGTGGTCAAGACCAACTAACGAGGGCGAGCTCTCCGGCCTGGCACAGTGGGCCCGTGCGCAAGAACTACTTCGACGGGCCCATCGCCCAGAACTACGACGCGGACTCGACGGTCATGTTCGATCCGGGCCTCGTCGGGGCGACGGTCGACTTCCTCTTCGAGCTCGCCGGCAACGGCGCGGCTCTCGAGCTCGGCATCGGCACGGGCCGGATCGCGCTGCCGTTGGCGGCGCGTGGCGTGCCGGTGCAGGGCATCGACCTGTCGCCCGACATGGTGGCCCAGTTGCAGGCAAAACCCGGTGCGGAATCGATCGGGGTCACCATCGGCGACTTCGCCACCACTGTGGTGGAGGGGACCTTCCGGCTGGCCTATCTCGTCTACAACACGATCGAGAACCTGACGAGCCAGGACGACCAGGTGGCCTGCTTCGCCAACGTCGGGCGCCATCTCGAGGCGGGCGGCTGCTTCGTCATTGAGGTGGCGGTGCCGCCGCTGCGGCGGCTGGCGCCGGGGGAGACGGCGCTGGCTTTCACCGTCACACCGGACCGGCTCGGCTTCGACACGATCGACGTGGCCCGGCAGCTCGGTGTTTCGCACCACTACTGGGTGGGTGACGGTCGGTCGGGCACCTTCACCATGCCCTTCCGCTACGTCTGGCCGGCCGAGCTCGATCTGATGGCGCGCCTCGCGGGGCTCCGCCTGCGCGAGCGCTGGAGCGGATGGAAGCGTGAACCGTTCACCAGCGACAGCGCCATGCACGTCTCGGTCTGGGAGAAGGGGCCGCCGGAGTGACGACGGAGGGACAGTATGGGCATCGTCGGAGCAGGCCGACTCGACTCACACGTCGGATGTCGGCGGCGTCTCCCCAGACTAGAAACAGAACGGTTTATAGTCTGGGGAATTGTCGCCGGGAGGGGGCCGCCGCGTGCACTGTTGCCCGGCCGCCTGATCCACCGACTCTCGCTGAGGTCGCGGCATGCTCCTCGTGCTGATCACCGGTGTTCCGGGATCCGGCAAGTCGACCATGGCCGACGTGGCCGGCCGCGCCCTGGGCGCGCCGGTGCTGGCCCACGACTGGGCGATGAGCGGCCTACGCCCCTATCCCGAGCTGCAGGACGCGCTCGACACCATGGGAGTCCGTGGTCACCGTGGTGTCGGGTGGTCGCTCCTGTGGGCTCTGGCGCGCTCGCAGCTCCGGCTGGGCTCTTCGGTCGTGCTCGACGGCGTGGCCCGTGACGCCGATGTCGAGGGAACCCGCCTGGTGGCGCGCGACGAAGGCGCAGGGAGCGTCGCGATCCTGACGTCGATCCGCGATGCCGAGCTGCACCGCTCTCGTGTCGAGGGTCGGCAGCGCCTGATCCCGGACTGGTACGAGCTCGACTGGGACCACGTCGCGCGGGCCCGGGCCTCGTGGGTCCTGCCGGCCGATGTCGACCTCGTGCTCGAGGCGGCGGATCCGGTCGAGGACAACGCCGCCAGGTTGCTGGCGCTGCTCAGATCACGGAGCTGACGTCGCCGCCTCCGATCGGCGCGCGGGCAGCCTGACGAGGTGGCACGCTGGGAATGTGTTCGAGCGCTTCACCGATCGCTCCCGCCGCGTGCTCGTCCTGGCGCAGGAGGAGGCCCGGCTGCTCGGCCATCCCTACATCGGCCCCGAGCACATCCTGCTGGGGTTGGTGGCGGAGGGCGGTGGCGTCGCGGCGCGGGCGCTGTCCGCGGCAGGGATCGAGTTGGAGCCGGCCCGCGAGGCCGTGCGGAGGTTGACAGATGCGACGGGGACGAGAACCTCCGCGCCCCCCTTCACGCCCCAGGCGAAGAAGGTGCTGGAGGGATCGCTCCGCGCGCTCCTGGCCCGCGGCGGGTCCAACATCGGGACCGAGCACCTGCTGTTCGGTCTGCTCGCGGTGGAGGATGACCTGGTGGTGTCCACACTGGCCGCCTTCGGCGCGGACGGCGACGACCTGCGCCGGCGGATGGAGGAGATCCTGGCCGACGGCGACCCCGGCGACCCCGGCGACGCCCCGGCCGCGGCGTTCAGCGGGACGATCGAACGTTTCTTCGACTGTCTCAGCGCCCGGGACTGGGCCCGCCTCGGCATGGTCCTGTCACCGCAGATCGAGCGGATCGGTCCCCTGGGGGATGTCGTCCGCAGCAAAGCGGACTACCTCAACCTCTTGCGGGAGTCCGTCCCCGAGGTCTACGGCAACGACATCCACCGGATCACCTACGCCCCCGGTGCCGGATCAGGCTTCGCGCGGGTCACCGAGCACCTGGGCTATCCGGATCGTGAGCTCCACCTGGAGGAGGCGTACTTCTTCCAGATCGACCGGCGAGGCCTGATCACCCGCGTCGAGATCTTCTGGCAGAGCCCCGAGCCCGGTTCGGACTAGAGGTCAGCGCAGCGCGATCAGGCCGGCCGGGGTCGGCATGAAGCCGCACGCGTCGAGATAGAAGTCGCGCAGCTCCTCGTCGAAATCGACGTGCAGCCACTCGCAGCCGACTGAGCGGCTCTCCCGTTCGGCCACCGCCAGGAGGCCGCGCCCGATCCCGGAGCGCCGAGCGCCCCGCTCCACCAGCGTGTCGACGACGAAGGCATGCACACCGCCGTCCCAGGCCACATTGACGAAGCCGACCAGGCGCCCGCCGTCGGCGGTGGCACAGACCCAACCGAGGCTGTGACCCTCAACCTGACCCCGCCAGTCCATGTCGAGCACGGCGTGGGCGAACCCCTCCGCGTGGAGCGCGTTGACGTCCGCGTTGGTGAAAGGTCCCCGCCATTCGTAGCGGATGTCGGCGCTAACAGGCGTAGTCGTCGTCGTACTGCGTGCTGTCGTACTGGACGATCTCGAGCGGCCCGCTGGGGAGCTGCTTGCCCATGGACTGCCACCTGCTGATGTCGGCGCAACTTCCGGGTCCGCTCGGTGAGCTGAGGTAGTCGGCCATCCAGAAGGGAACGTCCGGCTGGTAGTTACCCACAATGCCGTTCCAGACCCCGGGGCTGGCGTAGATGCCGACGTCGGGGATCCCCTCGGTCTCGTGCAGCGCATTGAGTGCGCCCTGGACGAATTGCGCATTCTCACCCAGGTTGCCCGACCAGTTGGCTCGTCTCGACGTCGAGCCACCACGGGATGGTCGTGGAGCCCGCGCCGGCGTCTGCCGCGTCGGCGAAGGCGGACATGGCCGGCCTGGTAGCCGGCATTGCACGACGTGTCCCCGTTGCACCCCGGCTCGCTGGTGCCTGAAGTCCCGTAGGTCAAGAACGTGTACAGGTTCAACCCGCCGCCGGCCCACGACGCCTCCTGGGCGAGGCACGGGTTGGCTGTTCCCCGACGAGCTCCCGTCGACCTGCACGATGCCGATCTGGTGGTCCCCCGACGGGAAGCTCGAGCACTGGAAGTTGCTGATGTCGTAGCCGTACGCGCCCGAGCGGGTATGTCCCGCCGGTAAAGGTCCCGTTCCCGGGCGCTTCCGTCATGCCGACGATCGGGCGGTTCAGTGGCGACGGTGCCGATCCGTAGTATCTCGCCCCGCCGAAATTCGAGACCAGTCCCGCGGTGTCGGTGAACCAGTAGCCGACATTGCCACCGCTGAGCACGGCGTTGGACGTGGCCGGGGCCGCGGCGATGATCGGGTTCTTCAAGCGGCAGGCCGCCCAGCGAACCGTAGAAGGGCGCCGTGCCGAAGCTGAAGATGCCGCCGTCGGACGCGACGAGGAAGTAGCCGCCGCCGTTCGGTCCGGTGATCATGCCCACCACCGGCTTGTTCAGCACGAGGCTGCCCGTGCTGCCGTGGAAGCTGGCGTCGCCGTAGCTGAAGATGCCCCCGTCGGAGGCCACCAGCCAGTAGCCGTTGCCGCTCGGCGTGGCGGCCATCCCGACGACCGGCTTGTTCAGCACCATGCTCCCGGTGCTGCCGTAGAACTTGGCGTCGCCGTAGCTGAAGATGCCGCCGTCGGAGGCCACCAGCCAGTACCCGCCGCCGTCCGGCGTGGCCGCCATCCCCACCACCGGCTTGTTGAGCACCATGCTCCCGGTGCTGCCGTAGAACTTGGCGTCGCCGTAGCTGAAGATGCCGCCGTCGGACGCCACCAGCCAATACCCCCCGCCGTCGGGCGTGGCCGCCATGCCGACAATCGGCTTGTTGAGCACCATGCCGCCCGTCGAACCGTAGAACTGCGCCCCACCGAAGCTGAAGATGCCCCCGTCGGAGGCCACCAGCCAGTAGGCGGGGACGGGAGTGTTGGCGGCCGCGGCAGGCGGCGCCGACGTGGTGACGGCAGCGGCGACCAACGCCAGCAACGGGAGCGCGGTCACGAGGACCGCCAGAACCAGGCGACGGATCAAGTTCTGAGGAATTCCGCCACGCGGAAGGCCAGGTCGAGCGACTGGCGGGCGTTCAGCCTCGGGTCGCACGTCGTCGTGTAGCGGGCACCGAGGTCGACCTCGAGAATCTCCTCGGCTCCGCCGAGGCACTCGGTGACGTCGTCGCCGGTGAGCTCGATGTGGAGCCCTCCGGGCCAGGTCCCCTCGTCCCGGTGGACGTCGAAGAACGAGCGCAGCTCGGCGAGGATGTCGTCGAAGCGCCTGGTCTTGCGCCCGCCGTCGCTGGTGAACGTGTTCCCGTGCATGGGGTCGCAGGCCCACACCACGGCGTGGCCCTCGGCCTCCACGGCCCGGACCAGCGCCGGCAGGAGGTCGGTGGTCCTCTCCGCTCCGAGGCGTGTGATGAGCGTGAGCCGGCCCGGCAGGCGGTCCGGGTTCAGCCGCTCGCAGATGGCCACGACGTCGGCGGGCGTGCAGTCCGGCCCGACCTTGGCGCCGACCGGGTTGTTGACGCCCGAGAGGAACTCGAGGTGCGCGCCGTCGAGCTGGCGGGTGCGGTCACCGACCCAGACCATGTGGGCCGAGCAGTCGTACCAGTCGCCGGTGAGGGAGTCCACGCGGGTGAGGCATTCCTCGTAGGGCAGGATCAGCGCCTCGTGGCTCGTGAAGAAGTCGACCTGGTGCAGGCCTTCCTCGGCGCCGAGGTCGATGCCGCATGCCGCCATGAACCGCAGCGCGCGGTCGATCTCCGACGCGATGCGCTCGTAGCGCTGGCCCTCGCCGGACGACGCGACGAACTGCTGGTTCCACAGGTGCACCTGAGACAGGTCGGCGAACCCGCCCTTCGTGAAGGCCCGCAGCAGGTTGAGGGTCGACGCCGACTGCTGGTAGGCGGCCACCAGGCGCTCGGGGTCCGGGGTGCGGGCCTCGGCCTCGAAGGCCTCGTCGTTGACCATGTGGCCGCGGAAGGACGGCAACTCCACCTCGCCGATCCGCTCGGTGCCGGCCGTGCGCGGCTTGGCGAACTGCCCGGCGATGCGCCCCACCTTCACCACCGGCACGCCGGCCGCGTAGGTCAGGGCGACCGCCATCTGCAGAATGATCTTGAGCTTGTCCCGGATGGAGTCGGCGCTGAACTCGGCGAAGGACTCGGCGCAGTCCCCGGCCTGCAGGAGAAAGGCCTCGCCGTTTGCGACCTGCGCCAGCTGCGCCGTCAGGTAGCGGGCCTCACCGGCGAAGACGAGTGGCGGCACGGTGGCGAGCCGCGCCTCGGCCTTCTTGAGCGCGTCGGCGTCGGGCCAGTCCGGCTGCTGCGCCGCCGGCAACTTCCGCCAGGACGCGGGGCTCCAGGAGGAAGTGTCCGTCGGGCTCGTCACCCGAACAGGTTAACGCCGTAGGATCGCCATCCATGGCCGCCTTCCGCTTCGCTCTCCAAGCGTCGAAGGCCGCATCCCCGGCTGCCTGGCGGGAACTGGCGCGGAAAGCCGAGGACCTGGGCTACTCCACGCTGTATGTGCCGGACCATCTCGACGACCAGTGGGCCCCCATGGTGGCTGTCACGGTCGCGGCTGAGGCCACGACGACGCTGCGGGTCGGCACCCTCGTCCTCGACAACGACTTCCGGCACCCGGTCGTCCTGGCCAAGGAGGCGGCCACCCTCGACGTCGTCAGCGGTGGCCGCTTCGAGTTCGGCCTCGGCGCCGGCTGGATGACGACGGACTACGAGCAGTCGGGCATCACCATGGAGAAGCCCTCGGTGCGCGTGGCCCGTCTCGGCGAGAGCCTCGCCATCATGCGCGCCATGTGGCGCGACGGCAGCGCCACTTTCACAGGCGACCACTACCGCGTCACCGGGGCCGCCGGCACCCCCGCGCCGGTGACAGCCGGCGGCCCGCCACTGGTGATCGGCGGCGGCAGCAGGCGCGTCCTGGCGCTGGCCGGCCGCTATGCGGACGTCGTGAGCATCGTGCCGAGCCTCACCGCCGGCTACGTCGGTCCCGAGGTGGCGGCCGAGTCCGTCGTCGAGAAGTACACCGACCGGGTGCGGTGGGCCCGCGAGGCGGCGGGGGAGCGCGCGGGAGACCTGGAGTTCCAATGTTGGACGGTTGCTGTGCAGGTTGTCCCGAACGCCGAAGAGGTGCTGGCGTCGCTGGCCCCGCTGTTCGACCTGACGCCGGACCAGCTGCGCTCCGCGCCGCTCGCGCTCATCGGCACCGCCGGGGAGATCACCGAGGTGCTGCGCAAGCGCCGCGAGGAGCTCGGGTTCAGCTACATCGTCGTGCACGAGGCGGAGATGGACGCGCTGGCGCCGGTGATCGCCGAACTTGCCGGCACCTGAGGCTCCCACCCGGATCGGGATCTTCGGCGGCACCTTCGACCCGCCACACAACGGCCACGTGGCCGCGGCGCGCGCCGTCACCGAGCGGCTGGAGCTCGACCGGCTGCTCCTCGTCGTGGCCAACGACCCGTGGCAGAAGTCGGGGCAGCGCCAGGTCTCACCCGCGGCGGACCGCTACGCGCTGACCGAGGCCCTGGCGAAGGAGATCCCGGGTGCCGAGGCGAGCCGGCTCGAGATCGAGCGGGGCGGCCCCAGCTACTCCGTGGACACGGCCGAGGAGATCCTGGCCCGGGCCGGCGGCCATCCGGTCGAGCTCTTCCTCGTCGTGGGCGCCGACCTGGTTCCCGAGCTCGGCTCCTGGCACCGCCACCAGGACCTGCAGGGCCTGGTCACGCTGGCCGTCGTCTCCCGCCCGGCGGGCCCCGCCCCGGTGCTCGCCCCCGGCTGGCGGGCCGAGTGGGTCGACGGCCCCCAGGTCCCCGTGTCGAGCTCGGAGGTCCGTGACCTGCTGGCGGCGGGCCGGCCGGTGGACGGCATGGTCCCCGGGGGCGTCATCCGTTGCATTCGCCGCCGCGGTCTGTACGCTGTGCCTTGAATGAGCGCCATGCCGGCCGGGTGGACGGAGCTGTCGGAAAGTCCCCGTGTCGGCGCGTTCCCCATCCAGGCGCAGCGCCGGACCGACCGCCGCGCCGAGCAGAAGGTGGCTCGCCGCACGCGTCGGCGTTGGGCTGTGGCCGGGGGCTCCATCCTGGTCGCCACGTTCGGGCTCACCGTGGGCATCTTGGAGTTGCTCCATTGACGCCAGGTTTGGACGTGCACGTCCAGCTACCGGCGGCCGCGGCCACCGCCGCCGAGTTGGCTGACGCCAAGCTCGGGCGCGACACGGTGGTTCTCGGGATGGCCGAGCTCTTCGGTGTGGTCGACGCCTTCGTCATCACCAGTGCGCAGAACACGCGCCATGTGCGCACCCTCGTCGAGGAGATCGAGCGTGGCGTCAAGGAATCGCACGGCGTCACCCCGATCCGCGTCGAAGGCCTGCAAGATGCGACGTGGGTGCTGATGGACTACGGCGACTTCATCGCGCACGTCTTCCTGCAGGAGACCCGCGAGTACTACGACCTCGAGCACCTGTGGTCGGGAGCCCCCCGGCTGCCGTGGCGTCGCGACGTCGAACACGCCGGCTGAGCGAACCGCTCAGGCCGCCCCTCCGAGGAAGTCCAGGAGGTAGACCGGCCCGCTCACCTGTGAGCCGTTGGCGATCGGCACGGGGGTGCGCTGTCCGTCGATTTCGAAGAGGACGCCGGTGTTCGGGCCCTCTTCCGTGACCACGGTGGCGACGATCTGGGCCACCGCGAGCTCGATGCTGGTTCCGATAATCGCACTGAAGGCCGCATTCATGTTCACCGTCACGATGCCGGCCTGCGTGGTGGCCGACAGCACGGCCACGTTGCTCGGGATGGCGGTCGAGAGCCCGGGGTCTTCGGCCTGGGTAGGTCCGGCGAGCAGCGAAGTGATGATGGAGGTGAGCGGCGCCGGCGCAGCCACGACGCGCGGCGCCGACGTGAGCTGAGAGGCCGGGTTGAGGAAGAACACCTTCACGGGGACGAGAGACGTCGGCTTCGGCAGCGTGGTCGTCGTGGTGGGCGGGTGGGGGTTGAGGAGCCCGAAGGGCACTTTGGACATCGTGCTGGGTGCGCTCTGGGTGGGGATGCCGCAGCCGGTCGCGACGAGGGCGAGCAGCGGCAGGACGAGTGCGGCCAGGCGCCGCTTCACGCTGCGCCCCCGCGTCCTCGTCGTCGTCGGGGTCGTCGGGGTCGTCGGGGTCGTGCCCATTGGAGAGCACCGGGAGCGTGAGCACGAACGCGCGCGCCCCCTTCCGGAGCGGACTCCACCCGGACCTCACCGTGCATGGCGCGCATGTGTTCGGCCACCAGGGCCAGGCCCAAACCGGTGCCCGTCCCCGTGCCGCGCTTCCCCGACGCCGAGCCGCGGTAGAAACGTTCGAAGATCTTGGTGCGCTCGCGGAGGTCGATGCCGGGCCCGGCGTCGTCGATCGTCACCTCCACCTCGCGCGTCCGGGCCCGGCGCGACGGCGACGCTGGTCGCCCCGCCGCCGTAGTGGTCGGCGTTCTCCATGAGGTTGACCATGACCCGCTCGAAGCGGCGTTTGTCGACGCCCACCCGCCACCCCTCCACGGCGGGCTCGACGCGGACCTCCGGGGCGCGGCATTTGCGTCGCGGTCCATGTGCCCGAATCCCGTCTCAACCGAGCGCTGCACCAGTTCGGAGACGTTGACCTCCTCGAGGAAGACGTCGACCGAACCGGCATCGGCGCGCGACATCTCGAGAAGATCGGCGACCATGCGCTGGAATCGTCGCAGGTCGTCGCTCAGGTTCCGGAGCGCCTGCTGCGAGCGGGGCGAGAGTCCGTCCCGGTCGGCCTCCAGGACCTCGAGCGACGCGGCCAGCGTGGTGAGGGGCGATCGGAGCTCGTGGCTCACGTCGGAATTGAAGCGGGCCTCTCGCTCGATCCGCTCCTGCAGCTGGTCGACCATGGCGTTGAACGAGTTGGTGAGGCCCTCCAGGTCGGGATCGGCCGCCTCGGCGTCGAGGCGGGTGTCGAGCTCCCCGCCGGCGATGGCCCCCGCCGCCCGGGATACGTCGGCCAGCGGGCGGAGCGAGCGCGTGCTGGCGAAGCGGCCGAGCCCGGTGCCGAGGATGGTGGTGATGATGCCGGCGACGACCAGGGTCAACCCGAGGATGCGCAGCGTGTGGTCGAGGTCGGAGAGGTCGAACACCTCGAAGTAGTCGGCGTGGACGGAGGGGACCGGGATGCCGATGACGATCTCGGCCGTCCCCTCAGGGGTGCGGTAGGTCTGGGTGGCCGCCCTGCCGGCCAGCACGACCGTGCGGAGCTCGTGAGGGATGGAGGCGGCATTGACCGAGAGCGAGGACGCGTAGGACTTGGACCGCTGGAACAGCACGGAGTGCACGTCGGTCCCCGCATCGATGTTGGCGAGCAGCCCGACGTACCCGGTGGTGCCGGTCTCAAGCGAGGTGCGGATCACGACCGCATTGGCGAAGGCCTGGTGCTGCGCGGCCGTCTCCCGCCCGGCCAGGAGGAAGTGGCGGGTCGTGAAGTAGGACAGCCCGCCCATCATGATGGAGAGGATCAGCGCCCCCAGCCCGAAGACGGCCGTGATGCGGGCGCCGATGCCCAGCCTCACCTCAGGGCACCAGCTTGTAGCCCATGCCCCTCACGGTGAGTATGTGCTGGGGCACCGCGGGATCCACCTCGACCTTGGTGCGCAGACGCCGGATGTGCACGTCGACGAGCCGGCCGTCGCCGAAGTAGTCGTAGCCCCAGACCCGGTCGAGCAGCTGCTCGCGGCTCAGCACCTTGTTGGGGCTGGCCGCCAGCTCGCAGAGCAGGCGGAACTCGGTGCGGGTGCAGTGCACCTCGTCGCCGTTGAGGCGGCGGAGCACGCCCTGCTCGGGGAGCAGCTGGAGGTCGCCGAAGGTGAGTGCGCCGGGCTCCTCCTCCGCCGGCCGGGCGCGCCGCAGCAGGGCTCGGATCCGCGCCGCCAGCTCCTTGGCCACGAACGGTTTGGTGACGTAGTCGTCGGCACCCGCCTCCAGGCCCGCCACGACGTCGTGGGTGTCCGAGCGCGCCGTCACGATGATGATCGGCACCGCGCTGCTGCGCCGCAGCGCCCGGCAGCATTCGAAGCCGTCCATGCCCGGCAGCATGAGATCGATGAGCGCGACGTCGGGAGGCGCCTCGGCGAACATGTCGAGCCCCTCCTCGCCGCTGGCGGCGTCCCTTACCTCGTAGCCTTCGCCCTCCAGGGCGAGACGCATGGAGGATCTGATCCGCTCATCGTCCTCGACGACCAGAATGCGCCCGCTCATCTGCCTCCAGCTCAGCTGATCCAGATCTGGGTCGGCCAGACGGAGCCACCGATCATGCCGTAGGCCGGCGTGCCCTGCGGCGTGGTGGGGTTGTTGAAGTTCTGCACGGTGGGGTTGCCGATGACGGCCCACACCGCCCGGTCGGTCCACAGGTAGGGCAGGTCGAGCGCGAGGCGCTTGTTCACCGTCCTGTAGGAGGCCTCGCGGACGGCCTTGTCGGTGCTCGTCCGACCCGCCAGGAGCGCCGTCTCGACGGTCGGGTCGGCGTTACGGGCCATGTTGATCGACAGCGCTCCGGAGCTCACGGTGGTCGTGCTCCAGAATATGTAATTCAGGTCGGGGTCGACCGCGCCGAACTGCCGCCAGCCCAGGGCCTGGTACTTGCCGGCCAGCGCGTTGTTGATGGTGTCGTTCTGCTGCACGATGTTGGTGGTGACGCCGAAACCCACCTGCTTCCACGCCTGCTCCAGGTACTGGGCCGCCCGGATGGCCGCCGGCGAGTTGGTCGAGCCGTAGGTGAAGCTGATGGGACCCCCGTTGGTCTTGGCCGCCGCCTTGACCAGCTTGGCGGCTTGGGTCGGGTTGTACTTCGGGTACTGGGTCGTGGAGTAGTACGGCGAGCCTGGCACGAAGAGGCCGTTGCTCACCGGGAGCACGCCCTCGTCGATCACCTTGGCGTACTGGTTCCGGTTGATGGCCATCGCCGCCGCCAGCCGCACGTTGGGGTCGCTGAACGGCTTGGCCAGGCAATTGAGCTGGACGCAGTTCATGTCGGGTTCCCCGGCGACGTGCGTGCTGTCGTCGATGTAGGAGTAGCTCTTGTTGCCCCGGAACTGCGTGATGATCTGCGGGGTGTCGGTGATCATCAGGTCGATGGTGCCCGACTTGAGCGCCTCGGCGCGGGCCGACTCGTCGGGGATGGGCTTGTAGGTGATCTGGGACAGGTAGGGCATGCCCTTGCGCCAGTACTTGGGGTTCGCGGTGGCGGTGAAGTGGCTGTTGGGGACCCACTCCTTGAACACGAAGGGCCCGGTGCCGATCGGATGCGAGGTCCCGTTCGGGTTGGACAGCATGGCGGGCGCGGCGATGTAGGCGATCTGGCCGCCGATGCCGCCCGCCAGATAGAACGGGAACGGCACCCAGGGCGACTTGAACGTGATGGTGGCGGCGAGCGGCCCGGACTGGGTGATGGAGACCAGCGTCGGGCCGATGACGACCCCGGTCAGGAGCGACTTGGATTGCGCTACGAGATTGGTCACCAGGGCGGCGCCGTCGCAGGGCGTGCTGTCGTGGAACACCACGTTGGGGCGCAGCGTGATCGTCCACGAGGTGTAGGAGGCGTTGGGGACGACGGACTGGGCCAGATACGGGGCCCAGTCGCCGTTGGCCGTGACGATGGTCAGCGGGTCGAACACGGTACGGGCGTACATGACGCCGACCTCGTCGAAGCGGGCCTGGGTCGGGTCGAAGCCCGACTCCTCGGCGTCCACCCCGAACGTCAGCGAACCGCCCTTCTTGGGGGTCTTGGTGGACACCCCGTTGCGTCCGGGTCCGTTGGTGGTCGCACCGGCGATGCCGTCGAGTCCCAGCCCCAGTGCGCCCGCCCCCGCCACGCCCGCTGCCGCCGCCGCGCCGCCCAGCAGCACGGAGCGACGATCGAATCTCGAGACCATCGGTCCTCCATTCACCGAACCCAGCGGACCCCCCGAAGGTTCTCGGGGGACGTTAGTGCCCAGGATCCCCTGCGTGGGGGCGGTACCGTTGCCTTCGTGTCGGCTGCCTGGGATCTGCCGGGATTTTCCGCCTGGCTGGGCGGCCGCGCCGCGGCCACCCGGACGGCCTATGTCAGCGACGTCCGCGCCTTCGCCGAGTGGATGGCGCGCAGCGACGTGGAGCGCCCCGACGGCGTCGACCGCATGCACCTGCGCCGGTACCTGGCGTCGCTCGGGACGCGCAAGCTGGCCCGGGCCACCATCGCCCGCAAGGCGGCTGCGCTGCGCTGCTACTTCTCCTGGCTGCTCCGGCAGGGTCGCCTCGATGCCGACCCGGCCCGGTCCCTGCGCGCCCCGTCCGGAGGCGGGCGCCTGCCCCGCGTGCTCTCCAGCGGGGAGGTCTCGGCGCTTCTCGACGAGCCGGCGGAGACGGCGCTTGACCGGCGGGACCTGGCCGTCCTCGAGCTGCTCTACGCAGCCGGGTTGCGCGTGTCGGAGCTCTGCGGTCTCGACCGGGGCGACATCGACCTGCGCGGCCGGACCGTCACCGTGCTCGGCAAGGGGAGCAAGCAGCGACGGGTCCCGGTGCACGATGCCGCCGTCGCCGCGCTGCGGGCGTGGCTCGAGCACGGGCGGGACGACATGGAGGGCCCTCCCGAAGCGGCTTTCGTGAACCGCCGGGGCGCCCGCCTCGGCCCCCGCGACGTGCGCCGCATCCTCGACCGGCGTTCCACCTCGCCGACCCACCCGCACGCCCTGCGCCACACCTACGCCACGCACCTGCTCGACGGCGGCGCCGACCTGCGGGTGGTCCAGGAGCTCCTGGGCCATGCCAGCCTGGCCACCACGCAGGTGTACACGCACG
Organism: uncultured Acidimicrobiaceae bacterium; assembly: GCA_963745175.1. Taxonomy (GTDB): domain Bacteria; phylum Actinomycetota; class Acidimicrobiia; order Acidimicrobiales; family RAAP-2; genus Bog-473. The sequence continues at coordinate 221,477 of CAVUWK010000006.1, forward strand.
TCAGCAAGGAGCGCCTGCGCGCCGTCTACGGCGAGACCCACCCCCGGGCCTGAGCCTCCCCGGACGCTGAAGGCCCGCTGAGCGGCTACGATGGTTCGGCCCACCAGGGGGTGGGCAGCAGCACCGACCAACATCACCTGCGCGCACTGCACGGTCGCGGCCCTCGGGCGGCGCGGCGCCAGGGGAGCAACCGACTGGAGGAACATCTCTATGGCCGTCGTTTCCATGCGACAGCTTCTGGAAGCCGGAGTCCACTTCGGCCATCAGACGCGGCGATGGAACCCGAAGATGAAGCGCTTCATTCTGGGCGAGCGCAACGGGATCTATCTCATCGACCTGCGCAAGACCCTGACCGGCGTCGAAGCCTCGTACTCCTTCGTACGCGATCTCGTCGCCGGCGGCGGCACCATCCTGTTCGTGGGGACGAAGAAGCAGACGCAGGGCCCCGTGGCCGAATACGCCGAGGCCTGCGGCATGCCGTACGTGAACCAGCGCTGGCTCGGCGGCATGCTGACCAACTTCGCCACGGTCTCGGGCCGGGTGAAGCGCATGCAGGAGCTGCGGACCATGCAGGCGGCCGGCGACTTCGACGGCATGCCCAAGCGCGAGGCGCTGCAGCACACCCGTGAGCTCGAGAAGCTCAGCCGCAACCTCGGCGGCATCGCCGACCTCGAGCGGCTGCCGAACGCGGTCTTCGTCATCGACACCAAGAAGGAGCACATCGCGGTCACCGAGGCCCGCAAGCTCGGCCTCCCGGTGGTCGCGGTCGTCGACACCAACTGCGACCCCGACGTGATCGACTACGTCATCCCGGGCAACGACGACGCCATCCGCTCGGGCTCGCTCATGTGCCGGGTGATCGCCGACGCCGTGGTGGAGGGACGCTTCATCGCCGAGCACCGCCGCAAGATGGCGCCCCCGGCGCCCGAGGAGAGCGGCCCGCCGTCGGCCCCGCGGCCCCGCCGGGCGCAGCCGACCCCGACACCGACCCCGGCCCCGACGCCCACCCCCGAGCCGGTCGAGGTGGCCTGACCGTGGCCAGCTCCACCGCCAAGGACGTCTCGACCCTGCGCCAGATGACCGGTGCCGGGATCCTCGACTGCCGGAACGCGCTCGAGGAGAGCGGCGGGGATATCGAGGAAGCGGCCAAGCAGCTCCGCATGAAGGGGCTGGCCGGCGCGGCCAAGCGGAGCGACCGCGAGGCATCCGAGGGTGCGGTGGCCGTGGCCCGCTCCGGTGATGTGGCGGCCATCGTCGAGCTGCGCTGCGAGACGGACTTCGTGGCCAAGGCCGCCAAATTCGTGTCCCTGGCCGACGACCTCGCCGCGCTGGTGGCCACCAAGGGCGTGGACGCCGTGGCCGAGCTCGACGATGTCATCGACGAGCTGCGGGCGACGCTGAAGGAGAACATCTCCATCGGGCGGGTTCGCCGCCTCGCCGCCGAGCCCGGCCAGGTGCTCGACACCTACCTGCACCAGCAGGCGGGGCGCGGCGTCAACGGCGTGGCCGTCGTGATCGAGGGCGGCACGGACGAGCTGGCGCACGACATCGCCGTGCAGATCGCGTTCACCAAGCCGGCCTACCTGAGTCGCGACGATGTCCCCGAGGCGGACGTCGCGGCCGAGCGCGCCACCGTGACGGAGATCTCGCGCAACGAGGGCAAGCCCGAGGCGGCCATGGACAAGATCGTCGAGGGCCGCATGACCGGCTGGTTCAAGGAGCGGGTGCTGCTCGACCAGGCCTACGTGCGCGACGAGAAGCAGACGATCGCCGGCATGCTCGGCTCGGCCCGCATCGTGTCGTTCGCGCAGGTCGTCATCGGCGCCTGAGCGCTGCGGATCGTGGGAGAACCGCGCCGGATTGTGCTGAAGATGTCGGGGGAGGCTCTGGCCTCCGCCGCGTCCGACGAGACCATCGACGCCGCCACGGTGGAGCGCATGGCGAAGGAGATGGCGCGCGCCATGGACGGCGGCGGGCTCGAGCTCGCGGTCGTGGTCGGCGGCGGCAACATCTGGCGGGGCACGACGGGGGAGAGCGGCGGCATGGACCGCGCCACCTCCGACACCATGGGCATGCTCGGGACGGTCATCAACGCGCTGGCCCTCCAAGATGCGCTCGAGCAGCAGGACCAGCCGACCCGGGTGCTGAGCGCCCTCTCCATGGCCGAGGTGGCCGAGCCCTACATCCGGCGTCGGGCCATCCGGCACCTCGAGAAGGGCCGCATCGTCGTCTTCGCCGCGGGCATGGGGAACCCCTTCTTCACCACCGACACCCCGGCGGCGCTGCGGGCGGCCGAAATCGGGGCCGAGCTGCTCTGCAAGGGCACCCACTCGGGGGTGGACGGCGTCTACAGCGCCGACCCCAAGCTCGATCCGACCGCCACCCGTTACGACGAGATCTCCTTCATGGATGTGATCAACCGCGACCTGCGCGTGATGGATCTCACCGCCATCACCTTCTGCAAGGACAACAACCTGCCGATCCGGGTCTTCGACCTCATGATCCCCGGCAACATCCCTCGTGCGCTCAGCGGCGAGCAGATCGGTACGCTGGTCCGCTGATGGACGACGACCTCGCCGCCCTGGTCAAGGATGACACCAGGGACAAGATGGCCAAAGCCATCGATCACGTCCGCCACGAGATGAGCAACGTGCGCACCGGCCGGGCCTCGTCGGCCCTCCTCGAGCCGCTGATGGTGGACTACTACGGCACCCCCACCCCCCTCCGCCAGCTGGCCGGCTTCAGCGTCCCCGACGCCATGCTGCTGGTCATCTCGCCCTACGACAAGGGCTCGCTCGGAGCGATCGAGAAGGCCATCATGGCGTCGGACCTGGGAATCAATCCCACCAACGACGGGACCGTGATCCGACTGGCCTTTCCGCCGTTGACAGAAGAGCGGCGTAAGGAGCTGGTGAAGGTCGTCCGGCACAAGGCCGAGGAGGGGAAGGTGGCTGTGCGTAACCTGCGGAGGGCGGGGCGGCACGATCTCGAGGCGTTGCAGAAGGACGGCGATCTCTCGACCGACGAGCTCGAGCGCGTCGAGAAGGATCTCGAGAAGATCACCCACGATCAGGTGGCCGTGATCGACCAGCTGCTCGCGCACAAAGAGCAAGAACTGCTGCAGGTCTGAGGAGCGACGCGCATGCCCGACGACACCGACGACTACGGAGATTTTGAGAACGGCCTCGACGGCACCGCCGACCCCGGCGCGGAGGGGATCGACGAGGATCCGCCGAGCTACCACTCGGGCCGCGTGCGCATCATCGGAGCCGAGCCCGCCGGCGACACGGTCCGCGAGGTGACGGGTCCCGTCGTCGACGACCACCCGGGACTGCCGCACTGGAACGACGCGCCGACCGGGCAGGTTCCGGCGATCCTCGACAGCAGCACCGGCGAGGAGCAGGCGGTGGCGCCGCCCATGTGGCGCGAGGAGGAGACGGACTGGGAGGCCCAGGAAGAGGTCTTCGAGCCGTCGATGCTCTCCGACGACCTGCCGGCGGTCGGTGCGTTGCTCAGTGAGCAGCCCGAGGGCCCCGACGTGGAGCGCCAACCCTGGCACTTCGAGTCCGACGACACCTTGGTGATCCCGCCCGAGCCCGGCTTCGAGCCGCTGCCGGACCCGCGCCGCGAGCCGGTCGGCGAAGCCGAGCCGCTCGCGCCGGCGGAGCCTCCGTACGAATCCGAGTTCGAACCGGCCGAGGTGTCGCCCCGCCTGGCGTCGTCGGAGACGGCGGCCGCCTCCGCGGCGGCGGCCTCGCGGCTCACCCCGCCCCAACCGCCCGACCCCAAGCCCCGGACGACCCGCACCACCCGGAGCAGGGCCACCGTCCGCACGGGCAACGTGAACACGGCGGGCACCGGGGGCCGCGACATGCGGGTGGCCATCGGCTCCGGCATCCTGCTCGGTGCGATCGCGCTGATCTGCTTCGCCGCCGGCACGGTGGCGACCATGGTGATCGTCTGCGTCGTCGTGTTGCTGGCGGCTGCGGAGGCCTATGCCGCGTTCCGGCGCGCGCAGTACCACCCGGCCACGCTGCTCGGGCTCGTCGCCACCCTGTCGTTGTTGATCGAGACGTACAACAAGGGCGTGGCCGCGCTGCCGCTGGTGCTCGTGCTGCTCGTCGCCGGCTCCTTCGTCTGGTACCTGGCCCGGGTCGAACCGGCGGCGGAACCGGTGTCGGGCATCGCCTCGACCGTGTTCGTCTTCGTCTGGGTCGGCGCCTTCGGGTCCTTCGCCGCCCTGCTGCTCGACCCCAACCTGTTCCCCGACCGCCACGGGATCGCCTTCCTCCTCGCCGCCGTCATCGTGACGGTGGCCGACGACGTCGCCTCGCTGCTGGTCGGGGCGGCCATGGGACGCCACCAGCTGGCTCCCTCCATCAGTCCCAACAAGAGCTGGGAGGGTCTGATCGGCGGCGCCGTGGCGGCCATCCTCGTCTCCGTCATCGTCGTCCACTTCATCCACCCGTGGACGATCGGCAAGGCCGCGCTCTACGGGGTGGTCGTGGCGATCGTGGCCCCGCTGGGCGACCTGAGCCAGTCCATGATCAAACGTCACCTCGGCATCAAGGACATGGGACGTCTGCTCCCCGGCCACGGCGGCATCCTGGACCGGGTCGACGGCTTGCTCTTCGTGATCCCCGCCACGTACTTCGTGGTCAAGGCGATGCACCTCGGGTGAGCTGACCGCTGATGCGTACGGTCAGCCTGATGGGCTCCACCGGGTCGATCGGTACCCAGGCGCTCGACGTCATCCGGAGGGAACCCGAGCGCTTCCGCGTCCGTGCGCTGGCCGCGCAGCGCTCGGTCGAAGACCTCCTGGTCCAGGTGGCGGAGTTCGTGCCCGACCTGGTGGTGATCGGCGACCCCGCCCGCTACGGCGAGGTGCGCGCGGGCGTCCCCGCCCGCACCGAGGTGATGGTCGGAGAGGAGGGCTTGGTGGCGGCCGCCGGCAGCGCCGACGTCGTGCTCAACGGGGTCGTGGGCTTCGCCGGCCTGCCCGTGACGATGGCGGCGCTCGAGGCCGGGAAGCTGCTGGCGCTGGCGAACAAGGAGTCACTGATCGCCGGGGCGCCGGTCGTGCAGAAGGCCCGCCGCACCCCTGGGGCGGAGATCGTCCCGGTCGACTCGGAGCACTGCGCCCTGCACCAGTGCCTGGCCGCGGTGCACGCCACGACCGACGTCGCCCGGCTGCTCCTCACCGCGTCGGGCGGGCCGTTCCGCGGCTGGCCGGCCGAGCGGCTGGGCGCGGTCACCGTGGCCGACGCGCTGGCCCACCCCACCTGGTCGATGGGGCCCGAAGATCACGATCGACTCGTCCACGCTCATGAACAAGGGCCTCGAGGTGATCGAGGCCCACGAGCTCTTCGGCATCGGCTACGACCGCATCGACGTCGTCGTCCACCCGCAGTCGATCGTGCACTCCATGGTGGAGCTGCGCGACGGGTCGACGCTGGCCCAGCTGTCGAACCCCGACATGCGCCTCCCGATCGCCTATGCCCTCGGCTGGCCCGACCGGGGGGCGACGCCGTTCGGGGCGCTCGACTGGACGACCCCCCAGAGCCTGACCTTCGAGCCGCCCGACCGCCGCGTGTTCCGCTGCATCGACCTGGCCTACGAGGCCGGCCGGTGCGGCGGCTCGGCCCCGGCCTGGCTGAGCGCGGCGAACGAGGTGGCCGTCGAGGCCTTCCTGGGCAACGCCCTGTCCTGGGGCGGCATCGCCGACGTGGTTGCCGAGACGATGGCGGACTGGGTCGACGACCCCGTGGACCAGGTCGAAGCGGTGTTGGCGGCCGATGCCGCGGCCAGGGACCGGGCCCGCCTGGCCCTGGACCGACGCCTGGCGCTCGGTGGCGACCGGTAGCGTTGTCCCTGATGACGACCCTCACCGAGAAGGAGGCGCCGGCGGCGGAGCCGCCCTCCCAGCCGGACCCGCCGGCTGACGGCAACCGGTCACGGGTCATCCAGCTCGTGGTGGCCCTGGTCCTGATCACGGGCGTCTTCATCGCCCTCGGCTGGGGCTACCTGCTGCTCTTCATCGCCATCCTGTTCGCCATCGTCATGCTGCACGAGTTCGGCCACTTCATCACCGCCAAGCGAGCCGGCATGCAGGTGACGGAGTACTTCGTCGGCTTCGGCCCGCGGCTGTGGTCCGTGCGGAGGGGAGAGACCGAGTACGGGGTCAAGGCCATTCCCGCCGGCGGGTACGTGCGTATCACCGGGTTCACCTCCACCGAGGAGGTGCCCGAGGAGGACGAGGCCCGCGCCTACCGGCAGCAACCCTTTCTCCAGCGGATCATCGTGGCGTCGGCGGGCTCGGCCATGCACTTCCTCATCGCCTTCGTCCTGGCGCTCATCCTGGTCCTGACCTTCGGCCAGTCGACGAACAACATCAAGGTCGCCTCCCTCGACCACTGGGCCGGCCGGACGACGCCGGCGGCCCTGGCCGGCCTGCGGGCCGGGGACACCATCGTCTCCATCAACGGGAAGTCGTTGGCCAGCGCCACCTCGCTGACCGACACCATCGGCCGGTCCACGGGCAAGCCAGTGACGATCGGGGTCGAGCGCGACGGCAAGCTCATCCACCTGACGGCCACCCCGGAGAGCGGCAAGGGGATCAAGGTCGACCACCAGCCGTTGGCCAACCACGGCTACCTCGGCTTCACCCTCGGCGGGTACGCCACCGCGCCCGTCTCCGTCATCGGCAGCCCGGGCGCCGCCGTGTCCACTATGTGGAACCTGACGCACCAGGAGGTGACCGGGCTCGGGCAGACGTTCTCGTGGAGCGGGCTGGACTCGCTCTACCACCAGGTGACGAATTCCAAGGACGCGCAGTCGGCGGTGAATAACCCCGGCTCCCAGGCGCGTCCGGTCTCCATCATCGGGATCGCCAACCTCGGCGCGCAGTCGGAGCAGGCGGGGTTCGCCTCGGTGCTGATCCTGCTCATCGCCATCAACATCGTGTTCGGGATCTTGAACATGCTGCCGATGATCCCCCTCGACGGCGGGCACGTCGCCATCGCGGGCTACGAGTGGATCCGCACCAAGCGCGGCCAGCCCTACTACCGGGCCGACATCACCAAGCTGTTCCCGGTGGCCGCGCTGTTCATCGCGTTCCTCCTCGTCTTCGTCTTCGCCGGCATCTTTCTCGATATCACCCACCCGCTCCAGATCCCGCACTGATCGCCGTGGAGCTCTCGTCCTCGCTCCTGTCACCCCGTCGGCCGACCCGTCGCATCACGTTGGGCGGGGTGCCCATCGGCGACGGCGCGCCCGTCACGGTGCAGTCGATGACCACGACGAAGACGGCGGACGTCGACGGCACGCTCGCCCAGATCTACGCGCTGGCGGCGGCCGGGGCGGACATCGTGCGCTGCACCTGCAACGAGGAGGCGGCGGCGGAAGGCCTGGCCCACATCGTGCCGCGCTCGCCGGTGCCGATCGTGGCCGACATCCACTTCCACCACGAGATGGCGCTGGCCGCGCTGGAGGCCGGTGTGCAGGGCCTGCGCCTGAACCCCGGCAACCTGCGCAAGGAGGCCGAGATCAAGCAGGTGGCGGCCGAAGCCCGCGACCGGGGCGTGCCCATCCGCATCGGGGTGAATGCCGGGTCACTGCACCCGGACCTCTACAAGAAGTACGGAGGCGCCACCCCCGAGGCGCTGGTGGAGTCGGCCCGCAACGAGCTCGCCTTCTTCGAGGAGGTCGACTTCACCGACGTCAAGATCTCGGTGAAGGCCTCTTCGGTCGCGCTGATGATCGCGGCGTACCGGCTCGCCTCGGAGACCTTCGACCACCCGCTGCACCTCGGCGTCACCGAGGCGGGCCCCCCGCCGGCGGGCCTGGTCAAGGGTACGGCAGGGATCGGCGCCCTGCTGGCGGAGGGCATCGGCGACACGATCCGCTTCTCGCTGACGGCGGACCCGGTCGAGGAGGCCCGCGCCGGGCGCCAGCTCCTCGAATCACTCGGGCTGCGCGAGCGCAAGGGCCTCGACCTCATCGCATGCCCGTCCTGCGGCCGGGCCCAGGTCGACGTCATCGCCGTGGCCAAGGAGGCCCAGGAGGCGCTCGAGAAGCTCAACCTGCCGATCCAGGTGGCGGTGATGGGGTGCGTCGTCAACGGTCCGGGCGAGGCGCGCGAGGCCGACATCGGCATCGCGGCCGGGAAGCAGAAGGGCCACCTGTTCATCCGGGGCAAGATCATCCGCGTCGTCCCCGAGGCGGACATGGTGCAGGCACTGGTGGACGAGGCCGAGCGTCTGGTCGCCGAAGGGGTCGAGGCGCGCATCGCCGCCGCGGACTCGAGCGCCGAGGCCGAGGCGGAAGCCGACCGGCGCGCGCTGCTCGAATCGACGGGCGCCGATCCCAACCACACCTCGGAGAAGATCGAGATCATCAGGCGCCAGAGCGACCAGTAGCCTGCGCACCCATGGCGAAGGGTGCGATCGTGACGCGGGCGGAGGATTTCCCCCGCTGGTACCAGGAGGTGATCGCGGGCGCGGAGATGGCCGACAACGGCCCCGCCCGCGGCACCATGGTCATCCGGCCCTGGGGCTACGGGATCTGGGAGCTCATGCAGGCCGAGCTCGACCGGCGCATCAAGGAGGCCGGCGCCGAGAACGCCTACTTCCCGCTCTTCATCCCCGAATCCTTCCTGAAGCTCGAGGCCGAGCACGTCGAGGGTTTCGCGCCCGAGCTGGCGGTCGTCACCCACGGCGGCGGCAAGGAGCTCGAGGAGCCCCTCGTCGTCCGGCCCACCAGCGAGACGGTGATCAACAGCTTCTTCTCCAAGTGGGTGCAGAGCCACCGCGACCTCCCGCTGCTCATCAACCAGTGGGCCAACGTCGTCCGCTGGGAGCTGCGCCCGCGCCTGTTCCTGCGCACCAGTGAGTTCCTCTGGCAGGAGGGGCATACGGCGCACGCCACCGAGGGCGACGCGCTGGCCTACGCGCTGCGCATCTTGAACGACGTGTACCGCTCGACCATGGTCGACGAGCTGAGCATGCCGGTCCTCACCGGCCACAAGACGGCACGCGAGCGCTTCGCCGGGGCCAATCGCACCTGGACCTGCGAAGGGATGATGGGCGACGGCAAGGCACTGCAGATGGGGACCAGCCACGAGCTGGGGCAGAACTTCGCGCGCCCCTTCGACATCACCTTCACCAACGCGTCGGGCACGCTCGAGTACGTGTGGCAGACCTCCTGGGGCGTCTCCACCCGTCTCGTCGGCGCGCTCGTCATGGGCCACGGCGACGACTTCGGGCTGCGCCTGCCCCCGGCCCTCGCCCCGGCGCAGGTGGTGGTCCTCGTGGTCAAGGACAGCCCCGAGGTGGGCGCAGCGGCGGGGGCCCTGGTCGCCGAGCTCACGGCGGCCGGGCACCGGGTCCGCCTCGATGACCGCACGGACACCAGCTTCGGCCGCCGCAGCGTGGCCTGGGAGCTGAAGGGTGTCCCGGTGCGCGTGGAGGTCGGCCCGCGCGACCTGGCCGAGGGGAACGTCACCGTGGTCACCCGGCACCGGCGGGAGAAGCAGGACGTCGCGCTGGGTGCCGTCGCCGACACGGTGGGCGCCATCCTGGCCACCGCCGGGCCCGAGCTCCTGGCCGAGGCCACGGCGGCCCGCGACGCCAGGACGGTGGATGCCGCGTCGCTCGAGGAGGCCGTGGAGGCGGGGTCGGTGGGCTTCGCCCGGGTCCCCATGGGGGCGCTCGGCGCCGATGGCGAGGATCGCCTGGCCCAGCACGCCGTCTCCATCCGCTGCCTGCAACGTCGCGACGGCTCCCTGGCCGAGCCAGGGGACGCCGAGGAGGACCTCATGGCCGTCGTCGCCCGGTCCTATTGACGTCGGAATTGCTATAATCCCTCTTGCTGTCCATTTTGAAGATCAGTACCTCGTTGAAGCGTGGGCTGCGGCCCACGCTTTCGCTTTGCGGGGGCAGACAACGGACGAAGAGAGGAGGTGACGGCGATGAGCGGGAACACGAGCGACCTGGCGGATGCGCTGTCACCCGTCCTCGAGGCGCGGGGTCTGGACCTGGTGGATGTCGAACTGCGCGGGGCCCAGCTGACGGTCTTCGTCGACCGCGAGGGGGGCATCGGCCTCGACGAGCTGGGTGACGCCACCCGCGACGTCTCGGCCGCCCTCGACGACATCGACCCCCTGCCGGGCCGCTACACCCTGTCGGTCTCGAGCCCCGGGCTCGAGCGGCGGCTCCGCACTCCGGCGCATTTCGCCCGGGCGGTGGGGGAGAAGGTCACGGTCCGGATCGACGCCGGGACGGCCGACGTCCGGCGCATCACCGGCACGCTGGCGAGCGCCGACGACTCGGGCTGCACGGTCAGCGGTCCCGAGGTGCCCGGCGGCGAAATGCGGATCGCCTATGACCAGATCGAGCGGGCACGGACAGTTTTCGAATGGGGGCCGGAGCCCCGGAGAGCGAAGAGCGAGAAGAGTGAGAGGGTGAAGCGGCAATGAGCAAGACCAACTTCGAGTTCCTCGACGCGCTGGGCCAGATCGCGCGGGACAAGGGGATCTCGGTCGAGACGCTGCTCGACGCCCTGGCCAACGCGCTTGTCGCTGCCTACAAGCGCCGTCCCGACGCGGCCGAGGAGGCGGTGGTCACCATCGACCCGGACTCGGGTGAGATCCGCGTCTACGGGCAGGAGCTGAACGAGGAGGGCGAGGTCGTCCGCGAGTGGGACGACACGCCGGACGACTTCGGCCGCATCGCCGCGCAGACCGCCAAGCAGGTGATCCTGCAGCGGATCCGCGAGGTCGAGCGGGACATGAAGTACGAGGAGTACGCCGGGCGCGAGGGTGACATCGTCACCGGGATCGTCCAGCAGACCGACAACCGCTACACGCTGCTCGACCTGGGCAAGGTCGAGGCGCTGCTGCCCCAGGCCGAGCAGGTCTCCTACGAGCGCTACGAGCACGGGGCCCGCCTGAAGGCCTACATCGTCGAGGTCCGCAAGACCACGAAGGGCCCCCAGATCGTGGTCAGCCGCACGCACCCCGGCCTGATCAAGCGGCTGTTCGAGCTCGAGGTGCCCGAGATCGGGTCCGGCGTGGTGGAGATCAAGGCGGCGGCGCGTGAGCCCGGCCACCGCACCAAGATCGCCGTGTGGTCCAACGACCCCAACGTCGACCCCGTCGGGGCCTGCGTCGGCGCACGCGGCTCGCGGGTGCGCATGGTGACCAACGAGCTGCGCGGCGAGCGCGTCGACGTCGTCCCCTTCTCGGACGACCCGGTGGAGCTGATCCAGAACGCGCTGGCCCCGGCGCGCGTGCGCGAGGTCCGGCTCGACGAGGAGACCGGCACCGCCACCGTGATCGTGAGCGACTTCCAGCTGTCCCTGGCCATCGGCAAGGAGGGGCAGAACGCGCGCCTGGCCGCGCGCCTCACCGGCTGGCGCATCGACATCAAGAGCGAGACCCAGCTGGCCGAGGAAGAGGCCGGCGGCTACGGCGAGCAGGACTGGGCCGAGGGCGAGTGGGTCGAGGACGAGAAGGGCGAGCTGGTCTGGAAGCCCGCCGAGGGCGGCGAGGCGATGTCGGCCGAGGAGTGGACGCACCAGGCGGAGGATCCGGCCGAGGCGCCCGCTGCCGAGTCCGGGGTGGCCGAGGCGCCGGTCGAGGCGGCCCCGGCCGAGGCCACCGAAGAGGCCGTCGTCGTGGTCGAGGTCACGGAAGAGGCCGAGGCATAGCGCCGACACGGACCTGTGTCGGTTGCCGGAGCGCCCTGCCGGCCGACCAGCTGATCCGAATCGTCCGGCTTCCGGGCGGGGCCCTGTCGGTGGACAGGCACGGTGCGGGGCGGGGGGCCTGGCTGTGCCGGGATTCGCCCGGGTGCCTGGACGAGGCGGTGCGCAGGCACGGCTTCGAACGGGCCTTTGCGGCGTCCATCCATGCCGAGGAACTGCAGCAGTTGCGTGCACACCTGGGTGAGGCGTGGGGGCGCCCTGCACCCGATGTGCGAGGATAGGGGGCTGGGTTGACGCCGCGCCCCGAAACAAACCAAGGACAAAGAGAACCACTTGCCGAAGAAGATTCGCGTCTATGAGCTGGCCAAAGAGCTGGGCCTGACCAACAAGGAAGGGCTCGAGCTGGCCCTTTCCCTGGGGATTGGGGTCAAGAGCCACTCGTCCTCCATCGAGGATGCCCAAGCCGACCGCGTCCGCCGCAAGGCCGACGCGGAGGGGCTGCGCCGGCCGGTCCAGCCCGAAGAGCCCGCTCCGGCCAAGAAGGCGGCCAAGGCCACCAAGGCCGCGAAGTCGACCGCTCCCGCGGCGGGGACGGACGACGGTGCCAGCGGAGAGGCACCGGCGAAGAGGCCGCTCACCTCGGTATCGAGCAGCTCGGCCCCGGGCAGCGCCCCGGTCAAGAAGGCTCCGGCGCGTCCGGTGTCGGCCCCGGCCGCCGCCTCCGCGGCCCCGGCCCGAACGGGAACGGCCGACGCCCCGGCCGCCGCTGAGGCTCCACCCGCCCGCTCGCCCCGGCTGATCAGCAGCAGTCGCCCCACCCCGCCGCCGGCCGCCCCAGCCGCCCCGGCCGCCTCCGCTGCCCCGGCGGCGCAGGCTCCCGCTGCCCCGGCGGCGCACCCGGCCCCGGCCCCGGCCCAGGCCCCGGCGGCCCAGGCACCAGCCGCCGCTGCACCCACCGCCCCCGCTCAGGCCTCGGCGGCCCAGGCTCCCGCCGCGCCCGCGCCGCCCGACACCGCGCCTGATCGCTCGCGCGCCGCCCGGCCGCCCCTCAGTCCGTCCGGCAGGCCGGTGCCACCGCCACCGGCGTCACGCCCGCCGCTCGGCCCGAGCGGACGCCCGATCCCGCCCCCGCCCGGCATGGGTGGACGCAAGCCCAGCCCGACCCCGTCGTCGCGTCCCGGCGGCTCGTACCCTCCGCGCACCGGCGGTCGCCCCGCGGGTGCAGGCCGTCCCGCCGGCACGGGCGGTCCGTCCGGTGGCGGCTACGGCGGCAGACCGGCGGGTGGAGGCGGCTTCGGTGGCCGACCCGGCGGTGGCGCGCCCACGGGGGCACCCCCCCCGGGTGGACGCGGCGGCATGCCCGGCCGGCGACCGCCCCAGCGCAGGGCCCGCCGGCGCCGGCGCAACCTCGAAGAGCTGGAGCCGACGCAGCTCACCACGTACCAGCCCTCCACGGCACCCGTCCCCGACGGCGAGATCATCATCGAGCGCGGTTCGACCGCACGTGACCTCGGGCCCAAGCTCAATCGCAGCGCCGGCGACATCGTGCGCTTCCTGCTGTTGCAGGGCGAGATGATCATGGCGACGCAGTCGCTCACCGACGACATGATCGAGCTCTTCGCGGCCGAGATCGGCGCCGATGTGCGCCTGGTCGACCCCGGCGAGGAGCAGGAGGCGGAGCTGCTGGCCCGCTACTTCGATGAGGAGGACGAGGAGGACGAGGAGGACCAGCGGCCGCGGCCCCCAGTCGTCACCGTCATGGGCCACGTCGACCACGGCAAGACGCTGCTGCTCGACCGCATCCGCTCGACCGACGTCGTGGCGGGCGAGGCCGGCGGCATCACCCAGCACATCGGTGCGTACCAGGTGGAGTGGCAGGGCCACCGCATCACCTTCATCGACACGCCGGGCCACGCGGCCTTCACGGCCATGCGGGCCCGCGGCGCGCAGGCCACCGACATCGTCATTCTCGTGGTGGCGGCCGACGACGGGGTCATGCCCCAGACCATCGAGGCCATCGACCATGCCACGGCGGCCGACGTGCCGATCATCGTGGCGGTCAACAAGATGGACCGGCCCGACGCCGACTCGTCGCGCGTGCTCCAGCAACTGTCCGAGCGTGGGCTGGTGCCCGAGGGTTGGGGTGGCGACACCATCGTCGTCGAAATCTCCGCGCTGCAGGGCACCAATATCGAGAGCCTGCTCGAGCAGATCGTGCTGGTGGCCGAGGTCGAAGAGCTGACCGCTCGGGTCGAGGGCGAGGCCCGTGGCGTCGTGCTCGAGGCCAACCTCGAGGCGGGCCGGGGGCCGGTGGCAACCCTGATCGTGCAGCAGGGGACCCTCCGCGTCGGTGACCCGGTCGTGGCCGGGGCCGCTTGGGGCAAGGTCAAGGCCCTGGTGGATGACCGGGGCGACCACATCAAGGAGGCGCTGCCCTCGACGCCGGTGCAGGTGCTGGGCTTCTCGGAGCCCCCGCACGCCGGCGACGAGATGCGGGCCGCCAAGGATCTCGCCCGGGCCCGCACACTGGGTGAGGCCAGGGCCCAACGCTTCCGGCTGTCGGGGCACAGGCCCGTGGCCGCGGCGGCGGGGGCCAAGCTCGAAGACCTGTTCGAGCAGATCTCACGCGGTGAGACGGCGACGCTCAACATCGTCCTGAAGGCCGACGTGCAGGGCTCGCTCGAGGCAGTGACCGAATCGCTGAAGCGCCTGGAGCGCGACGACGTGAAGCTGAGCTTCGTCCTGCGCGGCATCGGCGGGATCACCGAGAACGACGTGCAGCTCGCGGCGGCGTCCAACGCCACGATCATCGGCTTCAACGTGCGCCCCGACAAGCGCTCTCGTGAGATGGCCGAGTCGTCCGACGTCGAGATCCGTACGTACGAGATCATCTACAAGTTGCTCGAGGACCTCGAGGCCGCCATGCTCGGCCTGCTCTCGCCGCTCTACGAGGAGGTCGTCACCGGCGAGGCCGAGGTGCGCGAGGTGTTCCGGGTGCCCCGGGTCGGCGCCGTCGCCGGCTGCTACGTGCGTGACGGCAAGATCACCCGCGGTTCCAAGGTCCGTTTCCTGCGCGACGGCACGGTGATCTGGAAGGGTGCGATCAACTCGCTGCGCCGCTTCAAGGACGACGTCCGCGAGGTCGCCTCGGGCTTCGAGTGCGGCATCGGGCTGTCGGACTTCCAGGACCTGAAGGAAGGCGACATCATTGAGACGTACGACGAGCGCGAGATCGCCCGGACCTGAGTAGCGCTCGAACCACACGACTCGAGTTGAGGAGCTGAAGCGGTGAGACGGCGCACGGCGACATACCCGCGTGCGTTGCGGGTCAACCAGGTCTTGCGGCAGGTGCTGGCCGAGGAGCTGGAGCGGCTGGCCGACGCGGACGAACTCCCTATGGTGACGGTGACCGCGGTCGACGTGGCACCCGACATGCGGACGGCCGTGGTGTACGTGGCCACCCTCGACGACGCAACGGCCGTGGTGCTCGAAGAGCGCCGGGTGCGTTTGCAGCGCACCGTGGGAACGCAGATGACCATGAAGCGCACGCCCCGCCTGACCTTCAGGGCCGACCCGGCCATCGCCGCAGGCTCCCGGGTCGAGGAGCTGCTGCGTGGGCTGCACGAGGGGGAGTCCCAGGCCGACCAGTCGTGAGACCGGTCGGGGCGGCTCAGGATCGCCGCCCGTCGGTTGCGACCCGCCGGGCGGCCAGCCCGTGAGCGACACCGGCCTGGTGGTCGTCGACAAGGAGGCCGGCTGGACCTCGCACGACGTGGTGGCACGATGCCGCCGCATCTTCGGCCAACGCAGGGTCGGCCACGCGGGCACCCTCGACCCCGACGCGACGGGCGTGCTGCTGGTCGGGCTCGGCCGCGCCACGCGGCTGTTGCGGTTCCTCACCGCGCTGCCGAAGACGTACACGACGGACATCGTGCTCGGGAGCGCGACGTCGACCCTCGACGCGTCCGGTGAGGTCCTGGCCACCTACGACATGACGCACGTCACCCCAGAGGCCGTGGCCGCGGTGGCGGCCGAGCTGACCGGCGAGATCGAGCAGGTGCCGCCCATGGTGTCGGCCGTGAAGGTCGGGGGGCGCCGGCTGCACGAGCTGGCCCGTCAGGGCATTGAGGTGGAGCGCGCACCCCGGACGGTGACCGTGTGGCGCTTCGAGACCGAGCCCGACCCGGCGCGCCCGGGTGTCTACCGGGCCGAGATCGAGTGCTCGTCGGGCACCTACATCCGGGTGCTGGCCCACGACCTGGGACGGGCGCTCGGCGGCGGCGCTCATGTGGCCAACCTGCGGCGCACCCGCATCGGCTCATTCGGCGCCGTCGAGATGCGCCCGCTGGACGCCATCGGTCCCGACGCGGTGCTCACGCCCGGCCAGGCCATGCGAGATCTCGACTCGGTGACGGTCGAACCCGCCGCGGCCGCCGCCATCCGCACCGGGCTCCCGCTCGACCGGGTGCCCCTGGGAGCGGCGGGCGAAGGCCCGTGGGCCATGCTCGACGAGGCTGGGGATCTGCTCGCCGTCTACGAGGCGACCGACAGCGACCGCATCCGGCCGGCCGTGGTGCTGGCCGGGCGGTGACGGGTACCCGAGTACCCTCAGTCGCGATGCCGTCCGGTGAGGGAACCGCTGTCACGATCGGGGCCTACGACGGGGTCCACCTGGGTCACCGCGCCCTGCTGCGCGACCTCTCGGAGCGGGCGGAGGCAGCCGGACTCTCGACGGTCGTGGTCACCTTCGACCGGCACCCGGCGGCGGTGGTGCGCCCGGAGTCGGCGCCGAAGCAACTGACCGGGCTCGAGCAGAAGCTCGAGCTGCTGGCCGACTGCGGCATCGATCGCACTGTGGTCGTGCCCTTCGACCTGGCCCGGGCCAAGGAGTCGGCCGAGGACTTCGTGAAGGAGGTCCTTGTCGACGAGCTGTCGGCCCGCCTCGTCGTGGTGGGGGAGGACTTCCACTTCGGGCACGGCCGCCGGGGCAACGTGGAGCTCCTCCGCCGGCTCGGCGCCGAGTTCGGTTTCGAGGTGGTCGGGGTCGGCCTCACCGGCGACGGCCGCGACGCGGTGTCCTCGACCCGCATCCGGGGGTTGCTCGCCGAGGGCGACGTCGAGGGGGCGGCCCGGCTCCTGGGGCGGCCCCACGAGGTGCGCGGCCCGGTGGTGCGGGGCGACGGGCGGGGCGGCCCCGAACTGGGGTTCCCGACCGCCAACGTGGCCGTGGCCGACGACATTGCGCTGCCCGCCGATGCTGTCTACGCCGGGCATTTCCGGCGGGCTGACGGTTCGCTCCACCAGGCGGCCATCTCGGTGGGACGCCGACCGACCTTCTACGAGCCGGGCACGGCACCGGTCCTGGTTGAGGCCTACCTCCTGCACTTCGACGGCGACCTCTACGGGGAGCCGTCCGGGGTGTCCTTCGCCCACCGGCTGCGCGAGGAGCAGCGATTCGAGTCCATCGAGGCCCTGGTGGCCCAGATGCGGGCCGACGTCGAGGCGACCGAGCGTGTGCTCGCTTCGGCTGATCTTCCCTGATCACCCCAGATCAGCGGGCGGCTGCTACGATATTTGGCGGCTGGGGCAGGTTCCCGCCATACTCCGACAAGCTCTTCGAGGTTCTTCCTACATGCCCGACACGCAGGCCACCATCTCCGAGTACCGGTTGCACGAAAGTGACACCGGCTCTCCCGAGGTGCAGATAGCCCTGTTGTCGGGCCGGATCAACCATCTGACCGAGCACCTGAAGGAGCACAAGGGAGACCACCACACCCGGCGCGGCCTGATGAAGCTCATCGGCCAGCGTCGGCGCCTGCTCGACTACGTCCGCAAGAACGACGTCGAGCGCTACCGCACCATCATTGGCCGACTCGGCATCAGAAGGTAGCGGCAGCACCACAGAACCGGGCGTCTTCAGCCACCTGGCTGCCAGTCGCCGGTCACTTCGGGTGCGAGGTGGTCGACCACTGGGAACCAGATACGAAGATGCCCCCGAGACACGAGGAGCATCATGGCTGACGCCATTTCCGTGTCGGGCCCGATCAGCGGGACCGACCGAACCATGTCATTCGAGGCGGGGAAACTCGCCCAGCTCGCCGACGGGGCCGTCGTGGCCCGCATCGGCGACACCGTCCTGCTGGCCACGGCCACCGCAGCCCGATCGGTACGGGAGGGGACCGACTTCTTCCCCCTGACCGTCGACATCGAGGAGCGGGCGTACGCCGCCGGCAAGATCCCCGGCTCGTTCTTCCGCCGGGAGGGCAAGGCCTCGGACCAGGCCATCCTGACCGACCGCCTCATCGACCGCCCGCTGCGCCCTTCTTTCCCTGAGGGGTTCCGCAACGAGGTGCACGTCGTCGGGACCATCATCGGTGCCGATCAGGTGAACCCGCACGACGTGCTGGCGATCAACGCGTCATCGGCGGCGCTGATGCTCTCGGGCATCCCCTTCGACGGCCCCATCGGGGCCGTGCGCGTCGCCTACACGACCGAGGGCGAGTGGATCCCTCACCCGACGTTCGAGGAGGGCGAGGAGTCGACCTTCGAGCTCGTGGTGGCCGGCCGAGCCCTGACCGAGGAGGCCGACAGCGAGATCGCCATCATGATGGTCGAGGCGGGCGGGACCGAGAAGTCGTGGTCCTACTACGACGCCGGCGCCCCCAAAGTGACCGAAGAGGTGCTGGCCTCCGGCCTCGAAGCCGCGAAGACGTGGATCCGCGAGTCCATCAACCTGCAGCGCAGCCTGGTCGAGGCGTACACGGCGGTGCGTGGCCCGATTGAGGCCATCCCGTTCACGACCTTCACCGACTACCAGGACGACGTGTGGGCCAGGGTGGAGGCGGTCGGCACCGACCCCATCGCCAAGGCCAACCTCGTGACCAGCAAGGCCGAGCGCAACGCCGCCCTCGATGCCGCCGGCGAAGAGATCCGGACCGCCCTCGGTGACGAGTTCGCCGACCGGCCGGGCGAGGTCAAGGCGGCCATCCGCTCGCTGACCAAGAAGCTGGTTCGCAAGCGCATCGTCGAGGACGGCGTTCGGGTCGACGGCCGGGGCACGGCCGACATCCGACCGCTCTCCGCCGAGATCGACCTGCTCCCGACCGCCCACGGTTCGGCGCTCTTCCAGCGCGGCGAGACCCAGGTGCTGAACGTCACGACACTGGGCATGCCCCGCATGAACCAGTTGCTCGACACGATCACTCCGGTCGATTCCAAGCGCTACATGCACCACTACAACTTCCCGCCCTTCTCCACCGGCGAGACCGGGTTCATGCGCGGTCCGAAGCGCCGGGAGATCGGGCATGGGCTGCTGGCCGAGCGCGCCCTGCTCCCGGTCGTGCCGGGTGCCGAGGAGTTCCCCTACACCCTGCGTGTGGTCTCCGACGTCCTGGCCTCCAACGGGTCGACCTCCATGGCCTCGGTCTGCGGTTCGACGCTGTCGCTGATGGCCGCCGGGGTCCCGCTCCGGGCCGCCGTGGCGGGGATCGCCATGGGCCTCGTCTACGACGAGGGCACCTACGTGACGCTCACCGACATCCTGGGTTCGGAGGACGCCTTCGGCGACATGGACTTCAAGGTGGCGGGCACCGCGGACGCCGTGACGGCGCTCCAGCTCGACACCAAGATCGCCGGCCTCCCGGCCGACGTGCTGGCCAAGGCGCTCCTGCAGGCCAAGGAGGCCCGTCTCACCATTCTGGGCGTCATGGCCGCGACCATCCCTGAGCCGCGTGACCACGTTGCCAACAGCGCGCCGAAGATCGTCTCCATGGAGATCCCGATCGACAAGATCGGGGAGGTCATCGGCCCCAAGGGCAAGGTCATCAACACCCTGCAGCAGGAGACCGGTGCGGACATCGCCGTCGACGACGACGGGGTGGTCGGGACGGTCACCATCGGGGCCAAGGACGGCAACGCCGTCGAGGAGGCGCGCCGGCGGATCTCGCTGATCCTCGACCCGCCCACCGCTGACGTCGGGGCGGTCTACGCCGGCAAGGTGGTGAACATCACCAAGTTCGGTGCCTTCGTCAACGTGCTGCCGGGCCGGGACGGCTTGTTGCACATCTCGAAGCTGTCCTCGCTGGCCGGGGGCAAGCGCATCAACAACGTCGAGGACGTGCTGACGTTGGGCCAGGCCGTCGAGGTCCGGGTGGACGACATCGACCCCCAGGGCAAGGTCTCGCTCTCACTGGCCTCCGCGCCCGAGGGCGCCCCGCAGTCCGGTGGTGCCGGTGACCGCGGCGACCGCAGCGACCGCGGCGACCGGGGTGACCGCGGTGATCGCGGCCGCGGGTCGGCCAACGGTGATGCCGCCCCTTCGTCGTCGCACTCGTCCTCGGCCGCGACGGCCAAGGGTGACGGGGTGTCCTTCGAGGATGTCTTCGAGGCAGAGCTGGTCGCCGACCTGGGCGACCTGGGGCCCGGTGCCGCCGAAGGCGGCAACGACCGGGGCGACCGCGGGGATCGCGGCGGCGACCGCCGTCCCTCGCGCGGGCGTTCGCGCCGTCGTTGATTGAGACGTCCGTCCTGCCGTGCGGCATCCGCTTGGTCACCGAGACCATGGCGGATGTCCGCTCGGTAGCGGTCGCCTACTGGGTCGGGACCGGCTCGCGTGACGAGCCCGGCGAACTCGCCGGGGCCTCGCACTTTCTGGAGCACCTCCTCTTCAAGGGCACGGAGCAGCGCTCCGCCGCCGCCATCGCCGAGGAGCTCGACGAGGTTGGCGGCGACTGCAATGCGTTCACGACGAAGGAGTACACGACCTTCTACGTGCGCCTGCTCTCCGAGCATCTGTCGCTCGGGCTCGACATCCTGAGCGACATCATGTGGGCTCCGGCGTTGCGCCCCGATGACATCGAGGCCGAACGAACCGTCATCCTCGACGAGATCCTGATGCACGCCGACGAACCGGCCGACCTCGCCGCGGAACGGTGGCAGGCGGCGCTCTTCCCGGAACACGCGCTGGGGCGGGACACGCTCGGGACGGCATCGTCCGTCCAGCGGATCACTCGCGACGACATCCTCGCCTTCTTTCAAGAGCACTACCGCCCCGCCAACATGGTCGTCTCGGTCGCCGGCGACTGCACCCACGATGCGGTTGCGGCGGACCTCGAACGGCGCTTCGCCGGGTCCTCGGGCGGCGCAGTGCCGCTCCGCACGGCGCCGGGCCCCGACACGGTCGCCCTCGACGTCGTGCGCCGCTCGACCGAGCAGGCGCATGTGGTCTACGGCATGCGCTCGGTCTCACGCTTCGACGAGCGGCGCTGGGCGCTGGCCGTGCTCAATCACGTACTGGGGGGCGGTCTCTCGAGCCGGCTCTTCCAGAAGGTGCGTGAGCAGCGCGGGCTGGCCTACTCGGTGTGGTCAGAGAGGGCGGCCTACCAGGACAGCGGCTCCCTGGCCGTGGTGGTGGGCACGGCGCCCGAGCACGTCGACGAGGTGCTGCGCATCGTGAGCGCGGAGTTCGAACTTCTGGCCGCCGACGGGGTGACCGATCGGGAGCTGGCCGTGGCCAAGGGCAACCTGCGCGCCGAGATGCTGCTCTCCGGAGAGGACTCGGGCGCCCGCATGAGCCGCCTCGGTGCTTCGCTGCTCCTGCACGGCGAAGTGCTCTCGGTGGACGAGGTGCTGGCCCGTATTGACGGGATCGGGCCGGAGCAGGTGCTGGAGGTGGCAGCCCAGTTGGCCGGCGCGCCGCGCACGATGAGCGCCGTCGGACCATTCGACGGAAGCGACTTCGAGTCCCACCTGCCCGCCATGATCGCCCGGTAGCCTGCTGGGCATGCAGAAGGTCGGTGTGGTCGGCGCCGGCGGCCGCATGGGTCTCGAAGTGTGCCACGCCGTCTCGGAGGCCGCGGACCTCGAACTGGTGGCCGCCATCGACCCCGCCCACGTCGGCGACGACGCCTGCGGCCGGACCATCGTCGGCGAGATCAACGCGCTCAGCGATCTCGGCGCCGAGGTGGTGGTCGACTTCACGATCGCCGAGGCCGTCCGCCACAACGTGACCCACTACGCCGAACAGGGCATCCACGCTGTGATCGGGACGAGCGGGCTGTCCGAGGGCGACATCGCTCGGATGGAGACGCTTTTCTCGGGGAGCGGCGCCAACGCCGTCGTGGTGCCCAACTTCGCCATCGGCGCCGTGCTGCTCCTCCACCTCTGTCGCATTGCGGCGCCGCACATGGACGGTGTGGAGATCATCGAGTTGCACCATGACGCCAAGCGCGACGCCCCGTCGGGTACTGCCATGCACACCGCGGCGGCCATCGCGGCGGCGCGGCGCGACGCCGGCAGCGACCCGTTGCCGGCGGACCCCACGACCGATTTCGTGCTGCCCGGCGCCCGCGGCGCCGAAGCGCCCGGTGGCGTGCACGTCCACTCGGTTCGGTTGCCCGGCCTCGTGGCCCATGAGGAGGTCATCTTCGGCTCGCCGGGCCAGAGCCTGAGCATCCGCCACGACTCCTATGACCGGCGCTCCTTCATGCCCGGCGTGCTCCTGGCGGTCCGGGCCGTGGCCGGCCGGCCAGGACTCACGGTGGGCCTCGAGGCGTTGCTCGGGCTGTGAACCCCGACGTCCGGGAGCGCCTCCTGCAGGCGACCTACGACTGCGTCGCCCGCTGGGGCCTGGCCAAGACGACCGTCGAGGATGCGGCCCGCGAGGCGGGTGTCTCCCGGGCGACGGTGTACCGCTACTTCCCGGGGGGACGCGACGAACTGATCTCTGCCGTCGTCGGGTGGGAGTTCGCCCGCTTCTTCCGCCGGCTCTATCTGGAGGTCTCCGACGCCGACACCCTGGAGGAGGTCATGGAGCGCGGCCTCATGTTCGCCCACCGCGCGCTGGTCGAGCACGAGGTGCTGCAGCGGATCCTCGTCACGGAGCCCGACATCCTGCTGCCCCGGCTGACGACCGAGGCGGACCAGACCCACACCCTCGTGGCCGCGTTCCTGGCGCCCTACCTCGTGCGTCACGGCATGGCGGAAGGTACGGACCTCGACGCTGCGGCCGACTTCCTGGCCCGCATGGTGCTCTCCTACATCAGCTCCCCGGGCCGCTGGGACCTGAACGACCCGGATCAGGTCGCGCTGCTCGTCCGGTCCGAGCTCCTGGCCGGCATCAGGTGAGCGACCCACAGCTGCAGCCGCAACCGGCGCCACCGCCACCCTGCTACCGCCATCCCGATCGGGCGGCCTCGGTGCTGTGTGCTCATTGCGACCAGCCAATCTGCACCGACTGCATGATCCAGGCACAGGTGGGCTGGCAGTGCCCTGAGTGCACCTCCCAAGGAGCCAAGCGTTCCCGGTACGTCCCGGCGTTCACTCACACGAGCCGGAACCGGACCGGCGTCGTCGGAGCGACCAATCCCACGCCGATCGTCATCGCCATCATCGCCATCAACGTGGTGGTGTTCTTCCTCGAGGGGTTCGGCACCAATGCCCGCGTCATCGACCGCTACGCCATGTGGCCCGCGGCCGTGCACCTGGAGAACCAGTACTACCGGGCCTTCACGGCCATGTGGCTGCACGCCAACTTCACCCACATCTTCTTCAACATGATCGCCCTGCTCATCGTCGGTCCCGCCCTCGAGGTGCTGCTGGGCAAGGTGCGCTTCCTGGTGCTCTATCTGCTGGCCGGGCTCGGTGGGAGCGTCGGCTCCTACATCCTCAGCCAGCCCAACGTCGCCGGGATCGGGGCCTCGGGCGCCATCATGGGCGTCCTGGGGGCCTACGTGGTGATCGGGTTGCGCCGCCGGCTGCCGGTGGCGCCGGTGGTCATACTGCTGGCCATCAACTTCGTCATCGGCTTCACCGGGGACATCGACTGGCGGGCCCACCTCGGAGGCCTGGTGACCGGGTGTGTCCTGGCCTTCGTCTACGACTACGCCGGCGAACTGCGGGACCGGAACACCGCAACGATCCTCACGGTCGGGGGGAGCGTGGCCGTGCTCGCCGTCCTGGCCCTGCTCATCACCTCCATCGCCCCGGGGCACTTCAACCTCAGTTGACGCGCGGTTGGTTGACAGTGAGACAAAAATCGCCATACTGTTTCAAGAGTGGAAGCAGCCGCCACACGACCTGAAGCAGCGACAGCTGTCACGACGGGCGCCCCGACCGCGGGGCGCGACAGCGTCGTGCGGCACCTCGGGGCGGACGACCGCTCCTCGACCCGGGTCCGTCTCGTCGACGGGGCGCTCCGCTGCCTGGCCCGCCAAGGGATCGCCAAGACGACGGTGGACGACATCGCCCGGGCCGCCGGGCTGTCGCGGGCGACCGCCTACCGGACCTTCCCCCGGGGCAAGGACGGGATCCTGGCCGGCGTCGTCGAGACGGAGCTCGCCCGGCTCTTCTCGTCTCTGGCCGTCGCCATGGGCGAGGCCGGCGATCTCGAGGACGTGCTGGTGGCCGGCATGGTCGAGTCGGCCCGCTGGCTGCGCGGGCACGAGGCGCTCGCCTACCTGTTGGAGCACGAGCCCGGCGTCGTCCTGCCGTACGTCACCTTCGCCGGCTTCGATGAGGTGATGCGGGTGGCGAGCGACCTCGCCGCCCCGTTCTTCGCCCGCTGGCTCGAGCCCGAGCAGGCCTCCCGCGCCGCGGAGTGGGCCGTGCGCATCGTCATGGCCTACTGCTCCGACCCGTCGCCGCACGCCGATCTCACCGACCCGGCCGACACCCGGGCCCTCGTGCGCACGTTCGTCCTGCCGGGCATCCTCGCCCTGCGCCGGGACGCGGCAAGCGACTCTCCCCGTCTCAATCCGACTTCCAGTTCCAGTTCCAGTTCCAGTTCCACCACCAACCCAAGACCGAGTTCCACCAGACCGACCACCAAGGGGGCGGCACAATGACCACACTCGACGAGAACACCGACCAGCTGAAGTCCAACCTCGACCTGATCGGCCGGGAGAACATCAACGACCTCGAGGCCGTCCTGAACCTCGTCGGCAAGTACGACGTGGAGGGGTTCCACCGTGTCCCCGACAACTGCCCGGCCGAGTTCACCTGGGACTACCAGAAGGGTGCCAAGCCCCAGCTCGACAAGCTCTACGAGAAGGCCAAGAAGGCGCAGTGGAACGGGCAGACCGATCTCGACTGGTCGATCGAGGTCGACCAGGAGCGCGTGGTCATCGCCAACGCCGAGGCCAACCCGGCCCAGGCGCAGTGGGACGAGGCGGCCCTCGCCGGCACGGTCCTCGAGAAATGGGACGACAAGCGTTTCATACAATTCGGGATCGAGAACCAGAACTGGCTGCTGTCGCAGTTCATGCACGGTGAGCAGGGGGCGCTGCTCTGCACGGCGAAGATCGTCGAGACCGTCCCGTGGATCGATGCCAAGTACTACGCCGCCACGCAGGTGATGGACGAGGCCCGCCACGTCGAGGTCTTCTCCAAGTACCTCGACGAGAAGCTCTCCGGCCACTACCCGATGAACGCCCACCTCGGCCTGCTGCTCGACGACATCGTCTCGGACTCCCGGTGGGACATGACGTATCTCGGCATGCAGATCATGGTCGAAGGCCTCGCGCTGGCCGCCTTCGGTTTCATCCACATGATGACGACCGAGCCGCTCCTCAAGAAGCTGTTGCGCTACGTCATGGCCGACGAGGCCCGCCACGTCGCCTTCGGGGTGCTCAGCCTGCAGGAGTACTACAAGGAGCTCAGCGCGGCCGAGCTCAGGGAGCGACAGGAGTTCGCGTTCGAGGCGGCCATCCGCATGAAGGACCGCATGGCCATGCAGGAGGTATGGGAGCGCATGGAGGTACCCACCGCAGACGTGATGAAGATCATGCAGTCCGGGCCCGAGCGCGACGACTTCCAGATCCTGCTGTTCTCCAAGATCGTTCCCAACCTCAAGAAGCTGGGCCTGCTCGATGCGGCCGACGGCTGGTTGCGGACCAAGTTCACCGAAATGGGCGCGATCGCGTTTGAGAACCTGACCGACTCCACGCAAGAGGAAGATGCCTTCGCCGACGGCTCGCCGGCGGACCGCCAGGTCGCCTAGGCGCCACGCATCGCTGGTAGCGTGAGGGGGCGATGAGCCCCGTGCAGCCGGACTCGCCCCGCTTCGGGCGGGTGGTCACCGCCATGGTGACCCCGTTCGGCGACGACGGCGAGCTGGACCTGCCCGCCGCGGTCGAGCTGGCCCGCTGGCTGGCCTCGCACGGCAGCGACGGGCTCGTGCTCAGCGGCTCCACCGGCGAGAGTTCGGTGCTGAACGACGAGGAGAAGGTCGACCTCTGGCGCGCCGTGGCCGAGGCCGTGACGATCCCGGTCATCGCCGGCACGGGCTCCAACGACACGGCCCACTCGGTGGCCATCACGAAGCGCGCGACGGAGTGCGGTGTCGACGGCGTGCTCGTGGTGACGCCGTACTACAACCGGCCGTCGCAGGCGGGGCTCTTCGAGCACTTCCGGGCGGTGGCCGAGGCGGCGGGGGACCTTCCCGTCATGCTCTACGACATCCCCATCAGGGCCGGACGGCGGATCGACACGGCCACGATGCTCCGCTTGGCCCGGGACGTGCCGGCCATCGTGGGCCTCAAGGACGCGGCGGGCGACCCGCCCACGACCGCGCACCTGGCCGCGCAGGTGCCCCCGGGCTTCGAGATCTACAGCGGTGATGACGTCATGACGCTGCCCCTCATGTCGGTCGGGGCGGTCGGGGTGATCAGCGTGGCCGCGCACTGGGTGGGGCCGCAGCTCCGCAAGGTCGTCGACGCCTTCTTGGCGGGCGATCTCGCCACCGCCATCGCCGGCAACGCCGAGCTGCTCGACTCCTTCGACTTCGAGTCCTCGCCCGAGTTCCCGAACCCGCTGCCGGCCAAGGCCATGCTGCGGGCGCTGGGTTTGCGCGTTGGCCAGTGCCGCTTGCCGATGGGGGCGTCCACCCCCGAGCTCGATGCCCAGGCCCAGAAGATCATGGCCGCCGTCGGTCCACCAGCGGCCTCGGGCGCCCCGCTTGGCTGACCGCGGCAACAGGCCAAAGCCGAAGCCGGTCCGGGTCGTCTTCCTGGGCGGGCTCGGGGAGATCGGACGGAACTGCGCCTGCATCGAGGTGGAGGGCCGCATCGTCATCCTCGATTGCGGGATCATGTTCCCCGATCCGGACATGCCGGGCATCGATCTCGTCCTGCCCGAGTTCACCTACCTCTACGACCGCAAGGACCGCGTCGACGGGATCGTCCTCACCCACGGTCACGAGGACCACACGGGCGGCCTGGCCTACCTACTCCGGGAGGTCCACGCGCCCATCTACGGCTCCGAGCTGACGGTGGGCCTGGCCCGACACCGCATCGAAGAGGCCGGCCTGGCGGGCAACACCACGTTCATCCCGGTGGCGGACGGGGAGCGGGTCAAGATCGGCGCCTGCGACGTCGAGTTCATCCCGGTGACGCACTCGGTGCCCGAGGCGATGGCCATCGCGTTCCAC
Source organism: uncultured Acidimicrobiaceae bacterium (assembly GCA_963745175.1). Taxonomy (GTDB): domain Bacteria; phylum Actinomycetota; class Acidimicrobiia; order Acidimicrobiales; family RAAP-2; genus Bog-473. The sequence continues at coordinate 248,604 of CAVUWK010000006.1, forward strand.
ACGCCACAGGGCGTGATCCTGCACTCGGGGGACTTCAAGCTCGATCTGCAGCCAGTCGACGGCCGGCGCACCGACATGGCACGCATGGGGGAGTTGGCCCAGACTGAGGGTATCCGCCTCCTCTTGTCGGACTCCACCAACGCGGAGGAGCCCGGCTTTACCGAGTCGGAATCCACGGTGGGCGTGACGCTGCGCCGGGTCTTCGCGTCGCAAGCCGGCAAGCGCATCGTGGTGGCCTGCTTCGCCAGTCACATGCACCGGGTGCAGCAGATCATCGACGCCGCCGTGGCCAACGGACGCAAGGTTGCCACGCTCGGACGGTCCATGGGCAAGAACGTCGAGCTCGGGACACGTTTGGGCATCATCAGCATCCCCGACGGGGTGCAGATCGACATCGAAGAGGTGGACGGCTTGCCTCCGGGTGACGTGTGCGTGATCTCGACGGGTTCGCAGGGCGAGCCGATGTCGGCCCTCTCGCTGATGGCCACGGGCGAGAACAAGTGGCTCCGCATCGGCGAGGACGACGTCGTCGTCATAAGCGCCCACCCGATTCCCGGCAACGAGTGGTCGGTGGGACAGGTCATCGACGACCTGCACCGCCGGGGCGCCGAGGTCGTGCACTCGGGGTCGGAGGCGGTCCACGTGAGTGGGCACGCGCGCCAGGGGGAGCTGCGCACGCTGATCTCGGTGACCGAACCGGAGTGCTTCGTGCCCGTGCACGGCGAGTTCCGCCACATGGTGCACCATGCCCGGCTCGCGCTGTCCATGGGTCTCGACCCGGCCAAGGTGCTCCTGTGCGAGGACGGCGACGTGATTCAGCTCGATGCCAAGGGGATCTCCCGTGACGGACACGTGCCGGGCGGGTACGTCTACGTCGACGGCACCGTGGGCGACATCGAGCACGGCGTTCTGCGCGACCGCAAGAAGCTGTCCGAGGAGGGCGTGGTCATGGCCGTCGTCACGGTCGACCGCCAGCAGGGCACGCTCAGCTGCCCGCCGGTGATCGAGACGAGGGGTTGGGTCTACGCCCCCGAGGCTGAGGAGCTGTTGGAAGAAGCCAGCGAGGTGGTCGCGGCCGCAGTGACGCAGGCCTTGCGCGATGGGGCCCACGACATCGAGGTGCTCAGCCGCCACACCCGCAAGGCCTTGGGAAAGTTCGTCGGTGACCGCACGAAGCGCCGCCCGATGATCGTGCCCGTCGTGCTCATGGTCTGACCGTCATTGTCCGTCCTGGTCGGCGGGAGCTTGAACCGGCTCCTCTCGCCGCCGCCGACTCGTCGCGGCCGAGCTCGTGGCCCCAGCGAAACGACGGGGTGTACATCGCGACGAGACGGGCGATGAGCACCACCAGGAAGATCTGCCCGATCAGAGCTTCGAGCACTGCATTGGTGCGGGGAAGCCCGGTCACCGGGGTCAGGTCGCCGTAACCGACCGTGGTCATGGTGATGTAGCTGTAATAGACGAAATCGGCCGGGCCATGGTGTCCGGACTGGGCGAAGAACGAGTTTCCCGAGACGAGTTGGACTCCATAGTCGGCATTGGCGAAAACCAGCCCAATGAGCACGTAGATGCACAGCGCACCAAGAACGGTCTGCGTCGTGACCCGTGTGTGATGGAGGATCCGCCAGCCGATGGCGATCGGGCTTGCCAGCACGAGGAGCGACGACAAGATCACGATGGTGCCGTAGGCCCGGTCGCCTCCGCCGAGTGCGACCCCGATCGCCGCGAGCACCGTGATGGCCACGGCGACGCGGACCACGAGCATCAGGCGATGGGTGACTTGGGACGTGCGGAAAGCGAGAAGCACGGTGAGCCCGATCCAGATGGAGCTGACGATCAGGGCGGCACCCCCGCTCCATCCGATCGTGAGGAATACGTAGTCGACGAGGAGGAACAGAAACAAGATCCCGTAGGAATCCGGTCCGAGGACGAGGTCTCGCAGCGCTTGGAGCCGGGTGCGCTGGCCAGCCTCCGGGGACAGACGGTTGGGAGGCAGAGACTCGCTTGTCATCGGTCCATCATGGCCAACCGGCGCCGCCCGCAAGGGGATGTGGTTCACTCAGCAGCGGCGCCGGCGTTGTCCCGCAGTGGCGCCGGCGCCGTCAGGGGGTGAATCGCTTGATGAACCCGAGCGCCGTGTCGGCGACGTCGCGCCAGCCGCTGTCGATGGTCAGGGCGTGTCCCCGGTTCGGGATCTCGACGAACTCGGTGACCCCCTTGTTGTGCTGCTGCCGCTTGAAGGTCGCCTTCGAGATGGCCGTGGGGACGGTGTGGTCCTTCTCGCCCGAGACGATCAGCATCGGACCGCGGTCGGGATTCTCGTTGTCCACTTTCGCTTCAGTCCAGGGATTCAGGTTCGCGAACGCGGCCTGGAAGAGGGGCTCACCGGGCGCAGCCACTGCGAAGGTCTCGAAGAGCTCCTTCGCCTCCTCCTCGCCGACCGCGTTGGCGAAGGCGTAGTGGAACTGGTCGAAGGTCAGCGGAATGGCCCGGTTCTTGTTGCGCGGGTTCTCGAGGACCGGCGCAGAGGACCGCAGGGCGGAGATCGGCAGGGGCAACACGCCTCGGAACGGCGCGGCGTCGATGGCCACCGTCGCCGCCGAGAGACCTCGCCCCGCCACCATCTGAGCGAGCAGCCCGCCGAAGGAGTGGCCGACGACCGCCGGCTTCTTGCCCAGTGCCTCGATGACCGCCGCGTAGTGGTCGGCGACCTCGCCGATCGACTTCTTCGCGAACACTTCGGGATGTGCTCTGGCCTCTTCGACCGTCCCCGGGTCGTCGGGCCACCCCGGAGTCGGGCGCGTAGCCAGCCTCGGCGAAGACGGCCGCCCACCGATCCCAACTGCTCGGAAGCAGCCAGAGGCCATGGATGAACACGACCGGCGTCTTGCCGGACGCATTCGCCTGGTCGACCTGGCTCTGCTCCTCGGCGGTGATCGTGGGCATGGTGGTCCCCTCTGTGGGCTGGTCGCGCACGATGGTGCGGAGGACCAAGCAGAGCAGACCGCCTCGTCCATGTCGAGAGGCGATGTTGTCCCGACGTATGCGCGCACGACGCGTGTCATGAGGAACGGTCGCCAAGGCTCCCCGGCTCCCGGGCTCCCGGCAAGACACAGCCTCAGTCTTCGACGCGGGTCCAGGGAGGATTGGATCGACCGGTCAGATGGCTCACCGCGGCAACGACAATGAGGATGACCAGGGCGATGATCAGAGGAAGTGCGTCGTGCACGTGGAGAACGAGGGCCGCTCCGAGAAGCGCTCCGAGGAACATGGCGGCGACCGAGACCAAACGGCGGCCCGACTTGGATCCCTTTCCGCCACCGAGTGCGCTGTCCGCCGCGATCCCCGTCACCGTCAGCGTGAGCACGGTAGTGGTCAGATCGGGTACGGCCAACCGGCGCACGCTTGCGTTCTGCACGCCCGTGGCCAGGCTCAGGAGGACGATGAGCGCGTAGCGGCTACCGGAACCGAAGGGGTGCGTGCCCATGTCGGCCACGATCACCGAAACGGCCAGCAGCACCGACTGGACGGCCGTCGCCACCGCGACGTGATGGCCCCGGTGCTGGCCGAATTGAGCGCCGATTCGCCCGCCGAGGACCGATCCGATCCCGAACGACACCAGAGCCACGAGCGACGCGGCGATCGAGAAGCCCTGGGCTCCCGCGACGGCGAACCCCAGGAACACGACATTGCCGGTCATGTTGGCGACGAACACGTGACCCAACAGCAGGTAGCTGAACGCATCGACGAGCCCGGTCACCACCGTCATGGCGACGAGGAGGGGTGGGAGCGGTCCGAAACGGTCGGTCCGGCTGGGAGCCAAGGTCTCGCGGACCTCGGTCAGGAACGTGGACATGTCCAGGTCTCTCCTTTCAGAGGTTTCAAGGTCTGTGCTCGAGGCGCCCTGCGGCCCTTGTCGCGGGGCGGGTGCTCCTCCACTCGGGTGCTCGGGTCAAAGCGTCTTGATGAGCCCTCCGTCAATGGTGAAATCGGCCCCGGTGACATTGCCGGCGCGTGCACTGGCGAGGAACACGATGAGATCCGCCACCTCTTCAGCCGTGGTGAAGCGGCCCGTCGCGGCATCCGCCGCGGCCTGTTGCGCCACGGCATCGGGGTCCCCGCCCGTGGCGCGTGCGACCGTCTGCGCGACACCGTCCGCGCCGAGCCAGAGCGCGGTGGTCACCGGCCCGGGGCTCACCGTGTTGACCCGGATGTTGTGCTGCGCCACTTCTTTGGAGAGCGACTTGGAGAAGTTCGCCACGGCGGCCTTGGCCGCGCTGTAGTCCAGGACGGCCGGGTCCGGGAGAAAGGCGTTCACGGAGCTCGTCGTGACGATGGTTCCGGACTCGGCGGCGATCATCGACGGCAGCACCGCGCGGGTCATCCGCACGGCCGCCATGAGGTTCAGGTTCAGCGACGCGGCCCAGTCCTCGTCGGTGATGCTCAAAAAGCCCCCGAGGCGGGTCTGCGCCGCGCCCACGTTGTTGACGAGGATGTCGATGCGGCCGTGCTCGAGTGCGACGGCAGCGAGGTCGGCAGGACCCGAGGGCGTCGACAGGTCGACCGCGACCGACTCGACCGATCCGGCTCCCACGAGGGCCTCGAGCTCGGCCGAGCTCTTGCGAGCCCCGGCGACCACGTGGACGCCCTCCTCGGTGAGCGCCGCGCGTCGCCGCCAGACCGATGCCCTTGCTGGCGCCTGTCACGACCGCCACCTTGCCCTCCAGTCCGAGCTGCATTGACACCTTCCTTCCGGTCGAGACGGGTGTGGCGGAAGCCTACGACCAGGCCTTGAGGTCGGCCACGTGGCCGTCAACGGCGTCCAAGAGCAAAGACCGGCCTCTCCGGCGACGGGGACAGAACCCGACAACGTCACGCAGATCGGCGAGAGATTCTTTCGAGTGGCGTCTCGGTTGACGGGACACCGCGTTCGACACGGCACCACCGGGTAAGCCCGCGTCACTGAACACTAGGGTCAGCGCCATGAACTACTCGGTGACCTATCCGATGACGACGCATCCCTACAACCCCGAGTTCACCACCAAGACCGCACTGACCCGCTTCTGCCAGGTGGCGGAAGCAGCTGGATTCGCAGGCATCGGCTTCACCGACCACCCCGCCCCGAGTCATCGGTGGCTGAAGGCCGGGGGTCACGACGCACTCGACCCCTTTGCCGCACTCTCTTTTTGCGCGGCCGTGTCCGACCGGCTGCGCCTGATCCCCAACATCGTCGTGCTGCCCTACCGCAACCCCTTCGTGGTGGCCAAGGCGGCTGCGACGATCGACGCCCTGTCGGACGGCCGCTTCACCTTGGCCGTCGCCACCGGGTACATGCGGGGCGAGTATCAGGCGCTGGGTGTCGACTTCGAGCAGCGCAACGCGCTCTTCGACGAAGCCATCGAGGTCATCCGGGGCGTCTGGAGCGAGGACGAGTTCGCCCACCAGGGGATGACCTTCACGGCCAGGGGCCAGACGGCGAACCCGAAGCCGAAGACGCATCCCCCGATCTGGATCGGCGGGAACAGCACGATCTCGCGCCGACGGGTGGCCCGCTACGCCGATGGCTGGAGCCCCTTCCCCGCGCCCAGGGTCCTGGCCACCACGGCGAAGACGCGGCCGCTCGAGTCCGTCGACGACCTCCGCCCGATGCTCGATGAGCTCTGGCAGTTCCTGGACGAAGCAGGCCGCGACCCGGCCGGCATCGACGTCTCGTTCGGCACCAACGCCGGAGGGGATCCGGGCGGCGACAAATTCAATCCGGAGGCCCACCTGGCCGCAGTGGGGGAGTTGGCGGCTCTCGGGGTCACGTGGTCGGGGGTCGGCGTGCCCGGCGATTCGCTGGCCCACGCGCTCGAAACCCTCGAGCGATTCGGCGCCTCCGTCATCCATTGAGCCGGCGCTCCTATATTGACCCCTATCCGTGTGACGGAAGGGGAACCAAATGAGTGATCGTACGTTCGAGCGTGTGGGCGCGTTCAGCGGTGTGGCATTCGTCGTGCTGGCCGCGCTCTCCGGTTTCATCTATCCCCAGCAGCCGCGCGTCGATGCGGGACCGCTCAAAACGCTCGCTTGGGTCCACGACCACCACACCGCGCTCCAGGCGGGCATGATCTTCGACTTCTTCGCGGCCGGCGTCCTGCTCTGGTTCGTCGGGTACCTGCACCGCATGCTCCGGCGCGCCGAAGGTGACGTCGAGTCGCTGTCGCCGATCGTGTTCGGAGCGGGCATCGGCATCGCCATCACCACCGCGCTGGCGGCGCTGCCCACCGTCGTCCTCACGTTCATGGACGCGCAACCGGGCGGCCTCAGCGATCTCTCACTCGTTCGCATGCTCGGCGACCTGAACACGATCTTCTTCTCGGTCACCTCGATCATGACGGGCGTGTTCCTCGGCGCCCTCGGCTGGGCCATGGTGCGCGGCGAGCTGGCCGCCCGCTGGCTCGGCTGGGTGTGCCTCGTCGTCGCCGTCTTCAACGCGATCGCGGTCTGGATCGGCGTGACGTTCAGCAGCTACCACGGCAAAGCCTGGCTCATCATCGGCTGGGGCGCGTACGTCGGCTTCCTCATCGTCATGTTGATCGCCAGTGTCTCCATGCTCCGGCAACGCCATGCCACCCCAACCCCAACTCCGTCAGCTGCGCCTGCCCCCACCCCCGCCGCCGTGCCCTGAACCCCCACGGCGCGCCGAATTCCCGTGGCGTTCGAGACCTCTCGGGGGACCGTTCGTCGTTATGGCAACTGCCGCCCCGGCTCCGAGATCGGCTCGTTCCGGCGGCCGCGCATCCGCCCGCCGGACGCGGCCGCTCAGCCGGGACTACGGGGGTGACGCTCGTTCAGCCGAGTTGGCGGAGAGCATCGGACAGCATCAGCGCGTGATCTCCGAGCACGAGGGCGCCATGCTCCGCGACATCGCCGAGTTCGATCAGAAGGAGGCCTGGCGGGGGGACGGTGCGCTGTCCATGCGCGAGTGGCTGGTCGCCCGCTGCCGCATCAGCCGAGGGCGCGCCCGCATGCTGGTCGACTCGGCGGGCAAGGTGGGGGACCTTCCGGCGCTCTCAGGCGCATTGTCCGACGGTCGCCTGACGCTCGATGTCTTCGCGCCGCTCGCCGCGGTCGCCACGCCGGCCACCGACGCAGACCTGGCCCAGACATCGGAGCATTGGACGCCGAAACAAGCCCGGCAGCTCGTGGCGCAGGTCAAGGGATCCAGCGACGCCGATGCATCGGCGCAGTTCCAGCGCCGGTACGTCCGCTTCGACGACGAGCGCCACTTGCTCTGGGCCCAGCTGACGGGTGACGCATACGCTCTGGTGAAGTCGGCCGTCCTCGGGCGAGCCCGCCGCGACGACCACCCGAGCGCCAGTGACCCCGACTACGTGCGGTTCGAGAGCCGCTGCGCCGACGCGCTGCTCGACATCTGCATCGAACAGGGTCGACGTAAGCGCCCGAACCCGGCGCCCGTCCACGGCGGCGGCCACACCACCATGATCGTGCACACCGACCTGGACCGGCTCCTCTATGGCGATGGTTACGGCCACGCTTCCATCCAGGGTGTCGGCCCGATCTCTGCCGAGGTGGCTCGCCGACTCGCCTGCAATGCCCACATCACTCTGTCCTTCGATGCTCCGGACGGCACCACCCTCGACCAGAAGCCGCTGGAGCGCGATCCGAGCGATGCGCAGCGGATCGAGATCCGGCGCCGGGACAACGGCTGCCGCTTCCCGGGCTGCGGCTGCCGGAACGTGACCGACGTCCATCACGTCGTGTGGGCCTCCAAGCAGGGCCCGACGGTCATGTCGAACCTCCTGACGCTCTGTGTCGCCCACCACAGCCGGGTGCATGAGCTGGGTTGGAAGCTCGATGGTGACGCGCAGGCCGAGGTTCGCTTCGTCAGCCCGCAGGGAAGGGTCTTTGTCTCTCCGCCCTCGCCGACCTGGCGCCGGCCGAGGAAATGAGGTTCTGAGACCGGCCCTCCGAAACCGGCCGAAAGAAGTGGTGAGCCCTTGACGCCGGGTGACCGCATCGGGCTCCTCGAATGGAAGCATGTGGCCCCCGTTCTGCAGGTGACCAGTCGCGCCTCCGGAACGGTCGCCACGATCTGATCCGCCTTCTGGGCAGCGTCAGTGCGCCGCGGGTGCAATCCATGACGGTCGTCAGCGTGTGTCCATTATCGCCAGGTCACCATCGCGCTGGCCACCTCGTGCTGTTGCGCGTGGCTTCGCCGATGCACACACGCGTCGCCGCTTGCGCGTGGCGCGGAGCCCGACTCTGTGACGAGCCCGCGAACGAACAGTGATCGCAGCACGAAGTCTCGGCCGTTGGCTTGAATGCGGCCGAACGATTCCCTAGACATTCCGGAGCCGAGGCACATCTGCCGACCGTGCGTGACCGATTGCATCGGATCGCGAGACAAGGAGGGAACATGCAGCCCGTACGTTTTCTGATACGAGGTCGCGGTCTGGCCGCGCTCGTCGGTCTGGCCGCGCTCGTCGGGCCGGTATCGGTCTTCGCCGCATCGGGGACGGCCAATGCTGATCCCGGTTCCGGGCAGGGGCATACCTCCTTTAAACCAGGCGATCTGTTGGTGACGACGGGAGTCTGGACCGACGACGCCGACATCACCGCCGGCACGACACAGCTGCCCCCGAACTGCGCGACGGCCAACCCCGCCGACGTCACCTGTGGCACCGCCGTTGCGCCGGGCACCTATCCGCTCGTGTTCAACAACGACGCCTCCGATGCCAGCTTTGGGGTCACCGAGCCCATCGTTCTGGACGAGCTCAATCCTCATAGCGGCCAGCTGGTCAAGGCCCTGACCGTCCCCGACAGCCCGAGCAACGGCGACTACCTGACCACCAGTTTCTCCTCCAAGTCGGAGCTCTCCGTCAACCAGTCCACGGACGGCCAATACGACACGTTCGTTGGGTACGTTGCTCCGCCCGCGACGATCGACGCCTCCAATGCGAACACCCCCGGCGAGATCGACCCGACAATCGCCGACTCAGCCACGCCGACCTACCGCGCCGTGGCTCAGGTCGATGCCGGTCAGAATTTTGCCTTTACCGAGACCAACGCGTTCAGCGGCGACAACGGGCGGGCCGCGCTACTCGACCCCGAGGACGGCCCCCACGGCACGATCTTTGCCGTCGGGAACGCTGGGAACGGCGCCAACCCCGAGCCGCCCGCAGTCATCGACGGCGCGGGATCGCAGATCCTCACGCCGGCTGATGCCTCCGAGGCTGACCAGAACCCCGGCATCCCGACGCCCTACGGGAACTTCAACGTCACCCAACTCGGCGACGGCGCCGACAAGTCGGGCAAGGACAACAACTACCGCGGCCTCACCGTGTACAACGGCGTTGTGTACTTCACCAAGGGATCTGGAAGCAACGGTGTCGACACGGTGTACTTCGCCGACCCCGACGGCTCGTCCACCAGCGCGAACGGCGTGGGACTGCCGTCGACGTCGGCCACCCTGCCGAGCGCCTCGACCTCGACGCCACCCACGTACAGCACGAGCGACCCGGCCCTCGGACTCACCAAGAAGAACCCGGGCCTGGAGCCAACCAACAGCTTCATCTTGAAGGGGTTCCCGACAGCGATCGCCAAGAACGCGACCGATTCCTCGGACTACCCATTCGGCATATGGTTCGCCAACCCGACGACGCTGTACGTGGCGGATGAGGGCGCAGGCGACAACACCTTCGACCCGACGACCAACACGTACACGGCGGCCGCCGCGTCGACCACCGCCGGCCTCCAGAAGTGGTCGTTCAGCTCGACGACCGGTCAGTGGCAGCTGGACTACGTGCTCCAGACCGGCCTCGACCTGGGAAGTCCGTACAAGGTCGTTCCCGACTCGGCAGGTCACCAGTACCCGACCGGGCTGAACACCACCGACGGCGGTACCGATCTGCCGTGGGCACCCTCAACCGACGGTCTGCGCAACCTGACCGGCCAAGTCAATCGCAACGGGACGGTGACACTCTGGGCGTCGACCTCCACCGTGAGCGGCTCGGGCGACCAGGGGGCGGACCCGAACCAGTTGGTCCAGATCACCGACCAGCTTGGGGCGACCTCGGCGGGCCAGGTGGCCCACGAGAAGTTCAACACCGTGGTGCAGCCCACCTACGGCCAGGTCGTTCGGGGCGTGGCGTTCACGCCGGGCACCCCGCTGAGCAACGGCGACACGACCAGTCCGCAGCCCTGAGCTCGATGACCTGAAGCGATCATGTCGGTCCCAAGTCCCCTCCCGGTATTCCGGGAGGGGACTTGGCGTTGCGAACCGGTTGTCTCCCGGGGAGGGTGGCGCGCTAGCCCTTCACGGCCCGCGCGATCTCGTCGGACACCGCGTCGGGGTCCTCCAGCGGAAGCATGTGCCCCCTGTTCTGCAAGGTGACCAGTCGTGCCCCCGGCACGGTGGCCACGATCTGATCCGCCTTCTTCGGCAGGGTCAGCGCGTCGCGAGTGCCCACCATCACGGTCGTCGGCACGTCGATGGTCGCGATGCCTTCCAGGAGGTTCATCGTGGCCATCGATCCCAGGAATTCGCCGCGGACGCTGCCGTGACAGTCGCCGAAGAGCTGACGGGTCAGGTCCATCTGCGACCGGACCGGATTCTCGCCGAAGGCGAAGCGCACGAAGACGTGCCCGTTCTTGGCCTGCATCGCCCGCGTGACCAGAGGCGACGCGATCATGGTGCTGGCCACCCGCGTCCCCTGCGCCGTGCGGTCACCAGCGTTGGTCGCTGCGGTTGCCACCAGCACCGTCGCCTTCGCCCGCTCCTTGAGCACGTCGGGCCGATGCGTCGCCAGGGACATGATCGTCATGCCGCCCATCGAGTGTCCCGCCAGCACCGCGTCGCGTACGTCGGTCGCATCGAGGATCAACGCCAGGTCATGGGCCAGCGTGTCGATTGCGAGGGGGGCAGTACCACGTGTGCTCGACCCGTGACCCCGCTGGTCGTAGAGCACGACCCGGTACCCCTGCTCCCGGAGACGGCGAGCGACGGGAAGCCAGATCTCATGGCTGCAGCCCCAGCAGTGCGGCAGCACGACCACCGGGGCGTCCGGGCCGTCCCCTGCCAGATCCCAGAACGCCAACTCCGCGCCGTCCGGTGTCCGCACGATTTGATGCTCGGGACGGCTTGCTCCCTCTCCCCACCCGAGCGAGCTGCTCGCATCGTCTGGTCCGGAGTCCGCCGCGCGCTGCGCGGCGAGACGCCTGTAGACCACCCCAGCGGCCGCGCCGGCGGCGAGGGTCGCCCCCACGAGCAGGAGTCGGCGGGATCCGGAACGGGGGGACCGGCCAGCGACGCGGGAATCAGAGGAGGGCACGGAGGGGAGCGGTGAGGTCATGACTCCGGAGCGTATTGGCCGCATATGCACCCGGGCGAGCTGGTGGCATCCGACGTCGAGTCCGTGCTGCAGGCAGCCACCCGGCCGCCCCTCTGAACCCCGGGCCGACCCCGGACCAGCCTCGATACAATCGGCTTCCCACCTGCCCCGGTGGCAGCACGCGAAGAGAGGAACGGGGAACCATGTCGGGTCACTCGAAGTGGGCGACGACCAAGTACCGCAAGGGAGCCCAGGACAAGGCCCGCGCCAAGATCTTCGCCAAGTGCATCCGCCTCGTCGAGGTTGCCGCACGGGAGGGAGGCGGGGACCTCGAGGCCAACGCCACCCTCCGCACCGCCTACCAGAAGGCCCGGGCGGCCAGCGTCCCGCTCGACACCATCGAGAAGGCGATCAAGCGCGGCACCGGCGACCTCGAGGGCGTGCGCTACGAGGCCATCAACTACGAGGGCTACGGCCCCGGGGGCGTGGCGATCATCGTCGAGGTCCTGAGCGACAACCGCAATCGCACCGGCGCCGAGATGCGCAACGTCTTCAGCCGCAACGGCGGCAACATGGCCGAGCCCGGCGCCGTCTCGTGGCAGTTCGAGCGCAAGGGCATCGTGACCGTCAGCCTCGACAACGCCGAGGACAAGGTCATGGAGATCGCCATGGAGGGCGGCGCCGAGGACATGTCCAGCAACGGCACGTCCTGGGTCGTCACCAGCGCGCCCGCCGACCTCGAGTCGGTGCGCCAGGCCCTCGACAACGCCGGCATCACCCCCGAGTCCGTCGACCTGAGCCTGGAGCCCACCACCCTGGTCCCGGTCCCCGACGAGGCCGAGGCCAAGAAGGTCCTGCGCCTGCTCGAGGCGATCGACGACCACGACGACGTCCAGGCGGTGCACTCCAACGCGGACATCTCCGATGAGGTGCTCGCCGCCTTCGAGGGCTGAACGCCTTTCCGGCGGGCTCACGCAGATCCGCCCCCTGGGCAGGACCCCCGGCTAATCTACGAACGCATGTTCGTATTGGGTATCGATCCCGGGCTCTCACGCTGTGGCTACGGGCTGGTGGCCCGGGCCGAGGGCACCGCCGCCCTGCGGGCCCACGCGGCCGGCGTGGTCGAGACCGATCCCGCGGCGCCCCTGGCCGAGCGGCTCTTGATCCTGCACACGGAGTTGCGGGCGCTGGTGCAGGAACTGCGGCCGCAGGCGGTCGTGGTCGAACGGGTCTTCTTCCAGGTCAACGCGAAGACCGCCATGTCGGTCGGCCAGGCCAGCGGTCTGGCGCTCCTCGTCGCCGCCGAGGGCGGCTGCGAGATCGCCCAGTACACGTCCAACGAGGTGAAGCTCTGCCTGGTGGGTTACGGCGCGGCCACCAAGGAGCAGGTCCAACGCATGGTGGCCCAGGTCCTGGGTCTGCCGGCCGTCGACGGTCCGCCCGACGTGGCAGACGCCCTCGCGCTGGCGGTCTGTCATCTCACCACCGTGCCATTGCGCCGGGCCATGCATACCGCACTCGCCAAGGAGGGAAGAGCGTGATCGGACTGCTTCGTGGAGCGGTGGTTGTGCGGACCGGTGAGGGCGAAGTGATCGTCGACGTCGGAGGCGTGGGGTACCGGGTGGCCGTGACGCCGGCCACGGCGGCCACACTCGTGACGGCGGGGAGCGGGGCTGAGGCGACGCTGTACGTGCACACCCATGTGCGCGAGGACGCCATCGTCCTGTACGGCTTCGTGCACGACGACGAGCGCCGGTGCTTCGAGGTGCTGCTGGGCTCGCACGGGGTCGGTCCCGCGCTGGCGCTGGCCATCATGGCGGCGCTGTCGCCGGCGGCGCTGTCCACCGCTGTGCTGGAGGAGGATCTCGAGACCCTGTGCACGGTGCCCGGCGTCGGCCGCAAGACGGCGGCCCGCCTGCTGATCGAGTTGAAGAGCCGGCTGGACCTGCCCGACCTCTCGCTGCCGGGGGGTGGTGCAGCGGCGATGGCTGGGGTGGGCGCGGGAGGCGACCCGGCGCTGCGGGGAACCCGGACCTCCCGGGCCGAGGCGCGGGCGGCGCTCAGTGAGCTCGGGTACGCGCCCGACGAGATCCGCGGTGCGCTCGACGGCCTACGCGACGATGTCGGGGTGGAAGAGATGCTCCGCCTCGCGCTGCGCGAGCTGGCCAGCCGGTGAGCGGGTGAGCCCCCGCGCCCGCCGGGAGGTCCTCGCCATCGACCCCGAATCCGCCGAGCCTGGTGAGTCGGGCGAGCGGGGCGAGTCGGGGGACCGCGTCGTCGATCCGGTTGCGTCCAACGACGTCGAGGAGCTCGAGGAGGTCGGGCTCCGCCCCCGGTCGCTGGCCGAGTTCGTCGGACAGCCCCAGCTGGTCGAGCACCTGGGGATCGTGCTCCAGGCGGCGCGCCAGCGTCGCCAGCCTGTCGACCACATCCTCTTCGCCGGCCCTCCCGGATTGGGCAAGACATCTCTGGCCGGCATCGTCGCCACCGAGATGGGCGCCGGGTTCCGCATCACCGCCGGCCCCGTCCTGACGCGGGCCGGCGACCTCGCCGCGCTGCTCACGGACCTGCAGGACGGCGACGTCCTGTTCATCGACGAGATCCACCGCCTGCATCGCTCCGTCGAGGAGATGCTGTACTCGGCGATGGAGGACGGTCGCCTCGACATCCTGATCGGCAAGGGCCCCACGGCGCGCTCCATACGCCTGGAGCTCCCGAGTTTCACGCTGGTCGGTGCGACGACCCGGACCGGCCTGGTCGCCGGGCCGCTGCGGGACCGCTTCGGCTTCGTGGGCCGGCTCGACCTCTACGACCCGGCGGACCTGCGCGCCATCGTGGAACGGTCGGCCCGGATCTTGAAGGTGCAGATCGACGCCGACGGAGCGATCCGGATCTCGGAACGCTCCCGCGGCACGCCTCGGGTGGCCAACCGGCTGCTCCGGCGGGTGCGGGACTTCGCGGAGGTGCGCGGCGAGGGTTTCATCGACGGCACCACGGCCAGCGACGGCCTCGAGCTCTTCGGGGTCGACGGGCTGGGGCTGGACAAGGTCGACCGCGCCATCCTGACCACCCTGTGCGGCCGTTTCGGGGGTCAGCCGGTCGGCCTGACCACCCTGGCGCAATGCGTGGGTGAGGAGCCCGACACGATCGAGGATGCCTACGAACCCTTTCTGCTGCAGAGCGGACTCATCCAACGAACGTCTCGGGGTCGGGTGGCGACACAGCGCGCCTGGACCCATCTGGGCTTGGAACGGCCGGCGTCGGCCGCCGACGCAATGAATACGCCTCCGCTGTTCTGACGGGGCGCTCGCGGTGCAACGCCGGCGCGTCAATTCACATTTCTTGCGCCCTTCGCGACAGCGATGAGCTACCGTTGTGTGGTTGCACCACAAGACGGGAGCGAGGTGACCACATGGCAGGAATGACGACGCGTTCGACATGCTCGATGCTGCGCGCCTCCGCCGCTGCCTTCGTGGCCCGGCCGCCCGCCTTTTTGCTTGGTGCCGTCGGAGGGAGGTCCCGGATCACCGGGCCCGACCTCTGCCCCGCTGGTCACTGACGCCGACCACGACACCGACGGGCTGACCGCCCGGACGCAATCCGAGGCTCCGCGCGCACGACGAGTGCGCCCATTCCCTCGACCCGCCCGCTTCGCCTCCCACCTGGAGAAACCAATGGGTGAACGCACCCTCTTTCCCAACGCATCGACCAATGAGACCCTGGCCTACTGCTGGCGCCAGATGCAGCGCGACCGCGTCGCGTTCACGGGCGCCTGCACGGCCATCGTCCTCGGGACCCTGGCCAATGCGGTCGCGGCGCCGCTGATCTTTGCCTCGCTGCTGAGTCGCATCTCGAACCTCGGACCGCACGAAGGGCTGTGGCAGTCCTTCGGCCCGCTGTTGATCGCCTACGCGTGTGTGCTGGCGGCTGCCACGCTGTTCGGGCGGATCGGCGGCTGGATGATGTGGGGCGCCACCCTGCGCTCGTTCGGCCGGGCCATCACCAGTGGCTACGAACACCTGATCGGGCTCAGCCATGCGTGGCACACCGACAGGCCTTCGGGCGAGGTGATCGCCACCCTGGAGACGTCGTCCTGGGCCTTCGCCGACATGATCGAAGCCATGGTCTGGGGCATCCTGCGCATCAGCGTCACGACGATCGGGGCCATCGTGGTCCTCGGGATCGTGGCGTGGCCCGTCGCGCTCGTGATGGCGGGCCTCGTCGGGGTGTTCGGCTTCGTGTTGCACCGCCGCATGGGCGGGGTCGTCGCCGCCGAGAAACGGTTCTCTGACGCCCACTCCCGGGCGACCGGGGTCATCGCGGACACCATCGCCAACCTGACCACCGTGCGCTCGCAGGCCGCCGAGGAGCGGGAGAAGGACCGTGTGGCCTCGTTGGTGGCCGACTCCATGAGCGCCGACCTGCGGGCACGAAAGGTCTTCACTGCGACGCGGATCCAGATGGAGTCGGCCATGGCCTTCTTCAGCTGGGCGTCCATTCTGGTCGGGGTCGTGCTCGCGCTGCACCACTTCGCCGCGGCGGGAGCGGTGTACCTGATCCTGTTCTACGCGACGTTCGTCGGTACCAGCCTGGAGGAGTCGTTCGAGTTCATCCGCTTGATCGCCCGCTCCATCGGTCGCTGTTCGAAGTTCGCCGGCATCGCTGCCACGCAGCCGGACATCGTCGATGTTCCGGGCGCACCGGACCTGGTCGTGCCGCACGGGAGGGTGGACTTCACGGGCCTGCGCTTCGCCTACCGGGCCGGCGCACCGCTGTTCGAGGGCCTCGACCTGCGCATCGAACCGGGAGAGCACGTGGGCCTGGTCGGCCCCTCCGGCTCGGGCAAGACGACGTTGACCAAGCTGATGCTGCGCTTCGCCGATCGCGACGGCGGGCTGATCGAGATCGACGGCCAGGACATCGCGTGCGTCACCCAGCACTCGCTGCGCGGCCATATCGCCTACGTCCCTCAGGACCCCCAGATGCTCCACCGCACCATCGCGGAGAACATCTGTTACGGGATGGAAACCGGGCAGGAAGTCGACATGGACCTCGTGCGCGCGGTGGGTCGCGCCGCCTATGTGGACGAGTTCGTGGAGCGCCTCCCCGACGGTTACGAGACGGTGGTGGGGGAGCGGGGCATGAAGCTCTCCGGCGGCCAGCGTCAGCGGGTGGCCATCGCGCAGGCGATGGCCAAGGGTGCCAAGGTGCTCGTCCTGGACGAGGCCACCTCGGCGTTGGACTCCGAGTCGGAGTCGCTCGTCCAAGAGGCGCTGTGGCATCTCATGGAGGGAACGACCGCGCTCGTGGTGGCGCACCGGTTGGCGACCATCGCCCGGCTGGACCGGATCGTGGTGCTCGACCGCGGCCGCGTCGTCGAGCAGGGCACGCACGCCGAGTTGCTCTCCGTCGGTCGCAAGGGCGTCTACGGGCGCCTGTGGGCGCACCAGTCGGGTGGCTTCCTGGCTGCGTGAGCAGGACCTCCGGACGCGGCCCGGGCCCCGTGCCACGCACGCGATGAGAGTCGAGGGTTGAGGATGAAGTTGCGGCGGGTGCGGGGCTACAAGGGCTGAGCCGGCTCAACGGGCCCGGAGATCCGGACCACCGAGGAGACCGAGGTGCGCCGGGGCAGGAACACCCTGAACGTCGTCGACCAGCCCGGCGTGTCGACGATGTCGACGAACCCTTCGTGGGCCTCGGCCACCGACTTGGCGATGGCCAGGCCCAGTCCCGTCCCGGGCACGCCCATCTCGGTCGACGAGGCGAGCCGGTAGAAGCGCTCGAAGAGTTGGTCGCGCTCACCCTCGGGGATGCCGGGCCCTTCGTCGAGGACCTGGACCCTGGCGTAGGAGTCCCAGTTGTCGACGATGACGTGGACGCGGCCACCGCGGGGCGAGAACTTGATGGCGTTGGACAGCAGGTTGCCGAGCAGCTGGTGCAGGCGGGTGGGGTCCCCGAAGATCGGCACCTCGTCCCCGGGGTCGATGGTCAGCACGATCCCGGCGACGGTGGCCGACGTCTGGATCGCGTGAACCGCCTCCTCAGCGACACGACTCAGGTCCAACTCGGTGAACGCCACCCGCAGCCCTCTGCCCGCGCCCGGGTCGGCCAGGAGATCCTCCGCCACGCGCTGAAGCTGCTCTGCGTTGCGCTCGATGGTCTGGAGCATCCGCATCTGGCTCTCGGTCAGATCCGACTGGGCGTCGAGTAGGAGCTCGATGAAGCCCCGGATTGAGGTGATCGGCGTGCGCAACTCGTGGGACACCGTCGCCACGACGTCATCCTTCATCTGGGTGAGCTCACGCAGCCGGTTGTTCTGCTCAATGAGCGACTGCGTGACCTCCTTTTGGATGGCAAACAGCCGCTCCCGGTCGGCGGCGAGCTCCTCGCGCTCGGTGACGTCGATGGCGACGACCACGTAGCCGCCGTTGGCCTGCGCGACGCCGTTGTCCTGGGGCATCCAGCCGTTAGACGTGGTGACGGCCTCGGCCTCGACGGCATCGGCATCCTCGGGCCAGTCCTCGTCGAAGGCAATGTCCGGTGCGGGGGCGGGCAGGGCCCGCACCCGGACCACGCAGCGGCGCTGCTGGCCGTCCTTGCGCGTGGCGGTCCAGGGAACCTCGGCCGCCGTCTCCGCGTCAACGGGCTCCAGGGCGGTCCGCATGGCGTCGATGGTCTGGCGCCGCTCGTCGATCTGGGCCGGGTCGATGAAGTCCGCGATGGATTGGGCGCCCACCACCTCCGCCGCCCGGTACCCGAGCATCTGCTCTGCTCCGGCCGAGAAGAACGTCACCGTGCCCGCCGGGTCGACGCCCATGATGGCGCTTCCGGTCGCCGCCCGGAGGAGGGTCTCGAGCCGGTCCCGGGCGTAGTCCGCCTCCCGGGCGTTCCGCCGTGCGATGCGGGACTGCTGGGCGAGGTTGCTCAGGAAGGCACGGTCCCGCGAGACCATCGTGTACGCGGTCGAGGCCACCAAGGTCGTGACCGTCGCCATGACGACCACCTGGCGCCACTCGATGGTCGGGTACTTGGGCCCCCCGATGAGCAGGAGCGGCACCAGCAGGGCCAGGTCCACGCAGAACAGGCCGACGAGCAGGTGCAGTCGTCGCCCGTAGAGCGAGAGCCAGACGATCGGGAGGAGGTACACGACCACGAGCCCCGAATCGGAGCCGCCCTGCGCGTCCCGGATGATCGCGATGACCGCGATGTAGCCGATCGGGATGGTGAGCCAGGCCCAGTCGGGCAGCCTCTCCCAGGGCAGGAGGAAGGCGGCGGCCACCAAGGCGAAGAACAGGACGCCGGCGACCGAGATCTCGCGGCGGGCGTCATGGGGGAAGGGGATCACCGCGATGAGGACGGTGCCGACGGCCACCAGGGCGAAGACCGGCAGCCGCACGCGCATGGAGCCGGAGAACCCGATCGGCAGCGCAGAACCGGGCATCTGCGGTTCGCGACGCCCATCGGTCTCGGGTGGGTACTGGAACGTCTCGGTCACCGGTTCCGCGAGCGATAGCGGTAGCCGAAGCCCCGCACGGTCTCGATCGGGCCTTCGTCACCCTCGCCCCAGCCGAGCTTTCGTCGGAGCCGGAGCACGGCGTACTTGACGCGGGTCGGGGCCAATCCGCTGGGGTCGTCCCACGCCAGCTCGATGAGCTGGTCCGACGAGAGGACCTGGCCCTGGTGGCGGGTCAACGTGGCCAGCAGGCGGTATTCGGTCGGGGTCAAGATGATCGTCGCGCCGTCGACGGCGACCTCCTGGTGGGCGTAGTCGATGTGGAGGGTGCCGTCATCGAAGGTGGTCACCGGCTCGTTCCGGGAGACCTGGCGCCGGCCGACGGCCTGGAGCCGGGCCAGGAGCTCGACCCGGCTGAACGGCTTGGTCAGGTAGTCGTCGGCGCCCGAGTTGAGCCCGCGGACCTTGTCACGCTCAGTGCCGAGGGCGGTCAGCATCAGCACGGGCACGTCGCTCATGTCCCGGATGCGCTCCAGGACCTGCCAACCGTCCAGGTCCGGCAGGCCCACGTCGAGGATCACGATGTCGGGATGGCTCTGGTGGAACTGGCGGACCCCGTCGCGTCCCTCGAGGGCCTCGGCCACCTTGTAGCCCTCGCGCTCGAGGAGGGTCCGCAGGAGTTGGCGGATGTCGGCCTCATCCTCAATGACCAGCACGGAGACATGACCATCTCGCATCAGACTGCAACTGTACTGGGCAAATGGCCGATCTGAGTGAATTACGGACGCCCGTGCCCAAATGGAAACCCCCTGCTCAACCCGTGAATTGGCTCTGGCGCGGCCTCGGGGCGCCCGGAACCGGCACCTGGGGGTGGGTGATGCCCGCAATCGCGGGGGTCACACCAGTGGCCGCCGCAACGACGAGACGAAGCGAATTGCGGTGACTCAGCAGCGACTCAAGGGAGCGAAAGGTGCGCCGGCCCGGGCCATCGGTCCCCCCGGAAAACTCCGCCCGATGGCCTCAGAAGGCCGGCGCACCTCTTCGCTGCTCCTTGTTCCCCCTCGGTGTTCCCCCTCTTGAGAGTCCGTTCCCCTCCGTCGGACTCTCACCGGTCGCCCCCCTCCGAACGACCTTCACCGTGAGGTTGCTGTACTGATGTTGCGTACTCTGCACAACAGCCGTCGCAACCGAGGCCATATTGGGTTGCGGTTCGGTTGCTTCGCGACCGGGTTCGCCATACGGGAGAAAAGGGGCCGTTCTACCCGCCGGGAGGCGAGTGCACGGGACGACGGTCTGCCGCGGGTTCCCGGCACCCCGAGCCCCGAGCCGCCACCAAGGCGCCACCAAGGGAGGACGCGCCACCGTCCTGGACAGGACGCAGTGCCCGGACAAAGGACGGCGGAGGCGGGTGCCCAAGAGACCCGGAAGCCAGGCACTAGGGTGGCGCGTCGCAACCGATTCCGGTCCAAGGATCCCTCATGACAGTAACCCCGGCGGTGGCCCACCTCTTTCTGGCCGCCACGTCCAAGTCCAGCTCCAGCTCCCTCCTGACCCTTCTGCCTCTCGTCGCGATCGGCCTGCTGGGCTACTTCTTCTTCATCCGTCCTCAACAGCGGAAGGCCCAGGCCGCCCGCCAGTCCCAAGGTTCGGCATTCGAGGTGGGAGATGAGGTCCAGACCGTCGGCGGCGTCATCGGCACCGTCCTCGAGGTCCATGGTGACCGCTACACGCTTCTGACGGGCGCCCTGGGCGACGACGGCAACCTCGACGGACCGCAGCCGACCCGGATCGTGTTCGTCCGCCAGGCCATCGCCAAGAAGATCGAGCCGATCGACGACGTACGGGTCGACGACGTGCGGGTCGACGACGAGCCGGTCGAGGACATCAAGCCCCGAGCGAGCGCAAGCGGCAACGGCACCGGCACCAGTGACGCGCACGACGCAGACATCGACGACGTAGGTGGGGACGGCGCCGCCAGCAGCGGCGACCTCGGTGGGGAGGCCGAAGAGGCGTGAGCCCGAAGTCCGGGGGTCGTGCCCAGCGGCGTCTGCGACGCAACTTGTGGATCAGCGTGATCGCCGTGGTGGTGATTGCCCTCGGGTCGTTCGCGGCGGTGTTCGGCGCCAAGTGGTCGCCCCGGTTGGGGCTGGACCTGGCCGGCGGGGTGGCGGTCGTGTACACCGCCGAGGGGCAGCACGTGTCCCAGTCCGACCTCGACGAGACCGTCAACATCCTCAACCTGCGCGTCAACAGCCTCGGCGTGTCGGGCGCCGAGGTCCAGACGACCGGGAAGAACCAGATCTCGGTCTCCATTCCCGGTGTCACGAACGCGCAGCAGGTGCTCGACCAGATCGGGCAGACGGCGCGGATGTACTTCCGCCCGGTCGAGTGTTACGCCTACCCCGAAGCGACCCCGAAGGGGTCGAAGGCCAAGGTGTTGCCGAGGGGCATCGGGACGATCCCCGCCTGTACGACGTCGTCGCAGCTCACCGCGGCCAACCTCGCCGTCACGCCCAACAACTCGCCACAGGGCTACAGCTCGAACAACGTGCCGCCCGATCAGCAATACGAGGTCTACCCGTCGACGAGCGTCGACAAGCCCGACTACGCCACCAGCACCGTGCTGCTGCCCGGGATCAACGGCGCCTGCGACGGGCAGGCCGTGGTGCGCTGCGTCCTCGGGCCCTCCCAGATGACCGGTCATTCCATCGGCAGCGCCCAGGCCACGCAGAACCAGACGGGGCAGTGGGTGGTCGACTACACGCTGGCCGGCGCGGCCGGGTCCGCGCTGTGGGACAAGGTGGCCCAGGAGAACTTCCACCAGCTGCTCGGGATCGAGCTCGACGGCGAGGTGTACTCGGCGCCCATCATCCAGCCGACGCAGAGCACGTTCTCGTCCTTCGACGGCAAGGGCGAGATCTCGGGGAACCTGACCCAGGCTGATGCGCAGAACCTCGCGCAGGCCATGAACTTCGGCGCCCTGCCGATCACGTTGAAGGCCGCCACCTCCGAGACCGTCTCGGCCACCCTGGGGCACTCCGCGCTGGTGGCCGGTCTCGGGGCCGGCATCGCCGGGCTGATCCTGGTGCTGCTGTACGTGCTGCTGTACTACCGCGGCCTGGGGCTCGTGGTCATCTCCGGCCTGGTGCTGACCGCGATGGCGCTGTGGGCCATCATCTCGGCGCTCGGCCATACATCGGTGGCGCCCAGTTTCGACCTCGCGGGCATCACGGGTCTCATCGTGTCGATCGGCATCACGGTCGACTCGTACATCGTCTATTTCGAACGCTTGAAAGACGAGACCAGATCGGGCCGGTCGGTCCGCACGTCGGTGGACCGCGGCTTCAAGAGCGCGTGGCGCACGGTGTGGGCGGCTGACTTCGTGTCGCTGCTGGCGGCGATCGTGCTGTATCTCGTCGCGGTCGGCAACGTGAAGGGCTTCGCCTTCTTCCTCGGCCTCTCCACCATCATGGACATGGCCGTGACCTGGTTCTACACACGCCCCCTCGTCATCCTGCTCGGCCAGAGCTCGAGGCTGCAGGGCTCGGGTGCCTTCAGCATCGCGACCGGCCTCGGGGCCGGCCCGCAGGCCCAGAGCATCCCCACCGGCGTCGGCGTCGGCGTCGGCGTGGGCGTGGCCGGAGCCGGAGGAGGTGGCTCGTGAGCGACGACGAGCGCCCCGAGGACGTCAGCTCCCTCGACGAGGTGCCCGAGGAGGACGTCGAGCAGCTCGAGGAGAGCGTCGACACCGGGGACCTCGACGAGGAGGAACTCGTCAGCCTCGATGACGCCGCCCGCGCCCTCCTGGCCAAGCCGCGGCGGGGTCACGGCCCGATCGCCCGGCTCTACCGGGGAGAGACGCGCTTCGACTTCGTGGGCAAGCGCAAGATCTGGTTCAGCATCTCGACGGCCATCATCGTGCTCGGGATCATTTCGATCGTGTTGCGGGGTGGGCTGAACCTGGGCATCGAGTTCAAGGGCGGGACCGAGTGGACCATCGCCGCCCCCGGGGTCACCCAGACCCAGGCGACCAACGCTTTGAACGGCACGGGACTCGTCGATCCCACGGTGGAGCTGCTCGGCTCCGGGAGCAAACAGACGCTCAACGTCCAGTCCGACCTGAACAAGCTGAGCCAGAACCAGCAGTCCGCCGTGAACAAGAACGTCGAGGACGCGCTGCTGACCCTGACCGCCGCGCACGCCCCCAAGACGGCGGCGACGACCACCACCTCGACGACGGCCAAGCCCACGACCACGACGACGGCCAAGGCGGGGGCCGCCGCGGCGCCCACGACGACGACCACGTCGCCGGCCAGCACGGTGCCCAAGACGACGGAGGACAAGATCAGCGTCACCACGGTCGGCCCGACGTGGGGCTCCTCCATCACCAACAAGGCGATCGAGGCACTGATCATCTTCTTCATCGTGGTGGCGGCCTACATCAGCATCCGCTTCGAACCCAAGATGGCCCTGGCCGCCTTCATCGCCATGATCCACGACGTCCTGGTGGCCATCGGCATCTATTCGATCTTCAACTTCCAGGTCACGCCGGACACCGTGGTCGCCATCCTGACCATCCTCGGCTACTCCCTCTACGACACCGTCGTGGTGTTCGACCGGGTCCGCGACAACACCAAGGGCATCGGCAGCAGCGGTCGCCTGACCTACCCGCAACTGATCAACCTGTCCATGAACCAGACCTTGGCCAGGTCGATCAACACGTCCGCGGTCGCCATCCTGCCGGTCCTGGCCGTCCTGTTGATCGGCGCGCAACTCCTGGGTGCCACGACCCTGCAGTCGTACGGGCTGGCCCTGTTCGTGGGACTGCTCTCGGGGGCCTACTCGTCGATCTTCATCGCCTCGCCGGTGCTGTGCATGATGAAGGAGCGGGAGGACCGCTGGGTGCAGATCGCCAACCGGTTGGCCAAGCGGGGAGACACACACGGGTGGTACTCCGCTGCCGAAGCGGCGAGCCTGAGCACCCAGATGAGCGTTGCCGCCTCCGGCCAGGTGAACCGGGGCGGTGGCGGTGCTGCCGCGGCCGGTGCGGCAGCCGCGGCCGCTGCCGCGCGGAAGTCCGGCGGCAACAAGCGCAGCGGGCCCATCCGGCCGGGCTCGGGCAGCCGACCCAGCGGAGCCGGGACCGCGGTGATGGACCGGCCTGCCGGTGATGGGTCGGCTCCGGCAGCGGCGGGTGCGGGTGCCGGTGCGGCGGGTCAGGGCAACGGACAACCGGCCCGAGGACCACAGCCACGCAAGCGCAAGAGCAGGGGCAAGCGCCGGCGTTGACCTGCACCTCTGGGCTGCAGATGCAGTCCTGGGTGCGTTCCCGTATTTCCCCTGGCGGGTAGCCTGTATGGATGGTGGCCCTGACGCGGGTGACCCCGTCCGACACAGACCTCGAGCAGGGGCAGGCTCAAGAGCCGGTGCTGCGCGACCTGTTGGCCCCCCTGCTGGCCGAGTTCGCCCGCCACCGGCCCGAGGACGACACCTCCATGATCGTCGAGGCGGGCCGGACGGCCGCCCGGGCGCACGAGGGGCAGTTCCGGCGCTCGGGCGAGCCCTACATCACGCACCCGGTGGCCGTGGCGACGATCGTGGCCGAGCTCGGTCTGGACGAGCAGACCGTGGCCGCAGCGCTCCTGCACGATGCGGTGGAGGACACCGGGCTGACGCTCGAGACGATCGAGGAGACCTTCGGCGAGGGGGTGGCCCGGGTCGTCGACGGGGTCACCAAGCTCGACCGCCTCCAGTTCAACTCCAAGGAGGCGCAGCAGGCGGCGACCATCCGCAAGATGCTCGTCGCCATGGCCGACGACTGGCGCGTCCTGCTGATCAAGCTGGCCGACCGGCTGCACAACATGCGCACGCTCGCGGTCATGCCCGACTGGAAGCAGCGGCGCACCGCCCAGGAGACGTTCGACGTCTACGCGCCGCTGGCGCACCGGCTCGGGGTCCAACAGGTCCGCTGGCAGCTGGAGGACCTCGCCTTCGCCACACTGCACCCGAAGCGCTACGCCGAGATCGAGCAGATGGTGGTGGCCCGGGCGCCGCAGCGAGAGGAGTATCTCGAGCGGGTGCTCGTGCACGTGCGCCAGCGCATGAGCGACATGGGCGTGGCCGCCGACGTCACGGGGCGACCGAAGCACCTGTGGTCCATCTACGAGAAGATGGTCGTGCGGGGTAAGGAGTTCGACGACATCAACGACCTGGTCGCCATCCGGGTGGTGGTCGAGTCCGAGAAGGACTGCTGGGCCGCCCTGGGCGCCATCCACGCCATCTGGGCTCCGGTGCACGGGCGGTTCAAGGACTACATCAACACGCCCAAGTTCAACATGTACCAGTCGTTGCACACGACGGTCATCGGGCTGGACGGCAAGCCGGTCGAGGTGCAGATCCGGACCTCGGAGATGCACCACCGCGCCGAGTACGGCATCGCGGCGCATTGGGGCTACAAGTCCAAGGAGGACCACTCCTCGGAGATGGCGTGGCTCCAGCGCATCGCCGACGTCGACCGCCAGACCGACGACCCGATCGAGTTCCTCGAGGCGCTCAAGCTGGACCTCGAGCAGGATGAGGTCTACGTCTTCACGCCCAAGGGCAAGGTCATCGCGCTGCCGGCCCGCTCGACGCCGGTGGACTTCGCGTACGCCATCCACACCGAGGTGGGCCACCGCTTCATCGGGGCCCGGGTCAACGGGCGGCTGGTGCCGCTCGAGACGCAGCTGTCGTCGGCCGACACGGTCGAGATCATCACGTCGAAGGCGCAGACGGCGGGGCCGTCACGGGACTGGCTCCAGATCGTCGCCTCCACCCGGGCCCGCAACAAGATCCGCCAGTGGTTCTCGCGGGAGCGTCGCGAGGATGCGATAGAGAACGGGCGGGAGGAGCTGGCTCGGGCCTTGCGCCGCGACGGCCTGCCCCTGCACAAGCTCCTCGGGTCCTCCGCCCTGCAGCAGGTGGCCGACACCATGAACCTGGCCGACCTCGATGCGCTCTACGCCTCCATCGGCGAGAACCAGGTCTCGGCCCAGTCGATCGTCCAGCGCCTCACCAAGGCGCTCAGGGGCGGCGGCGAGGCCGACGAGCAGCTCCCGACCATCGCATTGCCGAGCACGAGCCGGCCCCGGCAGGGACGCCGCACCGGGACGGGCGTCTACGTCGAGGGGCTCGACGACGTCATGATCCACCTCGCCCGCTGCTGCACCCCGGTGCCGGGTGACCAGATCGTGGGCTTCGTGACCCAGGGTCGTGGCGTCTCGGTGCACCGGGCCGACTGCGCCAACGCGTCGGCGCTGGCCGACCGCTCCCGCGAGCGCCTCATGGAGGTCGAGTGGGACCGGGGCAACGACGGGGTCTTCGTGGCGACCATCGAGGTGCAGGCCTTCGACCGGTCGCGCCTGCTGGCCGACGTGTCCCGGGTCGTCTCCGAGCACCACCTCAACATCGTCGCCGCCCGCACCGCCACGACGCCGGACCGGGTCAGCCGGATGGCATTCGACGTCGAGCTGGCCGACCCGACCCACCTGCACTCACTGATCAGCGCGCTGAAGCATCTCGACGGTGTCTTCGACGCGTATCGTCAGCTTCCTGGCAAGAAAGTCTGACCCCCGACCCATGAGGAGCCCTGTGAGCCCGGGGTCGTCCGCGCCCGCGCCCGGGCCGGGCCCCGGTCCGGCGGCCCGCACCCCGAAGGGCATGCATGACGTGCTCTGGCCCGAGTCGGCCCGCTGGGAGGAAACGGTCGCCCGCTTCGCCTCCCTGGTCGAGGGCGCGGGCTACGGCCTCACGATCACGCCGATCGTCGAGCACGCCGGCGTGTTCCTGCGCGGCATCGGCGAGGGCAGCGAGGTCGTCGGCAAGGAGATGTACGTCTTCGAGGACCGCGACGGCCAGATGATGGCGCTGCGCCCCGAGGGGACCGCCCCCATCGCCCGGGCTTTCGTGCAGCACCACCCAGTGCCGCCGTGGAAGGCCTGGTACGTGGCGCCCTCGTTCCGGCACGAGAACCCCCAGCACGGCCGCTACCGCCAGCACCACCAGCTCGGGGTGGAGGCGCTCGGCCCGGAGGACGCGGACCTCGACGTCGAAGTGGTCGCCCTGGCCCACGACTTCTTCGCCGGCCTGGGGCTGCGCCAGGTGACGCTCCGGTTGAACTCCATGGGCGACGACGTCTGCAAGCCCGGGTACGTCGCGCTGCTCGGCGCGTTCTTGGCCGAGCGGGTCGACCAGCTGTGCCCGGCCCACCGGGTCCGCCACCTCGAGAACCCCTTGCGAGTTCTGGACTGCAAGACCGCCGAGTGTCGGGAGGCCACCGAGGACGCCCCGCACTTCCTCGACCACTTGTGCGACCCCTGTGCGGCGCACTTCGCCCGGGTGCGGGCCGGGCTTGACGCGCTGGGCGTGGCCTACACCATCGACCACCGCCTGGTGCGGGGCTTCGACTACTACACGCGCACGACCTTCGAGTTCGCCGCCGACGCGCTGGACGCGGCGCAGAACGGCATCGGGGGCGGCGGCCGCTACGACGGCCTGGTCGAGCTGCTCGGCGGGGACCCGACCCCGGGGATCGGCTTCGGGATCGGCGTGGAGCGGGTGCTGCTCGCGTGCGACGCCGAGGGGGTCTTCACGACCGAGTCCGTGGTGGCGGCGCGGCCCCTGCACGCGTACGTCATCGACATCGCCGGCGGGGAGACGGCGGTGACCCTCACGGCAGAGCTGCGCCGGGACGGGCTGCGGGCCGATCGAGCCTTCGGCGACCGCTCCATGAAGTCCCAGATCAAGTCGGCCGACCGCTCCGGTGCTCTGGTGGCGTTGATCGTCGGGGAGCAGGAGGTCGCCGAGGGAACGGTCGTGCTGCGGCCGCTGCGCAGCGGCGAGGACCAGCGGACCGTGCCCCGGGCTGCCATTGTGGATGAGCTCAAGAGCTTCCTCGCCAACGCGGCGTTCGCCGAGGGGTCGGACAACGACGTGGACCGGCACCTCCACCCCCATCTGCCTGACTCCGACCCCGACCCGGACTCCGACTCCGACACCGACACGGACGCATGACCTCAACCGAAGACCAGGAGCCGAACCGGCCCACCGCCATGCGCACGCACCTGTGCGGCGTGCTGCGCACGGCCGACGTCGGGACCACCGTGCGCCTCTGCGGCTGGGTGGCGCGCCGGCGCGAGCACGGCGAGCACCTCGCATTCGTGGACCTGCGCGATCACACCGGCATCATCCAGTGCGTGATCGACCACGCCACCGACGTGCGCTCCGAATGGGTCGTCGCCGTCACCGGGACCGTCCGCAACCGGCCCGAGGGCACGGTCAACCCCGGCATCGGCACCGGCGAGGTGGAGATCGGGGACTGCACCGTCGAGGTCCTCAACGAAGCCGAGCCCCCGCCGTTCTCCGTCGACGACCGCGACGAGTCCGACGAGCCCGTGCGCCTGCGCTACCGCTACGTCGACCTCCGACGACCGCGTATGCAGCGAAACCTGCGCATGCGCGCCCGGGTCAACGCCGCCCTGCGGACCGCCATGGACCGCCAGGGCTTCGCCGAGATCGAGACCCCGCTCCTGTGGGCGCCGACCCCCGAAGGCTCCCGGGAATTCTCCGTGCCGTCCCGCCAGCACCACGGGTCCTTCTACGCGTTGCCCCAGAGCCCGCAGCTGGCCAAGCAGCTCCTCATGGTGGGCGGCTTCGACCGCTACTTCCAGATCGCCCGCTGCCTGCGCGACGAGGACCTGCGCGCCGACCGACAGTTCGAGTTCATGCAGCTCGACCTGGAATGCTCCTTCGCCAGCCAGGACGACGTGATGGCCTTCACCTCCGAGGCGGTCCTCGACGCCGCCGAGGCGGCGACAGGGGAGCGGCCGCCCCCCATAGAGCGCATCACCTGGGCCGACGCCAGGGACCGCTACGGCACCGACAAGCCCGACCTGCGCTTCGGCATGGAGCTGATCGACCTGACCGAGGTGTTCGAGCAAACCACGGTCAAGGCCTTCTCGTCGCCGGCCGTCAAGGCGATCGTCGTGCCTGACGGCGCGACCTACCCGCGCAAGCAGCTCGACGAGCTCACCGAGCAGGCCAAGAGAACGGGCGCCATAGGCCTGGCCTGGTTCCGCGTCGTCGAGAACGCCCCCTCGCTGGACGGACCACTGGCCCGGCACCTGTCGGAGCAGGAGGTCGCCAGCGTCCTGGAACGAACGAAGGCGGAACCCGGGGACCTCATCCTCGCCGTCTCGGACACCTACGCCACGGCCTGCGCGGTGCTGGGCACGCTGCGCGTGGCGATCGGGGCCCCACCCGTGGCCCAGGGCCCGCATCGATACGTCTGGGTCGTCGACTTCCCCATGTTCGAGGTCGGGTCCGACGGAAGCCCCCAGGCCGCGCACCACCCGTTCACCATGCCGTACCCCGAGGACGTGCCGCTGCTGGCGACAGACCCGCTCGCCGTCCGTTCCCAGGCCTACGACCTGGTGCTGAACGGTTGGGAGCTCGGGTCGGGGAGCGTGCGTATCCACAACCGGGCGATGCAGGAGCAGGTGTTCGCCGCATTGGGCATCAGCGCCGAGGAGGCCGAGACCCGCTTCGGGTTCCTGCTCGGCGCGTTCCGCTACGGCGCACCGCCGCACGCCGGGTTCGCCGTCGGGATCGACCGGCTGGTCGCGATCCTGGCCGGCGAGGAGAACATCCGCGAGGTGATCGCGTACCCCAAGACCCAGTCCGGGGCCGACCTGCTCACCGGCGCCCCCACGCCGCTGCCCGCGGCCACCCTGGCCGAGCTGGGCATCCGGGTGGTGGTGCCGCCGAGCACGACCACGACCACGCCGACGCCGACCGCCCCCGCCGCCCCCGCCGCCGGGCCGGGGTGAGCCTCTTCGCCGACGCCGCCGATCGCCGCCTCCAGCGCCAAGCGCCCCTGGCCGCCCGACTCCGCCCCCGCACCCTCGACGAGGTCGTGGGCCAGGAGCACCTCGTCGGCCCCGGTGCCCCCTTGCGCCGGCTGGCCGAGTCCGACCGGGTCGGGTCGTCGATCCTGTGGGGCCCCGCCGGCACCGGCAAGACCACCCTGGCCCGACTGCTCGCCGACACGACGGCCAAGCACCTGACGACGCTCTCGGCCACGGCCGCCGGCGTGAAGGACGTGCGCGAGGCCCTGGCGGCGGCACAGCACCGCCTGGGCGAGCAGGGCCAGGGGACCATGCTCTTCATCGACGAGGTGCACCGCTTCTCCAAGTCCCAGCAGGATGTGCTTCTGCCCGCCGTCGAGGATGGGCTGGTCGTGCTGATCGGGGCCACCACGGAGAATCCCTTCTTCGAGGTCAATCCGCCCCTGTTGAGCCGGACCTCCCTGTGGCGGCTGCACGCCTTGTCACCGGACAACCTGCGCACGCTGATCCGGCGCGGTCTCGACCTGGAGGGTGCGGACGCCGAGGAGGACGCCATCGACGCGGTGGTGGCGGCCAGCGAGGGGGATGCCCGCTCCGCGCTGACGACGGTGGAGGTGGCGGTGGCGCTGGTCCGTGCCGCAGCCCCCGGCGACGCAGACGCCGACGCGCGGGTCGTCCTGACCATGGACGACATGTCCCGGGCTCGGGACGGCCGCCTGTTCCACCAGGGCGCCGATGAGCACTACGACCAGATCAGCGCGTTGATCAAGAGCGTGCGGGGCTCGGATCCCGACGCCGGCCTCTACTGGATGGCCCGCATGATCGAGGCGGGGGAGGACCCCCGCTTCCTGGCCCGGCGCATGGTGATCCTGGCCAGCGAGGACATCGGGCTGGCCGACCCCCAGGCGCTCCTGGTGGCCGAGGCCGCGGCCCGGGCCGTCGAGTACGTCGGGTTGCCCGAGGCGGCGCTGAACCTGGCCGAGGCCGTGATCTACCTGGCTCGGGCACCCAAGTCCAACGCCGTGGTGGTGGCGCTCGGCCGGGCCCAGGCCGACGTCCGCTCCGGCGTCGGCCAGGAGGTCCCGGCCCACCTGCGCGACGCCCACTACAAGGCCGCCGCCGGCCTGGGGCACGGCGAGGGCTACGTCTACCCACACGACGACCCCTCGGGGGTCGTCGTCCAGCAGTATCGTCCAGAGGCGCTCGAGGGCCGCGTGTACTACGAACCGACACGGCACGGTTCAGAGGGTGCCGGCCCGCCTGGCGGGACAGGCCCGGGCGGGGACAGGGAGGGCGATTCGTGACACGGCGAGACACAAAGGGCGGACTGCTTCCGGCCGCGCTCGGCGCCGCGATCCTCATGGCAGGCGCCCTGCTCCCTGCGGTCGCGGCCGGCGCCGCGACGTCCCCCGCTGCGCTGCCCGGAACCGTCGTGTTACCGCAACCGCCGCCGCGTATCCCCGCGGGCGTCGCCCACCTGGGATCGGCGCCCTCGGACCAGGTCCTGACCCTGGCCGTGGCGCTCGCCGGGCAGAACGCCTCCGGCCTCGCGCCGGCGGTGGCGGCGGTGTCCACGCCCGCCTCGCCCGAGTACCGCCACTACCTGACATCGGCACAGTTCGCCGCGGCGTTCGGCCCGAGCCCGGCCGAGGTCGCGCTGGTCTCCTCCGTCCTGCGAGGCGAGGGACTGACCGTGGGCGCGCCCGTTCCGGGGAGCAGCCTGCTGCCGGTCAGCGGCACGGCGTCGGCGGTCTCGGCGGCCTTCTCCACGCCGCTCGAATCGGTGCAGGTGCCGCACCGGGCCGAGTCGATCGTGAACACGGCCGCGCCCCAGGTTCCTGCCTCCCTCGCCGGCGCAGTGACCGGCGTCGTGGGTCTCGATGGCCTGGCTCAGCAGCACTCCATGGTGCGCCGGGCCCCGGCGCCGGCGGCCACCGCTCCGGCCGCGCCGACGGCGCCAACCTCACCTCCGTCGGGCGCTACAAGCCAGAGCCACGACCTGGTGGCCCACGCCGGGCCGCAGGCCTGCGGGGCGGCCCAGAACCGCGCCAACGGGGACGGCGGCTACACCTCGACGCAGATGGCGAGCACCTACGGGCTCGACACGCTGTTCGGGCAGGGCCGTACCGGCCTCGGCCAGACCATCGGCATCGTGGAATTCGATCGCTACGCGCCGAGCGACGTCAGTGCCTTCATGTCCTGCTACGGCCTGTCCAACCCGATCACCACCGTCCTCGTCGACGGAGGCCCCCCAGCGCCGCCGGCCCCCGACCCCGAGCCGGCCATCGACATCGAGTTGGCGGCAGTCAGCGCACCGTCAGCCTCCCTCACTGTCTACGAGGCCCCGAACGCCGCGAGCGACGTGACCGGCATCGACCTCTTCAACCGGATCGCCAGCGACGACACGGCCCACGTCGTCACCACCAGTTGGGGGGACTGCGAAGCTGACCTCGCGGCGAGCGACTTCGGTTCGGAGAACGCGATCTTCTCCCGGATGGTCCTGCAGGGACAGACCATGATCGCGGCGTCGGGCGACTCGGGCTCCGAGGACTGCTTCTCCCCACCCAACCATAGTTTCAGCACGGCCCTCGCCGTCGATGACCCCGGTTCTCAACCCAACGTCATCAGCGGCGGTGGCACCTCGTTGCCGACGCCATCGCCCTCTTCGCAAGTCGTCTGGAACGATTGCTTCAACTACAACCTCGACGAGAACATTCCGCTCTGCGCCAATGGTTCAAACGGCTCCGGCGGTGGCGGCTATTCCACCGAGTGGCCCCTCAACCCCGGTCAAACCGCTCCGAGCGGCTTTCCGGGCGGCGATACCGACCCGTGCGGCAACCCAGCCGGATGCCGGGCCGTACCCGACATCTCCGGGTCGGCCGACCCCAACCACGGCGTGGCGTTGTATTTCGGGCCGGATGGTGGCTGGACCACGTTCGGCGGCACGAGCATCGTTGCGCCCTCGAACGCAGGCTTCTTCGCCGACACCAACCAAGGTTGCTTCCGGACGCTCGGTGGGGTGGGTCCTGCGCTCTACGCAGCGGGGGCCGCCAGCGGCTCCACCTTCACCGACGTCACTTCGGGCAACAACGATCTCACCGACTCCCACGGCGGCGAGTTCGCGGCCACTACCGGCTTCGACGCCGCGAGCGGCCTCGGCTCACCCAACGACCAGAACCTCTTCAAAGTGCTGCAGGGCGGCGACGGCACGGGGTGCCCGTCGGTGAGCGGGGTGAGCCCGAACACGGGCCCGCCGAGCGG
This sequence comes from uncultured Acidimicrobiaceae bacterium, assembly GCA_963745175.1. Classification (GTDB taxonomy): domain Bacteria; phylum Actinomycetota; class Acidimicrobiia; order Acidimicrobiales; family RAAP-2; genus Bog-473. Next base: position 281,537 of record CAVUWK010000006.1, read on the forward strand.
AGGGAGCGCCGTCACCATTTTCGGGGGCGGGTTCCAGAACGCGGCGTCGGTCACGTTCGGCTCCGCTGGTGGCGGCCAGATCCTCTCCCGCTCCGACACCGCGCTCACGGTGATCCCGCCGAACGCCTCCGGCCCCGTGTGTGTCGACGTGACGGTCAGGAACGCCCAGGGCATCTCGGTCACCTCGGGCGCCGACCACTACGGGTTCGGTGGGGACCTCAACTGCGGTGGGGGGTATCGGTTCGTGGCCTCCGACGGCGGTGTCTTCGACTTCGGTGATGCGGGCTTCTGGGGGAGCACGGGCGGCATGCAACTGAACGCGCCGATGGTGGGCATGGCCGACACGCCCAGCACCAACGGCTACTGGCTGGTGGCTTCCGACGGGGGCATCTTCTCCTACGGCGACGCCCATTTCTTCGGCTCCATGGGTGGGCAGCACCTGAACCGGCCGATCGTGGGCATCGCCGCCGTGCCCGGGGGCAACGGCTACTGGCTGGTGGCCGCCGACGGCGGCATCTTCAGCTTCGGCAGCGCGCACTTCTTCGGTTCGACGGGCGGGATGCACCTCAACAAACCCATCGTGGGCATGGCCGCGACGCCCGACGGCGGTGGCTATTGGCTGGTGGCCTCGGACGGCGGCATCTTCTCCTACGGCGACGCGCAGTTCTACGGGTCGACGGGATCCCTGACGCTGAACTCGCCGGTCGTGGGCATGGCCGCCGGCCCGGGCGGCAACGGGTATTGGCTGGTCGCCGCCGACGGCGGCATCTTCAGTTACGGCACGGCGAACTTCTTCGGCTCGGCGGGTTCCATCCACCTGAACGAGCCCGTCGTCGGCATGGCCGCGGCGCCCGGAGGCAACGGCTACTGGCTGGTCGCTTCCGACGGGGGGATCTTCACCTACGGCAACATCCCGTTCTTCGGATCGACCGGCAGCATCCACCTGAACAAGCCCATCGTCGGGATGTCGTCGGCCTGAGTCCGCCCCGACCGGGGCTTTTCGGGACCCGGGGTGGGCCCCGGCGCCGTTTTTCGCCCCGGTAAGCTGGAGCGATGGACGCCAACGGACTTCGGGCGGCCTTCACGCGCTTCTTCGCCGAGAGGGGCCACGTCGTCGTCCCCTCCGCCAGCCTCATCCCGCACGACCCCTCGGTCCTGTTCACGATCGCGGGCATGGTGCCGTTCAAGCCGTACTTCGTGGGCGACGAACCGGCGCCCTGGGCCCGGGCCACCTCGATCCAGAAGTGCTTCCGCACCCCCGACATCGAGATCATCGGCACCGACACCTACCACTGCACCTTCTTCGAGATGCTGGGCAACTTCAGCTTCGGGGACTACTTCAAAGCCGAGGCCATCCCCATGGCCTGGGAGCTGCTCACCGAGGTCTTCGGCTTCGACGGTGACCGCCTCTGGGTCACGGTGCACGATAGCGACGACGAGGCCGAGCAGGTGTGGATCGACGAGGTCGGCGTGCGGCCCGAGCGCATCCAGCGCATGGGCGACGAGGACAACTTCTGGGCCATGGGCGACACCGGGCCCTGCGGCCCCGATTCCGAGATCTTCATGGACCTCGGTGAGGCCTACGGCCACGACGGCGGACCGAAACACGGCGGCAGCGCCCGCTTCGTGGAGCTCTGGAACCTCGTCTTCATGCAGTACAACCGAGACGCCGCCGGCACGCTGAGCGATCTGCCGCGCAAGAACATCGACACGGGAGCGGGACTGGAGCGGATCCTGCCCGTCCTGCAGGGCCACGATTCGATTTTCGACACCGACCTGTTCGTGCCGATCATCGAGGCGGCGGCTTCCGTCGTGGGGACCGCCTACGGAACCGACCCCGCGACCGACGTCGCGCTACGCGTCCTGGCCGACCACGGCCGCGCCTTCTCCATGCTCGTGGCCGACGGTGTGCTGCCGGCCAACGAAGGCCGGGGCTACGTGTTGCGGCGGGTGGTGCGCCGCGCCGTCCTGGCCGCCCGCCGGGCCGGGGTGGAGAAGCCCATCACCCCCACGTTGGTACAGGCCGCAATCGAGGTCTTGGGCGAGGCCTATCCCGCATTGGCGGCCCAGCAGGATCTCATCGTCAACGTGGTGGCGCGGGAGGAGGCCGGGTTCGACCGCACCCTGCGGGCGGGGCTGACCCGGTTGGAAGAAGCATTCGCCACCGGGACGAAGGTGCTCGAAGGCGACGTGGCCTTCACCCTGCACGACACCCATGGGTTCCCGGTCGAGCTGACCGAGGAGCTGGCGCGGGACGCAGGGGTGGAGGTCGACCGGGCCGGCTTCGACGCCGCCATGGCGGCGCAGCGGGACCGGGCGCGTGCCGCGGCCAAGTCCTCGCGGGCGGGTGACGAGGCGGCCTACCGGGCGCTGCTCGATGCCGAGGGGTCGACGCTGTTCGTCGGGCGCGGTCAGGAGAACTACGAGGTGCCGGCCCGCGTGGTCGCGGTGCTCGAGGGCGGCGGTGGCGGCGACGACGACGCGGGCGGCGGGCGGGAGGTCGAGATCTTCTTGGACCGGACGCCGTTCTACGCCGAGAGCGGTGGGCAGGTCGGTGACACCGGGACCATCGTCACCGAGTCGGGGATCGCCGAGGTGTCCGACACGGTGCAGGCCGTGCCCGGCTTGGTGGCGCACCGGGCCCGCATCACCGGCGAGGTGCGGGCGGGACAGGACGCGCTGGCCACCATCGACGGGGAGCGCCGGGAGGCCATCCGGCGCAACCACACTGCGACGCACCTGCTGCACGCCGCCCTGCGTGCGGTGCTCGGTGACCACGTGCGCCAGCAGGGCTCTCTCGTGTCGCCCGACTACCTGCGCTTCGACTTCTCCCACCACGAGCAGCCGACCCCAGAGGAGCTCGACGAGGTCTTCGCCCGGGCGAACAGAGCCGTGTTGACCGACGTGGGCGTCGAGACGGCCGAGACCTCGCGCGAGGAGGCGGAGAAGATGGGTGCCATCGCGTTCTTCGGCGACAAGTACGGCTCGTCGGTCCGTGTCGTGCGTGCGGGGTCCACGTCGCTCGAATTCTGCGGCGGCACCCACGTGGACTCGCTGGGGCAGATCGGGCCGATCACGCTTTTGTCGGAAGGGTCCATCGGCTCGAACACGCGGCGGCTCTTCGCGCTCACCGGCTTCGCGTCGTTGGAGCGGGCCATCGAGCGCGAACGCATGGTGCAGTCGGCCGCCGAGCTGCTGCGCACGGAGCCCGACGAGCTGGTTGCCGCCATTGGTCGCCTGGCCGAGCGCCAGCGCGAAGCCGAGAAGGAGCTGGCGCGCCTGCGCCAGCAATCGAACGACGCGGAGGCCCGGACGCTGGCCGAGGCGGCGGCCGACGGCGGCGTGGTCGTGGCGCGCCGCGACCAGGTGGAGCCCGATGCCCTGCGGTCACTGGCCCAGGCCGTCCTGCGCCACGACGGGGTGCGGGCCGTCGTGCTCGGTGGGTCGCCGGACGGGACGAAGGCGGCCATCGTGGCCGCCACCGGCGGCACGCCTGACGCCACCCAGCTGGTGCGCACGCTCGGGGCCATGGTGGGCGGCGGCGGCGGTGGCTCGGCCGAGGTGGCACTGGCGGGCGGGAAGGATCCGTCGCAGATCGAGGCGGCGCTGGCCGAGGCGCAGCGGCTTCTGTCCGCGTGAGCGGCGGTGGGACCGGGCGTGGCCCGGGCCGGGTGGCTGCGCTCGACCTCGGGACGCGGCGGATCGGCGTGGCCTACAGCGACAGCGGGCGGAGTTTGGCCAGCCCGTGGGGGACGATCGAGCGTAGCGGTGACCCCGCACGGGACCGCAGTGCCGTGGTGGAGGCGGTGCGCGAGGTGGAGGCACTGACCGTCGTGGTCGGGCTGCCTCTCAGCCTCTCGGGGCAGGTCGGCCCGGCCGCCCGCTCGGCCCTCGACGAGGCGGCCGCGCTCCGGGAGCTCCTCGAGCCCTTCGGGGTGACCGTCGAGACGGCGGACGAGCGCTTCACCACCGTCGAGGCCGAGCGCTCGCTCCGGGCGGCGGGGCGCACCGGGAAGGCGGCGCGCAAGGTGGTCGACAGCGCGGCGGCCATGGTGCTCCTCCAGGCGTGGCTGGACAACGCATGAGCGGGCCGACGGGACCGTTCGAGGGGGACGACGGTGAAGAAGAGCTCCCGTGGCCGGAGCCCGAGCCGCCGCCGCCGCCGCCGGGCGACAGCGGGGCCGCTGTGGGAGACGGTGCTGATGGCGCTGCCGAGGGTGATGACGGCGACACCGACGGCAACGGCGCCGAGAGCCGGACGGCCCGCCGGGCGGCGCGCTCCGCCCGCGTGCGCCGCCGCCGCCGGATCCTGGCCGCGGTCGGCGGTGGTTTGCTGGTGCTCGTCCTGGCCTTCGTGCTCTGGTACGAGTTGGAGTCCCATGCACTGGGCCCCGAGGGTCCGCAGGTGGTGGTCACCGTCCATGAGGGGGAGTCGACGAGCGCGATCATCGACGCGCTGAACCAGCACGGCGTGATCGGGAGCTCACTGGCCTTCCAGATCTCCGAGGTCATCCACGGCATGCCGACCGTGCTCCCGGGCAGCTACGCGATTCACCAGAATCTCGCGTTCTCCGAGGTGCGGGTGCTCCTGGCTGCGGGCCCCAACATCTATCCGGTGGACGTGCGCCCTGGCTTCACCCTCTCCGAGGTGGCCCAGGAGGTCGACAGCCTGCCCGGCCATGCCGGGGGCGGCTTCGAGAAGACAGCGGCCAGCGGTGCCGTGCACTCCGTCTTCTCACCCCCGGGCACGAACAACCTCGAGGGAATGCTCGGGACCGGGGACTACCTCGTCCTCCCCAATGAGAGCGACACGACGATCCTCACCGACATGGTGCAGCGCTTCGATCACGATGCGCAGGCCGCCGGCCTCAGCACCGCATCGGCCGCGGCGCTGGGGATGACGCCCTACCAAGTGATCACGGTGGCATCGATCGTGGAGAAGGAGGGGTACATCCCGGTCAACATGCCCGATACGTCGCGGGTCATCTACAACCGGCTGGCCCAGGGCATCCCACTCCAGATGGACTCGACGGTTCTCTACGCGCTGGGCCAGGACGGCGGGCCGGTGACGGCGCAGGACCTCAAGATCGAGTCGCCGTACAACACCTATCTCAACAACGGTCTGACGCCGACGCCGATCTGCATGTCCTCCATGGACGCGCTCGAAGCCGCGGTCCATCCGCCAGCCGGTGCCTGGCTGTACTTCGTGCTGGTGAAGAAGGACGGCACCATGGCCTTCTCCGACACCTACGCCGAGCAGCTCGCCAACGAGCAGCTGGCCAAGACGCGTGGACTCCCCTGAGGCGGCCGCGGCCCCGGGCATGACCATGGACGGCGCGCGGGCCGACGCCGGTCCCGAAGCCCGGCTCGTCGGGGTGATCGGGAGCCCGATCGCCCATTCGCTGTCGCCTCTACTGCATAACGCGGCCTTTGCGGCACTCGGACTGAGCGGGACCTGGCGGTCGCTGGCCTTCGAGGTGGCGCCCGGCCACGCGGCGAGTGCTCTCGCTGCCATGCGGCGGGCCGACGTCAGCGGGCTGTCCGTGACCATGCCCCACAAAGCCGACGTGGCGACCCTGGTCGACGAGTGCACCGACGCGGCGCGCCGGCTCGGTGCCGTGAACTGCATTGTGAACAGAGAGGGCGTGCTCCTCGGCACCAACACCGACGGGGAGGGATTCGTGGCGTCCCTCGCCCGCGGCGCGGACTTCACGCCGGCAGGGAAGCGGTGCCTGGTGATCGGCGCCGGCGGCGCCGCCCGCGCCGTGGTGCTGGCCCTGGCCGAGGCCGGAGCGAGCGAAGTGGCGGTCTTGAACCGCACGCCCGAGCGCGCTGTCACGGCCGCGGCGCTGGCGGGCGCGGCCGGGTTGGTGGTGCCCGTCGGCGCCCGCGCCGGTGCGGGCACAGGCGCTCTGGCGGAGGGTGTCGAGGCCGCTGACCTGGTCGTCAACGCCACCCCGGTCGGGATGGCGGGCGCCTCGCGGCAAGGAGCCGACGCCGACGCCTGGCTGGTGGCGCCCCAGTTGCTGCACCCCGGTCAGGTCGCAGCCGACCTGGTCTACGCCCCGCGGCCGACGCGGTGGCTCGCCGACGCGGCCGCTGCCGGCGCAGTCGCCGTGGACGGGCTCGGGATGCTGGTGCACCAGGCCGCGGCGCAACTGGTCCTCTGGACCGGCGAGGATGCGCCGGTCGAGGCCATGTGGCGCGCGGCGGAGGCCGCCGATCCCTCTACGGCCTGAGGCCGGTCAGGCCGGAGGCTCGACCGCCGCCGGCCAGAGCGCCGCCTGCGCCAACGCCTCCAGCGTGGCCTCGCGCAGGGCCCACGTCAGGGGGTCGCGCAGGGATGGGATGGTGAGCAACATCACCCGCAGGGTGAGCGTGGTGGCGTCGGCGGACTGCAGCCCGACCACGGTCGGCGGCTCGGTGCTGTGGGCTGCGAAGGCGGAGCTCGTGGCCACTTCGTGCGCGGCGGCGGCAATCACACCGCGCACCGTCTCGAGATCGGCGGCACTGGCCCCGGGCAACGTGATGTCGACGATGGCGCGGGCCCAGCCCGCGTGAGAGGTTCCCGATGAGGCGGATGTCACCGTTGGGGATGACGAAGATGGTGCCGTCGACGCCGCGGAAGCGGGTGAGGCGCATCGTGACGTCTTCGACGACACCGGTCACGCCGCCGACCGTGACGGCGTCACCGACGTTGTACTGGTCCTCCATGGTCATGAGGATCCCCGAGAAGTAGTCACGCACGATCTGCTGGGCCCCGAATCCCAAGGTGGCGCCGATGATGGTCGCGCTCGCCAAGAGGGGCGTCAGGTTGATGCCGAGCATGCCGAGCACGATGGCGCCCGCCACCACGAACACGAAGAACCGCCAGACGTTGGCGACCACGCCCGACATGGTGGCGACGCGTGCCCCGGCCCGGGTGGAGCCCGAGCGGTTCGCGGCCTGGTTGGCCACACGTTCGAGCACGCGGCGGATGACCCGGGTGCCCAGGCGGGCCACGATGAGCGCCACCACGACGACCAGCAGGATGCTGAGTGGGCGGACGATCAGATCGGTCACGGTCGACGCGTCGTCGGGACTGACCCCCAATTTGGTCAGCAGGTGGTACAGCCAACCCCCGCCCTGGTCGACCTGGGGGGTGGTGGCGACCGTGCGCAAGGTGCCCACCAGGGCGGGAAGCGGCGCCAGGGAGGGTGGAGTCACGGCCGGTATTCTCTCCGCTAATCCGCGTTATGACCACTCTCGCCCGAACACACGCTGCCACCCGCCGCAATGTGCCTCCGTTCGACCTCATCCTGCTCACCGCCACCATGCTGGTGTCGATCATCGGCGTGGTCATGGTCTACACGGCGACGCGCGGCTCTCTGCTGGCCCAGGGCGAGGACCCCAAGACCTTCCTGAAGAAGCAGGGCCTCTTCGTCGTCCTCGGCGTCATCACCATGGTGGTCGTGGCCCTGATCGACTACCGGCGCCTCGAACCCGTGGCGACCATCCTGTACTGGCTCATCGTGCTGGCCCTGCTGGGCGTATTCGTCGTCGGGAGCAGCGCCCAGGGCGCCGCGCGCTGGTTCAGCCTCGGCCCCTTGCAGCTGCAGCCCTCCGAGTTCGCCGTGCTCGCCCTGATTCTGTCTGTGGCGTCGTACTGCGCGCGACGACAAGAGGAAGGTCTGGCGTGGCGTGATGTCTTCCGGTTGCTGATCATGGCCGGGATCCCGATCGTCCTCGTCCTGCTACAGCCGGACCTCGGGACGGCGATGATCATGGTGATCGTGCTGCTCGTGATGTTGGCCGTCGCCGGCTTGCCCATCCGGATCCTGGTGATGCTGCTGGTGGCCACCGTGCTCGTGGCGCTCGTCGCCGTGGAGGGCGGCCTGCTGCACCACTATCAGATCGCTCGGCTCACGACGTTCTTGAACCCCAACTCGCACAGCACCAATCCCTACGTGCAGTCGGCCATCTACAACACGCAGCAGGCCAAGAACGCTATCGGCTCGGGGGGACTGCTCGGCTCGGGGATCGGGCACGGGGTGGAGACGAATCTCGGCTACGTGCCCGAGCAGCAGACGGACTTCATTTTCACCGCGGTGGCCGAGCAGCTCGGCTTCGTCGGGTCCGTTGGGGTGCTGGGCCTCTTGGGCGTCATCGCCTGGCGGGTACTGCACGCGGCCGTCGTGTCCCGGGACATCTTCGGCCGGCTGATCTGCGCCGGCCTCTTCGCCTTCATCGCCTTCAGCGTGTTCCAGAACGCCGGGATGACCATGGGGATCATGCCGATCACCGGGATCCCGCTCCCGTTCGTCAGCTACGGCGGGACGGCCGTGCTCGTGTTCTTCGCCGCGGTCGGTCTGGCCTTGAGCGTCGGCGCCCGCCGGAGGTTCCGATGACCGGCGTGCAGCCCGAGGTGCAGGAGGAGTCCGAGCCCGCGTCGGCCGCAACGGTCCCACCCACGGAGACCGCCGAGCCGGCGGAGACCGCCGACGTCGTCGAGCCTGTCGAGCCTGTCGAGCCCGTTGAGACCGTCGAGCCCGTCGAGCCCGTTGAAACCGCCGAGCCCGCCGAGTCCGCGGAGGCGGCCACCCCCGAGCCCGACCCGGCTCCGACGCTCCCGGCATTCCGGGTGATGCACGTCGACGAGGTCTCCCTCGATCTGCCCTCGCAGTACCCGGCCGTCACCCTGGTCGAGTCGGAGCCCCCGATGCGCATGCTCGTGTTCCCGGTCGGGCTCCCCGAGGGGACGGCCATGGCCCAGGCCCTCCGGCGCATCGAGTCGCGTCGCCCGATGACCCATGAGCTGTTCATGCAGGTGTTGCAGCGGGCGCGCATAGATGTCATCGCCGTGCGCTTGACCGGACGCGACGAGGGCACCCTGCTTGCCGAGTTGGACCTCATGACGCCGGGCGGCCGCGAGCGAATCGACTGCCGGCCCTCCGACGGCCTCGTGCTGGCTCTGCGCATGCCGGTGCCGGCACCGATCCTGGTCGACGAGCGCCTCCTCGAGGAGGCCGGCGACGTCGTCCCGATCCCGGAGGACGAGGGCACGCCGCAGCCCTAAGGGTGCTCCGGACCATGAGCGCCATCAAGAGAAAGGCGACAGAGAGCCCGGAGTAACGGCCACACGATCCGGGTCGGTCAGTCGTTGGACAGCTGTGCCCCGAACTCCTTGGCATCGAAGTAGTCGCGCCAGCCGGTGATGACTCCGTCGTGAACCTCAAAGACGCCTGCAACCCTCAAGCCCGCCGTCTTTCCGCCCAACTTGACGTAATCGACCCTTTCGGTCATCACAACTGCGCCATCGGACAGGAGGTGGCGAATGTCGGCCTCCACCTCGCCGCCCAGGATCATCATCCCGGCGAGCTCGGCCACGATGGCGCCTCGTCCTCGGACTGGTGCGAGCGGGCCGTTGCAATACTCGACGTCCTCGCTGAAGAACCGCCCCAGCGTGACGGCGTCGCCCGTCGGCCATGCCTCGACGAACGCTGCCATGAAGTCACGCACGACTCCCTCGGCGCTCGGTGGTCCGCCCACGCCACGTATCGTTGCTCTGCTGTCCCTTTGGCGTCGAATCGGACGATCCTCGCCCAAGCGTCGAGGACGGCTTAAGTACCCAACGGTGCGGCAGACCCGGCGAAACGGGGGCACCTTCTTCGGTGCCAAGACCACAGCGGCTGTGGTCGCGCAAATCAACAACGCAAAGCGACGAGCGATCTCACCGAACAGAAAAACCGCTCTGAGCGTTGAGGTCGCTCTCCGCTACGGCGCTGCGAGAGACGGGGCCAGAACCCCGACGGTCTCGAGCTCCGCCCGGAGTTGGTGAGACGATCGGAACGGGTGGGTCCGGATCCCCAACGTGCTGGCCGTCTCGAGGTTCTCCGTGGTGTCGTCGATCATCAACGTCGTGTTCGGCGTCAGACCGAAACGGTCGAGCAGTCGTTCGAAGATGGCGGGGTCTGGCTTCGCGACTCCTTCCCGACCGGAGACGACCGTACCGTCAAACCAGCCGAGAAACGGAAAGCGCTCGAGACGGAGCGGATACGTTTCCGCCTCCATGTTGGTGAGGGCGTAGCAGGGCAGCCCGGTTTCTCTCACTGCCCGGAGGACATCGACAGACCCGGCGTCGACGCCATCGATCATCTCCTCGCTGCGACTCGACCATGCCCAGATCAGCTCGGAGAGCTCGGGATGCCTGGAGGCGAGCTCGGCGCACGATGCCGCGGTCGGAACGCCCCGGTCGTGCGCTGCATGCCACGCCGGTGAACAGACCTCGGCGAGGAACCACTCCATCTCCGCCTGGTTCGCGAACAGCTTGCGGTAGAGGTGCCGGGGGTTCCAATCGAGGAAGACTCCGCCCACGTCGAACACCACTGCCCCGACCGGAGGGCGCTGGACCCCAGCGTGAGAACGCACATCAATTATGTTAGTTTGAACATTATGGATGTGCACACCCGTCACCTGATGATCCTGCAGGCGCTCAGCCAACGCAGTCCAGTCCTGGTCGGGGAGCTGGCCGATGCGCTGGATTGCTCCGAGATGACCGTGCGTCGTGATCTCGACTCGCTGGAGCGCAGTGGGGGCCTCCGACGTGTGCACGGCGGGGCGGCGAGTGTCTTCCTCAGCGCCGAGGAGACCCCGTACAGCCTCCGGGCCCTCGAGTTCAGCGACGCCAAGGTCAAGATAGGCGCCGCAGCGGCCGGCCTCCTGGCCGACGGGGAGACGGTCGTTCTCGACGGCGGAACAACCGCCATGGAGGTGGCACGAGCGCTCCGCAACCGGCGCCTGACCGTCATGCCGCTCGCCCTTCGGCCGGTCTTCGAGCTGCACGAGTGCCCGGGCATCAAACTCCTCCTCCCCGGTGGCGAGGTCCGGCCGGGAGAGCTGTCGTTGACGGGGAGTCTGACCGAACCTTCGTTTTCTCAGCTCCGATTCGACACGTGCGTGTTGGGCCCGTGCGGCATCGACGCCAAGGCGGGCATGACGACCCACTTTCTCGCCGAGACGGCGGTCAAGCGCGCCGCCGCCGAATCCGCGCAGCGGGTCATCGCGGTGGCCGACTCCTCGAAGCTCGGGCGAGTGGCGTTCGGCCATGTCTGCGATCTCGACGAGATCGACATCGTCCTGACTGACGCCGGAGCCGACGAGCAGAGGGTGGAGGAGTTGCGGGCGATGGGAGTCGATATCCGCTGCGTCTGACGGCGATTCCGCGCGTGAACCGACGAACGGCACCAGTGTCGGTGGACCGTTGGCCTCGCCTGGCCGTCATCGCCGTGTTCTTCGTGCACGGCTTCTTGTTCGCCTCCTGGACGGCCCACATACCGCACCTGAAACAGAGCCTCGGGCTCAGCGACGGCCGGCTCGGACTCGCCTTGCTGGGAGCCCCCGTCGGCTCGGTCCTGGCCCTGGTGGTGGCTGCCCGCATCCTGCCGAGAGTGGGAAGCGGGCGGATGGTCCGCCTGGCCCTGCTCGGTTATTGCGTCACGGGACCATTCATCGGGCTCACCGGTTCGTTCGGAACCTTCTTCGTCGCGTTCCTGCTCTGGGGCTTCTTCCAGGGCATGCTCGACGTGTCGATGAACACCCAGGCGATCGAGGTCGAGCAGATCTCCGGCCGGGTGCTGATGCCAGGTTTCCACGGCTCGTGGAGTAGCGGCGCCCTGGTCGGTGCGGTCATCGGAGCGTGTGCGGTCGGGCTGGGCGTCTCGCTGAGCGAGCAGCTGTTGGTCCTGGCCGTACCGTGCCTCCTGGTCGTGGGCTGGCTCACGACGAGGATGATCCCGGACCGGCGGGTGGTAAGCGATGACGCCGAATCTTCGAGAGGCAGTCCCAGGGTGCGCGATCGGCGTGCTGCAAGTGGAGCTGATGGTCCTCGGCGGCATCGCCTTCGCGGACATGCTCTGCGAGGGTGCCGCAGCCGATTGGGCCGCCGTCTATCTTCACAACTCGGTGCACGCCGTCGCCCTTGTCGCCGGAATGGGTTTCGCGATCTATGCGTTCGCCATGCTGACCATTCGGCTCGCCGGCAATCGGCTCTTCACCAGGTTCGCCGCCCACCGTTTGCTCCCTCTGCTCGCCGTCATCGCCACGCTCGGATTCGCCGGGGCTCTCGTCATCGCCCGTCCCGTGAGCGTGCTGGTCGGATTCGCCCTGCTCGGAGCCGGACTCGGTTGCGTCATCCCGATGACCTTCAGGGCGGCCGGAGCGGTGGACAATGTGGACGCCGGAAGAGCGGTGGCCTTCGTGGCCGGTTGCGGCTGGGCCGGCTTCGTCGTGGGACCCGTCGTGATCGGGGCGATCGCATCATCGACGACACTGCGCACCGCACTGTTTCTGATCCCCGTGCTCACCGCCATTGTGGCGATAGGTACGGGGACGGCGAAGGGGTTGCGGCGCCCGGCGCGACCCGCTGAGCCGAACCTCGAGTCACGCGAGTTCGTCGAGGGCCCGGCTCCGAATTGAGGGGAGACGGCACCGCCACTCTCCCCAGAGCCGAAGGGCGGCACCCCATCTCGGCGTTCGGGTGAGACCGTGGTGTGGTGGGCCATGAGCCGTGAAGGCGAGGGCAGGGCCGGACCTGGCAAGATCGGTCCCGGACGAGATTCCTGGTGAGGTGCCATGTCTCCTGCTGGTGAAAGTGAAAGACACACGGTGATCAAGATCAACGCCATCACGGTGCCCGCGGACTCCGGCGACGAGCTGGCCCGCCGCTTCGCCGCGCGGGCCGGTGCGGTCGACAACCAGGAGGGCTTCGAGGGTTTCGAGCTCCTGCGCCCGACCGACGACCGGCTGCAGTGGCTCGTCGTCACCCGGTGGCGCGACGAGGAGTCGTTTCAGCAGTGGGTCTCCTCACCCGCCTTCGCCCACGGTCACGCCGGCGCCGACCGGCCATCGCCGCACGGCGGACCGGTGTCGGTGTCGTCGGAGCTGTGGTCCTACGAGGTGGCGGGCGGCTCGGACGGGGCCGAGTCCTCCTAGAGGGCTTGCCTCGCGGCGCGCGCCGCCGCGGTTCCGGAGGAACCCGCTCAGCCCGCCGGGACCATGGGTCGCTCACCCGGCCCGGCGGCCGCGCCAGCGGACAGCATCTCGGCCTGCGCCACCGCACCCTCGTCGGAGATGCGCAGCATCAGCGCGATCAGGACGTAATTGGCCAGCAGCGACGACCCCCCGTAGGCGACGAACGGCAGCGTGACACCGGTGAAGGGCAACAGACGCACCACCCCCGCCATGATGAAGAAGGCCTGGAAGCCCAGGATGAGCGTCAGCCCCGTCGCCATGAGGCGTGAGAAGTCCGAGCGCGCCGTCTGGGCCACCCGGAAGCCGGAGCCGACCAGGAGGATGAACGCCACGACGACGGCGGCGCAGCCGACGAGGCCCATCTCGGTGCCGATGGCGGCGAAGATCATGTCGCTCGTCAGCTCGGGGATCACCTGGGCGTAGTGGTCGAAGCCGAGACCGGTCCCGCCCACGCCGCCGGTCCCCATGCTGTACCAGCCCTGGCTGAGCTGGTACCCGCCGGCGTTCTGATTGGTCGCCGTCGGCCAAGGGTTCTGCCACTCGGTGACGCGCAGGTGCACCTGGCCGAAGTATCGCGCCGCGATATAGGCGCCCACCCCGAACAGCACCAGGCCGAGCACCAGGTAGCCCACCCGCCCCGTGGCCACCCAGAGCAGGCCGATGAAGAGGACGAAGAGCAGGGCGGCGAAGCCGATGTCGTCCTCCAGTCCGATGATGGCCATGGCGGCGCCCCAGGCCACCAGGATCGGGATGAGGGGTCGGGGATCGAGGAAGAGGCGGTTGCCGATCTGGGCCGTCGGGATGGTGAGCATCTCCTTGTTCTCCGCGAAGTAGGAGGCGAAGTAGATGCACAGGAGGATCTTGGAGAACTCGATCGGCTGGAACGACAGGCTGCCGTAGTGCACCCACAGGCGCGCGCCGCCGATCGGCGAGAAGAACAAGGGCGCCACGAGGAAGATGCCGGCCACGAGCAGCAGGAGGTAGCGGTAGCGCTCCAGGTCGCGCGAGTACCGGACCACCAGCAGGGTGAGGACGTAGAGCAGCACGCCGAGCGTGGCCCAGGCCGCCTGACCCTTGGCCTGGCCGGGGTCCCAGCGGGCGATGACGACGTAGCCGATCCCGTTGAGCAGGACGGCCAGCGGGAGGATCACCGCGTTGGCGTTGGGCGCCAGCCAGCGGTTCGCCATGTGCGCCAGCAGCGCCAGCCCGAGCACGATGCCCAGGAAGGCCCCGATGTTGTCGGGGATCTTCGACTTCTGCCCGAGTGCCGCAATGATGTAGAGCGCGACGATCAGCCCCGCTCCGAACAGGAGCAGTCCCAATTCTGTCCGCCGCTTGGGCTTGGGGCCGAAGACGTAGCGCGGCAGAGGCGTGCGGCGGGTGGCGGACGGCACCGGGCGAATCGTAGTGGTGGGGGATAGGATTCGGGGTGACATCCCGCTTCGAGGCGCACGGCGCCGCACGACCTCCCATGACCCAGACCCAGCCCCAGCGTCAACCACCGGCGCAGCCCGAATCCCAGGTCACGGGCGAATCGACGTTGCCCGAAGAGCGGATCGGCGCGGAGGTCGAGCACCCCACCCCGCCCACCTACCAGCAGATCGAGGCGTTCGGGTACCAGCGCTTCACCAACCGGGAGCAGTCGCGCCTCGATTTCGGGGCCCGCCTGCTCGACCTGGCCGAGGACGACGGCGTCCCGCTGCTGGAGCGGGTGAAGTTCCTCGCCATCTTCTCCGAGCTCCTCGACGAGTTCTACCAAATACGGGTCGCCGCCCTCGAGGACCAGGTGGCCGCCGGCGTGCGCACCCGCTCCGTCGACGGCCTGCGACCCGGCGAGCAGCTGACCATGATCCGGGCCCGGGTCGAGGAGCTCGTCCGGCGCCAGGACCACATCTTCTTGGACAAGGTCGTGCCGGGACTGGCGGAGGCGGGCATCCGCTTCGCCAGCTGGGCCTCCCTCGACGACGAGGACCGCCGTCACCTGGTCGAGGTGTTCCAGCGCCAGATCTACCCCGTGCTGACCCCGCTGGCCGTCGACCCCGGGCACCCTTTCCCGTACATCTCGAACCTCTCGCTCAACCTGGTGGTCGAGGTGGAGGACCCCGTCTCGGAGGAGGGGCGCATCGCCCGGGTCAAGGTGCCGCCGGCACTGCCCCGCTTCGTGGTCATGCCCGACGGCGAGCGCTTCGTGCCGCTCGAGCAGGTCATCTCGGCCCACCTCGACTCGCTCTTCCCGGGCATGACGATCGGCCACCACCATGCCTTCCGGGTCACCCGCAATGCCGACCTCGCCCTCGAGGAGGACGAGGCGGACGACCTGCTGGTCGCCATCGAGATGGAGCTGCGCCGCCGCCGCTTCGGCAAGGCCCTCCGGCTCGAGATCGAGGCCGACATGGGCCAGGACCTCGCCGACCTGTTGGCCTCCGAGCTCGAGGTCGGTGCGGACGGCGTCTTCCGCGTCTCGGCCCCGCTCGACCTGAGCGGCCTGTGGGGCGTCTACGCCCTGGACCGCCCCGACCTGCACGGCGAGATGTGGACGCCGATGACCCCGCCCCGGCTCGCCGCGGTGGCGCACGACCCGGCGGAATTCTTCGCCCTGCTGCGCGAGCGCGACGTGCTGGTGCACCACCCCTACGACTCCTTCGCCACCTCGGTCGAGGCCTTCGTCGCGCAGGCGGCGGAGGACCCGGCGGTGCTGGGGATCAAGCAGACCTTGTACCGCACCGGGGGCGACAGCCCGATCGTGCAGTCGCTGATCCAGGCCGCCGAGAACGGCAAGCAGGTGGCCGCCATCGTCGAGCTCAAGGCGCGCTTCGACGAGGAGGCCAACATCGGTTGGGCCCGCGCGCTCGAAGAAGTGGGCGTGCACGTCGTCTACGGCATCGTCGGCCTCAAGACCCACTCGAAGACGGCCCTCGTCCTGCGCCGCGAGGACGACGGCGTGCGTCCCTATTGCCACGTGGGCACCGGCAACTACAACTCCAAGACGGCGCGCATCTACGAGGACATCGGGCTGCTGACCTCGGACCCCGAGATCGGTGCCGACGTCGGCGAGCTGTTCAACTACCTCACAGGGTTCTCGCGCCACTCCGACTACCGCCAGATCCTGGTGTCGCCGGTGACGGTGCGCAAGCGCATCCACGCCATGATCGAGGAGCAGGCGGACGCTGGTCCGGCCGGGCGCATCGTGATGAAGCTCAACGGCCTCACCGACGCCAGCATGATCGACGCGTTGTACCGGGCGTCGGGCGCCGGCGTCGAGATCGACCTCGCCGTGCGCGGCCTGTGCCGGCTGCGGCCCGGGCATCCCCGAGCTGTCCGAGCGCATCCGCGTCCGTTCCATCGTCGGCAGCTTCCTCGAGCATTCGAGGATCTACCGCTTCGGCGGCGCCCCCGCCGACCCGGCGGCCGGACCCGGCCTGCCCCTGAAGATCTTCATTGGTTCGGCCGACCTGATGGGACGCAACCTCGACCGCCGGATAGAGGTCGTGGTGCCGGTGCACGACCCGGAGCTGCAGTCCCGGCTCTTCGAGGTGCTCGACCTGGTGTTCGCCGACGAGACGAACGCCTGGGAGCTGGGCTCGGACCGGCGCTGGCGCCGCGTGCCCAACCGTCACGGGCTGAGCTCGCAGGAGCGGCTGAAGGAGCTGGCACGGGAGCGGGCCCGCCGGCGCCTCGACTCGGACCTCCGCGTCGGAGAGGGTGACGAGGCCAAGGCTTCCGCGTAGGGAGATCCGGGTGCGCTCGGGTCACGGTCGGGGCGCATTGCTGGACCACCGCCACCGGTCACCGGCACCCTCGCGCCAGGCCGGGAGATGCGTTGGCGTTGCGTCTGGGCACGATCGCGTCGAACCGCGGCTGGGGCTGGCCCGCCCTCTCCGCCGCGGTGGCGTTCGTCGGGGCGACCGTCGCTGGCCCTCTTGCACCAGCAGCTCGACCTGAGCACGTACCTGCTGGGCGGCGCGCACGCCTCGTCGAACAACCTCTTCACCGTCACCTACCCGACCGACCATCTCGGCTTCACCTACCCGCCGTTCTCGGCGCTGCTGTTCGCCCCGTTCGCCCACTTCCCCCTCCGGGCCTGCGAGGTGGTCTTCTCGTGGGTCAACCTCGGCGCGCTGTTCGCCCTGATCGTCGTCAGCCTGCGCGCCGTGAGCGCCACGCTCGAGAAGCGGACGGTCCTGTGGTGGGGCCTCGCCCTCGTGCTGCCGGTGGTGCTCTTCGACCCGGTGCGCCAGACGTTCCTGCTCGGCCAGGTCAACATCATCCTGGCGCTCATGATCGTGGCGGACCTGACGATGGACCTGCCGCTGCCGCGCGGGATCCTGGTCGGGCTGGCCGCGGCCATCAAGGTGACGCCGATCATCTTGATCCCGTACCTCTTCCTGACCCGGCAGGGCCGTGCCGGCCTGCGGGCCATCGCCGCGTTCGCCGCGGCCGCCGTGCTGGCCGCCGCGGTCAACGCGTCCACCTCGTGGTCGTACTGGACCCACTACATCCGCGACCCGCAACGGGCCGGGATGCTCTCGTGGATCGGCAACCAGGGCGTGCTCGGGGCGACCGAGCGCATGCTGGGCCGGACGGTGACGACGCCGACCACCTTCGTCATCGTCGTGACGGTCGGCGTCCTGGGGCTGGCGATCGCGGCCGGTGCCTACCGCCGGTCCTCGCCCGTGCTGGGACTCCTGGTGGTGGAGGCGACCGAGTCGCTGGCCAGCCCGGTCTCGTGGTCGCACCACTTCATCTGGATGATCCTGCTGGTGGCCTGGCTGGCGCTGGCCGAGGACCGCCCCCGCTACGGCGAATGGTACGCCGTGGCCGTGTCCGTGCTGCTGTGGGCCGCACCGTACTGGTGGGTCCCGCACGGGCCCGGCGTCCGCTTCGCCGGGCGCGGTTGGCTGATCCCGCTCGGCGACGCCTATACGCTCGTCTTCGTCGTCCTGCTCGTCGGGGCCGCGGTCCGGGTGGTGCGCTCCAGCCTCGAGCGCCCGCTGCGGCTGGGACGCCGCGCCATGGCGCCGACCGGCGCCGGCTCCTGACGCGGCGCGGCCCGGGTCGCTCCGCTCAGCCGCCCCGGGCCGGATCGGGCTCGCAGACGAGGGCGAGCAGGTGGGCCCCCGGGTCGAGGCGACGCTCGGGCGACGACTCGGTGTGTGTGACCCGCCAGCCCGTCACGACCATCAGCTTCTGTGCGTCGCCGGGACGGAACTCGTTGCGCCGGGGCTCGTCGGCGGCCTGGCGCAGCAGGTCGGTGGCGGCCCGGAGCGCCCGGGCCGGGGCACCCGCTTCGGGTGTCACCGTGACGGTGGCCACCAGCACGCTGCCCGGGGCGGCGCGGTTGCGCAGCGTCCCGCAGAGCGACGCGGTCGCCTCCAAGGTCAGGGCGTCGAGCAGTCGCTCGCACACGAACAGCGAGGCGGCGCCGGCATCGTGTGCCCGCCGCGTCGAGCGCGGCGTCGAGGTCGTCGCGCTGGAGGTCGAGTCCGAGGTCGGTCCTCCCGGTTGCCGCGATGCCGAGCGCCTCGAGCCGGCGTCGTTTGTCGGCCAAGCGTGGCGGGCCGGTCGACCTCGAACCAGCGCGCCGCGCCACCGCCGAAGCGGAGCGACCGGCCGTCGTAGCCGGCGCCGAGGAGGACGATCTGCGCGGTTCCGCGCCCGAGGGCGCGGGCCACCTCCGCGTCGACCACCCGGGTCCGCAGGGCCAGCGACGACGACCGCCCGCCCGGGACGGCCACGCCTGCCGGCGACGTCGCGCGAGAGGCGGCGCTCGGCGTCCACGTCACCGTCGGGCGTGGACGGGCGCGTGCGCTCCAGGGCGAGGCGCTGTGCCGCGACCCAGCGCGCCGTCAGCGAGGGGCTCCCGGCGCGCATCAGCGGAGCAGGGTCAGGGGGTGATCGCCTTGGCCGACGCCGTCCTCGGGTGCCCGAAGCGCAACGAGAGGTAGGACGCACCGCCGAAGGGGATGGGCAGCCAGAAGTTCACCAGGCGCCAGCTCAGGACACCGGCGGCGGCGATCCCGCCGGGCACGCCGAAGCCCTTCAGCACGGCGATGATGGTGATCTCGACCACGCCCAGCCCGCTCGGCGTGATGGGGATGACGGCCAAGATGTTGGCGAGCCCGTAGGCCACCAGGACGTCGATCGGCGACACGTGCGCGCCGAAGGCGAGCAGGAAGACGAACAGCGACGAGCAGTCCAGCAACCAGTTGGCCGCCGCCCAGACACCGGCCTTCATGAGCAGGTGGTCCGGGCTGGTGAAGAGGATCTTCATGCGGTCCGCCACCTTCTGGACCAGCGAGGTCAGGGTCTCGGCACGCACGAAGGGCACCCGGTCGGCCACCTTCTTCACGAAGACGCCGGCCTGCTTCTCGCCCCGGGTGAGGAAGAAGACCACCGCGGCGAAGATGGCCAGGAAGAGCACGCCCAGAATGGCGGCGAAGCCGTACAGCGGGTTGTAGCCCTGCAGGGGGATGGAGATGAGCAGGGACAACCAGAAGATCACGTTGAGCACCACGGCCGACCCGATGCCCTGCGTGGCCAGGCCGAAGGCGGCGGTGCTGCCCGACACGTTGGCATCGGTCAGCAGGCGGTAGCTGGCGGCGGTGCCCGGCACCTGGCCGCCGGGCAGCGTGTGGCTGATGGCCAACGCCCACATGTTGATGCGGAAGAGGCGCCACCGGTCGGGCGCCCCGGGGGAGAGCACCGAGTGGGTCAACTGCGTGTAGGCCACGAGCGCCGCCACCTCCAACAGCGCGCCGAGGATCAGCCACACGACGTTGAGGTGGGTGAGCTGATGCACTTCCCGCCGGGCGCTCGCGAGCTCGGGGAGCAGGATGTACTCGCCCACGAAGAAGAGGAACAGCACCATCAACGTGATCTTCACGTTGCGCGGCAGGAACCTGCGTCGGACCCGGGGTTGCGGGTCGGCCTCCTCCTGGGGCGGCTCCACCGCGTCCGCCTGCTCCTCCTCGTCCATCGGACTTCATGCTTGCACGTGGGCCACCTGGGGAACCGCCTCTTGAGGGTCCGAAGCTGCCAAGCTGGTCGCCATGCCCCGGGAGGCCCAAGAGACCTGGCGGTCAAAATTCTCCGGGAGCGCCGATCGCCGTGGGATCCCGCTGGGCACCATCGTGGTGTCGGTCGCCACGGTCATTCTGCTGCTCGACCTCAACGCGGCGCTCATCCTCGGGCTGTGGGTCCTGCGCACGATCGTCGTCTACATCATCATCGCCTTCTTCTTCACGCTCCTGCTGACCCCGGCCACGCGCTTCCTGCGCCGGAGGGGGTTGAGCCATGGGGGCGCCACCCTGTTCGTGTTCCTTATCGGCGCCCTGGTGCTGATCGGCCTCGTCTACCTGTTTACCGAGCCCCTCGTCACGTCGGCCCGACACTTCGGCGAGCAGGTCCCCACGCTCGTGCGGGAGGCCAAGAAGGGCCACGGCCCCCTGGGCCGGCTCGTCTACCGGCTGCACCTGCAGAAGTACCTGTCCGAGGGCTCGACCAAGATCACCTCGCAGATCACCAAGATCCTCACCCCGGCGACGGCGTTCTCCGTGGGGGCGGCGGCCGTGTCGACGCTCGTCACCATTGTGACGATCGCCATCCTCACCTTCTTCACGATGCTCGAGGCCCCCCGCATGTGGCGCGGGTTCCTCAGCCTCTTCCAGCCCGCGACGGCGGACCGGCTGCACCGGGTCGTCGACGAGTCCATCCGCTCGGTGACCGGCTACATGCTCGGGAACGGCGCCACGTCGGTGATCGCCGGGATCATCGTGGGCATCACGCTCGAGATCCTCGGGGTGCCGTTCGCCCTGCTGCTCGGCGTCTTCGTGGCCCTCGTCGACCTGCTGCCGCTCGTCGGGGGGCTGCTGGCCGGCGTCCCCGTGGTCGTCATCGCCGCCATCCACTCGGTCCCGGCGGGGATCACCATGCTGATCGTGTTCCTCGTGTACCAACAGGTCGAGAACCACATCCTCAACCCGGTCATCATGAGCAAGACCGTGCAGCTCAACCCCTTCTGGGTGCTGATCGCCGTCCTGGTCGGCGCCACGCTCGGCGGGCGGGTCGCCGGCGGGCTGGGCACGTTCGTCGGGGCGCTCATCGGCATCCCCGTCGGCGGGGCGATCCAGGTGATCATCCGCGAGCTGCGCCGTGGCCCCGACGACGTGGAACCCTCCGAGCTGGGCACAGCGCCGCCGGCCGATCCGGTCGACATCTGAGCGGCGGGGTGCGGAAGCTCGGTTGCACGGCGTCGGACCAGGCCATGGGCAGAACCAGGGCCCGGCCGCCGCTCCGGCCGGCGAAGGAGTCGGCGCGGCATCCTCCCCTACAATGCCTTCATGCGACCGCTGGTGGTCATCCCGACCTACAACGAGTCGGAGAACATCGAGCGCATGCTGCACCGGATCCACGAGTGCCTGCCCGGTGCCGGCGTGCTGGTGGTCGACGACGGCAGCCCCGACGGCACGGCCGACCTCGTGAAGGGGGTGGCCACCGAGTTGTCCGACGTGCACCTGCTCTCGCGGGCCGCCAAGTCCGGGCTCGGCAGCGCCTACCGGGCCGGATTCAGCTGGGGCCTCGAGCGCAGCTACGACGTCTTCGTCGAGATCGACGCCGACTTCTCGCATGATCCCGCCGCGCTGCCCTCGTTGGTGGCGCCCCTCGGTGAGGGCTTCGACGTGTCGATCGGCTCCCGCTACATCGAGGGGGGCTCCATCCCCAACTGGGCCTGGCACCGCCACCTCCTCTCGCGCGGCGGCAACCGCTACGCCTCGGCGGTGCTCGGCCTCGGCGTGGCCGACTCGACCGCCGGGTACCGCGCCTACTCGGCCGACATCCTGCGCCGGCTCGACCTCGACCGCATCCGGGCGGAGGGCTACGGCTTCCAGATCGAGATGACGTACCGCGCCTGCCAGCACGGGGCCGCCATCACCGAGGTGCCGATCAGCTTCGTCGACCGCGCCGCCGGCGAGTCGAAGATGTCATCGGTCATCGTGATCGAGGCGCTCGGCCTGGTGACCTGGTGGGGCCTCGGCCGGGTCGCGCGCGGCGTGCGCCGCCCCTTCACGGGTCGCCGCGGCAAGGCCCCGTCCGCGGGCAGCGGCCCCGGGACGGTCGGCCAGGACCGGGCCTACGCGGGCACCGGTATGAGCGAGGACCGGCCGGCGTGACGATCGAGGCACCGCCGGCCCGCATCCTCGTCGTCGACGACGAGCCGAACATCGCCGAGCTGCTCTCGGCCGCGCTCACCTTCGAGGGGTATCAGGTCGGCGTGGCCGGCACCGGAGCCGAGGCGCTCGAGCAGGTGCGCAACTTCCGCCCCCACCTCGTGATGCTCGACGTGATGCTGCCCGACTTCGACGGCAACGAGGTGTGCCGGCGCCTGCGCAACCAAGGCGATCAGATGCCGATCGTCTTCCTGACGGCGCGCGACACCACCGAGGACAAGGTCGAAGGCCTGAGCATGGGCGACGACTACGTGACGAAGCCGTTCAGCGTCGAAGAGCTGATGGCGCGGGTCGGGGCCATCCTGCGGCGTGCCGGCGAGATGGCGGCGGCCGACACCTCCTTCTTGCAGTTCGCCGACCTGACGATGAACGTCGACACCCACGAGGTGTGGCGCGACGAACTGGCCATCGAGCTCACGGCGACGGAGTTCAACCTCCTGCGCTACCTGCTCGAGAACGCGCGTCGCGTCATCTCCAAGTCCGAGCTGCTCGACAACGTCTGGGGCTTCGACTTCCACGGCGACCCCAACATCGTCGAGACCTACATCAGCTATCTGCGCAAGAAGGTCGATGACCGCGAGCCGGCGCTCATCCACACGATCCGGCGCGTCGGCTACACCCTCCGCCTACCCCGGGAAGGATGAGCCTCCAGAAGCGGCTCGTCGCGGTCGTGGCGGCGCTGCTGGTCATCGGCCTTCTGGTGGCCGACCTCGTGACCTACGCGTCGGTCCGCTCCTTCCTCTACGGCCAGGCCGACAACACGTTGGCCCAGAACGAGTCGCTCGGCTTCAACTACGTCACCTTCGCCGCGGAGAAGGGCGTGGCCGTCAGCCAGGCGGATCTCTCGCGCCGGGTGTCCTCCGACGTCTACGTGGTGCTGCTCAACCGCAGCGGCAAGGTCGTCCTGACCCGGCCGTCGGGGCCGGCGGCGCGTCCGGACCCTGCGCCCATCCTGACCAAGCACATCCCGGTGCAGCAGGTACCCGACATCGACAGCCGCGTACGCGTCGGGCGGTTCGCCGGCACGTTCCATCCCGACCCCGACGCGGTGGTGCTCGGCAGCACGGGCGACCCCGACGGCGAGTACCGCACCGTCGCCGTCACGGTGCCGCAGGGGACGCTCGTGACCTCGATCTCGCTGAACCCGACCAACGACACGCTGGCCTCGCTGCGCAAGGTCGAACTGGTCGCCAGCCTGGCCGTCCTTCTGGCCATGGGAGCGCTGGTCCTGGTGGTCGTGCGCCGGGGGCTGCGGCCCCTGCGCCTGATGGCGGGCACCGCCGACGCCATCGCCTCGGGGGACCTGACCCGACGGGTGGCCGAGGGGCGCCCGGGCACCGAGGTGGGACGCCTGGGCTCGGCCCTGAACGAGATGCTGGCGCAGATCGAGGGGGCCTTCGCGGAGAAGTCGGCCTCCGAGGAGCGCCTGCGCCAGTTCGTGGCCGACGCCTCCCACGAGCTGCGGACCCCTCTGACCTCCATCCGCGGCTATGCCGAGCTACTGGGGCGGGGCGGGTTCTCCGACGAGGCCGGGCGGGGCAAGGCGCTCAAGCGCATCGAGGAGGAGGCGACCCGGATGGGCGGCCTGGTCGAGGACCTCCTGCTGCTCGCTGAGCTGGACCGGGGGCGCCCGCTCCGGGCCGAGGCCGTCGACCTGCACCGCATCTGCGCCGACGTCGTGGGCGACTCGAACGCCGTGGCGCACGGCCACCACCTCACGCTGCAAGAAGGGGGACCGGTCGTGGTGATCGGCGACGCCGAGCGCCTGGCCCAGGTGGCGCACAACCTCGTGCGCAACGCGCTGGCCCACACGCCGCCAGGTACGGATGTCACCGTCTCCACGGGTGTGTCCCAGCGGATGGGGTACATCTCGGTGTCCGACGAGGGCCCCGGGATCCCGCCCGGCGAGGCCGCCCGCGTCTTCGACCGCTTCTACCAGAGCGACCCGTCCCGGTCGGCCTCGGGCACGGGTCTGGGGCTGGCCATCGTGCGCGCCATCGCCGAGGCCCTGCACGGTTCGGCCGAGGTGGCCGTTTCGGCCCGGGGCGGAGCGACGTTGTTGGTCAAGATCCCGCTGGCGGCCACCCACGTCGCCGCGGCGGCGGAGCCACCGGCGCCGGTCCGCTCACCGCAATTGCACTGACGCACCCGGGACGACCGCCTCCAGAACGGTTGCCAGCTTGACGTTGGCCTCGGCGGCTTCGGCCTCGGGGTCCGAGTCGGCCACGATGCCCCCGCCGGCCCGCAGCGTGAGGGCGGCCGCGTCGACGTCGAGCTCCGCGCTGCGGATGCCGATCATCCACTCTCCGTCGCCGTCGGCACCGACCCAGCCCACCGGGCCCGCCCAGTAGCGGCGCGCACCGGTTTCGTGCCGCGCGATGAAGGCGAGCGCGTCCGCCCGCGGGGTGCCGCCCACGGCCGGCGTGGGATGAAGGTGCTGCAGGAGCTCGAGCACCCCGACGGGCCGGTCCAGCCGGCCCTCGATCCTCGTGCCGAGGTGGGCGACCGAGCGGAAGGCGACCACGGAGGGAACGGCTGGCACCGCCAGCTCCGCGCAGAAGGGACCCAGGGCGGCGGCGATCTCGTCGACGACGAAACGGTGCTCTTCGCGGTTCTTGGCCGAGCGGGCCAGGTCGCGCTGGGCGTCGGCGTCGCTGCGGGCGGTGTCGCCCCGGGGCACGGTGCCGGCCAGGGGATGGGACGACACCCTCGTCCCGTGCCGGGCCACCAGGAGCTCGGGGCTGGCCCCGAAGAAGGAGCCGTCGGCGACGGGCATGGAGAAGATGGTGCAGTTCGGCTCGCCGGCCCGGAGCCGGCGGAGGACGGAGGCCAGCGGGAGCGGCCCGCGCAGGTGGACCTCGACGGGCCGGGACAGCACCACCTTGCGCAGGGCGGCGCCGGGCTCGGCCATGACCGCGACGGCCTCGGCCACCATGGCGGCGTAGCCCGCGGAGGTCATGGGGTCGCGCAGCTCGGCCACGCCGGCCTCGGGAGGCCCGGTGGCCGCCTGGGGCGTGGTGCCGTACTGCCAGATGACCGCGTCGAAGAGCTCGTCGGTGTCGGGCAGCGCGACCTCCGACGGCCCGACCGCGGTGGCCCAGCGGCGGGTGACGCCGTCGGCGTCGCGCGAGGTCCCCATGGTGAAGCGCGGGATCACGAGGAGGCCCTCGAAGGCGCGCGTGAACGGCAACGCGCCCAGGGCGACGGGTCCCGAGCCCAAGGTGCCGACGTCGTCGTCGCACGGGATGGCGCGCAGCGCCGCCGCCGCCTCGTTCGCCGTCACCAGCTGCGCCGTGCCCCAGCCGACCAGAGTCAGCCCGGGGCGGTCGAAGAGCACGGTGGGACTGCCGTCGAACTCCAGCGCATCGGGCCCGTACTCGAGCGGCACCGTGCGGGCGTGGAGGGCCGGGGTCACGCGGTCCCGGCGCGGGTGGCCACCACCAGCTGGCTCAGGCCACCGGCCAGGGGGCGGATCCCGACGGCCGAGAAGCCCGCCTCGCGCAGCATGGTGCGCAGCACGGGGGCGGGGGGCAGGTAGGCCACCGACTGCGGGAGGTAGCGGTAGGCCTCCTTGTCCGAGAGCGCCGCTCCGAGAGCGGGCACGGCCCTGGTGAACCACAGGTCGTAGCCGGCGCGCCAGAGCCGCGCCGTCGGCGTGTCGACCTCGAGCACGGCGAGACGCCCGCCCGCCCGGAGCACCCGGGCCGACTCGGCCAGGGTGGCGGCGAGGTCGGTGAAGTTGCGCAGGGCGTAGCCGCAGACGAGGCCGTCGAAGGCGCCGTCGACGAAGGGCAGCCGGCTGCCGTCCGCCTCGACGAGCGGGGTCGACGCGCCGTTGGCCGCCAGCATGCCCGCACTCAGGTCGGCGCCGACGACGCGGTAGCCGCGGCGCAGCGCGAGCCGCGACAGGTCCCCGGTGCCGCAGGCCAGGTCGAGCACGCGGGCGTCCTCGGGCAGGGCCAGCGAGGCCACGGTGCGGCGGCGCCAGGCCTGGTCGAGCCCGAACGTCATCAGGCGGTTGACGAGGTCGTAGCGGGGGGCGATGGTGTCGAACATGGCGCGCACGCGCGCCGTCTTCTCGTCTCCGGTGGGCAGCGGCGGCGGCGGTGACCCGGTCCGGCGTCGCGCCATGGCGTCGGTCGGTGTCAGCGGTAGTAGCGGTAGACCACTTGGGCCACGCAGGCGGGCTTCGGCGCGTCCTTGACCTCCATCACGAGGTCGTAGGTGACCTGCACGCCGCCGTCGGTCTCGTCGACCGCGGCGACGGTCACGCCCATGCGGAGCTCCGAGCCGACCGGCACGGGGGAGGGGAAGCGGACCTTGTTGCAGCCGTAGTTCACGCCGAACTTCATCTTGTCGACCCGGATGATCTTGTTCAGCAGGACGGGAGCCAGCGAGAGCGTCAGGTAGCCGTGGGCGATGGCGACGCCGAAAGGGCCTTCCTTGGCCCGCTCGGGATCGACGTGGATCCACTGGTGGTCGTCGGTCGCGTCGGCGAAGAGGTTCACCCGCTCCTGGGTGATCGGCTGCCACTCCGAGTGCCCGAGCTCCTTGCCGACGAGCTCGTGGAAGGCGTCGACGCCGTCGACGGTGGTGGTCATGGTGCGCTCCTCGCTGGTCAGGGTCTGATTCCGCTGCAGGACGCTACCCGCCTGGGGGCACCTCACTACGCTGACGGCGGTGAGCTTCGCGCACGAGCACGACGCGGGCCCGGTCCACCACCACCGGGACCTCCGGGGCGGTGGCGCCAGGGCGGCCGTCTTCGGGGTGAGCGACGGCCTGGTGTCCAACGTCTCCCTGGTCCTGGGCATCGCCGGGGCCAACCCCGGTGGTTCGATCGTGCGCCTGGCGGGGGTGGCCGGCCTGATCGCCGGCTCCTTCTCCATGGCGGCCGGCGAATACCTCTCCATGACCGCCCAGCGCGAGCTCATGGAGCGCGAGCTCGAGGTGGAGCGGCGGTCACTCAGTCACAGTCCCGAGGGTGAGGCGGCGGAGCTGCAGGGCATGTACGTGCGCCGAGGGATCGACCCGACCGTGGCCACCGACATGGTCAACGAGGTCATGCAGGACCCCGAGCTGGCGCTCGAGACCCACGCCCGGGAAGAGCTCGGGATCACCCCGCAGGGACTGGGCTCGCCCTGGCAGGCCGCGGCCGCCTCGTTCATCACGTTCGCCATCGGGGCCTTTGTTCCGCTGGCGCCCTGGCTGTTCACCTCGGGGACCACGGCCATCGTGCTGTCGATCGTCCTGGGCGCGCTGGCCGCCATTGCCGTTGGCGTCGTCCTGGCCCGCTACACCGAGCGGCCGGTCGTGGTGTCCGCCCTGCGTCAGCTGGCGGTGACGGTGGTGGCGGCCGGCGTCACCTTCGGGGTCGGAAAGGCGATCGGGACCGGCATCAGCTGATTGCGGCGGGCGGGTCCCGTCGGTAGGAGCGGTCGACGTGGTCGACCGTGAAGCCGAGCGAGCGGTAGAGGGCCACCGCCGCCACGTTCGAGTCGTCGGTGTACAGCATCCCGACCGTGATCCCCACCCCGGCCAGGTGCACCAGCCCGGCAACCGTGAGCGAGCGGCCCCAACCCTGTCCGTGGTGCCGGGGGTCGACGTCGATCACGTAGATCTCGCCGAGGGCCGGTGTGCGGTCGCGGTGGATCTTGGTCCAGCAGGCCCCGATCAACCCGGGCCCGTCGGGGTCGTTGGCGACCAGGAACCCGTCGAGCTCCACCCAGCCGGCCGCCATGCGCTCTCGCAGGTCGGCGACGGACCAGGCGCCCTGCTCGGGATGGCCGGCGAAGGCCAGGTTGTTCATCTCGACCCACGGCTCCTCGTCGCGTCCCGCGACGAAGGCCCGAGTGGCCAGGGGCCGGGTGGCCGCCAGCACCTCGTCGGGCAACGGGAGGGCGACGCGCATCTGGAGCACGTCACGCTCGGGCACGAACCCCTCGGCGCCGGCCCGCTCGTCGTCGGCGGCGGTGGCCTGCATGAGCCAGAGGTGGACCGGCAGAGCGGCCGGCGCCTCCCGCACGGCGCGTCGGATCAGGGCCCGCTGGAGGCCGGGCGTCCGCGCCGCGGGGTCGACCACCACGTGCAGCACGGTCGAACCGTCGCGGGCGGGGGTCAGCATCGCGAGCCCGGCGAGCTCCCCACCCTCCCGGGCCAGCACGATGCGCCCGTCGTGCTGCGTCTGGCCCTGGCCGCTCAGCGCGAGCAGCTGCGGCTCGGGCAGGGGCGGGTGGTCGTGCGCGTCGTCGGCCCGCTCCACCAGCGCAACGAGCGACGCCCGGTCAGGCGCGGCCAGCCCCGCCAGCTCGACCACCGCCATCTCCACGACGTCCACTGCGGCCAACGTAACCCGGTACCGTGAACCGGTGGCGAAGCCCAGGACAGCGAAGGGCCGGGCCCGCCTCACGGTCGAGCGCCTGGCCGAGGTCTACCCCGGCACCGCGAAGGAGCTGTGCGCACTCGACTTCGAAGACCCCTTCCAGCTGCTGGCGGCGACCATCCTGTCGGCCCAGAGCACCGACGCGCGGGTCAACATGGTGACGCCTGCGCTCTTCGCGGCCTATCCGGGCCCGGCGTCGCTGGCGGCCGCCAACCCGGAGGACGTCGAGGAATTGGTGCGCTCCACCGGCTTCTTCCGCTCCAAGACGAAGAGCCTCATCGGCATGGCCGCCGCGGTGGTGGACCGCTACGGGGGAGAGGTGCCCAGCGCGCTCGAGGACCTGGTGAGCATCCCAGGAGTTGGTCGCAAGACGGGCAACGTCGTGCGCAGCGTGGCCTTCGGGCTCCCGGGGCTCCCCGTCGACACCCATGTCCTGCGGGTGAGCCAGCGCCTCCGGCTCACCGAGGCCCTCCCAGCCCCGGCCCAGCGCGACGCGGTCAAGGTGGAACACGAGTTGAACGCCTATATCGCACCGGCGGAGCGAGGGGCATTCAGCCTCCGCATGATCTTGCACGGGCGGCAGACATGTGTTGCCCGAAATCCGCACTGCGGTGCATGTCCTTTGGCCGATTATTGCCCGTCGGTACGGTAATCGGCGCGGCCCAGGGCATTCGGATTCTTTTTAGGCAATTCCTATGTGTCGAGGTGAAATTGGCGTAATCAGGCGCTACCATCGTTATCGGAACCGGTTCCCGCCACCTGGTTCCAAATGAGTCGATGCTGGGATCCGCCTCCTGGCCGACTCGACCAATGCCGGCCTTCGGGCCGGCATTGGTGTTTCCGGCCCAGGTCGGGAGGGGTAAGGGTCCCGTGGTAGTACTTCAGGTGCTACCATTGGGGGCATGGTGACGAAGCGCTCCGTCTCGCTGGACGACGCGGTTGCCTCGTCGGTCGAGGAGGCGGCCCGCCAGGACGGCGTCTCGTTCAGTGCCTGGCTGTCGTCGGCCGCGGAGAAGCAGTTGCGGGTGCGCCAAGGACTACGCGGCGTGGCGGCCTGGGAAGGTGAGACGGGTTCGCTGAGCCCGGAGGAATTGGCGGCCGGTGAGGCTCTGCTCGCCCGTTTGCGTTCGGGTGTGTCCGGCGTGGCCTCGCGTGTCCGGCGCCGGTGAGCACGGCGCGCCGCGAGGGACTGGTCTACGGATTGGGCGCGCTCCACGCGGCGGCCCGGGGCGATCGCATGATGTGGGCGCTCCACCGCGCCGCGTTGTCCAACGGGATCGTGCCGGTGATCCCGGCGGTGACGGTGGCCGAGGGGTACCGGACCGAGGCGCGCAGCGACCGGATCGGTGAGCTCCTGGCGGGCACGGAGGTCGAGCCGTTCAGCGACGACGCGGCCCGGCGTTCGGGCGAGATCGCGGCCCGCTGCGACACGTCGGACCTGAGCGTGGTCGCGGTGGTCGAGGTGGCGGAGCGCCGCAACTGCGCGGTGGTGGCGCAGCGTCAGACCGTGCTGCGGACGGCGGCGTCCCTGCTCGGCCACGAGCTCGTGCTCTACGCCGTTTAGCCGGAGCGCGGGGCGTGCCGCGGGGCACGAGCCGTCACCACAGATCGGCAATTCTTCGCTGATTCATCACCATCCCTGGGGCCGGGGTCGTCGGCTGTATAACCTCTGCGCACCCCTGGGGGGCGGGATTCTGGCGACGGTCGACGGGCTCCTTTGATCACGATCTGAGGTGCTCCATGTCGATGTTGTCAGCAGGTCGTCTTCGCCGGTCCCTGGTCGTCGCAGCAGCGGCCAGCCTCTCCACCTTGAGTCTCAGCGTCGGTTCGCTCCTCGTCACATCCACGCCGGCGTCTGCATCGGTTCCGTGTGGCAACGGGGCGTTCAGCGTCAATGGCTCGAATGTGGCGACCTGTACGTACCAGACCCTCGGCGCCGACACGTTCACCGTGCCGCCCAACGACGGCATCGTGTCGGTGAGCGTCGTGGTCACCGGAGCCGGCGGTGCCGGCGGGAGCAGCACCGCCAACGGCCCGGGCACCCCTGTCCCCGGAGGCAACGGGGCCAAGGTCACGTCGGCGGCCCTGGCGGCAACGGCGGGCGACGTCTTGACCGTGGAAGTGGGCGGTGGCGGCCAGCCGGGCGGCTCCAGCAGCGGTGGAGGAGGCAGCAGCAGCGTCAACGCGGGTGCGACGAACCAGATCATCGCCGGCGGGGGCGGCGGGGGCGGTGAGGACTACGCCGGCGGCGACGCGGGCGCACAGGGGGCGACTCCTGCCGGGTGCACCGGCTACAACGGCGGCCTTCCCGGAGGTGGCGGGACCGGTGGTGTCGCGCCGGGCTCGTCCGCGTGCCCGTCGTTGACGGGCTCGACCGCTCCGCAGTCCGGAGGCAACGGTGACGGCGGCGGCGGCGGCGCGGGCATCGAGGGCGGTTCGGTCGACGGGGCCGGCGGCTCCGGCTCGGGGACCGGTACCGGTGGGTCGTCCTCCGACTTCAGCGGCGGCGGTGCCGGCGGCTACGGCGGCGGTGCCGGCGGCTACGCCGGCGGGGGCGGGGGCGGTGGCGGCAGCACGGGCGGTACCTTCCGCTCGCGTCCAACGGAGGCACCAGCGGGGCCATCAAGGCCCAGACCCCCGGCGGCGCCGGCGGGCCCGGTGAGGTCACGATCTCGTACCAGATACCTCTCCCGCCGAGCAACATCACCCATCCGACCATTTCGGGGACGGGCAACCCGGGGCAGAGCTTGGCCTGCAACACGGCGGATGCCGACTGGTCCGGGTTCGGCGCTCCGTACACCTACAGCTACAAATTCCTGAACGGCGCCACGGTGTTGCAAGGGCCATCCTCGACCAGCACCTACCCGCTCACCGATGCCAACGTCGCGCAGACCCTCAGCTGTTCAGTCAGCGCCGGCAACATCGGCGGACCGAGTGCCTTCGTGCCGAGCTCGAATTCCATCGGTGTGACCGCCCCGCTGACGATCACGGCCCCCAGCCCCTCGATCAGCTACGGGGAGTCGATCCCGACCTTGATTCCTCACTACACCGGCCTGGTGAACGGGGACACGCAAACCGACACACCTCCCACCTGCGTCGTGACGCCACCGTCCCCGACGCAGGTGGCGACCTACCCGGTGAATTGCAGCGGTGCCGCCGACCCGGACTACACCATCGCCTACGTCGCGGGGACGCTTTCGATCGGCGCGGTCCCGCTCACCATCACGGCGCCGAGCCCGACCGTCAACTACGGCAACCCGGTGCCGGCGTTGACGCCCCACTACACCGGGCTGGTGAACGGAGACACGGCGACCACGACACCACCCACGTGCACGACCACGCCTGCGTCCCCGACGCAGGCCGGAACCTACCCGGTGACCTGTAGCGGTGCAGTCGACACCGACTACGCGATCACCAACGTCGCCGGAACGCTGACCATCGACAAGGTCCCGTTGGCCATCACCGCCCCATCGGCGACGGTGCTCGACGGGCAGTCGCCGAGCCTCGTGCCGCACTACGCCGGTTTCGTCGGCGGTGACAGCGCATCGGCGTTGACGACGCCGCCGACGTGCAGCTCGACCTATGTGCCGACCGCGTTCCCGCTGCCTCTGCCCGGCACCTACCCGGTGACCTGCACCGGCGCGGTCGACCACAACTACACCATCTCCTATGTCGCCGGCAGCTTCACCGTGTACCTGACGGCGATCCCTGGGGGGGTCGACCTGGCCGGACCCGACGGCGGCGTCTTCGCGCTCGGCAATCCGAGCGGCTTCCACGGCTCGCTGCCCGGCCTGGGGATCCATGTCGGCGACATCGTGGGGATCGCGGCCACACCCGACGACAAGGGCTACTACGAAGTCGGCGGTGACGGTGGAGTCTTCGCGTTCGGCGATGCCCATTACCACGGGTCGCTCCCGGGCCTCGGGCTCGCCGTGCACGACATCGTCGCGATCGTGCCCACCCTCGACAACGGCGGCTACTACCTGGTGGGGAAGGACGGCGGCGTCTTCACCTTCGGCGACGCCTCCTACCGGGGCTCCCTGCCCGGGCTGGGGCTCTCGGTGGGCGACGTCGTCGGCATGGCTCTGACCCCTGACGGCGGAGGGTACTGGCTGGCCCGTTCCTCTGGGGCGGTCTCCCACTTCGGGGACGCCGCGTCCTCGGCGACGCGCCCAGCGGTGGCATCGTCTCCATCACCGCCACGCAGAGCGGAAGCGGGTACTGGCTCGCGTCAGCAGATGGCGGGGTCTTCAACTACGGCAACGCCCCTTTCCGGGGGTCGATCCCGGGCCTCGGCCTCACGGTGAACAACACCGTCACCTTGGTTCCCAGCCCCAACGGAGGGGGCTACCTTCTGGTCGGCGCCGACGGTGGGACGTTCGCCTTCCCCAACCAGGTCTACCCCGGCTCTCTCGCCGGCATGGGCCTGACGTTCGTGGGAGCGGCACCGACGGGCTGACGCCAGGTCGCCCCCGGGGCGCTTCCGATGCGGTCAGCCGCGCGAGCCCGACCCGAGCCCTTTGCTCTGACCGAACCGGCGCAGGCGACGAAGCGCGCCGCCGAGGGCGCGCTCGACGGCGATGAGCTCGTGCGCCATGTCCTCGTCGCCGCTGGCCAACGAGCTCTCGGCCATTGCGGTCACCCGGTCGTGCAGCTCGGTCAGCGTGGAGGTGAGGGAGGAGATCTCGGCGGCGGAGGACATCCCCCGATGATGGCCGATGGCGAGCCACCCGGGAGCGCCCGAGGCGACGGTCCGGAAAGGGGCAGCCAGGGGCGCCGGTAGCCTTGTGACCCCATGTCCCTCCGCACCCTGGACCTGCGCGGCACGCGCGCCGCCGTTCGAGGCGGTCCTGCCGCGCCCGTCCGCCCCCGGGTCCGACGTCCACGAGGTGGTGGCGGGCATTCTGCGGCGGGTCCGCGCCGAGGGCGACGAGGCCCTGGTCCGCTACACCGCCGAACTGGACAAGGTCGACGTGTCCGATGGGCTGCGCGTCCCGGCCGTCGAGATCGAGAAGGCCTGCGCGGACGCCCATCCCGACCTCTGGCGCGCGCTCGAGGTCGCCTACGGGCGCATCGTGGCGTACCACGCGCACGAGGGGACGCCCCCGGGGGACCTGGTCGGGGACGGCATCACGGTTTCGCACCTGACCCGGGCGGTGGAGCGCGCCGGCATCTACGCGCCCGGCGGGCGCGCCCGCTACCCGTCCACGGTCCTCATGTGCGCCGCGCCGGCCCGCGTGGCCGGGGTGGGGAGCATCGCGCTGTGCGTCCCCCCGGCCTCCGACGGGAGGATCGACACGGCGACGCTCTGCGCCGCCTCCATTGCCGGGGTGGACGAGGTCTACCGGGTCGGCGGCGCGCAGGCGATCGCCGCCATGGCCTACGGGACGCCCAGCATTCCCGCCGTCGACGTCATCGCCGGCCCGGGCAACGCGTACGTGGCCGAGGCCAAGCGGCAGCTGTCGGGCGTGGTCGGCGTGGCGTCGGCCTTCGCCGGGCCGTCGGAGATCGTGGTGGTCGCCGGCCCCGACGCACCGGCGTCGTTCGCCGCGGTCGACCTGGTCGTGCAGGCCGAGCACGGGCCCGACGGGTTGGCCTGGCTGGTGAGCTGGGACGCGGGGCGGGCCGAGGAGATCTCGGCCGAGGTGGACCGGATCGTGGCCGCGTCCAGCCGCCGGGCCGACCTGGAGGCCACGTTGGCAACGGCGGGGATCGTCTGCCTGGTAGACAGCCCCGAGCAGGCGCTGGCAGTCGCCAACGCGATCGCACCCGAGCACCTCCAGCTGATGGTGCCCGAGGAGGAGGGGCTGGCGCTCCTCGGACTGGTGCAGAACGCCGGTGCCGTCTTCATCGGGCCGTGGTCGCCGGCGAGCATGGGGGACTACATCGCGGGACCGAACCACGTCCTGCCGACGAACCGGACGGCGCGCTTCGCCTCGGCCCTGCGGGCGGACGACTTCCGCAAGCACCTGCATGCGGTGCGAGTGACGCCGGACGCCCTGCGCGCCCTCGGCCCCCTCGTGGTCACACTGGCCGAGACGGAGGGTCTGCCGGCCCACGCCGATTCGGTGCGGCGCCGTCTCGACGCCCTCGACGGGCCTGGCGCGCCGTGAGCGCCGTCCCGCCCGTTCGACCCGACCTGCAGTTGGCCGAGGGCTACCACTCGCCCCAGGTCGAGGCCGAGGTGCGCCTCAACACGAACGAGTCTCCCTTCGCGCCTCCGGACGCCTGGCGCGAGGAGCTGCTCGAGGCCCTGGCGCAGGTGTCCTTCCACCGCTATCCGGACCGACCGGCCACCGAGCTGCGCCAGGCCGTGGCCGACCTGCACGGGGTCAGGCCGGACGAGGTGTTCTGCGCCAACGGCTCGAACGAGGTGCTGCAGTCCCTCCTCCTGGCCTTTGGGGGACCGGGCCGCCGCGCCCTCGTGTTCGAGCCGACCTACGCCCTCCACGCGCACATCGCCCGCATCACCGGGACCGAGGTGGTCGTCGGCGCGCGCGACGACGACTTCCAGATCGACCCCCGCCACGCGCTCGACCTGTTGGGCGCGCAGCGGCCCGACGTCACGTTCCTCTGCTCGCCCAACAACCCCACGGGCCGGGCGGAGCCACCGGCGACCGTTGCCGCCGTCTGCGCGGCGGCGCCCGGCCTCGTCATCGTCGACGAGGCCTACGGGCAGTTCTCGCCGTGGTCGGCACTCGAGCTGCGCGGGCCCGCACTCCCGGGCCTCGTCGTGACGCGCACGTTCTCCAAGACGTGGGCCATGGCGGGGGCGCGCTTGGGCTACCTGGTGGCCGAGCCTGCCGTGGTGGCGGCGTGCGAGTCCGTCGCGCTGCCGTACCACCTGTCGGCGCAGACCCAGGTGGCCGGCCTGGTGGCGCTGCGCCACGTGCCCGAGATGGAGGCCCGGGTGGCCCGCATCGCCGAGGAGCGGGGGAGGGTGGCTGCCGCGCTGAACGATCTCTCCGTGGACAGCTGGCCCTCGGACGCCAATTTCATCTTGTTCCGCCCCCGGGACCGCGATGCGGTCGAGGTGTGGCAGGCGCTCCTGGACCGTTCGATCCTGATCCGCAACTGCGCCGACTGGGACGGCCTGCGCGGCTGCCTGCGCGTCACCATCGGGACGGCCGACGAGAACGACCGCTTCCTCCACGCCCTGAAGGAGATCCTGTGACCACCGAAGCCCGCCGCGCCACCAAGGCGCGCGCCACCAAGGAGACGACGATCGACGCCATGCTGGCGCTCGACGGCTCGGGTCAGACGGAGGTCTCGACCGGATTGCCCTTCTTCGACCACATGGTCGAGCAGCTGGGGCGCCACGCCGGCTTCGACCTCACACTGCACGCCGCGGGCGACCTGCAGGTGGACGCGCACCACACCGTCGAGGACGTGGGCATCGTCCTCGGGACCTGCCTGGCCGAGGCCCTGGGCGACAAGGCGGGCGTGCGGCGCTTCGCCTCCATGCTGCTGCCCCTCGATGAAGCGCTCATCGAGGTGGCCCTCGACCTCTCGGGGCGGCCCTACCTCGCGTATTCGCTCGAGTTCGCGCCCGACACGCCCGGCCTGGGCACGCCCCCGTTCAACCCTCAGCTGGCCGAGGAGTTCTGGCGCGCCTTCGCCACGGCCGCCAACCTCACGCTGCACATCCGCCGGCTCGAGGGGAAGAACACGCACCACATGCTGGAGGCCAGCTTCAAGGGGGTGGCCCGTTGCCTGCGCGACGCCGTGCGTGTGGAGGGAGGTGGCATCCCCTCCACCAAGGGGAGCTTGTGACCGGAGGACCGCGCATCGCGGTCCTCGACTACGGCATCGGCAATCTGCGTTCGGCGGAGAAGGCCCTCCAACACGTCGGCGCGGCGGCGCGCCTGGTCGACGACGCGGCGACGGTGGCGGCGGCCGACGCCGTGGTGCTCCCCGGCGTGGGCGCCTTCGGTGCCTGCGCGCGGGCGCTGCGCGAGAGCGGCCTTGAAGACCCCGCCCGGGTCGCGCTCGAGGCGGGCGTGCCCTTCTTCGGCGTCTGCGTCGGGTTCCAGCTGCTCTACGAGGGCTCGGTGGAGAGCCCGGGCGCCCCGGGCCTCGGCGTCTTCGCCGGGACGGTGGCGCCGCTGCCGCCGGGCGTGAAGCATCCGCAAATGCAGTGGAACACGCTCGAGGTGCGGGGCGCGGACGAGCCGAGGCCGCTCCGGGGACTGGGGGAGCGGCCCTGGGTCTACTTCGTGCACTCGTTCGCGCCGCCCGTCGGGGACGAGACGGTGGCCGTCTGCGACTACGGCGGTGCGGTGGCGGCGCTGGCCACGCGCGGTGTGCTGTGGGGAGCTCAGTTCCACCCGGAGAAGTCGGGCGCGACGGGGCTGGCCCTGCTGGCCAACTTCGTGGATCTGGCCAAGGCGGCTGCGTGATGGAGCTGCTGCCGGCTATCGACCTGCGCGCCGGCACGGCCGTCCGCCTCAGCCAGGGTGACTTCGGGCGCGAGGAGCGCTACGGCGACCCGGCGGCGCTCGCGGCGCGCTACATCGCGGGCGGGGCGCGCTGGATCCACGTTGTCGATCTCGACGGCGCCCGCACCGGCGTGCCGCACGAACGTGCCGTGCTGGCTGACATCGTGCGCCTTGCAGTCGGGGCCGGCGTCCGGGTGGAGTTCGGCGGTGGCATCCGCACCGAGGACGACGCCGAAGCGGTGCTCGACTCCGGTGTGGCCCGGGTCGTGCTGGGCACGGCGGCCCTCGCGGAGCCGGCGCTGGCGGGCCGCTGCGCCCGCCGCTGGCCGGGACGGGTGGCGGTCGGGCTCGACTATCTGGTCGGGTACGACGGGGTGGCCGAGGCCCAGGCTCAGGGCTGGCTGACCGGCTCGGGCCGGGTCGTGCCCGAGCTCCTCGAGCTCTGGGCGAAGGAGCCCCTCGGCGCCGTGGTGGCGACCTCGGTGGCGCGCGACGGCATGCTGTCGGGCCCCGACCTGGCGGGATTGGGGTCCTTGCTGGCCACCACGTCACTGCCGGTGGTGGCCTCCGGTGGCGTCTCCGGCGCCGAGGACCTGGTGGCGCTGGCCCGTCTGCAGGCGTCGGGCCGCACGCTGGCCGGCGCCATCGTGGGCAAGGCCATCGTGGAGGGCCGGCTCAGCGTGGAGGAGGCGATCGCCGCGTGCGCAGCGTCCGCCTGATCCCCTGCCTCGACGTCACCGCGGGGCGCGTCGTGAAGGGGGTGCGCTTCGTCGACCTGACCGACGAGGGCGACCCCGTCGAGCTGGCCGCCCGCTACGACGCCGAGGGCGCCGACGAGGTCACCTTCCTCGACATCACCGCCTCCTCCGACGGTCGCGACACCATGGTCTCTGTGGTGGCGCGCACGGCCGAGCAGGTCTTCATCCCCCTCACCGTCGGCGGCGGGGTCAGGGCGGCGGAAGACGCACGCCGCCTCCTCCGGGCCGGGGCGGACAAGGTCGCGGTGAACACAGCCGCGGTCGAGCGGCCCGAACTCGTGCGCGACATTGCCGACGAGTTCGGCGGGCAGTGCGCCGTGGTCGCCATCGACGCCCGGGCCAGAGCGGGTGGCGGCGGGTGGGAGGTGCACACGCACGGAGGGCGGACACCGGTCGGCCGTGACGTGGTGGCATGGGCCGTCGAGTGCGCGGACAACGGCGCAGGCGAGATCCTGCTGACGTCCATGGACCGCGACGGCACGCGGGACGGCTTCGACCTGGCGTTGACCCGGGCCGTGGTCGACGCCGTGGGCATCCCCGTGGTGGCGTCCGGCGGCGTGGGCGTCCTGCAGCACCTGGTCGACGGCGCGCTCGACGGCGGCGCCGACGCTGTGCTGGCGGCGTCGATCTTCCACCGGCGTGAGTTCACCATCGGCGAGGCCAAGTCCTACATGGCCGCGCGCGGGGTCACGGTCCGTCCCGCCTGATCCGGCCCCCTGACCTGGAAGGGCGCATTCGTGCGGTACCGTGCCTAGGTGGCCACGTCGACGACGAAGGACGGCACGAGCCGGGCCAACACCCCGAAGAACGCCGGTGAGGACAAGCAGCCGATCTCGGTCCTGTTCGACCGCGTGATGGTGCAGATCTCGCCGACCGACGGTGAGCGGCGCTCACGGGCCGGCATCCTGATCCCAGCCACGGCCCAGATCACCCGCCGCCTGACCTGGGCCGAGGCGGTGGCGGTCGGCCCGCACGTGCGCACGATCAAGGTGGGGGACACCGTGTTGTTCAACCCCGAGGACCGCTTCGAGGTCGAGGTGCACGGCGAGGAGTACGTGATCCTGCGCGAGCGCGACATCCACGCCATCGCATCGCCCCGCAACGACAGCGGCACCGGGCTGTACCTGTGAGCGCGCGCCCGCGCCCGGGACGGCCTCTGCCGCTCCGCAGGGCGTCCCCCTCACCTTCGACGAGGAGCTGGTGCGCTCCGTCGACTTCGCCAAGGGTGATGGACTGGTGCCGGCCATCGTGCAGGACGCCGTCGACGGGACGGTCCTGACCATGGCGTACATGGACGCCGAGGCGCTGCGCCGCACGCTCGAGACGGGCCGGTCCTGGTTCTACAGCCGCAGCCGTCGGGAGTACTGGCAGAAGGGCGAGACGTCGGGGGACCGCCAGTACGTGCGCGAGGTGCGGCTGGACTGCGACGGCGACGCCCTGGTCGTGCTCGTCGACCAGCACGGGCGTGGGGCCTGCCACACCGGGAAGCGGACCTGCTTCTACCGGACCATCGGCACCGGGCCGGGCGTGCCGGCGCCGTGACGCCCGGAGGCGGTCCGGGCCCGGGTGCACTGGCCGTCCGCCCCGACCCAGCAGAGTTCGCGGCACTGGCCAAGGAGCACACGATCGTCCCGGTCTGGTGCGAGGTGGTCGCCGACACCCTGACGCCGGTCACCTGCTTCGCCAATGTCGTGGGCGAGGGGGACGGCTTCCTCTTCGAGTCGGTCGAGGGCGGCGAGCGCTGGGGCCGCTACTCCTTCGTGGGCCGCCGGCCGCTGGCCACGCTGACGGCGCGGGGGCGGCGCGTGAGCGCCACGGGGCGCCTCGACGTGCAGAGCTCCGACGACGGCATTCTGTCCGCCGTCGAGGACCTGGTGACGCGCTTCCAGTCGCCGACGCTCGCCGGGCTCCCGCCGCTGCACGGAGGGCTGGTCGGGTATCTCGGCTATGACGTGGTGCGCGAGGTCGAGCGCCTGCCCGATCCGCCGCCGGACGACCTCGGTCACCCCGACGCGGCCCTCGTCGTCATCGGCCAGTTCTGCGCCTTCGACCATTGGCGCCAGCGCATCGTGCTGGTGGACAACGTGGTGGTGCCCGACGCGCCCGGTGGCGTGGTGGATGACGCCGCCGTGGCGACGGCGTACGAGGCCGCCTGCGCCCGGCTCGTCGAGCTGGCCGCGGACTGCGCGCGGCCCGGCGAGGGAGCGCCGCCGCCGCCGCTGGTGGCCGCACCGGCCCAGGGGCTCCGGAAGGCCGACGCGACGCGCACCGTCACGTCGGAGGAGTACAAGGCGTCCATCGGCGCCGCCAAGGAGTACATCCGGGCCGGGGACATCTTCCAGGTCGTGCTCTCGCAACGCTTCGACCTCACGCTCGGCGCCGACCCCTACGACGTCTACCGCGCCCTGCGCCTGCTCAATCCGAGCCCCTACATGTACTTCCTGCGCTTCCCGGAGGTCACCGTCGTCGGTGCGTCGCCCGAGCCGATGGTCCGGCTGCGTGACGGCGTCGTCATCTCGCGGCCCATCGCCGGCTCGCGGCCCCGCGGGGAGAACGAGCAGCACGACCGGCTCCTCGAGGGGGAGCTGGCCGAGGACCCCAAGGAGCTGGCCGAGCACATCATGCTGGTGGACCTGGCCCGCAACGACGTGGGACGCGTCGTGCGCTTCGGCACCGAGAAGGTGGACGAGCTCATGACGATCGAGCGCTACAGCCACATCATGCACATCACCTCGCAGGTCTCGGGCGAGCTGGCCGAGGGCAAGGGCCCGATCGACGTCCTGCGGGCGACGCTCCCCGCCGGGACCCTCTCCGGGGCGCCGAAGGTGCGTGCCATGGAGATCATCGACGAGCTCGAGCCCACCAAGCGGGGCGTCTACGGGGGCGTCGTCGGCTACATCGACTTTTCGGGCAACGTGGACACCGCCATCGCCATCAGGACCATGGTCGTCACTCCCGACGGGCGGGCCAGCATCCAGGCGGGCGCCGGGATCGTGGCGGACAGCGACCCGCAGAGCGAGGACGAGGAGTGCGCGGACAAGGCGGGTGCGTTGCTCGTCGCCGTCACCGCGGCGCGCGGCATGGGCGCGACGCGCGTCCCGTCCGGAGGGACCCGTGACGGTGTCGGCGCTCGAGACCGAGACCGATGCGCTGCGCCAGGGGGCCGGCGCCTTCCGCGCCGGCCGGGACGTGCTGGCCGTCCGGGGTCCGGACGCCGAGGCCTACCTGCAGGGGCAGCTGAGCCAGGACGTGGCGGCACTGGCGGTGGGGGCGGCGGCGGACACCCTCCTGCTCGAGCCCGACGGGAAGCTGTCGGCGCTCCTGCGGGTGACCCGCACGGACGGGCAGGGGTTCGTGCTCGATGTGGACGGTGGTTACGGCGACGCCGTGGCGGCGCGCCTGCGCCGCTTCCTGCTGCGCTCCAAGGTCGAGCTGGAGCGGTTGGCCTGGCGTGACCTGTCGTTGCGCGGTGCCGGGGTCGGCGAGGCCGCAGCGGGCCTCTTGACGGTCCTGGCCGAGCGGGGCGTGCTGGCGTTGCCCTTCGGGTGGAACGGCTGGACCGGGATCGATCTGCTCGGCCCGGAGGATGTCGTGCTGGGACCGTCAGCCGGCACGCTGCCCGCCGGGGTGACGGCCTGCGGTCCGGAGGCGGTCGAGGCGTGCCGGATCGTCTCGGGAATCCCCGCCATGGGGACGGAGCTCACGGGCAAGACCATTGCGGCGGAGGCGGGGTTGGTCGAGCGGACGGTGAGCTTCACGAAGGGCTGCTACACGGGACAGGAACTGGTGGCGCGCATCGACTCCCGCGGTTCGAACGTAGCGCGCCGTCTCGTCGGCGTGGTGGCCCCGGCGGGCGGGGACATCCCGCTGACCCGGGGCATGACGCTGCACGGCGGGGAGGCGCCCGCCGGCGATGGGGCCGCCGAGGACAAGGTGGCCGGGACCATCACGTCCGCGGCCTGGAGCGTGGAGCTCGGGGCGTGGGTGGCGCTGGCCTACCTGCACCGCAACGTGCAGGCCCCGGGGCCGATCCGGGTCCGCTCCGGCGACGGCGTCGGTAGCTCGTGGCCGGCCCGGGCCGAGCGGTTGCCCCTCGTCGGCCCTCCCGACCCCGGGCCCGGCTGAGGACATGTCCGCGGAAGGCCCGGGCGCTCGGCACCGGCGTCTTCTCTGGTTGCTCGTCGTGGGCGCCGCGGCCTACGCGCTCGGCGCGGCCACGACGAGGGCGTTCACCCAACCGGCCAACCTGCTTACCGCGCTGCCGATCGTCGCGCTCGCGGTCCTCGTGGTGGTCCGGTGGCCCCTGCGACCGCGGCCGGCGGCGGCCCCGAGCGACGTCGCCCATCCGTACCGCGCCTGGGTCGTCCTCTTCGCCGCGGTGGTCGCCTGGGAACTGGCCGAGTACGCCGCCCGCGGCAGCCGTGCGGACCACCCGACGCTGAGCTCCATGGCCGACGCCGTGGACCGCTACTACCTGCTGAAGGCGCTCCTCTTCTTCCTCTGGCTCTACCTGGGCGCGGCCATCGTCCGCAGGGGCAGGCCGGCGCGGGTGCCGGAGCCGAGCGCGCCGAGCGAGTCGCCGTGAGCTCGGCCTTCTCCTACGCGGTGTGGGCGGTCCTCGGGGCGGCGGCGCTCCTGCTCTGGGCCCGGTCCCGTACGGCGGGATCCTCACCGGCCCGGCCCGCGGTGGTGCTGGACCGTCTGGCGACCGGCCCGATCCTGCGGGTGGCGCTGGTCCTGGCCTGGGGGTGGGCAGGCTGGCACCTCTTCGCCCGTTGATCTGTTCCGCGGCGCACCACAACTGCAACCGGACGTCACCGCACATGAGACAACGCTGGCGCAACCTCTTGGCATGGGACGCCACGACGACAACAGGCAAGGGGTGACCACAGGGACAGCCGAGGCGCTGCCCGACCTCGACCCGTGGCGCGAAGTGGGCTGGATCTTCCGTGACGGCAGCTGCATCGCCATCGAGCGCCAGGGCGGGGAGACTCGCTCTCGGGTGTTGGCGGACTGATGGTCAAGGTCATCCACCTGGCTGACGACGGCACCGAGATGGCTGCCATCGAGGTCGACGACTTCACGATCGAGGTCATCTACTCGGGCCTGGCCGAGATGCTGCGCAACGCCGCCGCGACCCACCAGCCCGAGGCGAGGCAGGACTGCCAGCTCACGCGCGAGGCGCGTCAGCGTCGCGAGCGTGTCCTGAGCCGTCTCCGCGACTGACCACCACAGCCGGGCTGTCCCGGGGTGCAAAGGGCGCGCCGCTACGCTGAAGCGTCATGCCCACCTATCTGGCGGACATCATTGCCTCCCACCGGGCCCGTGCCGAGGGTGATGGCCGCCCCCTCTCCGACCTGGTCGAGCAGGCGGCGAGCACGCTCCCGCCCCGGGACTTCGCCGGCGCGCTGCGCTGCGACGGCCTGTCGTGCATCGCGGAGATCAAACGCCGGTCGCCCTCCAAGGGGGACCTGGACCCCGGACTGCAGGCCGACCTCGTGGCCAAGGACTACGCCGCGGGGGGCGCCGCCTGCCTGTCGGTCCTGACCGACGTCGACTTCTTCGGCGGCTCGGCCGCCGACCTGGCCGCAGCCCGCCAGGCTTCGGGTTTGCCCGTCCTGCGCAAGGACTTCACGGTGCAGGAGGCCGACGTGGCCGACGCGCGCCTCATGGGGGCGGACGCCGTTCTCCTCATCGTGGCCGCGTTGTCCGACGACGAGCTGGAGGCGTGCGCCAGCCGGGCCGCTGAGCTCGGGCTGGCGGCGCTCGTGGAAGTGCACGACGAGGAAGAGCTGGCGCGCGCCCTCGGCGCCGGCGCCGGACTGGTCGGGGTCAACCAGCGTGACCTGCGGACGTTCCAGGTGGATCACGAGCGGGCTTGTGCGCTGGCGGCACGCATCCCGGCCGCGGTGCTGGCGGTGGCCGAGTCGGGCATTCGCGACGGTGCCGACGCCCGCCGCCTGGCCGAGGCCGGGTACGACGCAATCCTGGTCGGCGAGACACTCGTGCGGGCGGGGGACAGGCCGGCCCAGCTGCGCGAGCTGATCGGCCATCCCGTCGGGACGCGATGACAGAGGACCTCTTCATCAAGATCTGCGGCATCACGTCCGAGGCGGACGCGTTGCTCTCCGTCAGTCTCGGCGCCTCGGCGGTGGGTTTCATGTTCGCCCCCTCCTCGCGTCAGGTCTCGGTGCAGCTCGCCGGCGACATCGCGAAGCGGCTGCCCGAACATGTGCTGACTGTCGGCGTCTTCCGCGACGAGGCGCCCCAGCGCATTGTGGAGGCGGTCCGGATCGCCGGCCTCGGCGCGGCGCAGATGCACGGTCACGAGACGGCCGAGGAGACCACGTGGGTGCGCGCCCGTGTGCCCATGGTGATCAAGGCGTTCCCCGCAGGCGACCGCACCATCGCGCGCTTCGACGAATTCGGCGCGGACTACCTCCTCGTCGACGGGGAGAACCCGGGGTCGGGGCAGGTCTTCGATTGGCGGCTGGCCGAGGGAGTGGCCGACCACGATCGCCTGATCGTCTCGGGCGGCCTGCGCCCGGACAACGTGGCCCAGGCGGTGGCCCACCTGCGTCCGCGGCGGGGTCGACGTGTCGACCGGCGTCGAGGCGGCACCAGGCCGCAAGGACCCCTTGTTGCTGCGGAACTTCATCAGCAACGCGCGGCAGGCCAAGGTGGATGTCGCGGCGCGTGACCCGCTGGAGCATCCCGCCGCAGAGGAGCCGTACGACTGGAGGGACGCGGTGAGCCACGAGGGCCTGATGGCCCGGCCCGGGCCCGACGGGCGGTTCGGCGAGTTCGGTGGACGCTTCGTGCCGGAGTCCTTGATGCCGGCCTGCCTCGAGCTCGAGAAATGGTTCGACGAGGCCTGGGGCGACCCGGCGTTTCGCGCCGAGCTCGATGGTCTCCTGCGCCACTACGGGGGCCGCCCGACGCCGGTGACCGAATGTGCCCGCCTCTCCGAGCGCCTCGGGGTGCGGGTGCTGCTCAAGCGAGAGGACCTGGCCCACACGGGCTCGCACAAGCTCAACA
This sequence comes from uncultured Acidimicrobiaceae bacterium, assembly GCA_963745175.1. Taxonomy (GTDB): domain Bacteria; phylum Actinomycetota; class Acidimicrobiia; order Acidimicrobiales; family RAAP-2; genus Bog-473. The sequence goes on from CAVUWK010000006.1 coordinate 326,385, forward strand.
ACGTCGTGGGACAGGCTCTGCTGACGAAGCGGATGGGCAAGCCCCGCATGATCGCCGAGACAGGGGCGGGTCAGCACGGTGTGGCCTCGGCCACCGCCGCCGCGCTCTTCGGGCTCGAGTGCACGGTCTTCATGGGCGAGGTCGACACGAAGCGCCAGGAGCTCAACGTGTTCCGCATGGAGCTGCTGGGCGCCGAGGTCCGCACCGTGACGTCGGGCAGCCGCACGCTGAAGGATGCGGTCAATGAAGCGATGCGCGAGTGGGTGGCGACGGTGGAGACCACCCACTACTGCCTCGGTTCGGTCATGGGGCCGCATCCGTTCCCCTACATGGTGCGCCAGCTCCAGCGGGTGGTCGGCGAAGAGGCCCGGGCACAGTGCGGGGAGCTGCTCCATGGCGCCGCGCCCGACGTGGTCGTCGCCTGCATCGGCGGAGGTTCCAACGCCGCCGGGACGTTTGCCGGCTTCGTGGACACGCCGGCCCGGCTCGTCGGCGTGGAGGCGGCCGGTGGCGCCGCGGTGACCAACGGCATTCCGGGCGTCCTGCACGGCATGCACTCGCGACTCCTCCAGGACGAGGCGGGGCAGATCCAGGAGGCCGAGTCCATCTCGGCCGGGCTGGACTACCCGGGGCTGGGCCCCGAGCACGCACACCTGGCGGCCACCGGGCGGGCCGAGTACTCCACGGCGTCGGACGACGAGGTGCTCGAGGCTTTCCGGCTCCTCAGCCACACGGAGGGCATCATCCCCGCGCTCGAGTCGGCGCACGCCGTGGCCTGGGTGGCCCGGAGCGCCGGGACAGAGGCCCTGCCGGCCGGCTCCACGGTCCTGGTGACGCTCTCGGGTCGCGGTGACAAGGACGTGGCCCAGGTGAGCGAGATCTTCGGCCGTGCGCGCGATGCCTGACCTCGAGAAGGAGCTCCGGACCCGCCGTGAGAGCGGGCGCAAGCTGCTGATCCCCTACCTGATGGGGGGCATGAGCGACGATTGGACGCAGTCTCTTGCGGCGGTGATCGCGGCGGGGGCCGACGCGGTCGAGGTCGGCATCCCCTTCTCGGACCCGATGATTGACGGACCGGTGATCCAGGAGGCCGGCCTGCGCGCGCTCACGCGGGGAACGGTGCCCGACGAGGTCCTCGACGGCATCGCGCGGGCCGAGGCCCCGGTGCCCGTGGCCGTCATGACCTACTACAACCTGGTCTTCCGGGCCGGGCACAAGCGGATGGCGAGGTCCCTGGCCGCCGCCGGTGTCAGCGGTGCCATCATCGCCGACCTCCCGATTGAAGAGATCAGTCCATGGGCTGCCGAGGCGGATGCGGCGGGGATCGACACCGTCCTGCTGGTGGCCCCATCCTCTCCGCCGGATCGGGTGGAGCGCATCTGCGCCCGGGCAGGCGGCTTCGTCTACGCCGTCGCGCGCATGGGTGTCACGGGTGAGCGCAGCGACGTCGGGACCGATGTGGCGAAGGTGGTCGAGCGCATCCGCCGCTGCACCGACCTGCCCGTCTGCGTGGGGGTGGGAGTGTCGACGCCGGCGCAGGCGGCGCAGATGTGCGAGGTGGCGGACGGCGTCGTGGTCGGTTCGGCCCTGGTGCGCCGCCTGCTGGAGGACGAGGGGCCGGACGGGGCCGCGGCCTTCGTCGGGTCGCTGCGGGACGCGATCGACTAGAGCCGCCGGCCGAGCTGGCGCTCGACCACGGCGGCGATGGCGCGCTGACCCGCCGCTGTCGGGTGGGCGGCGCGCCACACGTAGTCCTGCAGGTTCCTCTCGGCCGCCAGCGCCGACGCGGTGAATCCCGCGCAGGACATCTCCCCGTGGAGGGCGTCCGTCTCGGAGCAGGTCTTGGCGGCCAGAATGTGCTCCGCGTCGGCCGCCAGCGTTGTGTCGGCGACGGGTTCCCCGGAGAACACCCAGGGCAGTGCGGTGCAGATCCCGTGGCCGTCGAACGTGCCTGACACGTCGACCAGAGTGACGTTCTTGACGTGGTGGGTGCGCGGCGTCGCCCACTGCGCCGGCTACGGCCCGGTTGAGCGCGGACAAGACGATCTGGGCCGCCGCAAACGTGCCGGCCGCGTTGGGCTTGAGTCCGCTGCACACCAGGTTCGTGTGTAGGCCCGCCGTCGCGGTGCCTCCGGCGATCTGCGACGGTTCCGGGATCGGCTGGTAGTAGTCGAGCACCGCGATCGTCGTCGCGTGGGGGGCGATGGTCTCGATCGCGTGAGCCAGGCTGGTCCGCACGTTGGCGAGGTCCGCCGCGATCTTCGGCGTGACGGAACCGTTGGCGACGCAGGCGTGGCCGAGCCCGATGCCGACCCCGACGACGCGGGCCAATTGGTACTCGAGGCAGGCGCTGAAGTCGATGTCGTCGGCGCCGTCCTGCAGGAGGACCAGGCGGGCCGGGTGCTGCACGAGGTCGCTCGCCGCGATCTCGTCCGCCAGGTTCCGGGCCGGCTGGGGTGGGAGGGGGCATTGTCCGTCCCGGGTGGTGTTGTCGGCGCCATCGGCCACCGCACCGCTGATGGAGAGTTGGTCGCCCGACAGGTGGCAGTTGGTGTTCCGCACCGTCATGGTGAGTCCGAGGTGTGCCGCGACGAGGCTCGGGTACGCGACGATGGACGGGCCCTGGGACACCGCATGGGGCGGGAGCCCGATCTGCGGCGTCAGGTAGGGGTTGGCCAGCCCGTGCCCGTAAGGGACCGAGTCCCCGAGGGCGACGGCGCGGGTTGAGACCCTCGGGGAGGGGGTCGGTGCCGGTGGGCCGCCGCGGGTGGCCAGCACGACGCCCCCCGCCACCAGCGCCACGAGCACGATGGCCGCCACGACCTGGAACGGGCGCGAATGGCGCGCCGAGTTACCCCAGGTTTGCAGCCTTCCCATCCAACGGACCTCACGAATCGCTGCACCGGCGGCAGCGGAGGTGCGACCTTACCGGCTGGGTTCAGCGAGGGGGCAGCAGCACCAGGCAGCCGTTGTGGCCGCCGAAGCCGAAGGAATTGGAGAGCACCGCGGCGGGCTCCCAGGTTCGAGCCTCGCCATGCACGACTTGGATCGTGATCTCGGGATCGGGCTCGGCGTACCCGGCAGTCGGAGGAATGGTCGCGCGGTCGATCGTGAGCACGGCGGCGACGGCCTCGATGGCGCCGGCCGCGGCCAGCCCGTGACCGGTCACCCCCTTGGTCGAGGTGACGAGCGGACCCGGTTCGCCGAAGACTTTGACGATGGCTCGCGCTTCGGCCAGGTCGTTGAGGGGTGTCGAGGTGCCGTGGGCGTTGATGTGCCCGACGTCGGTCGGTCGGATGCCGGCGTCGGCCAACGCCAGCTCCATGCAGCCGACCGCGCCGGAGCCGTCGGGGGCCGGTGCGGTGATGTGGTGGGCGTCGGCGGTACTGGCCGCCCCTGCCACCTCGGCATAGATCGTGGCGCCGCGCGCCACGGCCCGGTCCCAGTCCTCGAGCACGAGTGCGCCGGCTCCCTCGGTCATGACGAAGCCGTCGCGCCGCACGTCGAAGGGACGCGAGTTGCCTGATGTCGAGAGCGCCGTCATGTTGGCGAAGGCGGCCAGCGCGACGGGATGCATGCTGGCCTCGGAGCCCCCGCCGATGGCCACGTCGCAACGGCCCGACGCGACCAGGCGTGCAGCGGCGGCAATGGCGTGCGTTCCGGCGGCACAGGCCGTGCAGATCACCTCGGACGGGCCGCGCCACCCGAGTCGCATGGAGATGCCGGCCGCGCCCGCGTTGGCCATCATCATCGGCACCAGGCGCGGGGAGACCCGGTCGGGCCCCTTCTCGTTGTAGACGCCCACCTGGTCGGCCAGCGTCTCGAACCCGCCGACGCCCGTCGCGAAGATGACGCCTGCCTTGGCTGGATCGACCGCGAGGTCGCCGGCCGCGCTGACGGCCTGGTCGGCTGCCACCATGGACAGCTGGGCGAACCGGTCGAGCTGGCGGACCTCCTTCGGCCCGAACCAGTCCTTGGGCTCGTAGTCCCGGACCGGCCCCCCCACGATCTTCGGGTGAAGCAGTCCGTCCCACAGGGCGTCCACGCCGACCCCGCAACACGTCACCGCACCCAGACCCGTGACGGCGACCCGCCGCCCCCGGATGGGGCCTTCCGCGCCGATCCCGATCTGCATCAGAGCTTTGTGGAGATCAGGTCGTACGCCTGTCCGATGGTGGTGATGTCCTCGAGCTCCGTCTCTTCGACCGTGATGTCGAACGCCTCTTCCAGCGCCATCACGAGCTCGACGAGATCGAGGCTGTCGGCATCGAGATCGTCGGCGAACTTTGCTTCTTTGGTGATCTTGTCGGCCGGCACCTGCAGTACTTCCACGGCGCACTCGCGAAACTTCTCGAACGCTGCGTCGCTGTCCACAATCAGCTCCTTTGTCTGTCGGTTCCTTGAACGCTACAGGCCCATGCCGAGGCCACCGTCGACCGGCACGACCGCCCCGGTCACGTAGGCAGCGGCCTCCGAGGCCAGGAAGCCCACGACGCCAGCCACGTCAGCCGGGCTGCCGGCGTGCCCGAGCGGCACCTGACCAGCCATGAGGGCCACCCTGTCAGCGCCGAGGGCGGCGGTCATGTCCGTGTCGATCAACCCCGGCGCCACGACGTTCACCGTGATCTGGCGGCTGCCCACCTCGCGGGCGATGGCCCGGGCCATCCCCACCAGGCCGGCCTTGGAGGCGGCGTAGTTCGCCTGCCCGGGAAGCCCCACGAAGGCACCGACCGACGAAACGAAGATGATGCGACCCCTGTGCAGCCGCAGCATCTTCGCCACGGCCCGCTTGGCCACCCGGAACGATCCTGTCAGGTTGGCGTCGATGACATCGTGGAAGGCCTGGTCGCTCATGCGCAGCAACAGCGAGTCCAGCGCGATGCCGGCGTTCGCCACGAGCACCTCGACAGGAGCCCACCGCTCTTCGATGGTGACGAAGGCCGATTCCACCTCTTCGGGGTTGCGCACGTCGCAGGGGACGGCGAGGAAGCGCTCGGGGTCGGCACCCTCCGGCGGGCCGGGTGGGTCGGCGGAGCGGTAGGTGGTGGCCACCTGATCGCCGTTGGACAGGAACCAGGCGACACAGGCCGCGCCGATGCCGCGGGTCCCACCGGTAACGAGGACAACTGGCATCAGCGAGCGTCAGGCACCCTGAGCCAGACCAGCGGCTGACCCTCTTGGACGCGCTCGCCGTCGGCGGCGAGCCAACCGATGACCTGTCCGGCGAAGGGCGTGCGGACATCGGACACCCCGACGCGACCGACGAGCTCCCCGACGTCGATGGCCGAGGACGGCGCCGAGCCGTCGGCGGTCCCGGGCAGGAGCCCGGTCCCGGGCGCCTGCAGGGAGGACTCCGGGCTGAAGATGCCACTGGAGGGGCTGACGACGACCCGCTCGGACATGTAGAGGTGCTCGCCCTGGTGCAGGACCGGTTCGGCCCGCCAGGTGCCCGCGGCGCCGATCTGGTCCATCAGGGTGTCCAGATCCTCAGGCTTGGAGACGGCCAGGGACTGGATCTCGGGGAGGCTCCGCTTGGCCAGACCGCTCAGCACCCCGCCCGGACCGAGTTCGACGAGCGAGGTCAGACCCAGCCCGGCGAACGTCTCGAGGGTCTGGCGCCAGCGCACCGGGCTGCACAGTTGGGCCGAGAGCAGCCCCGGCCAGTCGGCAGGGTCATCGTGGACATGCGCGTCCACGTTGGCCACGACGCGTACCTCGGGGGTGAGGAAGGTCACCTCGGCCAGCGCCTTGCGCAGGTCAGCCCGGGCTCCCTGCATCAGAGGCGTGTGGAACGCGCCCGAGACCGCGATCGGCATGACCCGTTTGGCACCCAGGCCCTTGGCCAGCTCTCCGGCCAGGGCCACCGCGTCGGCGGTTCCAGCGATGACGACCTGACCCGGCGCGTTGTAGTTGGCCACCCAGACGTCGCCTTCGGCGCGCATGCAGGCCGCCTCGGCGTCATCGTCGGCGATGCCCAGCAGGGCGGCCATGGTCCCGGGCGCCTCTTCCCCGGCACGGGCCATGGCCTCGCCGCGAGCAACGACGAGCTGGATCCCGTGGTCGAATCCGAGAGAGCCGCTGGCCACCAGCGCGGTGTACTCGCCGAGGCTGTGGCCGGCGCACGCGGCCGGCGTGAGCCCGATGCGCTCCACTGCGTCGAGCACGACCAGGCTGAGCACGGTCGTCGCGAGTTGCGCATTCTCGGTCTGCGTGAGCTCCGCGATCGGAGCGTGCAACAGCAGGTGGGACAGGTCGCGATCCGCGGCAGCCGAAGCTTCTCCGACCACTTCCCACGAGGGGTGGTCGACCCACGGTTCACCCATTCCGGCGCGCTCGAGATCCCTGTCCGGGGAAGGTGAAAACCAACACGTGTCCGACGGCTCCCATCGACGGCGGGCGGAGGAACTCACAGTGTGACATGCCGGCGCGCCGTGGGCCCACGTCGACGGTCCACATCGCACCGTTGGTGGGATGTGGACCGAGGTCAGGCAGCGCAGTGCTGGTTACCGGGTGGAAACCGGGTGCGACGCGAGGTGCGACCACCGGCCTCGGGAGAGGCCGGGCCCGCCCAGAAGGCCGGGTTTCGGGCTGAGCGCGAGTCGGCGTGGCGACGGGCGTTCCCGTCATGACCGGTCCGCACCCGTTTCCGCTGCCGGAGCGAGCACACGACGTCGCGGGAGTCAGGTGCATCAGTCAGGAGAGGCAGACAGATGCTGGGCATGCCGAGACCGCGCCTCGAGGAGAGCGGTCGCGTGGTGCGGGCCGGGCCGGCTCTCGTTGCCGTCCTGGGGCTGGGCAGCCTGGTCCTCATGACCGACGATCCCCGCGCCTTCGACGTCCACCACGGCGCCCCCTCCACCGCCCCCGCCCGTTCGCCCGGGCACGTCAGCACCCCGAGCGGTCACGCCTGCCACGGCGCCGCCGCTGATGGACCCCGAACCGTTCGACCAGCCGTTTTACATCTGCCTCACGCAGGCGTTGGGCACTGGTTCGAACCTGTCCATCCCTGGTACCACCCCGCTCCCAGCCACCACTCGGTCGACGGGGTGCGGGTCTGGGGAAATTCCTGCTTCTCCGGGCTGATCCACGTGCCGAGAGAAAGAGGAAGGCGACGTCGGTGGGTGCAGCCAGAAGTCCTGATGGGGGGCATTAGCGTTGCTCGCCGGGGGGGCAGCTGTGGAGGACGCACAGATGGAGGGCTATCGACGTGGGGGATGTCGGCTGGGCCGCGTCGTTCCCGCTGGTCTGCTCGTCATCGCTCTGGGGCTGGCGTCCACCGCACTCCTCGGCGCCGCCAGCGCGACGAAAGCGTACGCGGCATCCGAGTCAGGCGTGGGGACCGGACGCGAGAGGTTGCCCGGTCATCAGGGTCTGGTCCCTCCTGGAGCGACGCTCATCGGGCCGGCTCCGGCGGCAACATCAATGCCGCTCGTCGTCACTCTCAAGCCGCGTGACCCTGCTGCGCTGGCGGCAGCGGTGCAGGCCATCTCCGACCCGGGGTCGCCCGACTATCGTCACTTTCTGACCACGCCGCAGTTCGCGCAGCGCTTCGGACCGACGGCCTCGACCATCGCGCAGGTCACGTCCGCGCTCCGACAGGAGGGGCTGACCGTCGGGACACCTTCGTCGACGGGGTTGTCGCTGCCCGTCTCCGGCACGGTTGCCCAGGTGCAGTCCGCCTTTGCCACGCCGATCTCCAAGTACCACTTGTCCTCGGGACAGACCGGGTACAACAACGCGTTGGCCCCCGAGGTGCCCAGTTCGGTGGCACCGCTGATCGAAGGCATTCTGGGCCTCGACACGCTCAGCCCGCCACAGCCGTCGACGAGCGTCCCGGAGGCGAGTCGCTCCGTTGCCCATCCCGAGGGTGACTTGGCGGTGCCGACGCTTGCTCCCGGGCAGCCAGCACCGACAGGGACCTCCTGTGGCAACGGCAGCAGCGTCACCTCGGTCGAGAAGAGCACCGGTGCGCTCGACGCGACGGAGCTCGCGCAGGCCTATTCGTTTGGCTCCCTGTACTCGTCGAACGACTACGGGGTGGGCACGACCGTCGCGCTGGTTGAGCTGTCGGGACAGGCGGGCTACTCAGCGACCGACATCAGCACGTTCGCCAACTGTTACGGCATCACGCTCGCGAACGGGCAGATCGCGCAAGAGGCCGTCGGCGGTGGCGGGGTCATCGGTGGCGGCACCGCGGAAGCCGAACTCGACATCGAGACGGTGCTCTCCCTGGCGCCGAAGGCCAACATCGAGGTCTACGAGGGCGGGGCTTCGAGCAGCCTCTACAGCGTGATGAGTCAGATCGTCAGTGACGACACGGCCAAGATCGTGAGCGCGAGCTGGACCAACGGTTGTGAGGCGTATCTCCCTCCTGGGCTCCAAACCTCGGAGAACACCCTCTTCCAGGCGGCAGCCGCGGTCGGGCAGTCGGTCTTCGTCGCCAGCGGGGACCAGGGGTCGGAGGGCTGCAACATCAACGGGGCGATCTCGGCGGCGACGGGCTCGAACCCGGTCGCGCAGGCGGTCGACCCCTCGACCGGGACGCTCTACGTCGCCAACAAGGGAAGCAACACCGTGAGCGTGGACAGCGAGGGGAGCACCGGCCATCCGGGGACTTTCGGGACGGCAGGCTCGGTCATCGCCGGCACAGGACCCGATGCCGTCGCCCTCGACGCGTCGGCGGGCAAGGTCTTCGTGGCCAACAGCAGCAGCACGCTCACCGTCATCCCTACCGCGACCTGTAACCAAACGACGACGAGTGGCTGCAGCACACCGACGCTGATCACTTCGGCCGGCCACCTCAGTGCGCCGGCCGCGCTCGCCGTCAACGGCTCCACCCTCTATGTGGGGAATGGCAACGGCACGGTGGCGGTCTACAACGCCGGGAGCAATACCTGGGTGGCAACCGTCAACCTCGCTTCGGGGTCCGTGCCGACGGCCCTCGCCGTCGATCCCACCAACGACTTCGTCTACGTCGCCGACGGCGCGAACAACAGGATCGAGTACTTCAACGCCGCGACGTGCAACGCGACCACGACGACGACGTGCTCGTCCGCGCCGGGCACCGTCTCGGTTGGCAAGGATCCGGTTGCCCTGGCGGTCGCGACAGGCCCTGGTGACCTTTACGTGGCCAACGCCGGCAGTGGGGGAGGGATCTCCGTCGTCAGCCTGAGTGCGCAGACCGTGGTCACCACGATCCCGACGAGCCAACCTGCGAACGGGACGGGCGTGGTCCAGTCCATCGGCATGTCGCCCGACAACAAGGAGGTTCTGGCAACGCTGAAAGGACTGGGTTTCCCAGGAGACGTGGTGGCGACGGTCAACACGACGACCAACACGATCAGTGCGACGGTGAACCTCGAGACCGGTACTGACTCCATGGGCCAACTCGTGAGCGACGGTACGCCGCGGGTACGTTTGGGTCACCGACCGGACCAATGGCAGCGACGTCATTCAGAACCTGAATCTCGCCGTCTCGGACCCGGCCAGTCAGCCCTACGTCATCGCCGTCGGTGGAACATCGCTCGGCCACGGAGGGGCGAACACGCTCGGTCCGCCGCCGGTCGAGCAGGTTTGGAACGATGCGCTCTACTTCTCCGAGGGCGCCGGAGGGGGCGGCATCTCCGAGAGCTTCACCATGCCCGCGTACCAGCAGGCGCTCGGCGTTGTCGGCGGAAGCAGCGGGACCCCGTGTGCGAGCTCGAACAGCGACTGTCGCGAAGTCCCTGATGTGTCCGCCGATGCCGATCCGAGCAGTGGCTATGTCATTTACGACAGCTCCAACGGGCTGGGCGGTTGGAACGCGCTGGGAGGGACCAGCGCCGCCGCGCCCCTGTGGGCGGCCGTCGTCGCCATCGTCGCCTCAGCGAACGGAAATACGGTCGGCTACGGCGCGCTGAACCCGGCTCTGTACCTGTTGGCCCAGAACTCCCCAGGGAAATATCTCAATGACGTGACTACTGGCAACAATGACTACAACGCCACTGACGGAGGCCAGTACCCTGCGCGGACGGGATACGACATGGCCAGCGGTCTCGGCACGCCGGTGGCATCGATGCTGAAAACCGGCCTTGCAGCCATCCCGTTGCCCGTGACGATCTCCGGCTCCCAGACCTTCGGAGGGTCACCGACCTTCACCGCTTCGCCCAACTTCTCGGGCCCTGGAACGCTGCCATTCGGCGTGACGTTGAACACGGCTGGCCTGACCTGTACCACCGTGGCGCCGTCCACGACGATCAGTTCCTCCCTGACGCCCGGCCCCTACACCCTCGAGTCGTCCTGCGGCGGGCTGACCCTCTCCGGTGCGGACGCTGCCGACTACTCCATCGTGTACACGACGACGGCGAATGACTTCACGGTCGTCGCACTCCCGCTCGCTGTCGCAGTCTCGGGCACCCAGACCTACGGGGGCACGCCGAGCTTTGTCGGCACGCCGAGTCCGCAACCCGGCGTCACCGTGGATACGTCTGGGCTGCACTGCACTCTGGTGAACGGCCTCTTGCTCGGCCCAGCGTTGCCTGCCGGCAGCTACACGGTGGGACCCACCTCGTGTAGCGGCGTCGCCCTCTCAGGAGCCAACGCGCCCGACTACGCGGTCGCGTACACCAGCGCGACCGGGGACTTCGCGGTCACGAAGGCGCCGTTGACGATCACCGCCTCGAGCACGTCGATGACCTACGGCGGTACGGTGCCGACGATCTCGGCAGGCTATGCGGGGTTCGTGAACGGCGATACCGCGTCGTCGCTGACGACCAAGCCAACCTGTTCGACGACGGCGAACAGCTCGAGCCCTGTCTTGGGGAGTCCCTATGTGACCTCATGCGGTGGCGCCGTCGACCCCAACTACACCATGACCTACCTGGGAGGCTCGGTCACGGTGAACACCGCGCCGCTGACGATCACGGCCTCGAGCCCAACCATGACCTATGGCGGCAACGTTCCCGCGGTCACTGCCGCGTACTCGGGCTTCAAGAATGGCGACGCCGCCTCATCACTGACGCCCCAGCCGAGCTGTTCGACGACGGCGACCAGCGCGAGCACGGTCGCCGGCTCGCCCTACCAGACGTTCTGCAGTGGTGCGGCGGACTCCAATTACACCATCGGCTACGTGACCGGTGCGCTGACGGTGGGCAAGGCCCCACTAACCATCACGGCGTCGGGCGGCACCATGACCTACGGCGGGACGGTGCCGGGCATCACGCCGGGCTACACCGGCTTCGTCAACGGGGACACCTCTTCGTCGTTGACGAGCCAGCCGACCTGTACGACGACGGCGACGAGCTCCAGCCCGGTGGCCGGCTCTCCGTACCAGACGTCGTGTGCCGGAGCGGTCGACCCGAACTACACCATCACCTTGGTGAAGGGATCGCTCGCCGTGACCAAGGCCCCCCTGACGATTACGGCCTCGAGCGGGACGATGACCTACGGCGGGACGGTGCCGGGCATCACGCCGGGCTACACCGGCTTCGTCAACGGGGACAACGCATCCTCGCTCACCACTCCGCCCACCTGCTCGACCACGGCGAGCAGCTCCAGCCCGGTGAATGGGTTGCCCTACCCCTCGTCGTGCAGTGGCGCAGTCGACCCGAACTACGCCATCAGCTACGGAGCCGGCTCGGTCACGGTGGGCAAGGCCCCCCTGACCATCACGGCCTCGAGCCCCTCAATGACCTACGGCGCGACGGCGCCGGGTATCACGCCGAACTACACCGGCTTCGTCAACGGCGACTCGTCGGCGTCACTCACGACCAAACCCACCTGCTCGACCACGGCAACCAGTTCGAGCCCGGTCTCCGGGATCCCCTACGCGTCCTCGTGCGGCGGCGCAGTCGACCCCAACTACGCGATCACCTACGTCGGAGGCTCGGTGGCGATCGGCCCGTCTCCGCTCACGGTGACGGCCTCGAGCCCGTCGATGACCTACGGCGGGACGGTGCCAGGCATCACGCCGGGCTACACCGGCTTCGTCAACGGGGACAACGCATCCTCGCTCACCACGCCGCCCACCTGCTCGACCACTGCGACCAGCTCCAGCCCGGCGGGCGGCTACCCCTCGTCGTGCAGTGGCGCGGTCGACCCCAACTACGCCATCAGCTACGGAGCCGGCTCGGTCACGATTGCGAAGGCCCCCCTGACGATCACGTCCTCGAGCGGGACGATGATCTACGGCGGTTCCGTGCCGGGCATCACGCCGGGCTACACCGGCTTCGTCAACGGGGACAACGCATCCTCGCTCACCACACCGCCCACCTGCTCGACCACGGCGACCAGCTCCAGCCCGGCGGGCGGCTACTCCTCGTCGTGCAGTGGCGCGGTCGACCCCAACTACGCCATCAGCTACGGAACCGGCTCGGTCACGGTGGGCAAGGCCCCCCTGACCATCACGGCCTCGAGCCCCTCAACGACCTACGGGACGGTTCCGGCGATCACGCCCGGGTACGTGGGGTTCGTGAACGGCGACACCGTCTCGTCCTTGACCACGAAGCCCACCTGCTCGACCACGGCAACCAGTTCGAGCCCGGTCTCCGGGATCCCCTACGCGTCCTCGTGCGGCGGCGCAGTCGACCCCAACTACGCGATCACCTACGTCGGAGGCTCGGTGGCGATCGGCCCGTCTCCGCTCACGGTGACGGCCTCGAGCCCGTCGATGACCTACGGCGGGACGGTGCCAGGCATCACGCCGGGCTACACCGGCTTCGTCAACGGGGACAACGCATCCTCGCTCACCACGCCGCCCACCTGCTCGACCACTGCGACCAGCTCCAGCCCGGCGGGCGGCTACCCCTCGTCGTGCAGTGGCGCGGTCGACCCCAACTACGCCATCAGCTACGGAGCCGGCTCGGTCACGATTGCGAAGGCCCCCCTGACGATCACGTCCTCGAGCGGGACGATGATCTACGGCGGTTCCGTGCCGGGCATCACGCCGGGCTACACCGGCTTCGTCAACGGGGACAACGCATCCTCGCTCACCACACCGCCCACCTGCTCGACCACGGCGACCAGCTCCAGCCCGGCGGGCGGCTACTCCTCGTCGTGCAGTGGCGCGGTCGACCCCAACTACGCCATCAGCTACGGAACCGGCTCGGTCACGGTGGGCAAGGCCCCCCTGACCATCACGGCCTCGAGCCCCTCAACGACCTACGGGACGGTTCCGGCGATCACGCCCGGGTACGTGGGGTTCGTGAACGGCGACACCGTCTCGTCCTTGACCACGAAGCCCACCTGTTCCACCACTGATACCGCCTCGAGCGGCATGGGCTCGTCCTCTGGGTCTTCTTGCAGCGGAGCGGTGGACCCCAACTACGCCATCAGCTACGCACCTGGATCGGTGACGGTCAACCCGGCGCCCCTGAAGATTACGGCGTCGAGTAGTTCCATGAGCTATGGGTCCAACCCGCCCGCAGTGACGCCGACGTACACGGGATTCAAGAATCTCGACAACGCCTCGTCATTGACCACGCAGCCCGTCTGTTCGACCACGGCTGGCAGTTCGAGCCCGGTGGGCGGGTACACCTCATGGTGCAGTGGAGCGGTCGACTCGAACTACAGCATCACCTACACCGACGGCACCACGACCGTGACGCGTGCGGTGATCACCGTGGCGGTCAGCGGGAGCCAGGCCAACAGCGGAGCGCCGACGTTCACCGGCACTGACACTTCGCCTCCCGGAGTGTCCATCGACACCAGCGCTCTGACCTGCGGCCAGGTAGGACCTTCGACCCCGATCAGCGGGAACCTGCCGTCCGGGAGCTATACCCTCGTAGCCGGGTCATGCGGCGGGGCCAACCTGAGCGGAACCAGCGCGGCCAACTTCATCGTCACCTACACGAGCACCTCGGGAGACTTCATCGTGACGGGTGGCCCTGTGGCTGCGGCTCCACCACCACCACCCGCACCGACGTACGGCTATTGGCTGGTGGGTTCTGATGGGGGCATTTTCACATTCGGCTCGGCCCAGTTCTACGGTTCGACCGGCAGTCTCCAGTTGCAGCGACCTGTGGTCGGTATCAGCCCGACGTCGAACAAAGCAGGGTATTGGCTGGTCGCTTCGGACGGCGGCGTCTTCGCTTTCGGCGACGCCGGCTACTTCGGATCGATACCGGGCACCGGGCTCAGCCCCGCCGGGTCAGGCCTTCCGCACAGCCTCAACGCTCCGATCGTCGGCATGGTGCCGTCGTCCGACGGAGGCGGGTACTTCATGGTGGCCTCCGACGGGGGGGTTTTTGCCTTCGGTGACGCCAGGTTCGAGGGTTCGTGCCCCGGCATGGGTGGCTGTGCGGGCGCTGCTGTCGCCGTGGTGCCCGACGCCTCGGGAAACGGGTACTGGTTGATCACCCAGTCCGGCAACGTCTACGCGTTCGGCGACGCTCCCTTCTACGGCGCCCCGGGATCTCAGGGTTCACTCGTCACCTCCGCCGTGCGCACCGCCGACGGACACGGGTACTGGGTCTTGCTCGCAGATGGCGCCGTCTACGCCTACGGGGATGCCGCGTCCCGCGGTGGCCCGGCGGGCTCGGTTGGAGGCTTCGATCCGGCCTCCGCCATCTTCTCCGACGCCACAGGTGGCGGGTATTGGGTCGCCTCGGCTGCGGGTGCGGTGTTCTCCTACGGCGACGCGCCGAATGACGGCTCCATGGCGGGCAACCACCTCAACGGATCGATCATCGCTGCCACGGGGTTCTAGCCCGGCGTCACACCTGATGCGCAGCTCGTCTGCAATCAGTGAGCGCCGGTTCTGCGTCTGACGTCAGAAAGACGCCTATGCAAGAGCGGGAGCCAGGGGGGCGATGCAGCCCTGCAGCGCCGTGACGCCTGGTGCAACCGCGGGGGGAGTCATTGCCGAAGGTGCTGCCGCCCCGGGGGTCGGGACCGTGGTGGTCGTCGTGGTCGAGGGCACGGTCGTGGGCACCGTCGTGGTGGTCGTGGTTGTGGTCGTCGTGGGCACTGCGGTGGTCAGCGTGTTGGATGGAATCGTCGAGGGCACCGTCGTCGTGGTGGTGGTGGTAGTCGTCGTCGTGATGGTGGTGGTCGACGTGCTCGGAGGCACCGTGGAGGTGGTGGTGGTCGTGGGGACGAGAGTGGAGGGCGTGTCGGGTGAACCCGTCGGTGCCGACGAGATCGGATTCGGTGCGGTGATGGTCACTGTCGCACAGACCCCGGCGTGCTCGAGTGTCCCCACATCCTTCACGAGCAGGATCAGCGAGCGGTTCTCGGACACCTCGTCCGATGTGAGTGTCACGGCGGCCTGCGTCACCGCTTTGGCCGCCTCGTCGCGTTTCAATACCGAACTCTTGACGATACTCAATGCGGTGTTTTCCCGGTCCAGCAGGTTGGACGCCGCCACCCCGAGGTATTGCTGCACCACCACACCGTCCTCGTCCTGCGGCGTGTGCGACGTGAGCGGCGCGGGGCTGCCGGAACTGGCGAGCGGGGCGCTCGAGTACAACCCACTGCTCACGTACTCACTGATCGCAAAACCCTGGAGAGCTTTCTGCGCGGCACCGAACTGGTCGCGCGCCGCCGTGACCTGCGTCTGCGTTGCGGCGAGCGCCTGTTCCCGAGATGTCAGCAACCCCTGATCGGCCGTCACCGACGTGATGGCCTGCTGGTAGGAGTGCAAATCCGACGTCACGTTCCCGTAGACGTCCAGGGCAGCGGAGACGGGCAGCGATACGGGGAGACTGCCGGCGACAGCGAGGAGGGAGCTGGCGTAGCAAGGCAGCCCGTCTGGCGAGGGCGCGCACCAGGCACTCTGGTCCACGACGGCGAGAAACGCAGCCGGAGGGGCAACCGTGCCGGACCGGAGCGCCGCAGTGATGACCCACATGTTCGGCTGGAACAACGTGGCCACCGTTGCCGAACAGCCGGCCGCCCAGTCGGCGAAGGCCGGGAACCCGTTGGCCGATGAGGAGACGCCGGGGATCGGCGCTCCGTTGGTGTCGGTCGTCCGACCCGTGTTGAACGGGTTGAACGCCGCGGTGTTGTTGGTGGATCCGCCCTCGGCAGCCTGCCACTCGTCGAGGTCGGTGACGTTCGCCGGTGTCGCCGGTGCGCTCAGTCCCTCGAGGACGCAGAGCTCCCAGCCCGGCGGGAGTGGCGTGACGCCGCCCGACGCGCCCGCTGCGGTGACGTCGGTTGTCCAAGCGAGCGCGGTGCCGCCGAGGCCTGCGATCACCAGGGCCAGGACGAGTCCGACGCTTTGGAGGATGCGTGTCATGAGAGATCGATCAGGATCGTTGGCTCCGCAGTGAGGAGTGCTCAGGTCCAGGATCCGGGCCAAAACGGCACCAGTGGCCTGCCCCAGATTGGCACGTTTTACACCCTCGCCCAGAGCCACCTATCGGTCGATCGGAAGGGCCCCGTGATCCTCGTTGTGCGAAACATGGGCGTTCGAGGGTGCCCTGACCTTTCGGGGTAATCCGCGTTGAATGGCTCACAGGAGGTCTGTCCGCGACAAACCCGCTGGTGGCGGTCGTGGCCGGAGCGAGATTCGAACTCTCGGCGGCCCGCTCTGGCGCTGTGCGCTCTGTTCGTGACGGCCCGGTTGCTTCTGTGACGACATGGTGACCGGGGAGTGCCGGGAGACGCCAGGCGCTCGTCCCCAGCAGTTCACGTCCTCAATCTGGGCGCGTCCGAATGACCCGGACCGCTTCAGCCGAAGCAACGACGGCAACAGCGAGTGCGGCGACCCGATCCGCCCACCACCAGCCGAATGCCTGGTCAGTCAACAGTCCCAGAAGAGCAAGGACCCCGAGCGCCGCTCCAATGCCGCTCAATGTTCCGTCGCCCATCAAGGCGTGACTGGACAACACTCGGCCGGTTTGGTGTTTGGCCCTACCCAGCGGCGCGAGCACGAGAGCCGAGACCCCGGCCGCAGTCATAGCCAGTACGGAGTGCTGGGGCACCGAATGCGAGACAAGGTCGTTGATCGCTGTGATGGTCAGGGTGATCGCCACCAGGATCAAGGCGGTGGCGACGATGGTCGACGCCCGAGCTTCAGCACGAAGACCCTTGGTCGGGTCTCGCCGTTCGACGCCGAAGCGCCACACGAGTCCGACCGACCCGGCGACATCGGCCAAGACGTTGAGTCCCAACCCGAGAACTCCCAGGCTGCCTGCAAGAAGTCCCGTGGTCACGGCCCACACGCCCGCGACCAACCCCCAAGCGACGGAGAGATACGAAAGCATCAACGCTCTGGCGACGTATCGGTGCCTGATCGGGTCCACCTCAGAGTCACTGTCAATCATCGGACGCCAGTTTCGCGGACGCGGCGCGCACGTCAGTAATGGGGGCTGGGTCGATAGCCGTGGCTACTCCGGCGAACGAGGATGGTTGCCACGGGGGGCATTGGGCATTGGCGCAGTCTGGGAAACTGGCCCGGTGACGGAGATCACCGACGGAGTTCGTCATGCACGGCTCCTGAGCCGAGGTCGCAAGCTGGAAGCCGCGACGCTCGGCTGGAATGTCGTGGGGGTGGTCGTGTTGGCATATGCCGCGGTCCAGGCCCGGTCCGTCGCACTGGCGGGGTTTGGCCTCGACAGCCTTATCGAGGTCGGGGCATCGATCGTCGTCTTGTGGGAGCTGGCCGACGTGAGCGTGCAACGCCAGGACCGAGCTCTACGCTTCATCGGAGTCGCCTTCGTGGCGTTGGCCATCTACCTGGGGATCCAGAGCACCTTGGTTCTCGTTGTGGGGTTCCATCCACGTCATAGTGTGCTCGGCATCGTCTGGACCGCTGTGACAGCGGTCGTCATGTTCGCGCTGGCATCAGGCAAGGCCAGAACCGGTGCGGCCCTGAACAACCCGGTACTGCAAGGCGAGGGTCGCATCACCTTGATCGACGGAATCCTCGCGACAGCGGTGCTTGTCGGTCTTGTGCTGAATGCCGCGGCCGGCTGGTGGTGGGCTGACCCTCTTGCCGGGTACGTCCTGGTTTTCTACGCCGCTCGAGAGGCGCGAGAGACACTGAGCAAGTGATGGAGCCGACCGTGCGACTTGTGGCGCACCATCCACCGCTCCGAGGGGAGTAACTATGCACGGCGGCAATGCCTCAGCGGAACACGCTCATGACCCGCAACCGGTCGCGCCGGTTCGGCCGTGCCCCTTAGTCCGAAAAAGCCGAACGACCGCACCGTCTCGTCAAAGGTGTGCGCCCTGCAATCTCGCCTGGGGTATGGCGGGCAGTTCCGAACTTCAAGCTCGGCTCGTGCGACGGACTCGCCGCCGCCCGGCGGCGCGGATGCCGACCACGATCAACGCGGCACCGATGCCGACGGCCGAGCCGGCAAGCCCGACGTCGAGGCCCGGCGCCCGGTACGCGAAGGTCACCGTCCAGGAGCCGGCCGGCAGGCGCACGCCCTGGATCAGTCCGACGGCACGGATCGGGAGCGGGATGGACGCCCCGCCGGTCGTTGGCGCCGCCGTGGCCTGCCACCCCGGGAGGTTGGACTCGCTGCGCACCATCAGCGCCGCGGCCGACGTCGTCACCCGGTCGACCTCCGTGCCGTTGTCGGAGATTCCGACCTGGGTGGCGGTGGCGCCGGCTGGTCCGCGTTCGAGCCAGACGGGAGGCCGGACCGTCGCCCGCTCGAAGCGGGCGTTCCCCGCCCAGGTGCCAGTGAAGGCCCACCCCGGCTGGCCGAGGGCGTCCTGGATGCTGCCGTCCAAGACGTAACGAGGACCGCCGGCGGTGGTGACCTCGGAGGTGTCCGACACCGCTCGGGGGTTCCCCCGGACGACCAGTCCCACCGCGTCCTCTGGCGAGCGGAACACCACGGTGGCTTGGTCGCCGGCGGCCCGGATGCTCAGGGAGGGGAAGACGACGGCGCCTCCCGCTCTGAGCACGCCCACGCGCGATGCGCCCAGCGCGGTCGAGGCGGTGTGCCCTGGAGTGACCAGCGTGGCCCCCGTGAGTGTGAGGGTCTGGCCGAAGTACCACGTCCGCTCCTTGGCCGTGCCTGCCCGCGGGGCCCCCGGGCACGGAGCCGGCGCGCTCGGCAGCACCCCGGACCTCGGAACCGCAGTGGCCAGCTGGCTCGGCCCGGTGAGCAGGGTGCGCAGCCGGAGCGGTGTGAAGATCCCACGGGCCAGGGCGCATGGGTCGAGCATGTCAATGAAGTGGGTGCCGGTGACCGTGCCGTAGGTGTTGTCCACGATGGAGCCGTAGCCCTGAACGCTCGGAAGTGTCGTGAACACGTTCAGGTCGGGCTGGCCGATGGCCCCGAGCTGGACGTAGTCGTAGGTGGCCGGGTCATAGATGGCGAAGCGGCCCTCGGTGCCGAGAACGGTCGCCGCCTCGGCCTTACTCGGCTCGACGACGTCGGGAGTGGCAGAGGCAAATCCTGTGGCCGACGAGAGCCCGAACAGGGCCAGGTCCACGACGACGACGGCGCTCAGCGCCCAGCGGGCGCGGTCTGGGCCGAGACGGCGGCCGCCGACCACCAAGGCGATGACGGCCAGCGCAACCACGAGCTGGGCGACGAACCACGGCGTCAAGCCGGCTCCCGAGCGGAAGGCGCCGAAGGCAGACTCGAGCTGGCGCTGGAAGGCAATGCCCACGACGCAGACGAGCGCGGCGGCGATCGGCGGGACGCCCGTGATCCAGCGGCGCCAGCCGGCGGTTCCCAACCACTCGTGGGGTTGCCCCAGGCCGCGGTCGGCCCAGAAGGCGAACAGCACGGCCAGGCCGAGGTCCACGATCCCCAGGTTGCGGCTCTGCAGGCGGGTGCGGCCGAAGATCCAAATATGCCCGAACAACCCCCCGAGGGGGGTGTACTCCCCCCAGGCCAAAAGGAGGCCGAGGAGGCTGAGGAAGAGCCAGGGAGCCCAGTCGGCCGAGGCCCGGTCACGGTTGCGGCCGTAGGTGCGGGTCAGGAGCGCGGCGCAGGCCACCAGGGGCAGGAGACCCACGTACCCGGTCACCTCGGGAAGGTTGTAGCCGTTGAAGTACACGGGCTGGTGCAGGGTCCCGCTGCCTCCGAACAGGTCGGGCACCAGTAACAGGACGGTCCATTGCGTGGGCAGGGACCCGCTGCCAAAGAACGAGTACTGCTCGTTCGCCCGCTGCGACAGGTTGATGAAGTCGTAACCCGGCAGGAGCTGGGCCGCGCCGATGGCCACGCCCCAGGCGCCGGCCAGGACGATGAGCCCGAGGAACCGGGCGCGCCGCTCCCAGCTCACGGCGACCTCGTCGTAGCCGCGCAGAGTCAGCCAGAGGGCCAGCACCGCTCCCACGATCTCGGTCTCGGCGATGCTGCGCGGCTCGCCGGTCAGCATGATCAGGCCGACCAGCACGGCCAGGCCGAGCACCCACGGCCAGGGCGACGAGGGAACTCCCGACTCGGTCAGGTCGGTGCCGGGTGCTTCGAGGTCGTCCTCCGTGGACCGGGTGCGGGTGGAGGGGCCCACGCCGAAGACCGCCCAACTGATCTTGAGGATGGCCAGGACGATGAGCGGCATGAGGGCCATCCCTTGGATGACGCCGAGGTGCACCATTTGGCCGATCATGACCCCGCTATAGGCATAGACGGCCGACCCGAGGAACCCGGCGAGCGGCCGTATCCCGTACTGGCGGAGCAGCCAGTACGTGCCGAGGCCGGCCACCCAGTAGACGGCCGTCATGTTGAGCACCCAGGCACCGATGGGCGGGAGCACGACGAACAGGAACGTGAGGGGAAAGAAGGACCCGGCGTTCATGCCGCCGAGGAGTGGGTTCCCGCTCCAGATGAACGGGTTCCACAAGGGAAGGTGGCCCTGCCGGAGGAGCTCCCCGGAGAGCACACGCAAGGGGAAGTTCTGGATCAGGTTGTCGCCCGAGAGGGCCGGGGCACTGAACAGCGCCGGCACGACGAATGCCAGGAGTGGCACGAGCAGCAGCACCGCGGCCGCCCGCCCGTCGTCGGTCCTCAGCAAGCGGCGCAGGCGGCGAAACCTACCGGTCCTACCTGGAGATTAGCTGGGGGTCCCGGTCCGGAGACCGGGGCCCAGGGACGGGTCGGCCACCGCTGCCGCCCTACGGCTCACTGCTGGTGCCCGAGCGCCCAGACCTGCAGAGCCGAGGTGCTGAGGGCGGTTGGTGAGGTCGTGTAGGCCTCGACCAGCCAGTGGGCGCCGTGGGCGGGCGACCAGGTGAACTCGTTGGGGCGGAGGGTGACGGTCGCCGTCGCCCCGGCCGCGAGTGCCAGCTGGCCCCCCGGGTTC
Source organism: uncultured Acidimicrobiaceae bacterium (assembly GCA_963745175.1). Classification (GTDB taxonomy): domain Bacteria; phylum Actinomycetota; class Acidimicrobiia; order Acidimicrobiales; family RAAP-2; genus Bog-473. The sequence goes on from CAVUWK010000006.1 coordinate 347,583, forward strand.
TCCGGGGTCCAGAAGCCCGAGGGGTGCGTGCTGTCCAGGGCCACCAAGAAGTGCGGGGTGACGCGGTGCCCAGTCTGGTTGTGCACGATGACGGTCACCGCATCGAGGCGCAGTGTGGCCTGCGAGGTGCGGACGGCGACGACCGTCAGGCCGAGTGGCGCAGAGGTGAAGGCCAGGACGCAGACTGCCGCGGACGCAAGAGCGGGCACGCCGACGGCCGAGCGGGCCACCCACCGTCCGGCCGGGCTCCCCGCGTCCGCCCGGGCTGTCTGTGGCACGGCGACCACGCTCACGGCGGCCACCAGGGCGGCGGGGAAGAAATCGATCAGGTAACCGGAGAAGCTGCGGCCTGGCACGAGGAGGACGAGGGGGAGGACGAAAAGCCAGACGACCTTCATGGCCGGATACCACACGACGAAAGCAGCCAGGAGCGCGATGTAGGCGAGCGCGGCTGCCACCGAGAGGAGCGGCAGCACGACACCGCCGGTAAGACCGTGAATGGCCAGCGTCACCAGTCCCTGGCCATCGGCCACGAGGGGCTTGGTGAACGGGAGGACGAGGCCGTGGGCCCAGGCGCGAGGTCCCCAGATGACGAAGGGCAGGTTGAAGACGGCGAAGACCCCGACGACCACGGCTAGATAGGTGGCCGGAATCCGCCACACCGTGTCGCCCCGCCGCCTCGCCTCGAGACCCAGGCCGACCACCAGAATGGGAACGCAGAACCAGGGGGTCTGTTTGACGGAGCAGGCCACGCCGAGCGCCAGCGGTCCGATCCAGCGGGCGGTGCCGGCGCCCCTGCCGGCGCCGAAGCGGTCCCAGCGCCAGACGGCCACGACCAGGAACGGGACGAATAAGGCATCGGTGCCGCCGGCCGAGAACGTGCCGACGAAGGCCGGGGCCACGAGTACCAGGACCGCCAACCAGCGCAGGCCGACCGGCAGCAGGACGAAGAGGAGGACGCCGGTGACCAGCCAGGCGACCAGGTCGGTCCAGTCGGCAAGCTCGTGGTGGAAGCCGAGTGCCATGGCCGGGGCCTCGAGCAGGAAGGAGCCAGCCGGATAGGAAACCTGGGTGACATGGCCGCCATCGGCCAGGTAGGTCCAGTAATGCGACGGCGGGTTGAGCAGGCTGGCCGCCGACGCCATCGATGCCTCGTACGGGTCCTTCCCGTGCAGGAGGGCTCGGGTGGCCAGCTGGTTGAAGGCGGCCGAGTCGGTCGTGTAGTACCGCCGGACATGGATGGCGACGGCCTGCGGGAGGCCGACGGCCAGGACGGCGGCGCCGAGGCCGACCCACGGGAGCGCCCGGGTCCTGGGGTCAGGGACGAGCCAGGTGGCCGCCATGCCGATGACGCCCGCCACGACCAGGAGCGGGGCCAGTACGGCGGCTCCGGGCCACGACGTCCAGGCGCTCCAGAACCCGAGCCCGGCGGTGAGGACGGCGAACCAGGCCAGGGTCCACCCGCCCCGTTGGACGAGGGTGCCCGGGTCGCCCGACGGCTGGTCGGCTGGTCGGTCGGTGACGGTGAGCGTTGAGTGGTCGTCGCCCGTCAAGGGAACACGGCCCACGAGGCGAACTCGAGCCAGGTCATGGCCACCAGCAAGGCGGCCGAGGCGAGCACGGCCCCGATGTACGCGCGCCCGCGCAGGCGCGTGCCGTAGGCCACCACGAGTGGGAACGCCAACATGAGGAAGCGAGGACGAAGACCGACTGGCGAGGCGACGGCGGCCAGCACGCCCGCAGCGAGCCCGTAGATGAGCACCGGGGCCGGTTGCCGCTGCCGGATGGCCAGCACGCCACCGATGACCGCCACCACGGTGCCGGCCACCAGGATCTGGCCCGTGATGGTCGGGCCGAGAGGGTTCCGGACGAACGTGGCGAGGACGCGGAACGGGTAGGTGAGGGAGGGCGAGCTGTGCCACCCGCCCAGCTCGGTCAGGCGCCAGGCGTTGAGCTCGCCGGTGTGCCGCCACAGCCAGGCCATATAGGCGAGGAAGCCCAGGGGCGCCAAGACGGGGGCCACCAATGGGCGCAGGCTCCGGTCGCGCCAGGCGGCCCAACCGGCGCACCAGGCGCAGCTGAGGACGAAGGCCAGAGCGATGGGCGAGGTGGCGGTGGCCAACAGTCCCAGCAGGCCGGCCAGCCACCAGCGGCGATGAAGCAGGGCCAGCAGCCCGAGAGCCACGCAGGTGAGCACGATGCCTTCGCTGTAGACCAGGCTGAAGGCGAAGGTGCCGGGGAAAACGGCGAACAGCAACGTGGCCCGCATGGCCCGGTCGCTCTCGGTGAACCGCCGGACGAGGAGACCGACCGCCACGACGGCGGTCAGGCCGGTGACGGCACTGAGGGTCACACCGACCGCGAGCGGCGACAGCGTGGTGGCCGAGGACAACCACCGGATGGCGATCGGGAACACAGGGAAGAACGCGATGGTGTTCGCCGCCACGTGGCCGTGGGACATCGGCAGGTGGCGTGGCCACCCCTGCTCGGCGGCGCGCAGGAACCAGGTCCCGTCCCAGCGGGCGAGCTGGCCGGCCAGGCTGCGGTGGTCGGCCAGGTCGGCGAGCAGGAGCGCCGCCAGCGTGACGACCCGGGCGGCCAGGTAGGCGACGACCGGCCAGAACAGGAACGATCGCCGGGCCTGCCGGGCCCAACTTTCAGACGCCGCCTGCGGGTTTTGGTCCCCGGCTGCCCGGGTGGCGACAACGCCAGGCGCCGGCAGGCCCTCGCCAGCCATTACGTCGGTGGCGCCGTCCGCCGCCGGAGCCTCAGGCGGCATGGCCTCACCACCCTCTGCCAGTGCCGGTCCCAGAAGAGCCACGCGCACCCAGCCAGGAGGAGCGGTGCCGTGACGACGTAGGCCAATCCGTTCAGCATCGGGGAGCCCCCGGCCCCCACCACCAGCATGGCCAGGCCGGCCACCGCGGCCAGCACCCTCGACCGCTGGGCGGTCGTGGCGGCCAGCAGCGTGAACCCCCAGGTGAGGTACCAGGGCCACAGGGTGGGGCTCCCGACCACGAAGAGGACGAGCGCCAGGCCGATGGCCCGCACCACATCGAGCCGGTGGGCGTTGCAGAGGAGCCACAGCGTGCCGGCCACGACGAGCAGGCCGCAGACCACCTGCGTGGCCGACACCACGACGCTCGTCGAGACCGGGACCCCGATGGCGTGCGCGATGGCGTGGAAGAAGACACCGAGGGAGACCGCCGGGGTGGCCAGCACCCGCAGCTCGGTCGGGACGTGCAGCGCGGTCGGGCCGAGCCATGTCCATCCGTAGCCGGCCACCAGTGTCCCGCCCACCACCACCACGCAGGGGACCACCACCGCCTTGAGCACGACCCGCCATCGCCCGGCACCAGTTGCAGCCGGAACTGGACGACCGCCAGGAACACGATGGCCACCGCGGCCGGCAGCTTGATCAGGGCAGCCAGCGCGCAGAGGGCGACCCCGGCGGCCAGGCGGCCCTCCGTCGGCCAGGGTCACTCCGGCGACCAGCAGCCCGACCATCAGTGCGTCGTTGTGGCCCGAGGCGATGAAGCTGAAGAGGGCGAGAGGGCTCAGCGCCCCGAGCCAGAGGGCGAGGCCGGGGTCGGTGCCGAGCCGCCGCGAGAGACGGGGCAGCGACACCATGATGGCGGCCACCCCGACGAGCTCGGCCGCCCGGAAGACGAGGACCTGGGCCACCAGCGAGCCGCCCGAGACGCTGACCGCGGCCCGGCTCACCATGACGAAGAGGGGTCCGTAGGGCGAGGCAGTGTTCCGCCACACGCTGGCGATGGAGGCCAGCAGCGGGCCCCTCCCGAGCGCCGAGGGCGCCACGTGGTACGGGTTGAGGCCGTGGTGGGCGAGGAGACCCTGGGCGATGTAGCTGTAGATGTCGCGGCTGAAGACCGGGGGACCGAGAAAGAGCGGCAGGCCCCAGAAGGCCAGGATGACCCAGCAGCGGAGAACGGAGAGGCCGCCTTGCCGGGCCTCGAGGCCGACGCCCACCCAGGCGGCGAGGAGGAGGGCGACCGAGGCGTAGAAGCCCAGGTGCGCCCACGTGTTTCCCCCACCGGTCACGTGGAACCAAAACCGGTCCGGGCCGGGTCGGGGAATCGCTCCGATGCTCGTGCCCAGCACCGCGATGCCGACCGATCCGAGGGTCCCGAGACCGATCCACAGGTCCATGGAGCCGACGGCGGTGCTCGGGGCGGTTCGGTTCACGGCGGTGGGCGCTCCCACGGTGCTTGTCCCTTCACCCCATCCCACGACGGGTTCCCAGAGCCGACGGTCCGCGAGACGTTACTTGGTCGGTCCCCGCCCGGGCAGGACGAAGTCCCTCGGAGCCGGGGCAGCACCCGCCCTGTGCAGGCGCGGGGCGTCCAGCCAGCAGAAGGGGGCGAAGGCCAGCGCGACGAGGGAGACGAGCAGCAGCAGCTCGCCCGGCACGCTGGTGGCGGTGAAGGCACGGACTGCATTGAGGACGTCGGGCGCCCCGATCAGCGTCCCGCCGATGGCCAGGGTGATCACGGCGCGGCGGGTCCAGCGGCCCGCCGTCGGGGCCAGGACGGCCAGTGCCCAGGTGAGGTACCAGGGCCACAGGATCGGCCCGAGCAGCACCAGCGCCAGGAGCACCAGTCCCAGCGAGCGCTCGACCCCGAGCTCGGGCGAACGCCACAGGAGCCAGCCACCAAGCGGCACCAACGCCGCAAGCGCCACAGCGGCGACCACCGTGCGGACCTCCGACGTCCCCACGCCGAAACCGAGCAGGTGCGCAGCATCGGCCAGCAACCGGGACGCCGAGTCGACCGGCGTGACGCCGGTGATGATCTTGGTGGGGGCCGTCGCCGTGCGAACCCAACCCCACCCGAGGCCGGTGGCCCACGACACGGCGCTAAGAGTGGCCAGCCCGATTGCGCAGCCGGCCGCGGCGTGGCCGAACCGCCTGGTGAGCCGGGCCGCCGGGCCCGGCCAGTTCCAGCCCAGGAACAGCACGGCGAGGAGGGCCGGTGCCTTGACGCTGGCGGCGAGGGCGCACAGAACGATCCCGGGCACCGTCCCGTAGCGCCGGGCTACCGCCAGGCCGCCCAGGAGCAGGCCCAGCATGAGAGCGTCGTTGTGCGCCCCCCCGACCAGGGTGATCAGCACGAGGGGTGAGCCCAGGGCAAGGACAACCGCCGTGGCAGGGTCCCGCCCGGCCGCCCGGGCGAGCACCGGGACGGCCCACAGGGCCAGGGCCAGGCTGGCCAACGCCAGCAGACGGAGCAGTACCAGGTCGGTCAGGACCTGGTGGCGGGAGAGGTCGGTGACCAGCCCGTCGAGCCAGAGGAACGCCGGCCCGTAGGGCGACGGCGTGTTGGCCCAGAACGAGCCCGGCAGGATGCTGAACGGTGTCGTCCCGAGGACGCCGGTGCCGTAGAGGTACGGGCTGATGCCGTGGGCCACCATCTCGCCCTGGCCGGCGTAGCTGTAGAGGTCCCGGCTGAAGAGCGGCGGGGCGAGTGCCATCGGCACGGCCCAAGCGGCGATCACCCCGGCCACCCGGCGCACCGGGATCCCGAGGTGCGAACGGCTCACCCGCAGCAGGTCCAGCCAGGCCCGGGCCAACAGGATGATGCCGCCGTAGACGCCGATCAGGGCGAACACGGGCGGCTGGGGCGCTGCCCCCGTTGAGCTGGTCGTGGGGCCGAAGAACCAGGCTCCGGGCAGTGTCGAGACGAACAGCCGGCCGCCGGCCAAGGCGCCGCAGACGATGGCCACCGTGGCCACCAGTCCCAGGATCAGCGGGCGACGCAGCGAGGGTGATGGGGCCGCGTTGTCGGAAATGACTGCTGCCGGGTCGGGCTCCGACCCGGCGCGATCTCCGACGACGGCGGGAGACGCCAGCGAGACCACGCCTGATTGTCGCAGATGCGGGGAGCTGGCACTCGCGTCCGAGCGTCCAATCCGCTCGAGCAAGCTGCCGGTTCTGCTCGAGGACGTCATGTGTCGAGGCAGTGCTCAACGGCCGCGCTCGCCACGGCGGCGGTCGCCCCACGTCGACCGCCTCCGAGCGCCGCCGACGAGCACTTCGCATTCAGTGCCCGGAGCGGGACTCGAACCCGCACGCCCTTTCGGACAACGGCTTTTGAGGCCGCCGCGTCTGCCATTCCGCCATCCGGGCGAGAACGCTTGATCGTACAAGCTGCCATCTACGGTGGCGGGGTGGGAGCGGCGCCGCCATGAAACTGACCGGCGTCGAGCTCGTCCATGTCGACCTTCCGTTTCGCCAGGCCCTCGGCACCGCCGCCGGTGTCCACCGGGTGCGTCCGCTGCTCTTCGTGCGGGTGGTCGCCGAGGAGGCGGAGGGCTGGGGTGAGTGCGCCGCATTGGCAGACGGCACCGCGGTGGATCCTGCGCTCCCAGAGGTGGAGCAAGCTGCCGCGGACCGCGGCGTGTCCCGCCTCTGCCGCGCGACGGCGGCCCGGGGAAGCCTCCTCCCGGCCGGCGCCGAAGTGTCCCGACTCTTCGGGAGCTCGCCCGTCGACCGGATGCTGGCCGCCGCCTTCGAGATGGCGGTCTCGGACGCGGAACTGCACGCAGCAGGTCGAGGCCTGGCCGACGACCTCGGGCTCGGCGAGGGCTACAGGACGATGGCGGTCGGCGCGGTCGTCGGGATCCCCGCCGGGCACGACCTGGCCGTGTTGCGCCAAGAAGTCGACGTCGCGGTCGGGTCTGGCGCGGCCCGGGTCCGGTTGAAGATCGAGCCCGGCTGGGAGCTCGAGCCGGTGCGCGCCGTGCGTGCCGACCACCCGGACCTCGTCCTGCAGGTTGACGCGAACGGATCCTTCAGTGCGGGCGAGGAAGACGTCGCGGTACTGAGCCGCCTGGCCGATTTTGACGTGCTCTGCATTGAGCAGCCGCTGCCTCCGGCCGACCTCGTGGCCCACGCCCAACTGGCGCGTCGGCTTCCGGTCCCGATCTGCCTGGACGAGTCGCTCTCGACACCGCGACGCGTGACCGACGCGCTGCGCAACGGGTCCTGCGCCATGGCCTGCCTGAAGCCGGCACGCCTCGGGGGCGTGCGCGCCACCCGGGCTGCGCACGCTGCGTGCGCCGCCGCCGGCGTGCCTGCCTTCGTCGGCGGCTTCTTCGAAGCCGGGCTCGGGCGGGCGGCGAACCTGGCCCTGGCCGCTCGTTTGGCCCAGGACGCGACGGGTCTGGTCAGCGACCTCGGGGACCCCGCCGACTACCTGGCGGTCGACCCCTGTGGGTACCCGCCCGTGCGGGACGGATGGGTCACGGTGCCCTCCGGCCCTGGCGTCGGGAACGCGCCCGAGGGGCCGGTCCTGGAGACGCTCGGGGCGCAGCGTCGCTGGTTCCCCGCCACCTACACTTGACGCTCCATGCATCGCGTCCTCTTGGAGCGGCGGATCAGAGACGTCCACACCCGGCTGGTCCGGGCGCGGGAGGAGTTGGCCGTGCTGAATGAGCAGTTGGCGGTCGTGCAGGAGTCGGCGGACGAGGCACGCGTCCGCGCCCTCGTCTCGGAGACCCCGCTGGCCAGCCAGGAGCACAACGAAGCGGCGCGCCACGCCGATGCCATGGTGCGCGCCCGCGATGCACTGTGCAAGGTCGTCGCCGATCTCGAGCGCCGCCAGGACGAGCTCCTTGCCGCCGTCGCCACGGGCAAGCAGTGACGGCATCCGGCCGGGCGGTGACGGCTGGGTTCGAATGGTGACGGCCGCCGACGAGCCGGCCACCCTGGCCCGCGTGGTGATCGCCGAGGACGAGGCCATCGTTCGCCTCGACCTCAAGGAGATTCTGATGACGGCCGGCTACGACGTCGTGGGGGAGACGGGTCGCGGGGACGAGGCGGTGTCGCTCGTCGAGGAGCACCAGCCTGACCTGGCCATCCTCGACGTCAAGATGCCGGGCATGGACGGCCTGCGCGCCGCTCGGGAGATCACGTCCCGCCATCAGGTTGCGGTGCTCCTCCTCACGGCCTTCAGCCAGCGCGATCTCATTGAGGAGGCCCGGGACTCGGGAGTGTCGGCCTACCTCATCAAGCCCTTCCAACCGCGCGAGCTGCTGCCGGCCATCGCCGACGTCCTGGCCAAGGCGCGCCAGGACTGGGCGATCGAGGCGGAAGAGGCCGAGCACTCCTCTGACGGCGCCGAGGACAAGATCGCCACCCGCCGGCTCGTCGACGAAGCCAAGCGGCTCCTGATGGACCGCGACGACATGCCCGAAGACGAGGCGTTCGGTTTCATCCAGCGCACCGCCATGCAGACGCGGGCGCGCATGCGCGACGTGGCGCAGCAGGTCGTCGACGGCACGCTGACCCCCTAGTGTCGACGTAATGGCGTCAGCGCAGGAGCGAACGGGACCGCTGCTGCTGCTCGATGGGATGTCGCTTGCCTTCCGGGCTTACTTCGCGCTTCCCGACACGCTGGCCACCTCGACGGGCGTGGTCACCAATGCAGTCCACGGCTTCACCTCAATGCTGGTGTACCTCATCCGGGAGCAGCAGCCCTCGTCCCTGGCGGTGGCCTTCGATGCGCCCGGCGCCACGTTCCGGGACGAGATCCTCGAGGACTACAAGGCCGGCCGGGCCGAGACCCCCTGGTTGCTCCCGCCTCAGTTCGACATGATCCGCGAGGTCATGGCGTCATTGGCCATCCCCGTGGTGGAGGCGCCGGGGTTCGAGGCCGATGATGTCCTCGCCACCCTGGCCACCGAGGCGGTCGAGCGCCAGACCGAGGTCGTCATCGTCACGGGCGACCGCGACAGCTTCCAGCTCGTGCAAGACCCCTGGGTCCGCGTGCTCTACAACAAACGCGGCGTCAGCGACTACGCGCTGTACGACGAGGCGGGCATCTTCGAGCGCACCGGGGTCCCGCCGTCGCAGTACGTGCTGTTGGCGTCGCTGCGCGGCGACCCGTCGGACAACCTCCCCGGCATACCGGGCGTCGGGGAGAAGACGGCAGCCAAGCTGCTCACCAAGTACGGCGACCTCGACGGCATCTTCGCCCACCTCGACGAGCAGACGCCCAAGCTGCGCGAGAACCTGGCCGAGAACGAGGCGCTGGCCCGCTCCAACGCCCGCATCATCCCGCTCGTGCGCGATGTACCGCTCGAGGTCGACGTGACCCACTTGGAGCTCGGCGCCTGGGACCGCGCCACGGCGGCGGCCACGTTCGACCGCTTCGAGATGAAGACGGTGTGGAGCCGCCTGGAGGAGCTCCTCGACGCCGGCGCCCTCGGCGAGCCGGTCCCCGGGAGCGCGGGTCCGTCGGCCAAGGGCGCCGAGGCCGCGGTGGCCGCCGCCACCAGGGGCCACCCGCAGGCAGCGGAATCCGCTGCGCCGCTCTTCGAACTGCGTGACGTGGCGCTGCCCACGTCGGCGGCCGAAGTCACCAAGCAGCTGTCCGAGCTCGGCAGCGGCCGGCTCGCGGTGGCCGCCCGCTGGAACGGCATGCCCGGGCGGAGCGAGCTGGTGGCGCTGATCCTCGTCGCCACCGAGGGCGAAGAGGCCGGCCTGGGGGTCCTCGTGCCCGCGGCACTGCTCGGCGCGACCACGGTCGTCACGAAGCTCAACAGTGTGCTGGCGCGACCCTTCCTCGGCCACGAGGTCAAGGAAGCCATGCGCTCGTTGCTGCCGCTCGGCATCGACCTCACCGGGCTCGACATGGACACGGCGGTGGCGGCCTACCTACTGGACGCCTCGACGGGAGAGTACGAGCTGTCGCAGTTGCGCGAGCAGACCGGCCAGCTGAGCCTCGACATCGTGGAGCCGGGGGAGACGGAGCGGGACCTCGCCCAGGAGGGAGCGGGCGAGGCGGCCGATGTCGCCGCCATGGCCGCCGGCTTCCGCCAACGACTCGTCTCCGAGGACATGGTCATGCTGCACGACGACATCGAGACGCCGCTGGTCCGGGTCCTGGCCAAGATGGAGGTGGCCGGCATCGGGGTCGACCGGTCCGAGCTGCAGATGATCGCCGACTCGCTCAAAGCCTCTGCGGCCACGCTCCAGGCGGAGGTGCAGGAGCACGCCGGTCACGAGTTCAACGTCAACTCCACGCCGCAGCTGCGCACCGTGCTCTACGACGAGCTCGGCCTCACCCCCGGCAAGAAGACCAAGACCGGCTTCTCCACCGACGCGCAAACGCTCGAGAGCCTGCGCGGCCATCACCCGATCATCGACGCGCTGCTCTCGTACCGTGAGGTGGAGAAGCTGCGCTCCACCTACGGGGAGAGCCTGCTCGCCGAGGTGGCCGCCGACGGCCGCATCCATGCCTCCTTCGGCCAGACGGTGGCCCGGACCGGACGTATCTCCTCGGACCGGCCCAACCTGCACAACATTCCCGTGCGCACCGAACTCGGCAAGCAGTTCCGGCGTGCCTTCGTGCCCGCAGAGGGCCGCACCTTCCTCGTGGCCGACTACGACCAGGTGGAGCTCCGCTGCATCGCGCACCTCTCGGAGGACCCGGGACTCATCGACGCGCTGACCACCGGGTCCGACGTGCACCGGACGGTGGCGGCGGCCGTGTACGGCATCCCCCCCGAGGAGGTCACTCACACGCAGCGCGAGTACTCCAAAATGGTCTCCTACGGCCTCGCCTACGGCATGGAGGCGTACGGGCTCAGCCAGCGCCTGGGCGTCCCCGTCGAGGAAGCGGCTGCCATCATGGAGAGTTACTTCGGCGCCTTCCCTCTCGTGAAGCAGTACATGGACCACGCGGTGGCCGACGCCAAGATCCGCGGCGCCACCCGCACCATGTTCGGCCGAATCCGGCCCCTGCCGGACCTGGAGTCGTCGAACTACCGGGTGCGCCAGGCGGCGGAACGCCAGGCGATGAACGCGGGGATCCAGGGCCTCGCCGCCGACATCTTCAAACTGGCCCTGGTTCGCCTCGACCGCGATCTCGAGCAGCAGAAACTCCGGAGCCGGCTCGTGCTCCAGGTCCACGACGAGGTCATCGTCGAGGTGGCAAAGGGGGAGGAGCACGACGTGCACCGCCTCACCGAGTCCGCCCTGACCGGCGCGGCGGACCTCAAGGTCCCCCTCACCATCTCCGTGGCGACGGGGCCGAGCTGGGCTGCCGCCAAGGGCTGAGAGCGGCGCGGGCCGAGCGTCGGGGGAGATCCTCCCTGAGCAGCTGATACGCTGTCAGGCCTTGCCCGCCGGCACCGGAGGCGGCGCAAACCATATTTCTCGAACTGACCCCGGCGCGGTCCTGCGGGTGCAAGTCGCACCTGCCGCAAGGAACTTCACCATGGCTGACGCAGCACGCACCTCCCTCCTGTCCCCCGAAGCGATGGGCAGCTTCGACGCCGAGGGGAACTACACCCCTCGCACCATCGTCGATGACGACCTCGGTGACGCCGATCTCGAAAAGGCGATGGGCGACTCGATCATCGAGTTCGACGACGGCGACGTCATTGAGGGGACGGTCGTCAAGATCGACCGCGACGAGGTCCTCCTCGACATCGGCTTCAAGTCCGAAGGGGTCATCCCCGCCCGCGAGCTCTCCATACGCAATGACGTCGACCCGGCCGAGATCGTGTCGCTCGGCGAACACGTCGAGGCGCTCGTGCTGCAGAAGGAGGACAAGGAGGGGCGTCTCGTCCTCTCCAAGAAGCGGGCGCAGTACGAGCGGGCCTGGACGACCATCGAAGAGAAGAAGAACAACGGCGAGATGGTTTCGGGCCCCGTGATCGAGGTCGTCAAGGGCGGTCTCATCGTCGACATCGGCCTGCGTGGCTTCCTGCCCGCCTCGCTGGTCGAGCTGCGCCGCGTGCGTGAGCTGCAGCCGTACGTGGGCAAGGTGATCGAGGCGAAGATCATCGAGCTCGATCGGAACCGCAACAACGTCGTGCTGTCCCGGCGGGCCTGGCTCGAAGAGGCCCAGAAGGAGCAGCGGGGCGACTTCCTGGCCAACCTCAAGCCAGGGGAGCGCCGCAAGGGCGTCGTGTCGTCGGTGGTCAACTTCGGTGCCTTCGTGGATCTCGGCGGCATGGACGGGCTCGTCCACGTGTCCGAGCTCAGCTGGAAGCACGTGGACCACCCGTCGTCGGTCGTGTCGGTGGGCGACGAGATCGAGGTCGAGGTGCTCGACGTGGACCTCGACAAGGAACGGATCTCGCTGTCGCTCAAGGCGACGCAGTCCGACCCCTGGCAGGAGTTCGCCGACAGCCATGCCGTCGGCCAGCTCGTCTACGGCCGCATCACCAAGCTGGTGCCCTTCGGCGCCTTCGTGCAGGTGGGTGACGGCATTGAGGGCCTGGTGCACATCTCGGAGATGGCCGTCCACCACGTCGACCTGCCCGAGCAGGTCGTCACGCCGGGCGAAGAGCTCTGGGTCAAGATCATCGACATCGACCTGCAGCGTCGCCGCATCTCGCTGTCGATCAAGCAGGCGGCCGAGGGCGGCGAGGTCTCCGAGGAGTACCGCGAGGCCTTCGGCGAGCACGCCTACGACGAAGAGGGCAACTACATCGGCTTCGACTACGCCGAGGGCGAGTTCACCCCCGAGACCGAGGCCCAGGCGGCCTGGGCCGACTTCGCCGAGCAGACGGGCACCCACGTGGTGCCCAAGGACGAGCACGGGAACGACATCCCGCCGGCCGAGGGTGAAGCTGGTGCAGAGGGTGCAGTTGCCGTCGAGGGTCAGGCCGCTGCTCCTGCTGAGGCGCCCGTTGCGGCCCAGCCTGCGGCGCCCGAGCCGGCGGCAGCGGAGGTCGAGGCCTCGACCGAGGGCGCATAGCGGGCGAGCGGTTCTGTAGGTCGGCGCAAGCGCCGGCGGAGTTTCTGCGCACTATAAACAGGATCGTTGATTACTCGGCTGGGCGCTCGCTGATGTTCACCATGCCCGGGATGTGGCCACGGTTCTCGATGCGCCCCTTGGGGCGCCGTTCGGCCCGCCCGGATCGCAAGCAGCGGGTCAGCTCTCGACGCAGCTCGCCCCTGCCCTGGACAAAGAGGGTTTTGTAGATCGTCTCGTGACTCACCTGCATCATCGGATCGTCGGGGAACTCGAGGCGCAAACGCATCGAGATCTCCTCTGGTGACCACCATTTCTTCAGCCATTTGGTGACCTCGGTGGCGAGCTCGGGTCTGGCCAGCTTGTGCGCTTTGGGCCGGCGCGAATTCTGATGGGCCCGCTGATGGGCCCGCCAGGCCCGATAGCCACTGCGTCCTCCGTTGGCGGCCACTTCCCGAGACACCGTGCTGAGGGATCGGCCCAGTCTGGCCGCGATGGAGCTGAAGCTGGCACCTCGGTGCAGCCCCAGGCTGATCTCCTCGCGCTCTTCGATCCTCAGGCGACCCGGGCCCGGCGACCAGGCCAGCGGCTTCGCCTCGCGGGTCACCGCAGCCACCACGGCAATCCGGGCGCCTTGGGCCGAGGCTTCGATCTGTTCGCCGATCTCCTTGAAAGTCAGCCCCTTGGCGTGAAGACGCAGGGCCATCGCTCGCTGCTCGGCCTTTAGGTCCGGCTTCTTTCCCACTGGCTGCCTCCTCGGTCACTCAGAGCCTCGTTGGCTCACCGAGAAGTTGCGCGGACCGTTTGAATCCGCCGTCTGCTGAAACACGAGGCGGCTTCGAGGGTGTGCGCCCCCCGACCGCGGCAGTCCGCCTACCAGCGGGACAGCGAGCCGGCGAGCTGCCGGGCCAACGTCACCGCTCCCACCGGATGGTGCACAAGGAACAGCACCGGGTCGAGGAGCTCGAGCTCGAGCAGAGCCGGCCCGGCGTCCCGCGTCTCCACCATGTCGACCCGGGCGTAGGTGGTGGGGCCGAGGAGCGCCTCCGCAGCCGCCAGGGCCTGACCGGCGACCGTGAGCTGCGCCGCCGTTGCCGTGGAGGCCGTCACCACCTGGTTCTCAATCAGGCTGTCGCTGGGACCGACGCGGCGGCGGATCATGGGATCCTTGTGCAAGGCGTGGCTGAACACACCGCCGACGTAGACGAGACCGGTCTCGCCCTCGGCGTCGACGCGTGGTTCGTAGGGCTGCACCATCGCCGTGCGCCCGGCGGCAACGAGCTCGCGCACGTGGGCCCGGGCCGCCTCGTGCTCATGGGGCTCGTAGCGCGCCGTGCGGTAGCCCCCGCCGGACACCGAGGGCTTGACCACCACCTCGCCCTCCGGGATGGTCAACGAGGAGACGTCGGGAGCGCCCCGCTCCGGCTCGACCCACACCGTCGGCACGGTCGGGACGCCGGACTGCTCCAGGTCGCGGAGGTAGTGCTTGTCGATGTTCCAGCGCAATGTGGTGGGGGAGTTGCGCACGAGCACGCCGGCGGCGGCGACGCCGTCCGCCCAGGCGAGGAACTCGTCGACGTGATGGATGTTGTCCCAGGCGCCGCTGACGAGCACCAGGTCGAAGCCCGCCCAGTCGACGTCCGGGTCGTTCCACACCGCCGTGACCGCGTCGACGCCGGCGTCGGCCAGCGCGGCGCGCAGCAGGGGCCAGTCGTCGTGCAGGTCGGGGAACCGGGCGCAGGAGGCCGCGGCGATGCGGGGCCTGCTGTGCGTCCCGCCCGGGGCAGCGGGGCTCAACTACCGATGGGGAAGTGGCAGGCCACCTGGTGGCCGGGCGCGAGCTCCCGCATTTCGGGGACCTCCTCGGCGCATCGGGTCTCGGCCCGCGGGCAGCGGGTGCGGAAGCGACAACCCGACGGCGGGTTGATCGGGCTCGGCGGCTCCCCGTGCAGCGCGGCGGGGGCCCGGGGGGCTTCGGGGTCCGGCTCCACCGCGGAGGCGAGCAGGGCCGCCGTGTAGTGGTGGGCCGGTGCCTCGTAGAGGAGGTCGGACGGCGCGATCTCGCAGAGGCGTCCGAGGTACATGACGGCCACCCGGTCGCTCACGTTCTTGACGACGGCCAGGTCGTGCGCAATGAAGAGGATCGTCAGGTTGTACTCCTGCTTCAGATCCTGCAGCAGGTTCAGGATCTGGGCCTGGACCGACACGTCGAGGGCGGACACGATCTCGTCGCAGACGAGGAGTTTCGGCTTCAGGACCAGTGCCCGGGCGATGCTGATGCGCTGGCACTGGCCGCCGGAGAACTCGCGGGGACGCCGGGTGCCGTTGACGTAGGGGTCGATACCGACCTGGTCGAGCATGGCGTTCGCCGCGGCGATCCGCTCCGCCTTGGTCCCGATCTTCCAGATGGTCAACGGCTCGGACACGATGTCGATGATGCGCCGGCGTGGGTTGAGCGAGGAGATCGGGTCCTGGAAGATCATCTGCACCTGGGTGCGGAGCGTCCGCAGATTGCCGCGACTGACCGCCGTCAGCTCGGTGTCGCCGAAGCGGATCTTGCCCGAGGTGGCCTTCTCGACCTGGACGACGGCGCGGCCGGTCGTCGACTTGCCGCAGCCCGACTCGCCGACGAGGCCCAGCGTCTCGCCCCGGCCCAGAGCGAAGGTGATGCCGGCCACGGCCTGCACCGTCGTGTTGCCGCGACCGAACGAGACGTGCAGGTCCTCGACGGACAGGAGGGGGTCGGTTGTCACCGCCGCGGATTCCACCGTGGTGCCGGTCATGCCGTCACCGGATCGGCCCGGGTCGGAGGCATGGCCGGGTCCACCGCCGTCAGCGGGTACCAGCAGGCGTAGCTGTGCCCCGGCGCCGCCTCCACCAGCGGCGGCTTCTCCCGATGACACTTGTCCTGCGCGTAGGGGCAGCGCGGCGAGAAGGGACAGCCGGGAGGCGGGCTGAGCAGGTCCGGAGGCCGGCCCTCGATGGCGATCAACCGCGTGTGGCTCGGCTCGGCGATACGCGGCGTCGACTTGAGGAGCGCCTCGGTGTAGGGCATGGCCATGCTCTTGAAGAGCACGTTGGTCGGCGCCCGCTCGACCACGTTGCCGGCGTACATCACGATGATCTCGTCGGTGCGCGTCGCGACCACGCCGAGGTCGTGCGTCACCAGGATCATGGCCATGTCGCGGTCGCGCTGCAGCTGGCCCAGCAGGTCGAGGATCTGCGCCTGCACGGTGACGTCGAGCCCCGTGGTGGGCTCGTCCGCCATGAGGAGGCGCGGCGCGCAGGCCAGCGCGATGGCGATCATGACGCGTTGGCGCATGCCCCCGGAGAGCTGGGCCGGGTAGGCCTCGTAGCGCTCGACCGGGGAAGGGATGCCCACCTGCATGAGCAGGGACAGCGCCGTCTCCTTGGCCTCGCCCTTGGAGAGCTTCAGGTGGATCTTGAGCGGTTCGGTGATCTGGTTGCCGATCCGCTGCACCGGGTTGAGCGACGTCATGGGGTCCTGGAACACCATGGCGATGTGCGTGCTCCAGAGCTTGCGCAATTGGTCGTTGGGCGCGTTGAGGATCTCGGTGCCGTCGTAGCGGACCGACCCCGTCTGGGTGGTCGTCGAAGGCGGCAGGAGCCCCATGATGGCCCGCGACAGCACGGTCTTGCCGGAGCCGGACTCGCCGACGATGCCGAGCGTCTTGCCCTGGTCGAGGGTGAGCGACACACCCTGGACGGCCCGCAGCGGGCCGCGGCTGGTGGCGAAGGAGACGTGGAGGTCGTCGACCTCCAGCAGGGTGCGCCCGCTCACAACTTGATCTCGGAGACGTCGAAGTAGGCCCGCAGCTTGTCCGCCACCACGTTGAGGCTGATGAGCAGCGTGAACATGGCGGCGGCGGGGAAGATGACGAGCCACGGGTTGGTCTGCCCCTTGGCGCCGGTGAGCAGGGTCGACCCCTCGTTGAGCATGTTGCCCCAGCTGGGCGTCGGGGGTGACACCGAGAGCCCGAGGAAGGCGAGCGAGCCCTCCAGGACGATGATGGTGGCCACGGCGATGAGACCGAAGGACACGACGGTCGGCATGATGTTGGGCAGGATCTCGCGGGAGAGGATCCGCGTGTCACTGGCGCCGAGCGCCTTGGCGGCCAGCACGAAGTCCCGGGTGGCGTACGACAGTGTCGAGGCCCGGACCACGCGGAAGATCAGTGGGGCGGCGAACAGGCCGATGACGAGCGTGATCTTGAACACCGACTTGCCCCAGAAGGACACGATCGCAATGACGGCGACGATGGCGGGGAAGGCGAGCACCACGTAGGAGCCCGTGTTGAGGGCCGTGTCGATGCGGCCCCGCCGGTAGGCCGAGATCATGGCGGGGATGCCGCCGACGAGCAGCCCGATCAGCGCGCCCCCGAAGCCCACGATCAACGAGACCCGGGCCCCGTAGATCAGGCGGCTGAAGATGTCCCGATAGAGGTCGTCGGTGCCGAGGAGGTGACCCCATCCCGGACCGGCGTTCTGCACGCTGTTGTAGTTGCCCAGGTCGGGGTTGGGCAGCGGGAGGAGGCTGGCGAAGGTGGCCGCCAGCGCAACCAGGACGATCCAGCCGGCGCAGATCCAGAAGAACACGCCGAGCTTCTTCTTGGTGTAATCGGCCGCCTCTTCGGCCTGGATCTCCTCCTTGATGTCGGCGAAGGCCTCGTTGGTGGGGTGGGTCAGGCTGACGCTACTCACGGGCAATCCTCGGATCGACGATGGTGAACAGGAAGTCGAAGATGAAGTTGATCAGCACGATGGCGACGGCCACGAACAAGGTGATGCCCTGCACCACGGTGTAGTCGTCCTGGTTGACGGCCGAGATGAGCTGGTAGCCCAGCCCGGGCATCTGCAGCAGGAGCTCGACGATGAAGGTGCCGGCGATCAGGCTGCCGATGGTGACGCCGGCCGAGGCCAGGAGCGAGATGGAGGACGGCCGGAGGGCGTGGCGCCACATGATGCGCCGGTCCGAGAGGCCCTTGGAACGGGCCATGGTGATGAAGTCCTCCTGCAACGTGGAGATGAGGTCGTTCCGCAACAATCGGAAGTACACGACGATCCCTCCGAGCGCGAGCACGATGGAGGGCAGCAGCATCGTATGGACGTTCGACCAGAAGTCCTGGGTGAGCGGGACGTAGGAGGCCGGTCCGGGGAAGATGTGCCAGTGCACGGCGAAGATGAGCACCAGGACCGGCGCGATCACGAACGGCGGAAGGGCCAGGAGGGCAAAGGTCGTGCTGTTGGACGCCTGGTCGAACAGCTTGTTGGGCTTGCGTGCCGAGTGCATCGCCATGGGGAAGGCGATGACGAAAGCGATGATCTGGGAGAGGATGATCAGCTCGAGGTCGATCGGGAACGACTGGGAGATGATCGTCGTCGTCGACTGGTGCGTCGTGTAGGACTGGCCCAGGTTGCCCTGGAACACGTGGCCGATCCAGATGAAGTACTGCTGCCAGAGGGGCTTGTTGAGGCCGAGCTGGCGGTTGATGGTGGCCACGTTCTGTGGCGTGGCGTTCGGGCCGAGGATGGTGTCGGTGGGGTTGCCGGGGAGGAGGTGGACCAGGAAGAAGGTGGCAATCGAGACGAAGATGATGATGATGATGAGCAGCACTATCCGCTTGAAGATGTAACGGGTCACGGCGCCCCTTTCCCCCCTTCGCTGTCTTGATTCCCTTCGTCCTGCGCCGGCCTCCTCCGGCGGCGCATGATCCTAGACCTCAGGTCCATTGTCCTACCATGCGGCCCATGTCTGAGGAGGTTCCTGCTCTCACCGGTCGCACGCGCCTGGTGGTCGGCGTCGCGGTGGGGTTCGTGGTGGCCGCCGGGCTGTTCCTGCGCTTCTGGACCCGGTCGGGCCTCTGGCTGGACGAGGCCCTGACGGTCGACATCGCCCGCCTGCCGCTGCACGAGATCCCGAATGCGCTGAAGCACGACGGCGCGCCGCCCCTCTACTACTACCTCCTCCACTTCTGGATCGCCCTCTTCGGTCAGTCGAACGACGCGGTGCGGGCCCTGTCGGGCGTGTTTGCCGTGCTCACCCTGCCTGTGGGCTGGCTCTGCGGGCGGCGCCTCGGCGGCCGGGCGGTGGCCTGGACGATGCTCGTGCTCCTGGCCAGCGCGCCGTTCGCGGTCTACTACTCGACCGAGTCGCGCATGTACGCGCTGGTGATCCTCTTGACCGGCTGCGGCTTCCTCGCCCTCGCCCGGGCGGTGACCGCGCCCCGCGCCGGCAACCTCATCGCGGTCGCCGTCGTGGCGGCGGCGCTCCTCTACACCCAGTACTGGTCCATCTACCTCGTCGGCATGGTTGCCATCTGGCTGGTCGTCTCCGTCGTGCGCAGCCGCCGGCACGGGCATCCGGAGGCGGCACCGTGGGCCGCGCTGATTGCGCTGGCCGCCGGCTGCCTGCTCTTCGTGCCGTGGTTGCCGACGTTCTTCTTTCAGACCGAGCACACCGGCACCCCGTGGGCGGCGCCACCCAACTTCTCCGCCGTGATCAACGCCCTCACGGGGTTCACGGACAACCAGGGTTCAACTCTGCAGACCGGGACGAACCAGGGCCGGCTGCTGGCGGTCATCTACTTCGCCATGTTGGCGTTGGCGGTGTTCGGTTTGGGGCGGTCCGGTCGCATCATCGAATTGGACCTGCGCACCCGCCCCCGCTCGCGCAGTCTCGGCTTCGTCGTGCTCGGGACGCTGTTCGCCGCCATCGCCGGAGGCATCTTCACGCAGAGCGCCTTCTCGTCCCGCTACGCGGCGGTCGTGTTCCTGCCCTTTCTGCTCCTCGTCGCGCTGGGCACCACGACGCTGCTCAACCCGAGGGCCCGGGTCATCATCGTGGGGCTGGCCGTCGCGGCAGGGCTCGTGTCGTCCGCCCAGAACGTGACCACGCAACGGACCCAGGCGAACGCCGTGGCGGCCGCCATCAACGCACAGGCCAAGCCGGGGGACATCATCGCGTTCTGCCCCGACCAGCTGGGCCCCTCGGTCTACCGGCAGATCCGGGATCCGTCGCAATACGACATGATCACCTTCCCCCGGCGCACCGGGCCCCAGATCGTCGACTGGGTCGACTACGCCGACACCGTGCACCGGGCCGACCCCAACGCCTTCGCCGACGCGGTGGCCCAGAAGTCCGGGGGGAACCGCAACGTCTGGCTGGTCTGGGAACCGATGTACCAGACCTACGGGGTCAAGTGCGAGACGATCGCCACCGACCTCCTGAACAGCGCCACGAAGAACGGCGGGGGCGGGCGGAACGTGGTGACCAGCCACATCATGCAGTACTACGAGCCGATGAACCTGACCGAGTTCGTTCACGCGGGCTCCTGAGCGCCGGGCCCGGACCGCCCGGAGAGCCCGGCGGGCCCGGCACCCCTCCACGAGGGCCCGTGGGGGCTCCACTAACCTGCCTACCTCGTGACCGCACCCGAGGAAGCACCCGTCGTCATCGCCGGCGCGGGTCCCGGGGGGCTGACGGCGGCCTACCTCCTGACCAAGCGGGGTGAGCACCCCGTGGTGCTCGAGGCGGACGACGTCGTGGGCGGCATCAGCCGCACGGTGGAGCGGGACGGCTGGCGCTTCGACCTGGGCGGGCACCGCTTCTTCACCAAGGTCCCCGAGGTGGAGGCCCTGTGGCACGAGATCCTGCCCGAGGGCGAGTTCATGCTCCGGCCCCGGATGAGCCGGATCTTCTACCGGGGCAAGTTCTACGACTACCCGCTCAAGGCCATGAACGCCCTGCGCAACCTGGGCCTGTGGGAGGCCGTCCTTTGCGGGTTCTCCTACCTGTGGGCCCGCATCCGCCCCCCCAAGGACGAGTCCAACTACGAAAATTGGCTCGTCGCCCGCTTCGGGTGGCGGCTGTACCGCACCTTCTTCAAGACCTACACCGAGAAGGTGTGGGGTGTCCCGGTCTCCGACATGCCGGCCGACTGGGCGGCCCAGCGGGTCAAGAACCTCGACCTGCGCAAGGCGGTCGTCAACGCCATCCTGCCCAAGCACGGCCAGACCGAGATCACGACCCTCATCGAGGAGTTCCAGTACCCCAAGTACGGCCCCGGAGAGATGTGGGAGGTCTGCGCGGACAAGGTGCAGGCCGCCGGGGGGACCCTGGAGATGGGGGCGCGGCTGACCGGCATCACGGTCGAGGGTGGCCACGCGGTCGCCGCCACCTATGTCCAGGGCGCGACCGAGCACACCATCGCCGCCTCGCACGTGATCTCCACCATGCCCATGCGCGAGCTGGTGCACACCTTCAACCCGCCCCCGCCGCCGGAGGTGGTGGCGGCGGCGGACGACCTGCACTACCGCGACTACCTCACGGTGGCGCTCGTCGTGCCCGAGTCGCGCAGCTTCCCCGACAATTGGATCTACATCCACGCCACCGACGTCGAGGTCGGCCGCATCCAGAACTACGGCTCGTGGTCGCCCTACCTCGTCAAGGACGGGCGAACGTGTCTCGGCCTCGAGTACTTCGTCTTCGAGGGCGACGACATGTGGAACACGCCCGACGACGACCTCATCGCGTTGGGCACCAAGGAGCTGATCTCGCTCGGGCTGGCCGCCGACGGCGACGTGGAGCACGGCTATGTCGTGCGCGTCCCCAAGGCCTACCCGTACTACGACTTCAGCTACAAGGCGAACGTCGGCACCATCCGCAAGTGGATCGAGACCGAGGCGCCGAACATCCATCCGGTCGGGCGCAACGGCATGCACAAGTACAACAACCAGGATCACTCCATGTACACCGCCATGCTCACGGTGGAGAACATGTACGGCGCGGCCCACGACATCTGGTCGGTGAACGTGGAAGAGGAGTACCACGAGGCAGGGTCGACCGGACGCGACGCCCCGGTGCTGCCGCGGCGCACGACCGCCAACGCGGGCACGCTCGACGCTGGCTGAAGACGCGCCGACCGCGCGCGGCGGTGGCGCCCGTGGATGACCCTCGCCGCGGCCGGAACGGTCTATCTCGCCGTCGGGTTCGTGCTGTGGGTGCACGCCTGGGCCGAGGGCGCGTCCACGCACACCCTGTGCGGTTGCGGGGACCCGGCGCTGTTCCTCTGGTTCTTCCAGTGGCCGGCCACAGCGCTGGCCCACGGGCAGAACCCGTTCTTCTCCACGGCGCTCTTCCATCCGACCGGGATCAACCTGCTGTCCCAGACCTCGGTGACCGGGCTCACCATCCCGCTGGTGCCGGTCACCTGGATCTGGGGCCCGGTCGCGTCGCTCAATGTCGCCTCCACGGTGGCGCCGGCGCTGACCGCCTTCACCGCGTTCGTGGTGATCCGACGCTGGGCCCCGTGGACGCCGGCCGCCTTCGTCGGCGGCCTGTTCTACGGCTTCTCGCCCTTCGTGCTCACCAGCGTGGAATTCGCCCATCTGATGACGGCGGCGCTGATGCTGCTCCCCCTCATGCTGGCCGTTCTGGACGAGATGTTGATTCGCCAGCGCCACAGTGCCGTGTGGTCCGGGGCCTTCTTCGGACTTCTCCTCTTCGCCCAGTTCTTCCTCTCCACCGAGATCTTGGCCATCGCGGCGGTGGTGGTGGTGGTCTGCATCATCGCGTTGGTGGCCGCCGCCCTGGCGACCGATCCGGCCGGGTTGCGGCGGCGAGCCCCCCATGCGGCCGAGGCGTTGGCCATCGGCGTGGGCGGAGGCGCGGTGCTCTTGGCATGGCCGGCCTGGTTCGCGCTGGCCGGCCCCGCCCACCTCCCGGGCCTCGTCTGGCCCAATATCGCGAAGCTCGGGGGATTCCTGCCTTCGAGCTTCGTGGCGACCGGCTACCCCTCCACCAAGATCATCTTCTTTGCGCTGGGCGGGTACGCGGGCCCTCCGCTCGCCTCTGGCGCCTACCTGGGCTGGAGCCTCCTTGCCGTCCTGGCCATCGGCGTGCTGGCCTTCTGGCGGGATCGACGGCTCTGGTTCTTCGGCTTCGCGTTCGTCCTGTGCCTGGCCTGCTCGTTGCTGGCCCGCCCAGGCCAGTGGGAGCCGGCCCGGGTTTTCCTGAAGATCCCTGTGCTCGAGAACGTGATCGAGCAGCGCTTCATGGTCTTCGGCTACTTGGCCGCCGCCGTTCTGTTGGCGATCATCCTCGACCGCGTGCACCGAGCCATGCCCGACTGGTGGGGCGTGGTCGGAGCGGTGGCCGTTACAGCTGTCGCGCTGGTGCCGATGGCCACTCTCTTCGGCCAGCGTCTGCCCTTCGCCATGCAGCCCGTGACCCTGCCACGTTGGTACTCGGAGGTGGCCCCGAATCTGCCCCCGGGGCGCGTGCTGCTCTCGTACCCGGCGCCCTTCTCGGGGATCCAGTCCGCCATGGCGTGGCAGGCCGTCGACCGCATGCACTACAACCAGGCAGGGGGCGGCGGACCCCAGGGGGTCGCGGTCCGGGCCGGCTCGGCGGCGTCCGGCTTCCGGGTGCTCAACCGGCTGGGCTTCGGAGCAGGGAAACCGTTGCCCGCCGGCACCGCGGCGCAACTCGCCGCGGTCCGTCACGCCCTGGCGGTCTGGCGGGTGACCACGGTCGTCATCGCCACCGACCCCGGTGCCACCATCCTCGAGCTGGGCCGTGACCCCACCTATACCGCGGCCTTCATGACGGCAGCCCTGGGGCGCCGGCCGAGCATTCAGGCGGGCGCCTGGGTATGGGATGACGTGGACCATTCGCTCCCTGCCCCCTTTCTCCTGCCCAGCGGCACGCTCGCTTCGTGTGTGCGCGTGGCCGAGGGCTCCACGGGGCGGTTCGTGGCCACCCCGCGGGTCGGGGACTGCGTTGCCGCGGGGGCGCTCGGCCCTTGAGCAGCCGGGGGTTACGGGGGTTGCTCAAGACACCGTGGCAATGAGCCGACACGGAGGAGTCGGAGAGGATGGGGGCGGACGTGACGCGACGGGCTGGACGCGGCATGTTGGGCACGGCCATCCTCGTGACTGCGTGCCTCCTGACAGTCCTGACCGGCCAGACGACGCCGGCAGCGCCCGCCGGAGCCTCGGGGGACCGGTCGGGGCCCGCTGCGCTGCCGCGCTCGGGTCCCCTCGGTCGGCCTCCTGTCCGACTGCTGATCGTCGGCGATTCCATCGCCCTCACCCTGGGGATGGGGCTGTCCGTCGACTCGCGCGCCCGGTACGGCGTGACTGTCTCGGACCACGCCACCCTCGGGTGTGACCTCGACCCCGGGCTCGAGGTGCTCACCTCCGGGCGCCCGGGCCCGGCCACACCTGGGTGCGAGGAGTGGCGGGGCCTGTGGCCGTTTCTGGTCGCCCGTCAGCGCCCCGAGGTCGTGGCGCTGGGCCTCGGTCGTTGGGAGGTGACAGACCACCTGTTGGGAGGCCAGTGGGTGCACATCGGCGAGCCCGTGTGGGACGAGCACCTGACAGGGGACCTGGAGTCGGCCATCACCATCTTTCACGAATTTGGTGCCAGAGTGGTGCTGTTCACCATGCCCTACATCGACCCCACCGACCACCAGCCCGACGGCCTGCCCTGGCCGGAGAACTCGCCGGCCCGCGTCCAGGCGTTCAACGCGCTCCTGCGCCGGGTGGCCAGGTCCGAACCCGCGAGGTCACGGTGGTCGACGTCAACCGGATGTTGAGCCCGCACGGGTTGTACACCGGATCCCTCGACGGCGTAGACGTGCGCTCCCCCGACGGCGTCCACATCAGCGTGCTCGGTGGCGAGATCCTGCAACGCCAGATCCTGCCTGTGATCGACCGGATCGGAACGGAGGACGAGACGGCGGCAAGGGCCCGGGCGTGACCGGTCCCGAGGCCACCGAAGCGTCGGAGGCGCCGGCCGAGCTCGTCGTCGAGGGTGTGCCGGCGGCCATGGCCCTGGCACCGAATGCCGTAGGCCCGAACCTCGGGGCCGAGCTCCTACTCGACGATGCGGCGCGACCCGGCGTCGAGTCGATGCGGGCCGGCCTGCTGCAGGCCGGGCCCCTCGCCGCCGCCGGCGTCCTGGCCAACTTGGCCGGTGTCATCCTCACCATCGCGCTCGCCCGGCTGCTCTCCCCCCACAGCTACGGCGTCCTCAACCAGCTGACGGGGCTATACCTCATCCTCTCCATGCCGGGGTCCGCCGTGGTCGTCGCCGTCGTGCGGCGCGTCACCGTCTGGCACGAGGACGGGAGTGGTCATCTGGTCCGTCGCTGGGCGGGGCGGGTGCACCGGCAGGGGACCATGGTCGTCCTGCTGTGGGCCGTGATCGTGTTCACCAGCCGGCACGGGGTGGCCGTCCTGCTCAATCAGCAGAGCGGCATCGGCATCGCGGCGATCCTGACGGCAGCCGCCTTCTTCGTGCTCCTTTCGCTCGACCGGGGCCTGCTGCAGGCCCACCGGGCCTACCGCCCGTTGGCGGCCAACCTGCTGGTGGAGGTCGGCGTCCGACTGGCGGCGGTGGTCGTCCTGGTGCTGGCCGGCTTCGGCCCGTCCGGCGCCGCCGTCGGGATCCTCATCGGGGAAGTCGTGGCCGCGACGCACGCGCGCTGGGCGGCCGTCCGCGCCTGGTCCGGAGGCCGCATTCCCCGCCTGTTCGACACGGCGAGCTGGGTGGCGGCGGTCCGGCCCGATGCCGTCCTCGGCGGGCACACCTCGGTGCGGCGCACCGTCGTGTTCGATCTCGTGGTGGCGTCCGTCTCACTGTCCATGGTGGCGGTGTTGCAGAACGTGGACGTGCTGGTGGTCGGCCGCGACAACCCGTCGCACAGCGGCGCCTACGCCGCGGTCTCCGTCACCAGCAAGGCCATCGTGTTCGGCGCCGTCGTGCTCGGCGGCTACCTGCTCCCCGAGGCGGCGATCCGCTGGCGCCAGGGTGGCAATGCGCTGCGCCAGCTGGCCGTGGTGCTGGTGCTGCTGGCCGTCCCGTCGGTGTTGCTCCTCGGCGTCGCCGTCATCGCGCCCGAGGAGCTCCTCCAGGTGGTCTTCCACCACTCCTATACGTCCGCCGCCGACGCGCTGGCCCCGTTGGTCTTGGCCATGATCATGCTGAGCGTCTCGGTGGTCCTCACCATGTACCTTCTCGCCGTCGGGCAACGATGGGTGGTGCTGGTGCTCGTCGGAGGCGCCGCCGCACTCACGGTTGCGGTTCTGGGCGTGCACGGGGCGCCGCGGGCGACGGCGTTGGTGGATCTGGCGGTCCAGGCGGTGGTGCTCTTCGTGGTCATGTGCGGGTTCGTCATCGTCCACAGGGTCCGGGTTGGGGGGCAGGTCGTAGAGATAACCTGACAACATGGGTGACGACCTGGGGCCGCTGCCGGCCGCGCCCGACGCGGGTGCCGGGCCCGACCCCGGGGGCTCCGCCTCCGACGTGCTGGCCTCCATCGCCGCCGAGGCGGGCCTCCGGCGCATCCACCTGGTCGCCTGGCGTGATCTCGATGACCCCGAGGCCGGCGGCTCGGAGCTGCACGCTGACAAGATCGCATCCCGCTGGGCCGCCGCGGGCCTCGACGTGACCTTCCGCACTTCGGCCGTGCCCGGCGGCCCGGCCGCCCTCACCCGCGACGGGTACCGGGTCCTGCGCCAGGCGGGCCGCTACGCGGTGTTCCCCGGGGCGGCCTGGGAGGGCATCCGCATGGGTCACCGCCCCGGCGATGCCTTGGTCGAGATCTGGAACGGCATGCCGTTCCTGTCGCCGCTCTGGTACCGAGGACCGCGCATCGTGTTCCTGCACCACGTCCATGCCGAGATGTGGGGCATGGTCCTGCCGCCGGCACTGGCCCGCTTGGGCAACCTGGCCGAGCGCCGGATCGCCCCCCGCTTCTATCGCTCGAGCCGGATCGTGACCCTGTCGGAGTCGTCGCGCCGGGAGATCGTCGACCTGCTCGGACTCCGCTCCGAGCAGGTCACCGTCGACCCGCCCGGGGTGGACGCCCGCTATACGCCGGGCGGCCCGCGCTCCTCTGTCCCCCTGGTCGTCGCGGTGGGCCGCCTCGTGCCGGTGAAGCGCTTCGACGCGTTGCTGCGCTCCCTGGCCAAGGTGAAGTCCGACCACCCCGAACTGCAGGCGGTCATCATCGGCGAGGGCTATGAGCGCCCCGCCCTGGAGGCGTTGCGGGACGAACTAGGCGCCACCGATTGGGTCAGCCTGCCCGGGCGGGTCGAGGACGACGAGCTCGTGGCCTGGTACCGGCGGGCCTGGGTCGTGGCCAGCAGCTCACAGCGCGAGGGATGGGGCATGACCCTGACCGAGGCCGCAGCCTGTGGCACTCCGGCCGTGGCCACGGCGATCGCCGGCCACGCCGATGCGGTGCTCGACGGCGAGTCGGGGCTCCTCGTCGAGGACATGGACGAGCTGGCGGGCGCGCTCGGGCGGGTGCTGGGCGACGAGGTCCTGCGCAGCCGCCTCGCTCGGGGTGCGCTCAGCCGGGCGCGCTGGTTCACCTGGGACGCCACGGCGAGACGGGCGCTCGAGGCGTTGGCGGCGGAAGCGGTGCAGACGCCCCAGGGCTGAGCGTTCGCAGGATTGGCGGGGAACCGTCCGCCCCGCGCTGCGCTGCGCTGGCTCAGAGGCTGGGTAACGGGCTCAGGGTCTGGGTGACTGGATCAGGGACGCGCTCCTCGTCCGCCCCAGGGCGGTCCGCATCATCTGCTGTGTCTGCATCAGTCGCATCGGTTGCAGCGTCCGTATCGGTTGCATCAGCCGCATTGCCTGCATCAGTCGCATCGGCTGCATCGGCTCCAGTGTCCCCGCCGGCGGGACCGCCCGCATCTTCCGGGCCCCCTCCGCCGTCAGGACCGTCTCCACCGTCGGAACCGTCGGAGCCTCCTGCACTGTCTGGACCGGCTTGACCGCCTGCTCCAGCTCGCCAGGCGCGCCGACCGCGGAGCCTGTTCGTCCGCAGGCCGAAGGCGGTGATCACGCCGTCGGCGAGGAGCAGTGCCATCCCGATCCAGACCAGGTTGCCGGCGTGCACGAACGACCTCGCCCAGTCGGACCCGGGTGCGTAACGATGGATTTGCTGGCCCCGGATGACATTGAGAGCGCCGGCGACGATGAACCCGACTGCGCCCACCGTGGCGACGACGCGGGCCCAGGGCAGCAGGAGCCCCACCACCACGACGCCACCGACCGCGAGCGCTGTCGCGCCGGGAAGGACGAGCGACGCCACGCCGGCCGTCACCGCGCCGATGACGAGCGAGCGCATGATGGTCAGGGGACGGGCAGAGAGACGAACTGCGGGGTCGCGTAGGAAGGGAAGCGTCAGCGCGGGGGAGTCGAAGGGTGCTGCCGGCCATTTGGGCGCATCCGGCCCGGCCGGCCCGCGCAGGCGGCGCGGCAGGTGAGCGCGTAGCCACCGGCGAGACCGCGTCGGCAAGAACGCCAGCAGAAGGCAGAGAGCCAACGTGGCGGCGGACAGCGCGAGAGCGCCCCACACCTCTTTCTGGGGCGTCCAGGTCAGCGTGACGGTGAAGTCGGACCCGCCGAGAGCATGCAAGTCGGCCGCTGTGACCTGCCATCCGTTCGCGAAGCCGTCGGTGAGCTGCGAACGACCGAGGTCGACGGCGTGCGCTCTCGCCGGCGCGTTGGCCGCGGGCTGCGCGACCGCCTTCCAACCGTTGTTGACGCTCTCGCCGAGCACGAACTCGAACGGTTGGGTCGCACCGGTCACCTTGGCCGTCTGCGTGTCGATGTGGCTGGAGGTGTGGGTGACCGTCGGGGCGGAGCCGGGCTGGGTCGCCGACAGCACGGGGGTGCCCTGCGCAGTCGGGAATCCGCTCGAACCGGGCCCGCCACCGGCGGCCGAATCCAACGTGAGCTGGTCGAGATCCCAACCGGTGCACGTCCGCGGCTCCGATGAGCAGGTCGTGTTGTGCCCGGCCGCCGTCTCGACGACGTGGGTGCCGGCGCTCAAGGAGATGCCACCAGCGTCAGGCCCGCAGGGGACCACCTGCACCTCGGAGCCACTGAGCGCCTGCTGCGTGGTCCCGACGACCTTCACGTCGATCGGGTTCCCGTCAATGGTGAGCAGGTTCCCGACGCAATTGCCCGGCAGCCGCGCGGGCGTGGGAGCCGACCTCACGCCGGGGAAGCCGATCTCGGCGATCCCGAGCGGCAAGGCCAGGGCTCCCGCCGAGTAGTAGTTGCCGGCGGACTCGGCGCGCACCGTGTTGAAGGTGACCACGAAGTGTGAACCGGTGATCGGAAAGAAGGACACGGGCACCGTGGTCGTCGCCCCCGGGACCGTCGAGTCGGCGATGGCCGGAAGGGTGATCTTGCGCACCTGGGTGCCTGAGGTGATCGTCATGGTGGTGGGCACCGAGTGCCGGCCGTCGGCGATCACCTGCAGGTTCAGCTGGCTGAACGTGTGGTTGCCTTTGAGGTCGTAGGTGAGGGCCGCCCCGTTCTGAGCGGCGATGCCCAGGCCCGGCTGCCAGGCGGTGCTCGAATTGCCGTCGAGTGTGGTCGATGCGGTCGCGTTGAGATCGCCCGGGAGCCGCCCCGAGGAGTACGCCGCGATCTCACCCCCCGCCCCTGACGTGGAACGGCCGACGAGATCGTCGATCTCGTCGTCGGGGATGAGCGCGGACAGGCTGGCGCTGCCAGCGAGGGTGAACGCGCGGGCCGTCGGCAGCGTGAACTGTCGCGAAATGGTTGTCTCGGGATCGTCGCGGGGCGGGTATTGCGACTCCCGCTCTCGGGTCATGACGACCGTGAGGCGGTCAGTCTGCGAGGCTGCCCCGAGGGTGCTGAGCATCTGAGTCGGCATGTCGATCACCTGGCGCACTGTCTGCCCGGGGATCTCGACCTCGGAGAAGCCGACTGCCGAGGCGGAGTGAAAGTCCTGGTGGTCGTTGGTCGTGCTTTCGATGGTCACGCGCAGCGTGTGAAAAGACCGGGTGGGAAAAGTGAGCGTCTGCCCCGTCTCAGCGTGTGAGGCGTTCGTGAGTTGGAAATGCTCCGGGTGCCTCCCGTCGAAGGTCACGGTGACGGAGGAGATCCAGCGGGAGCGGTCGCCTCGCTGGGGCTGCACCAGCGTGATGTGGTTTGTCGCGACCGGGTTCGCGAATTGCGCCTGCCACCACTGGCCGGCCGGGTCGGGGACGAAGGTGCCCGTGATCCAGGCCGTGTCGAAGTTGTTGTCGATGGCGCTATACGCCGCGTACTCGGGGTTGTAGGTGATGCCGTTGCCGTAGCTGCTGGCGGTGACGTTGACCGCGCCGACGTACGAGGCCACCGTCTTGCTGCTGACCCCGGCGTGGGGAAAGAGCTCGATCGGGCTGTCCCTCGGGTCGGTCTTGGCGGGATTGTCGCTCGGGGTCTCGGTGAAGCCCGCGTTCGCTGTCATGGAGGCCCACTGGAAGGCCTGCTTGCGGTTGGTGTCGGTGAGCACGAGCTGCGCGCCCTGGCCGGCCAGTTGGCGGAGCCGTGACGGATCACCGGCCAGCGTGCCCGCGTAGTTGATGGAGTTGTCGTTGTTGAGCAGCCCCAGGCCGGCCAAGTTGTTGAGCCCGGTGGCATCACCTTCCATCACGACGGCACCCGTGTCGGATTCGGCCCGCAGCAGGGGGCGGGGGTTTGACACCGTGTAGTCCACCAGCGGACTTGGCCAGGCGAGGTTGGCCGGGGCGGCCAGGTCCGCCTCGTTGAGCGTCGAGTAGGTCGAGACGTTGGGGCGGGGGGTTCCGAACGAGATGGGGTCGGCGAGGCCCAGTGGGGTCTGGCTGAGCAGTTGGGCCAGGAGCTGAGGGTGTGGCACGCCGTAGTGCTCGTACCTCTGGTCGTACTCGGTCAGGACGTCGCCGGCACCCATGAGGCGCGCCATCGGCGCTAACGCGTTCGTGTTCGCGGTACCGTCCTGATAGGGACCGTCCACCGCGTAGAGAGTGTCGGCCGTGGCGATGGAGCCCATGATCTGCTGCTCCCGGGTGACGAAGCTGCGATTCAACAACGCGGGCTGGGGCGTGTCCACGGTGTTCCCCCACCGGTCACTGGCGAAGTCGTTGCCAGGAATGGCGAAGACCCGGGTCCCCTGGTGGGTCTCGTTCAGGTGTTTGATCGCCGCCAATTGGTAGGACGGGAGCGAGGCGGGTTGGGTGAGGGAGCCTGCGGAGACGGCCTCTCCGTTGAAGATGGAGGGGTTGTTGGCCACGACCAGGCCGGCGACGAGGAGAGCCGTCGTGATCCCGACGATGGAGAGCCGCCGCCACAGCGCGGTGAGTGCGCTGCCGAGGAGCATGGCCAGCGCGAGGAGCAGGACCGGCGTCGCCCGATCGGTCGAGCGCAGAGCCAGCCCGGCGGTGGTGTTCGTCATGAAGTCCTTGAGGGCGCCCCCGATCCGCGTGGGGTCGCTGTACGGGAAGGGCCCGACCGAGAGCACCATGCCGAGGAAGAGGAGCACGAGGAAGAAGGCGCGCTCCCGCCAGCGGACGAACGCGGCGGAGACGAGCGCGAGAACGGGTATGGCAAAGGACGTCACCAGCAAGCTGATCTGCTGCGTGAAGCGGACGGCCGCGCTCGTCCACGTCCCGAGGTGGTCGGAGCCGTAGAAGTACCAGTACCCCAGGCCCCGCAGGATCTCGGACGGGTTGGAGGTTTGCGACGTCGACGAGACCGTCTCCGTGTACTTCAGGACATTGACGCCGTAGGCCGCTTCCACCTCGAGCCCCGCCATCCACCAGAGGCACGCCCCCAACGTCAACAGCGCAATGCGGAGCCCAGTAGCCAGGGCGTGGCGCCAGGTGGACTCGCGCAGCACGACCACGGCGTAGAGGAGCCACAGGATGGGCGCCACGGCGACGTAGATGATGGAGCTCGCGTTGATGCCGCTCACCAGCGCCACGACGATGGCGAAGAGGGCCGGCTCGCGCCAGCCGCCCCGGCGCAGCGCGACGATCGTGAACGCGAGCATGAAGGGCAGACCTGCCCACGGCAGCAGGATGACGGAGATGCGCCCCGCGTACTGGAGGAAGTAGGGCGAGAGCATGTAGGCGGCCGCGGCCGCGACCGGGCCCGGACCGCGCAGGCCCATCACGCGCGAGAGATAGAGGATGCCCGCGCCCGCGGCGAAGAGGATCGATCCCATCCAGAGCCTCTGGGCCACCCACACCGGCACGTCCAGCAAGTGGAAGACCACGAAGAAAGGCCCCATCGGCAGCAGGTAGCCGATGTACTCGTGCGTCACCGTGCCGAGAGCGACCGTCGGGTTCCACATGAAGGGGACCTGACTCAGGAAGCGGACCGGGTCGAGATACAGATAGGTCTTCGTGTCCGGCGTGACGACACCGGGCCGTACGGCCAACAGTGGTGCGTAGGCCAGTGCCGCGAGCACGGCGGCGCCACCCCAGAGCCAGCCGCGTCGCTCGGGCTCGGTCCCACGGGGTTTCTCTCTGATGGCGTGCCGCCCCCGAGGGGCGGTGGAGATGGTGGTTGTGCTCATGCAGAAAGTCGTGGGCTCAAGGTCCGCCCGGTAGTGTAAGCAGCCAGCGCCATCCGGGCGTGTCAGGAAGGGATCTGCACATGCCCAGCAGCACCAAAGGCAGGTTGACCGGTGAGCGGCCCCTGCAGGGCATCACCCCGGACTCCTTGCTGGCGCTGCACGAGGCCGGGTACCGGATCGTCCGCGAACGTATCGGCAGTGGTCGGATCCTGGACGTCGGGTGCGGCCACGGATTCGAGTCCGTCCGCTTCATAGCGCCGGGCCGCGAGGTCGTCGGTATCGATTACTCGTCCGAGGCGGTCGCCGCCGCGTTGGCCAGCTACGCTTCACAGGGCCTGAGCGTGGCCCAGATGGACGCGTTGGCGCTGGGCATCCGCACCGGCAGCTTCGACGGGGTGTGCTCGTCCCACCTCATCGAGCACTTCACCGACCCGGAGCCGCACGTGGCCGAGCTCGCTCGCGTGGTCGGGGACGACGGCGTGGTGTGCATCCTCACTCCGAACAAGACGGCCGACTTCGAAAACCCGTTCCATCGGTACCTCTTCGACCGCGACGACCTGCAGGCCATGCTCGGGCGCCACTTCGGCGACGTGCGCCTGCAGGGGCTCGACACCGTCGAGGAGGTCAAGGCACATTTCGAGGCCCGCCGGAAGAAGGCAGCCAAGCTCTTGAAGATCGATGTGCTCGACCTCCGGCACCGCATGCCGCACTCCTGGTACGTGTGGGCGTATACCCGGCTCCTGCCGCTCGCGTACAAGACGCTGGCCGGCGACGAAGTCGGCGGCGTGACCGGCATCACGGCCGACGACTGGTTCGTGACGAACGATCTCGACGACACCACCCCGCTGCTCTTCGCAGTGGCGCGGGAAACCCCGAAGGGCCGCGCCCGCACAGACCGTCGGTGCCAACGCCTCTACCCCGGCGAGAACCTGATGCTGGCGGTCGGACTGACAGGCGGCATCGGCTCGGGCAAGTCCGCCGTGGCAGACCTCCTCGTGGCACGCGGGGCGGTCCTCGTCGACGCTGACCAGGTGGCACGAGAGGTGGTGGCTCCCGGCGGACCGGCCTACCAGCCGCTGATCGACCGGTTTGGGCCCGGGATCGTCGCCGCCGATGGCACCATTGACCGCCGAGCGTTGGCCGCTCTGGCCTTCGCCGACGAGGAGAGTCGGCTCGAGCTCAATGCCATCACGCACCCGGTCATCGGTATCGCCATGATCGCGGCGCGTGATGCCCACGAGGGGACCGACGACATCGTAGTGCTGGCCATCCCGCTGCTGACGGCCCAGCACCGCGAGACGGTGCGGCTCGACGGAGTGGTGGTGGTCGACTGCCCGACCGATGTGGCGCTCGAGCGGCTAATCAGCCAGCGCGGGTTCGACCACGCTGACGCCAAGGCGCGGATGCGCTCGCAGATCTCACGGGAGGAGCGCTGCAAGGAGGCCGACTTCGTCCTCGACAATTCGGGTGGCCGGGCCGAGCTGGAGGTGAAGGTGGCCGGGCTCTGGGACTGGTTGCAGGGGAAGGCCGCTCGGAAGCAGGCACGCACCGGCGCGGCAGGGCCCGTGAGCTCCGGCGCTGACGCCGGACGCATCGCACGTCCCGGATAGTTTCGGGACCCCTCTCCGGGTCCCGGTCGTGTGGTCGGCGACGCGGGAAGCCAGTGTCGATCGGCAATACTCGCCATGTGAACCAGCGCAGTGCCGCGGGTCTGGTGAGCGTCTGGGTCGGGGCCATTCTGATGGCGGCCACCGTCCCGAGCCTCCCGGCCTTGGGGCTCGAGCCCAACCATCCGCTGATCGAGACGGCAAGCATCCACGAATCGGCGAAGCAGTCTCCGCTCCACAGGTTGCCGCGCATTGCGCTCTTCGGTGACTCGCTGGTTTCCGAGGCGGGGCAGGAATTCACGGATCTGGCCATACGCTCGGGTGCTTCGGTGCAGGTGCACACCTTTCCGGGCACGTCACCTTGTGATTACTTCACCTCCATGGCAACCACCGCCTGGGACTGGCACCCCACTGTCGCAGTGCTGGAGTTCATCGGGGATGTCTTCACTGCGTGCAATGACGGCGTCCAGGTTGGGACAGCGCAGTACTACGCGAAGTACAAGGACGAGATCCGGACCGCGATCTCGATCTTCCGCTCCGTCGGCGCCAGCGTCGTCTTGATCGGTCAGCCGGCCGATCGCACCGCCCTCCTCACCAGGAACGAGTTGGCCCTCAATAAGCTCTACCGGTCGATCGCCAAGGCAACCACGGGCGTGAGCTATGACGACGCGGGGCAAGCAGTCATGGCGAAGGGGCAGTTCACCTGGACTTTGCCCTGTCTCTCGGGCCAGCCGTGCACCGGACCAAACGGGACGAACATCGTCCGCTCTCCTGACGGTGTGCACTTCTGCCCCAACGGCCAGAGCACGCCAGATCGCGGCCTCGAAGACTGCGACGTCTACTCATCGGGTGCGTTCCGCTTCGCCTCGGCCATGCTGAAGGCGGCGCTCGGCTCCCGAACGCCGTCCCGACGGTGAGCACCCCAAGTGCGGTGTCGTGCGGGCCGGCCGCTCGGCGCGGGCGTCCGTGCTGTCACACCCCCCGGGTAGCCTTATTCGGCCATGCCCGAATTCGAGGTCGTCTCCCCGTTCCAACCCTCGGGTGACCAGCCGACGGCCATCACCGCGCTGGCCGCCGGCGTGCGCCGTGGCGACCCGTACCAGACGCTGCAGGGCATCACGGGCTCGGGCAAGACGGCGACGATCGCCTGGATGGTCGAACAGGTCCAGCGGCCGACGCTGATCATCGAGCCGAACAAGTCGCTGGCCGCTCAGCTCTCCTCCGAGCTGCGGGAGCTCTTCCCGAAGAACCGGGTCGAGTTCTTCGTCTCCTACTACGACTACTACCAGCCCGAGGCTTACCTCCCGACGACCGACACCTACATAGAGAAGGACTCGTCCATCAACGACGAGATCGACCGCCTCCGCCACGCCACCACGTCGTCCCTCCTGATGCGACGTGATGTCATCGTGGTCGCCTCGGTCTCCTGCATCTACGGCCTGGGCTCGCCCGACGAATACCGTGACCGCATCCTGGGCGTCTCGGTGGGGGAGCAGGTGGACCAGCGCGAGATCCTGCGCCGGTTGGTCGACCTGCAGTACGCCCGCAACGACGTCAACCTCGTGCGCGGCACCTTCCGGGCGCGCGGCGACACGGTCGAGATCCACCCGGCCTACGAGGAGCAGGCGCTCCGGGTCGAGCTGTTCGGCGACACGGTCGAGCGCATCGTCCCCTTCGACGTGCTGACCGGGGAGATGGGGGAGGAGATGGAGGACGTGGCGGTCTACGCGGCCACGCACTACGTCACCGGTGAGGACATCATCCAGCGCGCCGTCGGCACCATCGAGGTGGAGCTGCGGGAACGCCTCCAGGAGTTCGAGCGCGAAGGCAAGCTGCTCGAGGCCCAACGCCTCCGGGTGCGCACCGAGCACGATCTCGAGATGCTGGCCGAGACCGGCGTGTGTTCCGGCGTGGAGAACTACAGCCGGCATCTCGACGGCCGCTCCCCGGGCGAGACGCCCTACACCCTGCTGGACTTCTTCCCCAAGGACTATCTCTGCGTCATCGACGAGAGCCACGTGGCCGTCCCCCAGCTGCACGGCCAGTACGCCGGTGACCGCTCCCGCAAGGACGTGCTCGTCGAGCACGGCTTCCGCCTGCCCTCGGCCAAGGACAACCGGCCGCTGCGGTTCGACGAGTTCGTCGAGCGGGTCCCCCAGTGCGTCTTCGTGTCGGCGACACCCGGCGCGTTCGAACTCGAGCACTCCGATCAGGTGGTGGAGCAGGTCATCCGGCCCACCGGGCTGGTCGACCCCGAGGTGACGATCGTGCCGACCAAGGGCCAGGTGGACGACCTGCTCGCCCGCATCGGGCGCACCGTCGGGGCCGGCGGCCGCGTGCTGGTGACGACCCTGACCAAGAAGATGGCCGAGGACCTGACCGACTACCTGGCCGACGGCGGCGTGCGGGTGCAGTACCTGCACTCGGACATCGACACCATCACCCGGATCGAGATCCTGCGCGAGCTCCGGCTGGGCAGCATCGACGTGCTGGTCGGCATCAACCTCCTGCGCGAGGGGCTCGACCTCCCCGAGGTCGCCCTGGTGGCCATTCTCGATGCCGACAAGGAAGGCTTCCTTCGTTCGGCCTCCTCTCTCATCCAGACGATGGGCCGGGCCGCCCGCAACGTCGACGGCATGGTGGTCCTCTACGCCGACACGGTGACGGACTCCATGCGCGAGGCGGTCTCGGTGACGCAACGCCGTCGCCAGGTGCAGATCGCCTACAACCGGGAGCACGGGATCGACCCGCAGACCATTCGCAAGTCGGTCACCGACATCCTCGAGCGCCTGCGCGGGACGAGTGGGGGAGTGGCCAAGGCGGGCCGCAGCCGGGCCGAGGTGCGGAAGAACGCGGCCGTCCGGGGCAACCGCCGGCCCGCACTGTTGGCCGACGGCGATGCCTCGACGCCGGCCGAGGCCGTTGAGCTGATGGGGCAGCTGGAGGCGGAGATGAAGGCGGCCGCGGCCGAGCTGCGCTACGAGGAGGCGGCCCTGCTGCGCGACGAGATCGCCGACCTGCGCGCATCTGTCCCCGGCTGAGGGGACCCGCCGGCGGCCTGCTCCTCCCGAGGCGGCTCAGCCGGTGAAGAGCGCTGCGATCCCCTTGGCGGCCTTGCCGCCACCTTTGGCCACGTCGAACTCCCATTTCGTCTCGTCGGTGAGGAAGACGGTGAGCTTCGAGATGAAGCCGCCGTCGTATTCGATAGAACGGACATCCCCGCGGGGGACCCGGGCCAGGACGTCGCCCAGCTTGCCGGTGAGCGACTTCTCGTTGATCCCGATCAGCGCCAGCTCGTCGGCGGTCGCGGCGAGGAAGGCGGAGCGCCCGACCCGTGGTGCGTCTGCTTCGGCCTCCTCCTTGTTTTGTTGGCGCCCCACGGCCTCGGTGGCGGTCGCGCTGATCACGGCGCCGGTCACTCCGCCGACGAGGCCGACCCCGGCGGGGCCCGCCGCATGCCGCTTGATGTAGCCCTTGGACAGCACGCGGGCGCCGGCCACCTGGGGCGCACCGAGTATCTCCGTGGCGTCGTAGGCCATGAGGTTCCCTCCCTTACCGCCCACCGGCTTGCTCCCGGCCGGTCCGTCGCCTCCATGCGACCGCTGTAGGGCACGCTATCCGTACGGCCCTGCGGGTGCAATGGGGGTTGTCGTGATGCCTGGCGCTAGCGTTGCGGCCATGCCGACCATTGCCCAGCTCCGCGAGGCCGTCGCCCGCTACGCCGCCGTCACCAGCTCTCACGACCCGGACGCCTACGCCTCGCTCTTCACCGAGGACGCCGTGCAGGTGGACCCGTACCCGAGCGGCGTCCACAACGGGCGGGAGGAGATCCGGGCCTTCATCACGCAGTCCTTCGACGCCTGCGAGGCCATGACCTTCGAGCCTGGCGACGTCCATCCGGTGGCGGACAAGGCCGCCATCACCTTCCATATCACGGTCACGCTGGAGGGCGGATCGACCATGCACATCCATGGCGTCGAGGTGTTCACCGTCACCGACGACGGGCTCATCTCCGCGGTCGACGCCTATTGGGGCGAAGAGGACGTGAGCTTCGACTGACCCGGAAGCACCGCCGGCCATGCCGATGACCAGGGCCGGGACGAAGGTGAGACAGCCCACCGGTATCCTCAGCGGATGGCCGACCGTCTCGTCGTTCGCGGAGCTCGCGAGCACAATCTGCGAGATGTGTCCCTCGACCTGCCCCGGGACAAGCTGATCGTCTTCACCGGTCTGTCCGGCTCGGGGAAGTCGTCCCTGGCCTTCGACACCATCTACGCCGAGGGCCAGCGCCGCTACGTCGAGTCCCTCTCGGCCTACGCCCGCCAGTTCCTGGGCCAGATGGACAAGCCCGACGTCGACTTCATCGAGGGATTGTCGCCGGCGATCTCCATCGACCAGAAGTCGGCCTCCCGCAACCCGCGCTCGACCGTGGGGACGATCACCGAGGTCTACGACTACCTGCGTCTCCTGTACGCCCGCATCGGCCATCCGCACTGCCCCGTCTGCGGGCGGCCCGTGGCGCGCCAGACCCCCCAGCAGATCGTCGACCGGGTGCTCGAGCTGCCCGAGGGGACCCGATTCCAGGTCATGGCCCCCGTGGTGCGGGGTCGCAAGGGTGAATACAGCACGCTGCTCGACGACTTCGCCAAGCAGGGCTTCGCCCGGGTGCGGATCGACGGCGTGCCCCTCGAGCTCTCCGAGCGGGCCCAGGTCAACCTGGCCCGCTACGAGATGCACACCATCGAGGTGGTGGTCGACCGCCTGGTCAGCCGGGCCAACGTCCGCCAGCGCCTGACCGAGTCGATCGAGACGGCGCTGGAGCTGACGGGCGGCACGGCCGAGGTGCTCGTGATGAACGGCAAGGACGAGGGAGGCGAGGAGGACGAGGCCATCACCTTCTCCCAGCACCTGGCCTGCACCCATTGCGGCATCAGCTTCGAGGAGCCCGCACCCCGCAGCTTCTCGTTCAACTCGCCCTACGGCGCCTGCCCGGCCTGCCTCGGCTTGGGCACGAAATTCGAGGTCGACCCCGAGCTGGTCGTGCCCGACGACTCGCTCTCGCTCGCCGAGGGGGCGTTGGCGCCGTGGGCCGGGGCGCGCAGCGAGTACTTCACCGGGCTGCAGGTCGGCGTGGCCGAGTTCGGCGGCTTCTCGTTCGATGCCCCATGGAAGTCGCTCAAGGCCAAGGACAAGAAGCTCATCCTCTACGGGACCGGCAGTCGCTCGGTGCACGTCACCTACAAGAACCGCTTCAACCGGAAGCGCTCCTACGAGGCGTTGTTCGAGGGCATCATCCCCTGGCTGCAGCGCCGACACGGCGAGTCCGAGTCGGACTGGTCCCGCGAGCAGATCGAGCAGTACATGCGCGAGGTCGACTGCCCCGAGTGCAAGGGCGCCCGGCTCAAGCCCGAGTCCCTGGCCGTCACCGTCGGGGGGCGCAACATCTACGAGCTGTGCAGCCTCTCCATCTCCAACGCGGTCGACGCCATGGCGGGACTGGAGCTGAGCGACCGCGAGCACATGATCGCGGACCGGGTCTTCAAGGAAGTGCGCGAGCGCATGCAGTTCCTCCTCGACGTCGGGCTCGACTACCTGTCGCTGGCCCGCTCGGCCGGGACGCTCTCGGGCGGTGAGGCGCAGCGCATCCGGCTGGCCAGCCAGATCGGCAGCGGCCTCGTCGGCGTGCTCTACGTGCTCGACGAGCCCTCCATCGGCCTGCACCAGCGCGACAACCAGCGCCTGATCGCCACCCTGGAGCGGCTGCGCAACCTGGGCAACACGGTGATCGTCGTGGAGCACGACGAGGAGACAATCCGTTCCGCCGACTACGTCGTCGACATCGGTCCGGGCGCGGGGGAGCACGGCGGCAACGTCGTGCACGCCGGGCCGGTCACGGGCCGCGGCGGGTTGCTGACCAACAAGGCGTCCATCACGGGGCAGTACCTCTCGGGCAAGAAGTCGATCCCGCCGCCGGCCCGCCGCCGCCCCGGCACGGGTGAGGTGGTGACGGTACGCGGCGCCAAGGAGCACAACCTGCACGACATCGACGTGTCGTTCCCCCTCGGCTGCCTCATCGCGGTGACGGGCGTGTCGGGGTCGGGCAAGTCGACGCTGGTGAACGACATCCTGCTGCGTTCGCTCGCCCAGCACCTGCACCGGGCCAAGACGCTGCCGGGGCGACACCGCAGGGTGGAGGGCATGGACCATCTCGACAAGGTGGTCGACGTGGACCAGGCCCCTATCGGCCGCACCCCGCGCTCGAACCCTGCCACGTACACGGGCGTCTTCGACCACATCCGCAAGCTCTTCGCGCAGACGGCCGAAGCCAAGGTCCGTGGTTACCAGCCCGGCCGCTTCTCCTTCAACGTGCGCGGCGGGCGCTGCGAGGCCTGCGCGGGCGACGGGACGATCAAGATCGAGATGCACTTCCTCCCCGACGTCTACGTGCCGTGCGAGATCTGCCACGGGGCGCGCTACAACCGCGACACGCTCGAGATCACCTTCCGGGGCAAGACGATCGCCGATGTCCTCGACATGTCGTGCGAGGAAGCCCTCAGTTTCTTCGAGCGCCAGCCCCCGATCGCCCGCCACATGCGGACCCTCGTCGACGTCGGCCTGGGCTACGTGCGCCTGGGCCAGCCCGCGCCCACGCTCTCGGGTGGCGAGGCGCAGCGGGTCAAGCTGGCCAGCGAGCTCAGCCGACGGCCGACCGGCCACACCTTCTACATCCTCGACGAGCCGACCACCGGCCTCCACTTCGACGACACGCGCAAGCTGCTCGACGTGCTCGGCCGCCTGGTGGACCAGGGGAACACCGTCGTCGTCATCGAGCACAACCTCGACGTGGTGAAGACGGCGGATTGGATCATCGACCTCGGCCCCGAGGGCGGCGACAAGGGCGGTACCGTGATCGCCGAGGGCACGCCCGAGCAGGTGGCCAAGACGGCCGGCAGCTACACGGGCGAGGTGCTCAAGCCGGTACTGGCCAAAGCCAAGTAGAGCCGATCCGGGGCGTCCCCATCCGCGGCGGCTCAGGACAGGCACAGCCACCCCCCTTATGCTCGGCGCCCCTCCGGCGATTCGACCCTATGAAGATCCTCCTCGTATCCGACCTCCACTATGCGCTGCCCCAACTCGACTGGGTCGTCCGGGTGGCTCCCGACTACGACGTGGTCGTCGTCGCCGGGGACTCGTTGAGCATCAGGTCCGCCGTACCTCTCGAAGCCCAGAGTGTCATCGTCATGAACTACCTGACGGCCCTGCAGTCGGCGAGCCGTGTCGTGGTCAGCTCGGGCAACCACGACCTCACGGGTCCCGACGGACGCGGCGAGCAGTCTGCGCTCTGGCTCTCCGAAGCCAAGGAGGCGGGCATCCCCACGGACGGTGATTCGCTGCAGGTCGATGATGTCTTACTGACGATCTGTCCGTGGTGGGATGGGCCGGCGGGACGAGATGACGTCATCGCACAGCTCGAGCGGGATTCGACACGGCGTCCGGGGCAGTGGATATGGGTCTATCACTGGCCCCCGATCGGCTCGCCGACCTGCTGGACAGGCAGGCGGGACTACGGGGACGCCGACCTCCGGGCCTGGATCGTGGAGTATCAACCTGATCTCGTGCTCACCGGACACGTCCACGAGTCGCCGTTCAAGACCGACGGCTCCTGGGCTGATCAGATCGGCGTCACCTGGGTGTTCAACGCGGGGAATCAGATCGGGCGGGTTCCCGCACATATCGACCTGGACCTGGACCGCCGCGTGGCGACGTGGTCCTCCATGCTCGGCAGCGAGACGCTGGGGCTCGACGATTCGTTCGTGCCGGAGCGACGAGCGGTCTAGGTCAGGTCCAGACGCGCCGCCGTCGGGGAGTTGTCAGTACTCCGGGTCGGGGTCACGGGCCGAACCGGGTCTCGCGGACTCGGCTTGGCGGGTGGCCAGTCTTCCCAGGACCTCGCTGACCATGGACAGGCCCGGTGCATCGCCGTATTGGAGCTTGAGGTCAGCCAGGTAGGTCGTCACGTAGTTCAGGCGCTCGGCGAGGCCGATCGCGAGCTGCCTCGTGATCTCGGCGTCGCCGTTGAGGAATGCGGCACCGTCGGCGGCGAGACGAAGGCGGCTCGGCTCGATCGCCTCCACCGTGGCCCCGGAGGGATTCCCCAACAGAACGGAGATCTCTCCGACGATGGCGCCAGGTTGGGTGATCGTGTTGACCTTCGTCTGGCCCTTTCGGACACAGAGCGAACCCTCGACCAGGACCCAGATCGCGCCACCGGGCTCGCCCTCGTTCAAGAGCACGTCACCGGCGTCGACGTCGACCTCGGGCAGATGAGCCGACAGGGTCAGCATGTCCATTGGTCGATGGTAGCGAAGCTGCGTGCCTCGGACTACGAGGAGAGGCGGCTCGAGGGCCGTTCCAACTGCACGCCGTCGAGGAACAGGTCGACCTTCTCGTTGTAGAAGGCGATGAGGCCGGCAATGGGGGAGAGATCGCGGGTCGGGAAGTCATACGTCCACGCGACGTCAGGGTGGGTGCGCCCGTCCACAACGGCCGACCAGTAGCCCGAGGTCGTCCCCTTGTACGGGCAGGACGTGACGGTGTCGGAGGGGACGAG
The DNA here is from genome assembly GCA_963745175.1 of uncultured Acidimicrobiaceae bacterium. GTDB lineage: Bacteria > Actinomycetota > Acidimicrobiia > Acidimicrobiales > RAAP-2 > Bog-473. Next base: position 389,929 of record CAVUWK010000006.1, read on the forward strand.
GTTGGTGAAGTCCACGTCGGTCCGGTTGAGGTAGTAGCGGGTGGGGAGCCCGGTCTCGAAGCAGAGAATGGGAGAGGAGGACTCGGCCAGCTTCACGCCGTGGGTCTCGACGCGCACCCTCCGCGTCGACCGCAGTGAGTCGACGCGGGTGTAGGGATTGCGGGGGTGGACGAAAACCTGCTCGTCCTCTTCGAACCAGGAGTCGAACGCCGACCACGAGAAGCGGACGGTGTCGTCCAGGCCCTCGACCTTGGCGGCCGAGAGGACGCTGGCCGCCTTTGTCCTGGCGACGTCCCCCACCCGCACGCCGTAGTGCTTCACGTCGCCGCGCGGCGTCTCTTCGGTCGTCCCCTCGTCAACGAGCGCTTCAGGCTGCACATCGGCGAGCGGGATGTAGAAGTGCGGGAAGTGGGGGTTCTCCCAGACGTAGCGGGCCTGGGTCGTGTCGACCACCGCCTGGCCGGCGAGGAACGCTCTGATCCGGCGCGGAACCGGTTCGACGTGGTTGACCAGGACGGGCGGGGCGGGGTAGTCGCTCACGGCAATGGCCTCCAGTGGGGTGGTGAGCCGGACGACCGGACCCTAATGGCGGCTCACGGTGAGCGGTTCAGGTGATGGCGAGCATGCGCTCGAGCGCGACCTTGGCCCATTCCGTCGTTTCGGCGTCGACGACGATGCGGTTCCGCACCTCGCCCTCGACCAGTCCCTCCAAGACCCAGGCCAGGTGCTGCGGATCGATGCGCGACATGGTGGAACAGGGGCACACCAGCGGGTCGAGGCAGACGACGGTCTTGTCCGGCGACTCGTTGTTGAGCCGGTTCACCAAGTGGATCTCCGTGGCGACGCCGATGACCGCGCCGGGCGGAGCCGCGGCGACGGCGCGGATGATCGCGTCGGTCGATCCGGTGACGTCGCCCACTGCGACCACCTCGTGCGCGCATTCGGGGTGGACCATCACGATCCCGTCGGGGTACTCGGCGCGGAAGGCGTCGACGTGCTCGGGGCGGAAGCGCTGGTGCACCGAGCAGTGGCCCTTCCAGAGGAGGAGCGTCGACTCCTTCACCTCGCGATCGCTGCAACCCCCCAGGGGGAGGCGGGGGTTCCACACCCGCATGTCGTCGGCGCCGTAGCCGAGTTCGAAGCCGGTGTTCCGCCCGAGGTGCTGGTCCGGGAAGAAGAGGACTCGGTCGCCCCGCTCGAGAGCCCAGGTCAGCACGGCCCGGGCGTTCGACGACGTGCAGACGGCCCCACCGTGGCGGCCGACGAAGGCCTTCAGGGAGGCGGCCGAATTCATGTAGGTGACCGGGATCAGGCTGTCCACGTCGATGACGCGGGCGAGCTCGTCCCACGCTTCCTCCACCTGGTCGATGTCCGCCATGTCGGCCATGGAACAGCCGGCATTGAGGTCGGGGAGGAGGACCTGCTGGTGGTCACCCGTCAGGACGTCGGCCGACTCGGCCATGAAGTGGACGCCGCAGAAGACGATGAACTCGGCGTCGGCCTGGTCGGCGGCCATCCGGGACAGCCCGAACGAGTCGCCCCGGGCGTCGGCCCAGCGCATGACCTCGTCGCGCTGGTAGTGGTGGCCGAGGACGAACAGCCTGGACCCGAGCGCGGCCTTGGCGGCGGCGATCCTGTCCGCCAGGTCGTTCTCGGTTGCGGACGTGTACCGCTCCGGAAGTGGCGTCTGGAGCCTGAGCATCTTGGTCTGCCCCCTTGTCGGGAGTGCATCGATATGGCCGGCGGGGACAGCCTGGTCGCCCATCCGCGGGTATGTCGGCCTCGATGCGAGGTTGTATGCCGGAAACCAGGCCGGCACAGCCAGTGTAACGCCGCCCACCAGCGGCTGCGCGAGAGTGGACCTGATGCAATATCGGCCGCCCACAGGCTCCATCCCGGACGCCCCGGGCTCCTACCAATTCTTCGACGCCGAGGGCCGGGTCCTCTATGTCGGCAAGGCCAAGTCGCTGCGCCACCGCCTGCCCAATTACTGGCAGGACTCGGCCAAGCTCATGCCCCGCACGGCCCAGATGGTGGCCCAGGCCGACCACGTCGAGTGGGTCGTCGTCGACAGCGAGGTCGACGCGCTGATCCTGGAGCACTCGCTGATCCAGGCCCACCTGCCCCGCTACAACGTGCGCCTCAAGGACGACAAGAGCTACCCCTGGCTCGCCGTCACGGTCAACGAGGAGTGGCCGCGCCCGGCGGTGGTGCGGGGGCGCAAGCGCAAGGGCGTCCGCTACTTCGGCCCCTACGGCAATGCGGGCGCCATCCGGTCCACGCTCGACCTCCTGGTGCGGAGCTTTCCGGTGCGCACTTGCTCGGACACCAAGTTCACCCGCCACGAGCGGCTGCGGCGGCCCTGCCTGCTCTACGACATCGACCGCTGCTCGGGCCCGTGCGTCGGTGCCGTGGACCATGCCGCCTACGACGGCTACGTCAACGACCTCATGGGTTTCCTCTCCGGTGACACCGAGCCCGTGCTGGCCCGCCTGGAGGCGGAGATGCTCGAGGCCAGCGAGGAATTGCAGTTCGAGCGGGCGGCCCGGCTGCGGGATCGGATCGTCTCGGTGCACAAGGCCGCCGAGTCGCAGCAGATGGTCTCGGACCGGGCCGAGGACTTCGACGTGGTGGGGCTGGCCGAGGACCCGCTCGAGGCCTCGGTCCAGATCTTCCTGGTGCGCCGGGGACGGGTCGTGGGGCACCGGGGCTTCGTGGCCGAGAAGGTGGAGGACCTCTCGGGGCCCGAGTTCATGGCGACGGTCGTCTCGCAGGTCTACGGGGCCGACGGGGCGGAGGTGCCGCGGCGCCTGCTGGTGCCCGAGGAGCCGGCCGATCGCGTGCTCCTGGAGAGCTGGTTGCACACCGTGCGGGGCGGTCCCGTCGACATCGCGGTCCCCCAGCGCGGCGCCAAGCGGGCTCTGCAGGAGACGGTGACGCGCTCGGCCGGCGAGGATCTGGCCCGCCACCGGCTGCGGCGGGCCGCCGATCACAACGCGCGGTCGAAAGCGCTGACCGAGCTGCAATCCGCCCTTTCGCTGCGCGAGGCGCCCTTGCGGATCGAGTGCTACGACATGAGCCACCTGCAGGGCACCGACTACGTGGGCTCCATGGTCGTGTTCGAGGACGGCCTGGCCAAGCGGTCGGACTACCGGCGCTTCAAGGTCAAGTCCGTCCCCGGAAATGACGACTACGCAGCCATGGAGGAGGTGTTGACGCGCCGGCTCACTGCCCTGAAGCAGGCGCCGGAGGCGAAGGCGGACGGGCGACCACGCCGCTTCGCCTACCGGCCCAACCTGATCGTCGTCGACGGGGGCAAGGGGCAGCTGGGGGTCGCCGAGCGGGTCGTACGCGAGCTCGGGCTGCAGGACGAGGTCGAGCTCGCCTCGCTGGCCAAGCAATTCGAGGAGGTGTACCGGCCGGGTTCGCCCCACCCCGTCCGTCTGCGCCGCGGCTCGGATGCCCTCTACCTGCTCCAGCGGGTGCGTGACGAGGCGCACCGCTTCGCCATCACGTTCCACCGGGAGCGCCGCGGCAAGCGGATGACGCGCAGCGTGCTCGACGACATCCCGGGCCTCGGGCCGGCCCGCAAGGCGCGCCTGGTCAAGGAGATGGGCGGGGTCAACGCCGTGCGGGCGGCCTCGCTGGAGGAGCTCCTGTCCCGCTCGTGGCTGCCCGACAGCGTCGGACTCGCCGTCTACGAGGCCCTGCACAATGCTATGGGGCACAAGGCTGGAGGGCGATGAGCGAGTTCGTGGTGGTCACGGGGATGTCCGGCGCCGGCCGTTCCACCGCGGCGGCGGCTCTCGAGGATGTCGGCTGGTTCGTCATCGACAACCTGCCGGCCGGCCTCATCATGAAGATGGTGGAGATGGTCGACCGTCCCGGGTCCGGCATCGAACGGGTCGCCCTGGTGATCGGGCGCGGTGGCAGCAACACCGGCTCGGAGTACTTCGACGACCTGCCCGACGTGCTCGACGAGCTGCGGGCCACCCGCAAGCGCGTGCGGGTCGTCTTCCTCGACGCGCCCGACGACGTCCTGGTCCGCCGCTACGAGGGCACGCGGCGGCGCCACCCCCTGGCGGCGCGCGGGGTGGAGGAGTCGATCGTCGACGAGCGCAAGCTGCTGGAGCCGGTGCGCGAGCGCGCCGACCTCCTGGTCGACACGGGCGATCTGAACTCCAACCAGCTCCGGCTGCGCATCCTCGAGGCGTTCGGCGACAACGAGGCCGCGCACATGCAGACGTCGGTCGTGTCTTTCGGCTACAAGCACGGCATCCCGCTCGACGTCGACGTGGTGTTCGACTGCCGCTTCCTGCCCAACCCGTTCTGGGTGGAAGAGCTCCGGCCGTACAGCGGGGAGGACGAGCCGGTGCGGGCCTACGTCCTGGGCCAGCCCGAGTCCCAGGCGTTCCTGGAGAAGGTCGACGAGCTGCTCACGAGCATCCTCCCCGCCTTCGCCCGGGAGGGGAAGTCGTACCTGACCATCGCCATGGGCTGCACGGGCGGACGGCACCGCTCCGTGACGCTGGCCCGGGAACTGGCGACGCGGCTGAGTGAGCACGGCGAGGCTGTGTCGGTGTTCCACCGGGACATCGACCGATGAGTCGCGGGGGCCGGCCCTCGGTCGTGGCCATCGGCGGTGGGCACGGGACGGCGGTCACGCTGAAGGCGGCGCGGCGCTACGCCGGCCTGCTCACCGGCGTGGTCTCGGTGGCCGACGACGGGGGCAGCAGCGGGCGGTTGCGCGAGCTGCTCAACGTCGTGGCCCTGGGTGACATCCGCAAGTGCCTCATCGCCCTCGCCGACGAGGACTGCGCGCTGGCCGGCGCCTTCGAGCGCCGCTACGACGAGGGCGAGCTGGCGGGCCACGCGCTGGGCAACCTGATCCTGGCGGGCCTGATCGACGCCACCGGCGACCTGGTCCTCGGGGTGGCCGAGGCGGCCCGGCTGCTCGGTGCCCGCGGCGACGTGCTCCCGGCCACCTCCGAGCGCGTCGTCCTCAAGGCCGAGTCCGACCACGGCACGGTGGCCGGGCAGGTGGCGGTCAAGGGAACGGCCGACATCCAGCGGGTCTCGCTGGTGCCCGGGGACGCCCAGCCGCCGCCTTTGGCCGTGGAGCGCATCGCCGAGGCGGACCAGATCGTCATCGGGCCGGGATCCCTGTTCACCAGCGTGTTGGCCGCCGTGGCGGTGCGAGGCATCGCCGAGGCGGTGGCCTCCTCGAAGGGCCTTGTCGTCTACGTCTGCAACCTGCATCCCGAGGTGCCGGAGACAGAGGGATTCGACGTGGCAGACCACGTCGCGGCCCTGACCAGGCACGATGTCGCGGTCGACGTCGTGCTATGTGACAGCATCAGGGGTATGGGCATCGGCACGACGGATGTCGCGGTGCACGACGTTCCCCTGACGGGAGAGAACACCCTGGTGCACAGCCCGGCCAAACTGGCGCAGGCGCTGTCGGGTCTGCTGGCATAGCCGGGACCCGAGAGGAAGGGGCGAGATGACGGTGCGGGTCGGGATCAATGGCTTCGGGCGTATCGGGCGGAATTTCTTGCGCGCCATCCTGGCCAACGGTGCCGATGTGGAGGTCGTGGGGATCAACGACCTGACGTCGCCGGAGACGCTGGCCCACCTGCTGCGCTACGACTCGACCCACGGTCGCCTGCCCGTGCCCGTCGACGTCGAGGGCAGCGACCTGCTGGTCGGGGAGCGGCACATCCGCGTCATGGCCGAGCGGGAGCCGGACGAGCTGCCCTGGGACGGCCTCGGGGTCGACCTGGTGGTCGAGTCCACGGGGATCTTCACCAGCCGGGCCGCCGCGGCCGGGCATCTGGGCGGGTCGGTCAAGCGGGTCATCATCTCGGCGCCGTCGGGCGACGCCGACGCCACGTTCGTGATCGGCGTCAACGACCGGGACTACGACCCCGAGAAGGACATCGTCATCTCCAACGCGTCGTGCACGACCAACTGCTTCGTCACCATGGTCAAGGTGATCGACGACGAGTTCGACATCGTGAGCGGGCTCATGACGACGGTGCACGCCTACACCAACGACCAGAACCTGCTCGACCTGCCGCACAAGGACCTGCGCCGGGCCCGGGCCGCGGCGACCAACATCGTGCCCACGTCGACCGGCGCGGCCCGGTCCACCGGCCTCGTGCTGGCGGCCATGAAGGGACGCCTCGACGGCTACTCGCTGCGGGTACCGCTGCCGGCCGGCTCCATCACGGACTTCACCGCGGTGGTGCAGGGCAACCCGTCCGTGGCCGACGTCAACGCGGCGTTCGCCGAGGCGGCGGCCAAGCCGCCGCTGGACCGGGTCCTCGAATACACCGAGGACCCCATCGTTTCGAGCGACATCGTCGGATCGCCCGCCTCGTGCACCTTCGATTCCGAGCTCACGATGGTGATGCCGATCAACACCGAGCTGTCGCTGGTCAAGACCTTCGGCTGGTACGACAACGAGTGGGGCTATTCGAACCGCCTGGTCGACCTGGCCGTCCTGGTAGGGGACTGACCGTGCCCGACCCGCTGCAGGGCATCCCGCTGCTCGGGGACCTCCCCGACCTCGACGGGAAGCGCGTGCTGGTGCGGGTCGACTTCAACGTCCCTCTGCACATCGGGGTGCGGGGTCAGGCCACGGTGGCCGACGACTTCCGGATCACCGCCGCGCTGCCGACGCTGCGCTGGCTCCAGGACGAAGGGGCCGACGTGGTGGCCGCCTCGCATCTCGGCCGGCCGGGCGGCCACCCGGACCCCCGCTGGGAGATGGACCCGGTGCGCGAGCGGCTGGAAGCGCTGTGCCCCGGCGTCGAGCTCACCGAGAACCTGCGCTTCGACCCGGGGGAGAAGGCCAACGACCCCGCATTTGTGCAGCGCCTGATCGCCGGCTTCGACGCCTACGTGGACGAGGCCTTCGGCGCCGCCCACCGCGCCCATGCCTCCATTGTGGGGCCGCCCCAGTTCCTGCCGAGCGCAGCGGGGCTGCGGTTCGCCCGCGAGGTCGAGGTCCTGGGCGGGATCCTCGAGGAGCCGGCCCGGCCGTTCGTGGCTGTCGTCGGGGGCGCCAAGGTGGCGGACAAGCTCCAGGTGCTCAAGGCCCTGGCCGCCAAGGTGGACACGCTCGTCGTCGGCGGCGGCATGGCTTACACGTTCCTGGCCGCGCGGGGCCAGCACGTCGGCAGCTCGCTGCTGGACGAGTCGCACCTGGCGGACTGCCGGGCGCTGCTCGACTCCGGGGTGGACATCTTGCTCCCGACCGACACGCGTGCACTCGAGCCCGGCGGCACCTTCGGGCCGCCGGCGGAGGGCCACGGCCCGCGGGGCAGCGTCAAGGTGATCGAGGGCGACCTGCCCGACGGGTGGAACGGGCTGGACATCGGTCCCGACTCGGCGGCCGCCTTCGCCGAGGTCGTCCTGGGTGCGGGCACCGTGCTGTGGAACGGCCCGCTGGGGGCCTTCGAGGACCCGCGCTTCGCCCGTGGCACGCGCATCGTGGCCGAGGCCGTGGCGAAGAGCCCCGGGTTCTCGGTGGTGGGCGGCGGCGACAGCGCCAGCGCGCTGGAGGAGCTGGGCCTGTGCGATCAGGTGGGATACGTCTCGACCGGTGGGGGCGCGTCGCTGACCTTCATTGAGCGCGAGGGGCACCTGCCGGGCATCGACGCCCTGCGCCACGCACCCAACGCGCCGCGGGGATGAGCACGCGCCGCCCGCTGGTCAGCGGGAACTGGAAGATGCACCACGACCACATTGAGGCGCTGCACACGGTGCGCGACCTCGGTCTGCGGCTGAAGCCCGACGACGTGGCCCGCGTCGACGTGTCGGTCCACCCGCCTTTCACCGATCTGCGCACGGTGCAGACGCTCGTGGAGAAGGAGCACATCCCCGTCGCGCTCGGCGCGCAGCACTGCTCCGATGAGGACGCGGGGCGCGGACCGGAGAGGTCAGCCCGCGGTTCTTGGCCCGCCTCTCCACGGCGTACGTCATCGTCGGGCACTCCGAGCGGCGGACCCTCTTCGGCATGGACGACGCGACCGTGGCGGCGACGCTGCGGGCGATCCTGCGCAACGGCATGACACCCGTGCTCTGCGTGGGGGAGTCCGAGGAGCAGCGCGACCGCAGTCAAACGGAGAGCGTCCTGGAGGAGCAGGTGCTCGCCGCGCTGTCGGGACTGACCGCCGACGTCGTGGGCGCACTGGTCATCGCCTACGAGCCGATCTGGGCGATCGGGACCGGCCGGGCGGCCACCACGGTGGACGCCGAGGACGCCTGTGTGTTCATCCGCTCCCTGGTGGCCAAGCTCGGCGGGGACGAGGCGGCGGCAAGCATCCGACTCCAGTACGGGGGGTCGGTGAACGCCGAGATCGCAGCCGACCTGATGGCCGAGCCGGACGTGGACGGCCTCCTGGTGGGCGGGGCCAGCCTCGAAGCCGCAGCCTTTACTGACATCATTCGGGCTACGGCCGCCTGCTACCGTTCCTAGGCCGAACAGGCGTGTTCGGCCGCAAGTTGGAGGCTTCGCCGTGTTGGCAACATTGGACACCGTCACCTGGATCTACATTGCGATCGAGGTGCTCGCCGCGCTCGGGCTCATCTTCCTGATCTTGATGCACAGCGGCAAGGGCGGCGGCCTGTCCGACATGTTCGGCGGCAGCGTGGGGGCGGCGGCGCAGGGCTCGACGGTGGTGGAGCGCAACCTGGATCGCATCACGGTCACGGTTGCCATCGTCTTCGCCCTCACGACGATCACCTTGGACCTCCGGCTGCAGTGACGGGCCGGGGCCGACGCCCCCGGCGCTGGCGGTGGCTGGTGGGGATGGTCGCGGTGTTGGCCGTGCTGGCTTCGGCGTGCGGGGGCAGCAGCGGGGGCGGCACGACCGTCACCTACGTCGGCGTCGCCGGTGGGGCGATCTCGTTTGGCATGACCGAGAGCCCGGAGGGCTGCAACCCCAACACGCCGGCGGGGGACAACCCGGGGACGCAGACGGTCCTGGCCGGCGTGTTGCCCAGCCCGTACGTGGTCGGCGCCGACGGGACGCCCAAGCCCAACTCGGAGCTGACGGAGTCCTCGGAGCTGGTGAACACGAGCCCGGAGACGATCGTGTACACGCTGAACCCGAAGGCGGTGTGGTCCGACGGCGTGCCGATCACGGCCGCGGACTTCAGGTACGCGTGGGAGGAACAGCGGGGCGACCCGGTCGTCTCGTCACCCGACGTGGCGAGCATCGCGGGCTACCGCGACATTGCATCGGTGGTGGGCTCGAACGGGGGCCACACCGTCACGGTGAAGTTCAAGACCACCTTCGCCGATTGGGAGATGCTCTTCGACAACCTGGTACCGGCCCACGTCATGGAGAAGGTGGGATGGAACCCGAGCTGCCTCACGGTGAGCCCGGACATCGACCTGTCGGGCGGGCCGTTCAAGATCGGCGCGGTGGCTCCCCAGACAATCACCCTGGTGCAGAACCCGAAGTGGTGGGGGACACCGGCCAACGCGCGCTCCATCACCATCCACATCGCATCTTCGACGGCGCAACTGGCCCAATGGATGGCCTCGGGTTTCGTGCAGGTGGCGGAACCGGCCGCGGTGACCCAATCGTTCCTGACCCAGATGACGGGGCTGCCCGGAGCGCAGAGCGAAGTGGACACCTCGGCCACGCTGCTGCAGCTGGACATGGCGAGCGACCTCGAATCGGACCTCTCACCCGATCTCCGCGTGGCCATCGCCCTGACCATCAATCGCCAGGATCTGGTGAACCAGCAGGTGAGTTGGGCTTGGCCGGCGATCACGCCGGGCGACAGCCACGTCTACGTGCAGGGCCAGCAGAACTACACGCCTGCCACCACCGGCTCGACCACGACCATCCCGCCTCCGACGTCAGCGACGTCGACCACCGTCATCGGAGCGGGCGGCAGCGTCAATTTCCCGGTGACACCGGTGCCGACGCAAGCGGCCGCGTTCATCACGGCGTCAGGCCTCGTCCGCACCGCTGGCGACCCGTACTACCACTCGGCCTTCGGCACCCCCTTCCAGCTGCACATGATCTACGACTCGAGCGACCCCTGGGCGACGGCGGCCGCGCCGACCATGCGCGCCGAGCTGCAGGCGGCGGGCCTGGACACCACACTGAACCCGGTCGCCGGTGCGACGAAGACGGGCCAGGTGCTGGCGGCTGGATTCGCCGATCTGGCGGTGCTCCCGGTGACCTTCACGCCGTACATGAGCCAGACCATGGCGTGGTACACGCAGCTGCTCGGGCCGGCGGGGAAGAACGGGTCTCAGGACTGGACCGGCTACTCGAACAGCCAGTTCGACCAACTGGTGGAGACGGCCTCCAAGCAGCTCAACCCCGACAAAGCGGCGGGCTACTACAACGAGGCGGACACGCAGCTGTGGGACGAGATGGTCTCGCTGCCCCTCTTCGCGGAGCCGACGGCGCTGGTGTGGAGCCGGACCATCGGCGGCGTCACTGCCATGCCGCGGAGCACCAGCCTCCTCTGGTTCGCACAGCTGTGGGCCGTCCGGGCGCCGGAATCCACCAGCAACACGACTCCGTCACTGCCGGGGCAATAGGGGAGAGCGGACGGAGCCGGATCGGTCCTGCCGATCCACGTGGAGGGACCTCGTCCCCGAAAGAGGGCCGATGGTCACGCGCTACGATCTCCGAACGCTGCATTCCAGTTGCAGGCCCGTCGGAGTGGCGGAATAGGCAGACGCGCCAGCTTGAGGGGCTGGTGCCCGCAAGGGCGTGGGGGTTCAAGTCCCCCCTCCGACACCCGGTTTGACTAGGAAGAACGCTCGACTGGTGCGCGGTCAGCGAGTCGGCCGGATGCCGCCGTTGAACCTAGGTTGGATAGCGAGATTCAACGAGGCGCAATTTCGACCACGTCGGCGCCCTCGTCCGTGGTGACGTTGAGCAGCGCGCCGAGACGGTCCGCGACTTCGCGATTCCGCTCGTTCGTGGCGTGCTGGTAGCGCAGTGCAGCCGTATGGGTGCTGTGCCCAAGCCGGTGCATCAGCTCCGGCAGCGTGGCGCCGGCAACCGCCGCCCACGTCGCGCCAGAGCCGCGGATATCGTGGAATTGCAAGCCCGACACGCCGGCCGTCCGGCAGGCATTGGCCACCGCGGGCGGAACTTGGTCCGCCGGAGCGGGTGGCCCTCGGGGCTGGTGAACACCAGGGCGCTGGGGCCGCCGCCGACGTACTGGCTCAGGTGGTCCCCGAGGATGGGGACGAGCTCGGCCGGGACGTCGACCGTACGGCCGCTGTCCGTCTTGGGCGACTTGAACACGGTCTTGCCACCGTTCAACTCGACGACCTGCTCGACGACGTGGATCTTCCGGTGGAGGAGGTCGACGCGCGAGCGCCGAAGGCCTGCCAGCTCTCCGAACCTCAGTGAGCACCAGGCGCCCAGGATGACGAGCGCGCGGTACTGGCCCTCGATGGCGTCAGCGATGGCGAGCACCTGCTCGGGCTTCGCCATGGGGCGCTCGGGAGCGGTCTCCGTGCCGGCGCCCTTGATCCGGCACGGGTTCGCGGGGATCTTCTCGTCGTCCACCGCGAGGTTGAGGATGGCGCGCAGCAGGCGGTAGGCCTTCGCGGGCTGGGTGCTCTCCGGATGCTCGGCCCTCGCCTCCGCGAGCCACGTCCGCACCGTCTCGACGGAAACGTCATCGAGCGCGACGTCGCCGAAGGTCGGCTCGAGCAAGCGGCGCCAGAGCAAGTCGTACAGTTCCGCGGTGGTGGGGGAGAGCGGCTTACCGTCACGTCCTGCGCCGAGAGCGAGCCAGCGCTTGGCGTAGGCGCCCACGGTCTCGCGGCTCGGCTCCGGTGGCCGCCAGTTCCCCTTGACGAGGTCGGCCTGGATGGTCGCCAGCCACTCGTCGCAGTCGGCCACAGTGTCGAAGGTGGTCTCGCTGGCGCGGCGCTTCCCGTCCGGGGCAAGGTACGAGGCGCGGTAGTGCCCGGATGGCAGCCGCCAGACGTTCCCGAATGTCCGGCGGCCCTTGTGTCATCGAGAACTGTGGACGCTCTCTTGGCCACCTCAGTCCAACAAAGTCTCACTGGAAACCTCAGGGGTAGGTGGGTTGGTGTCCTTTTGCTGGTGGTTGGGTTTGCCGCTGCATTCGCAGGCAGCGTCGTCGCCCTCGGCTAAGTGGCCCAGTCAACGCGAAACGACCCCGCCGAAGCGGGACGGCGTTCAGACGCGGAGCAGGGCTTCCCAGTGACCCTCCGGGAAGCCGCTCACGCACACCCCCGACGTGACTGACGTAGGTGCACCCGAACTATGCCCACAAGGCCAGGCCCTGAAATCACCCGACCGGGTGTTTCCTCAATCGAGTGCGCCCTGACGCGAAGCGGCCCCCGAGTGCGCCAGTGAGAACTCGGGGGCCGTCGCCAAAGGGCCCAGCACTCTGGGAAGAGGAGCCGAACCCACTCCACCACTACCCACGGGGATGCAACCGAAACGGCGGCGCTCAATCTGGGGGCGGGGTCACGGGGCGAGGGTAGACGCCCTTCGCGCTCCCGGATCTAGGTAGCGCCCCGAACCGGTGAAGTGGGGCAGGGGCGTACTTCTGAGCGAGTTCAGAACGAGTCAGGATTTAGCTAGGTCGGAAGAACACAACGGCTTGTGGGATGCAGCTCTCGATGCTCTGGGCTCCGACGAGGCGAACCGCTTTTTTCGCTTGACTGAGCTGGGAGCTGACATTTGCAGCCCGAGGCAAGTACGGGACTCAGGGCGGCATGCCCTCAGGCTCTGAATACCCACTCCGGAGCTACAACGAGTTGCTGCACCGACCGGCAGCATGCAGATGTGCCAGCAGTGGGCGTACCGTACGGCGGATTCCTCGACGAGGCCTTCATCGCCACGCTCCAAGCTGAGGCCGCCAGGGCTGACCGTCTGACCAACGTGGAAAACGCTGTGGGTCGTGGTTTGCGGAGCCTCGCTACGGAAGGTTCCTAACCGGCAGCATCGTACGGGGGCTGGTCCCTGGTGTGTCCTCGTGAGTGACCGCCCGCCGAGTATCGGCATTGATCTTGATCTAGCGTTGAGTCCTGGGCGTCACACTGTCGCCGGTCACACGAAGGAGCGACTCAATGACGATCCCTCATCGCGTGCTCGCCATCCTCGGCGCGGCGGTCCTCTGCCTCTCTATCACCGTCGCGGCGACGGCGGCCGGCGCAACACCGCCGAGCCAGCGAAATCAGGCCGGCTCGGCCATTTCGACGGACCAGCAGGAGGCGGTCGCGAGCTACAACACTCTCCAGCAGAACTTCTACGTCGCCCGTCAGTCGCTCTACCGAGGCACCTCGTGCGGCACCTATTCGTGCCTTTGGCCGTTCACCAACGCCTACGCCGGGACCGCGTACCTCTACGGCGCCCCGAACGGTGCTCACTATTCCTCCGACGTCGCTGCCCGCGAGACCGGTCTCGGCCACTACGCCGACCTGCTGGAGCACTCCCCCACGGGCGCGGCACAGCCACCCGCCTACCAGTCCGCCGTGGCGCCGCCGCTCGGACCGGGAGGTGCCACCTACTACGACGACAACGCGTGGGTTGGGCTCGACCTGATCCACGCCTACCTGCTGACTTCGAACCGGAACTACCTCAGCCAGGCCCAGAGCGAGCTCAACTTCATCATGTCCGGGTGGGACACGAACACCGCCGACGGCTGTCCCGGAGGCGTCTTCTGGGAGGACGCTGCAGCAAGCCAGCGCAACACCGCTGCGAACGGGGCCGGCGCAGAGCTCGCACTCGAACTGGACCGGCTCACCGGTAACACCCCGGACCTGGCATGGGCAACGACCACATACCAGTGGACGGTCACCTGCCTTCGAACCGCGAGCGGCCTGTACAACGACCATGTCAATCCCGACGGGAGCATCAACACGGCGATCTGGAGCTACAACCAGGGCGTGATGGTGGGCGCTGGCGCCTTGTTGTACCAGCTGACTGGGATCGCCACGTACCTGAACCAAGCGCAACAGACGGCCACCGCAGCCGTGTCCTACTTCGGCACCGGAACGGCGCTGGTCAATCAGGGGACGGCGTTCAACGCCATCTATTTCCGTAACCTGTACCTGCTCAATCAGGTGGTGCCCAATGCTGCATACGCCTCCGAAGCCCAGAGTTTCGCGTCCACTATGTGGGCACAACGCCAAGCCGGAACCGGACTGTTCAACCCCCAGTACGGCGTCAACGGGACCGCCCCCATGGTCGAGATCTACGCACTGCTGGCTGGGAGCCCACCCACGCCTTAGCGCAGCGCAGCGAGGAGGGCGCGCCGCGCGCCACGGGGTTTCGCAAGGCTGACTAAGAGCCTGGCCAACTAGCTCGAAAGTGCGTTAGGGGATAATAGGAGACGCAGATTTCCCGCAGTGCGACCGTTAGTACTTCGGCCGGCCGAACTCCCTCAGCCTCATTAGCCCGTGCAGGTGGTCCGGTGTCAGCGGCCGCCTTCGGACTCCGTGAGGGCGCTCTGCGCTTCGTTGAGATTCGCCTGGTCTTGTGAGAGCTGGGTGGCATCGCTCGAGACCAACTCCGCTGCGCTCCCGCGTGAGCAGTCGACCGCCAAAGTGCGCCACATCCCAGTCAGGGTAACGAATAGACCTTCTGGCGGCGAGGGAACGCCCTCACGCCCGAGGACTCCCGAACTGTCGCAGCCCCGTCAGCCCGTCCAGATGGTCAGGACAGGCGCAGACTCGAAACCAGCGGTCGCCCTTCGGCGAGAACCAGCGTCCCGTCAACGATGGCGCCTCAGTGCAGTGCGTGGCCTGAAGCTGGGGATCGTGGATCATCCGCCAGCACTCGCCGGGCTGGGCGATGAAGGCGTCGGCGTATGGGTCGCCGGGCTGAGGCATCGGAGTCACCCGGCGAGGGTGACCGCGGACGGGCCTGTCGTCACGGAGACCCGAACGCTACCCAGCGGTCTTACCTTGAGAACATTCGGACCGTTGCATCTCGCTCCGGATGACCTGGAGCGTGGAGCACAGGAGGGGCGTAGCCTCGCGCTCCTCTCCATACGACAGAGGATTTGCGATGCTCCTATTCCCCTCAACGGACCTTTCTTCATATCTTTCTCTCGGAATAGCTGCTCTCGCCATCGTCGCATCTGTTGCCACAACCGGGTGACGCTCAGGCATACACGGGAGCTCGCGGAAAGCCAGTCGTCGGATCAGCGATATGCGTCAGCGGCCGAACAGTATGCGTCAGCGACGGAGCAGCTCGGGCATGAGCAGGCGGCCGTGCGACTGTCTGGGGTTCACGCCCTAGTTCGGTTAACCGATGACTGGGAGCCGCAGCGCCGAGCCGGAATTGATGTCCTATGCGCGTACCTCCGAATGCCCTATGACCCAGAGAGTGCACCGAAGGGAGAAAAAGAGGTTCGTCAAACAATCATCCGGCTGATTGGAAACCACCTTCGTTCGGATGCTCGCGTTAGTTGGAGCAATTCAGATTTGGACTTCACCGGCGCAGTATTCGACGGTGGGGACTTCCACGAGGCGGTGTTCAGTGGAGAAAAGCTCAGCTTCCAAGGCGCGGCCTTCAGCGGTGGGTACGTCGACTTCCAAGGCGCGGCCTTCAGCGGTGAGGTCAGCTTCGGCGGTGCGACCTTCAGCGACGGCGAGGTCAGCTTCCGCGGTGCCACGTTCACCGGCCCAGAAGTCAGCTTCCTCCGTGCGGCGTTTCGGGGCGGGTTCGTCGACTTTACCGAGGTGACGTTCAGCGACGGGGTGGCCAATTTCACCCAAGCGACCTTCACCGGCGCAGTGGTCCAGTTCTGCCATGCGACCTTCACCGGCGCAGAGGTCCAGTTCAACGAGGTGACGTTCAGCGACGGGGTGGCCAATTTCTTGGGTGCGACGTTTCAGAGCGGGCACGTCCGCTTTCTCCATGCGACCTTCACCGGCACACAGGTCCTCTTCATGAGTAACCGTTTTCTCGGCGGGGAGGTCGACTTCTCTTTGGTGGAGCAATGGACAAAACCTCCGACAGGACTTGAGGGGGCGCCGAGACCGGGTCTTTATCTTCCCGAGTGGATAATAGACCTGGAGCCTTTTTACAGCCCTCCCGAAGGGTCTGACGCGCCAGAGCCACCGCCGCCGGAGCCGGAGCCTTTTTACAGCCCTGGAGGGTCTGACGCGCCGGAGCCACCGCCACCGGAGCCACCGCCGCTCGGACCCAAGAAAAGCCGAGACTGGTGGTCGTTTGGGCGCCGTTGAATCCGCGTTGAATAGTGATGTGGGAACTGGTGTCGACTGGTGTCGCGTCGTGGGTGAGCCATGGAAGCCCCTTAGGGGAGTGCACCCATGGATACCTAGGGAGCTGCGCCATTGGCGTTTACTGAGGCCGCCCGAACTCTGGCAGGCACGTCAGGCCCTCAAGGTGGTCGGAACAAGCCCACACTTGAACCATCGGTCACCCTTCGGCGAGAACCAGCGGTCCGTCCATGACGGCTCCTCGACGCAATGCGTGGCTGGGAGTTGGCGGGAGTAGACCATCTGCCAGCACTGGCCCGGCTGGGCGATGAAGCCCGGACACGGATCGCCGGGCTGCGGCATGGCCATGGGCCGAGAGTAGGCTCACGCGGCATCAGGCGGTAGTGGGGGGCGGCGACCCGGCCGTACCACAGACCTCAAGCCTCCGCCCCTGCCCCTTCAATGCTGACGATCCGGCCGCGGACCGAAGTAGAACCGATCGGATGGAACGTAGCAACGCACTGACAATGCTCAACGCGCGGTCCGTTTGATAGACCTTGAGTCAGGCCGCCACCTCGGTGGCCCAGACCGGCGCTGGGTTTATGGTTAGGTTCGCCCCTCCGACACACAGGAAGACGATCTGCGACGCCGACGGGGAACCGCATCCCTGAGCGAGGCCCTAGTCCCCGCATCCTGTTCCGGTTCCTATCTCCACGACCGTTTGTGTTGACAGGGGAACGATAGCGACAAAACCGTTGCCGATGTGTCCGTCATTTGTATGCCACTGTGCAACGTAGGCGTAAGAACCGTTCGTTCCTATCAAGTTGCCACTGAGGTAGTGCCGGCCATTCTGCTCTGCTCTGAAACTAGGTCCGCAGACTTTCACATCAGGAAGCAACGTACATGCAGCGATCGATGCCGCCACAAAGATAAAGACTGCTGTTCCAATAATGGTTCGAATGGCCAGACTCTGATGCCGAATCGCTCTCGTGGTGGTCACGAACATTGCGATGACGCCTATGACACTTACGATCGATATGACGACCCAGGCTGGCCACGGTCCCCCTGTCAGATCGGATCGGACATGTCGAGCGGCAATGAATCGAAGGAGCAAACCGACGGCAGCGAAGATCAGTGTCGAAACGACAATGAGTGCAGCTCGCCACGACGCGGTCGCGAACCGCTCACCTCGTTCGAGATGGGCCAGACCAATCGCCAAGAGGACTGCCGGTATCGACACTTGGATCAGCCCACTCCAAAGGTACAAACTCTCTGGAAGTTGTCCCAACACCGCACTGAACGAAACTCGGAGATAAATCAACCGGAAGATCAGGCATAAGGCGCCACCACCCACGATGAGGGCAGAGGTCAAGGTGATGACGGCAGTGGCTTGAGCGACAACGTTGTCCCTGAGCCGAAGGGAGTCGGAGAGCCGTTCAGGATTCAAACCGGATGCATCCGTCGGGGTTGTGGGAACCGCCACCCGCTGAAATTTAGAGTCCTTACTTATTGGAGTGAGGGATCCCTCCCGCGCCGCTTCGTCCGGCTGGCCCTGTCCATCCGTCGCCTCGAAGTGTTCAGCGCGTGACGTGCAAGTCGGACACGTACGTGTCGTCGAGCACGGTTCCGGTACCCGAGGCCGAGTCGATCTGCTCGAGGTAGGCCTCGATCGCAAGAAGCGGCTTCTTGGAGGTCTCCTGGGGAACGGTCCCGTCGAGGGACAGGTGGAGGGTGTACGTCACCGAGGATTTGGGCGCGACAGTGCTGCCCTGGAGCGGGCCCTCATAGCCAGCGATGCTGTCCCCCGATGCGGTATCGCCCGTCAGAGTGATCGGTGTGAACGGCCCAGTGTCGCCCGTGGTCGAATAGCTCAGGTGCGCCTGCGACGCCTGGACGGTGCCGCTGGAATCGCCGGGGAAGAACTCGAAATAAACCTGGGCGTTCGGGAGTGGCTCATCTGAGGAGTTTTTGACCACCACCGTGAACGTGGTGGCTGCGCCACCGGCCACAACCGATGACGGGAATTCGGCATGGATCTCCGGCGCCTGCGCCTGCGCCTTGCCCTGATAGATCACCGAATCAGCCGACTCACCCCCGTCGGCCTCGATGGCGACAAGGTTACAGGCCACGCCGCTGGCGGACGCCGTGTAATCGATCGTCGCACTGCCGTTGTCATCGGTCGCCGTGTGCGTCTTGCTCAGCTTCCCGCACTGGCCGTGGCCGGTCCGAGAATACGTCTCGAAGGTGAGGGGGTCGCCTGACACCGCATTGCCGCTCGTGTCCCCGACGAACACCTGGAGCGATGCCTTGCGGTTGGCGTCCAGCCTTGTCGGCAGGGCGTCCGCAAAGATATAGGAGACCGTGCTGCTGGTCGGCGACGACGGGTGTTGGGCGAGCGCTTCGCTCTGCACACAACCCTTGCCAACACCCAACATGTCGTACGCCAGGTTCGAGAACTCGGTCTGGACGTAATACTTGCCGCCGTTGATCACCTGGTTGTACTCGCTTCCACCGGGGTCCTTGGGGTTGGTCGAGCCGAGCGGGGGGCCGTAGCTCTGCGCGCAGATGTCGCCGATCTCGTTGCCCGATGAGTCGCTCCAAGCGAAGGTGGGATTGTCCGGGTCCGTGATCGCCTCGTTGAGCTCGTGACTCAGAGTGCTCACCGCACCGTCCGCCGTTGCGTTGCCGTTGGGTGCCTGGCCGGAGGGGCAGGCGTCAGGCTCATAGGGAATGTCGGCGTAGTCGATGTAGCTGGAGCCCGAACCGAAAGAACGGTGGTATCCGCAGTAGCTCGAAACCGAATTGGAGCCATCTCGGTCCTGGGTCTCGACGTTGGGCGCGAGAAATAGCGGATAGAAGTGGTCAGCATCCGTCGGCAAACCCTGTTTGCCTGTGATCTTCGTCAGCTCATCGCGGAGTTGCTGATCGGTGATGCATGCCGTGTTTCCACCGGTCGGCTTGCAGCCGTTGGCCGGAAGCGGGTCAGTGTCGACGATCGACTTGCCCGCTTTGAAGTCGTAATTCACGTACTGCTTCGCACCGGCGGTCTCCTCGTAGTACTCGTCGTCGAGGGAATACACGTTGGTGTTCTGTCCGCTCGCCGCGGCAATGTTGATGACGTATCCGTCAATGATGCTCTCGTAGCTGGCGGGCAATTGATACGGAGTACCCGAGGGTGCCCAGTAGATCGGTGTCACGGTGAGGCCGGTGGCGCTGTTCGTGTCGAGAACGGGGCCACCTTGATAGGTCAAGGGCGGGGTGCACCCATCGCAATAGTGCTTGTCGCCACTTTCGGCACCGGCTGGCGCCGCGACGATCAGGATCAGCAAAACGCCTACAACCGCGACGAATCCGGTCATTCCTCGTCCTTGCAAAGGAGGCTTCGCGGAGCGACATGTCGGTCCGGACAACATCGGGTCCACCTCCCGATCGATCTCTGTGAGTGGCCTGAGAGCCACTGTAGAACGTCTGGACGTTCGTCGGAGGCGAGGTAGCCGGAAGACCAGGCCGGGGAGGTCGCTACCCCCGTGGCCGTTGGACGGAGCCAGTTCGCCGGAATCGTCGCCGCTGCACCTTGTACAGGGCCGAAGGTAGGAGCATCGGCACTGCCCCTTCTACATGCTTGATGCGCATGCAACCGCGCAAGCGGGCAGGTGCCCGAGACCTCCGTCTCGCCGAGCAGGTCGATGGCCAGCCGCTCGGAAAAGACGGTGAACCGGGAATGGGTTCGGCGCAGGGCAGGGCCACCTGACGCACCCCGTGATCGGGGGCCGTGCACACGGGGCGGGCGGGCTCGATTCACCCACGCAAATGCCGGAAGGACGACGGCAGCGAGCGCATGACCAATTCCACGAGGAATCTTGTGACCCCAGGCCGGCAGCGTGTGGGAGCCCCATCGCTGCGAGGTTGGGTCTACCTCGACCATGGGTAGATATGTCCGATGGCAGTACATCGCAACCGGGCGACCGACGACTGGGGGCCAGGCAATGGCCACACGCAGCAACCAAATGATGAGCTTCACCTACCCGATCTACATCCAGGCCACGCCCGAGCGGGTGTGGCAGGGTCTCACCGACCCCGCCCTCATGAAGCGCTATTGGCGGCACCAAAGGGCTGGTGAGAAGACCTTTCACATCGGACTGGAAGAAGGGCTCCACCTACGACATGGCGCACGAGGAAGTCGGGCTTGTCGTGAGCGACCCCGAACAGGTGATCCTCGAGTCCGATCCCTACTGCAGGCTGGCCTACACCTGGCACACGATTACGCCCGAGTGGGCCGCCGAGGTCGGGATGGACGAAGCCACCGCTGATACCTGGCGGGCTGAGCCCCGCTCCAAGGTGGCCTTCGACATTGAGGACGTCGGGCACGGGGTCGTAAAGCTCACGGTTGTCCACGACGGGTTCCATCCCGGTAGCGATGTTCTGCAAGCCGTCTCTGAGGGCTGGCCGGCCGTCCTTTCCAGTCTCAAAACTCTCCTTGAGACTGATTCGACGCTGCAGACCTCGTAGGAGTGTGATGCGAGGGCCCGGAGCACTCGGTTAGAGACGATCGGGGTCTGGTGGCGCTCAAATCCAAAGCGACACCAGAACGAGAGGAGTCCGATGGCTGAGACCGCCGAAGAATACAACACCAAAGTGATTGGTGAATTCAGAGCCAACGGCGGACGAGTCGGCGGCATGTGGAAGGGTACGCCACTTCTGTTGCTCCACCACACCGGCGGGACGACCGGTGCAAGCCGCGTCAACCCGGTCGCGTACCTGCCCGACGATGGTCGCTACTTCATCTGGGCCGCCAACGGAGGAGCGCCGAAGCATCCAGCCTGGTATCACAACCTAAAGGAGCACCCGGTCACGAGGATCGAGGTAAGAAGCGACACCATTGACGTTGTGGCGGAGGAGGCCACCGGCAGAGAGCGCGACCGCCTCTTCGCGAAGGCAGCTGAGCGCCATCCGCAGCTCGCTGAGATGGCGCGAAATACCGAACGGATTATCCCGCTGGTGGTCCTTACGCCCAGACCGAGCTCCTAGGCCTTCGGCTGCAGCCCACTCTCGGAGTCTCCGTGTAGCTGGTTAAGCCAAAGCCGGAATCCCACCGTCTCGGTGGTCGATGCCACGTGGCCAAAAGTGATGTCCGGTTCACCCGAGACTCACTATTACAACCGGGTGGTATGAAACGGTCAGTCGGTGGTGCCTCGGCCAGCGGGAAGCCGACCGAGCATGACGATGCCCACTGAGATCGCTACAACGCCGAGCAAGATGGAGAGTAAACCGAAGATCGTGAACGCTAAGCCCAAGCCGAGCAGGACCAGAATCGCTCCCAGGACCAACAGAACAATCCGCACGACACCATCGTATGGCCTGCCGCGACCCGATCCCGGCGTGCATGAGGCGAAGTGGGACAACCAGAATCCGTCGGGCTCCACCATTGATCGGCGCTCTAGTCGTTCTCGCCGGTACGGCGCTCCCATTCACCCGAAGCGGCACGAGCAAGCATTTCCGTTCGCTTCAGGTCCTCACGGAGCGGTTGGCACTTCGTTTCGGCATCGGACCACATTCGCCCGGGCGGACTTGACTGGTATTGGTCGAGGAGATCCAAGCAGATCCCAGCTTGCTCGCGAATCTGTATCGCGAGTGCCTTAGCGCTCACGTCATCGAGGGTCGGATCAAGCGGCTGTTGCAGACCTCGCAGCTTGGCAACCTCGTCAGTCAGTTCCTTTCGGAGCTTGCGAGTACTCGCCACCTGATCGCCTCCCGCCGTTCGCTTGAACCGACGAAGCTGCCGTCCATGTGCAGGAGCCGCCTCGCCGACCATGTCCTCATCAATCAAGGCTGACTGAGGGCGAGCCCGCAGTCATGGGACGAAAGACCCATAAGCCTCATATCCGAAGTGGGATAGCCGGCTGTTCGATACAATGATCGGACCCCATGGAACTACGCTGTGCCGACTGCGGCTGCCTGGTGGATCGTGGCGACGTGGTCGAACGTTGCGGCAACCCTGAATGCTGCTGCAAAGACTTACCCGACAAGTCCTGAGGTAGTTGTCGCTGCTGTCCAGCCCAGCGGAGGCGTGACTGCTGTGGTCGGCCAGGGCCACCGGATGGCGGATCGCATGCCTTGGTTCCGGTCGGCCTGCACCCCCGCCCGGCGATGATGATGACGTGGAACGGCCTGTCAACCTCCCGCGCGAACGTCCTTCTGCGCTGACCGACTGACGGCTCAGAATAGAAAGGGGATCAGCTTCTTGGTTGAGCGCTGATATTCCGGATAGGTGTCGGGAAAGAGGCGCTGCATGGTCTGCTCCTCGACGTTTGCGCTGTAGACGAAATAGGCGCCCATCAAGAGGACGGCGACGAGCCAATACCAGCTAATGGCTACCGATGTTCCGATGGCGGCGAGGATGATTCCCGAGTAGATGGGGTTCCGGATGTACCGATATGGACCGGTGGTGACCAGTTCTGCATCCATTTTCTCGGACATCGGGGTGCCCCAGTTCCGCCCCAGATGGACTCGTGCCCACACCGCCGTCCCCAATCCGAGCAAGAACAGCGCCATCCCGATGCCCTGGAGAACGGGGCTGCTCACGATGGCATGGTGACCTTTCAGAACACCGAAGCGAATAACCAAGTACACGATGACAAATATGGCGAGCCTCAAGCCGACGAACTGTCCCATTCGTGACAGAGCCGCCCGCTTGGCGGTCAAGCCAGCTACCAGCCATACCAACCAGAAGACAATCCAAAGGCTGTAAATGACGTAATCGATGACGTACATGGACTCATTGCCACCGTAACGGGGTCAACGTCGGTCCGAAATGCTCTGCCCTCTGGGCGTCCCGGCATCGCAGACCAGGCCCGCTTCTGCGAGGAGATGGGTCGCCCAAGCAATCCTGAGATGTGACGTCGGGCATGGTGAGCGAGAGCCAGCCGTCCGGAGCTGCCGGATACCGCTGGAGTACGGGAGCCGACCTCCCTGATAGTGAACGACGGTAACCGCCCACCGCGGGCGATGAGGGGCAGGTGGACTTACGCTGAAGCACGTCCCCTTCCCCGTCAAGAAGCCCAGATGCATCAGGTACTCCGGGCGCCATTACGGAACGCAGCAACATTCTGGGCAGTCGACGAGACCTGTGCCGCACGGATGCCCACTTTGACCGGAGTGGTGGCGATGCCGGTGCCGCTCCCTGTTCCCAGCTGCCCGCTGCTGTTATCTCCCCAGGCCCACAACCGGCCCGAGCCGTCGATGGCGTAGCTGGCGTAGCCGCCGGAGCTCACAGTGACAAAGCTCACCCCTTTGGGTACGTCGACCCGCAGTGGGACATCAGAACTGGTCCTCATGCCATTTCCGAGCTGCCCGCGATCGTTGTTGCCCCAAGCCCATACGGCGCCGTTTGTCAGTATGGCGACACTCTGGCCATTCTTGGATCCGCTGCCGCCCTGGAACACCTGGCGCACGGGTTCGGATAGCGGGACCTGCACGGGAACGTCGCTGTCGTCGGTTGAACCGTTTCCGAGTTGACCGGCGGCGTTGTACCCCCAGTTGTAGTACGCGCCATTGCTGAGGAGCGCGCCGGAGCCTTCCCAGGACGAGGTGAGAGCCTTCACCGGTATCGACGCCGGAAGACCTACGACTGGAACCGGGACTGAGCTGTTGGCGGTGGAGCCGGTACCGAGGACGCCGTACTCACCGGAGCCACAGGCGTAGACCTTGCCTCGCGAGTCGACCAGGGAATGCGTCCGAGCTCCGCTGGCCAAGGTGACGTCACTCAGTGGGAGCGCGAGAGGCCGTAACTCGGTCGGGCCGGACAGACAGAGATCGCCGTCGGCATTGAGACCCCACCCCCAAGCGTGACCCTCCGAGTCGACGGCCAATGCACCGTCAAAAGGCATCGGATTGGCCAGATTTGTGATCCTGACTCCGGCAGGGAAGTCGACCTTGACGGCACGGGTCGAATAAGCGGGTTGGGTCCCGTTACCCAGCTCGCCGAAGCTTGCGACTCCCCATGCCCACACCACTCCGTCCGAGGTGAGCGCATAGCCGTCGGAGTTTGACGTGGCAATCTGCACGATCCGGGCATTGATGCCTGCGACTGGAGTCGGTCGATCTAGCTGAAGCTGGCTTATGGCGCCGTGGTTGCCGACCACGCCAAACCGGTAGACGATGGAGGTACTCGGCGGGCGGGGGACGGCAGTAGACACACAAGCCGTGAGTAACAATGCCGAGCCCAAGAGGAATGCCAAAGCGAGCTGGGTCCCGTTGCGCTTCGAGATGGATGCGAACTGCATGCTCTGAGTATCTGGCCGACGGCTCAGATTGTCAACCTGGTTTACAGTTTGCTAACATCTTTTCTCGTGGCTTCCGACATGGCTCCACCAGATCCAGACACCAGTGACGGCAGCAGCTCGTCTGACCCTTCGGCGATAGGTCTCGGACCGGCCCTGCGACGCGCCTGGCTCGGCTATCAACATCTGCTCGACATCGCCATGGCGGATGCTGGGTTCGGTGAGCGACGTTTTCCCGATGGTCGGGTGCTCCGATTGTGCTCGGATCAGGGATCGACCATTTCCGCCATCGGACGCGAGCTCGGGATCACGCGCCAAGGCGCGAGCAAGGTCGTGGGGCAGCTACTCGACCGCGGCTACGTGTTGGTTGCGGAATCGGCTATCAGCAGGAGGGAGAAGTCGGTCACCTTGACTGACCTCGGCGCCAACTATCTGCGGGAGCAGCGGGTTGCGGCCCGAGCCATCGAGGAGAAGTTAAGAGCTCAGCTTGGCGAATCGGCATTCTCCGCTCTGACGACCTTGATCGACACTTTGGATCAGGGTGAGCAACCCCGCATGAATACCTACCTTCGTCGCTCGACTCGTCGCCACTGAGTAACCCATGACTCCAGTCCGGCGTATGGGCTAGCCACCGACGGAGGGAGATCAAGCTCCCTGAGAGCCTCTCTCTGCACGTCCTCGAAGCAGCAAGACGACGCTGCTCGGATGTCGTTAAGCGGTGCCAGTGTCGACGATCAGGACGTCGCAGTGGCAGTTATGAGCGACCGTGTTTGGCAAGCTTCCTTGGACGAAACGCTTCGCACCGCTCATACCTCTGTTGCCGACTACGACCAGATCCGCAGAGACGTTCTCTGCCATGCCAAGAAGCGCCTTCGCTGGATCCCCACCTGGATTGTGTATCTTGAGAGAAACTCCCTCGGTTTCTGCGTCGGCGACCAGTTGTGACCGGATCTTCTCAGCTTCTTCCCGCATGCTGTTCACCTGATCTTGTTGCGCTCGCGAGTCAGAGAAACCGACGCTCACGGACGGGTGGACCACGTTGACGGCGTGCAGCTCAGCACCGGACACCTTGGCCAACGACATCGCTTCTCTTACGGCGATACCCGCCCGATCCGAACCATCCGTACCTACCACGATGACCTTATACATGGGCCACACTCCAGTTTTCGTCGGAAACTGCCATTGCCAACATTAGATCCACCTGAGCAGATGTGCTCGTGCCCGACGTAGCGTTGCGTGGAAAGCGGCGCCAGCAGGTGTCATGACAACGTCTAGGCGTCGACGATGGCATTACCCGGTGGTCGCGCCTCCATCTTGGCTGTCACCGTTCTCGCCAAGGACTCGGTGAGAGCAGCTGAGGGGGTCGTCGCTCCCTGGTCGAGCATCAGCTCAGCGGTCGATCTTCCTTCTCGGATCACGAGAACGACGAAGAAGTCGGTCGTGGTGCCTTGTCCTGCTGGGAGATTCACCGGGACTTGGACGTCAATCAATCCCGATTCATTTCCGTACCTCGGCTGATGGGAGACGGAGGCGACCAGACTGCCAAACGTGGCTCCGCCCGGCCATATGGATTTCTCCATAATTGTTATGTACGGACCTTCAACCTGGACGAAACAGTTCGCGAACTTGGAGTTGTTCAGCGGAGGAAAGTCGCTTTTCGCCTCGTTCGCGCTGGTGTACACATCGGCTACGTCAAGGACGCTGGTGTTCTGGTCCTTGCTGTTGAAGTATGGGCTGGAAGCCTCAGCCGCGATCACGCTGAGCGCGGGGGGATTACCCAAACAGGTTGACAGTTCTGGAAACTGCGTCATCGTCAGCAAGCTGGATGAGTTGTCATCGGCACTGGTACCGACCCACGTTCCATCCGACTTCGTCCAGCCGGACGGCATATTCGACAGCTTTACGAGCTGAGCCTGCGCGTACGGCTTGTTTGATTTGATACTGCTGGCTGCACCTGCGTCTGCAGCAGGGAAGGAGAGAAGCCCCGCCGTCAGGGCCATGATCACCAGTCCAAGGGACACGCTTGCGAGCGGGCCTATAAACTGCCGGCACGCGAAACCTTGGCGATAATTCCTCCTCGTAGCCGGATTGATGTGTGCCATCTCTCGCTTTCTCCCTCTTCTAGATCGCCTTCATCCGGCAAACCCCTCCGAGGGCGATCGGATGCTGAGGAGGACGCTACGGGTGGGCGGTAAGGCGCAGGTAAAGCCGTGCGCAGCGGAGACGGGCTGCTGCCTACGGAGCTTCGTCCTCGAGAGCCGAATGCATCGCCACATTCCAATCCTCGGTCCCTAAAGTTCGAAGCTGCCGCTCAGCAATGCGCCATCCGTCGGGAAGTCGGACGACTACGTCGTGGTAATAGCCCCAAAGGCGCGGTGTAATCCCGTTGGATTGCTGATGCCAGGCGTACACGGACGTGCGAACGGACGCATGGTCAAGGCCTTCGAATGCCACGAGGACGTTCGCATTGTGGTGGCTCGTTGCAGCAAATCCCGCCTCAGGATTTCCGAACATTCGCCGGAGGTCAGCCCTGGATCGCACGGTGCGATACTCCGGTCCATAGTCGACCACGCAGTCCTCGGTGAATAGTTCCACGACCTCGTCGTAGAGCCTGTGGTCGACACAGTATGAATAGCGATGTACAAGATCGATAATCTCGTCTTTGGCGATCAGCCGCCCGATGGCGGCAGCGTCGTCACCGTCCATCCGCACTCCTAGACCTTACGCTGAGTGACGGTTAGCACCACGGTGAAGGTTGAAGCACCCCTCGCTTGCGGTCGTTCACATGCGAACCTTCCAATCCCTTCCCTGGGCGGTTGGACCGTGGGCTGAGGGTCCTCGACCGAATCCACCCCGGCCGAAGCTATTCCGAAACGAGTGAACGCCAAACCCTGCCGCGCCTCCGCGTTGACGGTTTCGGCAAGGTTCTCGAAAGTCTGCCGAGAGAGCGGATTTGCGTAAGCTGGGCGAGAAAACCCCAAGGGGAAGCTGCGCACCGAGGAGGATCAACATCATGGCCAAGACGGCAATCATCTCGGTCGACGGTCACGTGAAGGCCTCCAGGGCCGGGTACCGGGACTACATCCAGAGGAAATACCTCGAGGACTATGACGAGTCGGTGAGGGAAGCCGAAGTGGCCGGAATCCCCGATGCTGGCAACCTGAACCCTGAATACGGCTTCGAGGCACAGTGGGACTCCAAGGCGCGCTGGGAGACCATGGAGGGCCAAGGTGTTGTGGCCGAGGTGCTGTTCCCCAACGGCCAGCCGTTCCAGGTCAACCGCTTCGAGGACGTCGGAAGAGCGGCCAACCCTGAGCTCGAGGCGGAGGGCCGACGGGCCTACAACAGATGGTTGGCGGACTTTTGCGCCGAATCCCCCGGTCGTCGCGCCGGTCAGGCGGTGGTGTCCTTCGACGACATCGAAAAGGCGGTCGCCGACATCCGTTGGGCCAAGGAGCACGGTCTTGGCGGGATCATGATGCCGGCGCTGCAGCCAGGCGGCACGAACTTCTTCGACCCATTGCTCGATCCGGTTTGGGCAGCCATCGAAGACGTGGGACTGCCGATCAGCCAACACGGTGGTGCTGGCCTTCCCGGGTACAGCGCCCCCGGGTTCGCAATGATCCTCACGGTGTCGATAGAGAACGGTTTCTACTCGGCCCGGTCGCTTTGGCAGATGATCGCCGGTGGTGTGTTTGACCGCTTCCCCGGCCTCAAGGTGGCATTCGTCGAGACCCAGCTCATGTTCTTGGTGCCTGCCATATCCCACCTCAACATGACCTTGGGTATGGGCGACGAGTGGATGGCGTTCGCCCGGTTCATGCAGCGGGAGCGTACGGTCGCCAAGCAGCCGAGCGACTATTTCGGGCTCAACTGCTTTGTCGGCGTGTCCCCCTTCGACGCGCGCCAGCTCCCGATCGATCAGCTCGTCGGCAAGGACGCTCACCAGGATCCGATCCCCGGATTCCACATCGGTGCCGATGCCGCCATGTTCGGGGTGGACTACCCCCACTTCGAATCCTTCGTGCCGCGCACCTTTGAAAAGGTTGCCTCGCTCGTCGGGAGCGCCAGCGTAACCCGAGAGGATGCCAACAAGATCCTCTTGCAGAATGCGGCCGAACTGTATTCCTTCGACCTCGCGGCACTGCAAACCCACATCGATCGGGTCGGCTTCGAGATTGAGGACATCCTCGTCCCAAGCTCCGTCTAAGGCTTGGCGGAAGCCCGTTCGCCGCTCGTGATCCCCTTCACGTGTCGGTCCAGATAGGTCCGCTCCGCCGCGCCGAGCATCTCTGAGGCACCTGTGCCAAAGTTCGCTGGGCAAGGAGGTCGGCACGAAAGGCGAGTGCTCACAGCTCGGTAGGACCGTTCGTCCCCCGGGTTGTGATCGCCCGGCGACGTCGTGCTCCGGCGAACGGGGGGTAGTTCACCATGGCAAAGCGCAACCTGGTCGGCGCCGGGGCGTTGATCGTCGCCCTGTGCTGCGGCAGCGCTGTCAGCCCGGCGGCGGCCGCCCCAAGCGACACCCCGGGGGTCACGGCGACGACCATCCGCGTCGGCATCCCCTACGTCGACTTGGCGGCGATCAGGGCTCTGGGGGTGAACATGAGTTGGGGCAGCATCCCCAATGCCTTCGACGCGATCATCCACAACATCAATGCGCACGGGGGCATCAACGGCCGCAAGATCGTCCCGTACCTCGTGCCGGTGAACCCGTCGGGCACGGCGGCCGCGGCGACCTCCTGCACACAGTTGACCGAGGACGACACCGTCTTTGTCGCCATCGGACCGCTCGAGGCCACCTGCTACCTCGAGCACAACACGCCCGTGGTCGCCTCGATCTACGCCGCGGGGACGTCTTCGAGCGTGGCTCAGGACTTCACCACCGTACCGCCGAACTCGGCCTATGACCCCCTCCAGCTGAGTGTCTACAACAAGCAAGGAGTCTTCAAGCACAAGAAGGTGGCCCTCTTCGGCGGCGACCCAGAGGACCAGTCTGAGGTCGCCCTCGTGCAGTCCGCGCTCACCAAGCTCCATATTCCCGTCGTGACCGCGGCGGTGGATTCGGCGCCGCAAGGCGACCTCGTCGCCTCCAACGAGCAGGTGCAGATAATCTCGCAGAAGTTCCGGTCAGCCGGGGCCAACGAAGTCGTGGCCGTCGGGGACGGCTCGGCCATCTGGCCCGAGGGGCTTTCGTCCAACCAGAGCAGCTACAACCCCCCTTGGGTCGCGATCAGTGAGGACGACTTCACCGGCGCTGTGGGCGGTGACTACAGCCCGGCCTACCTCTCCAACGTGGTGACCTCGAGCCCGCTGACCCCTCCTGCCGCGATCTGGCACAACGCCGGGACTCAGCAGTGCGTCCACATCATCAAGAAGGCTTATCCCTCGGACCAGATCCGGGCGTACAGCGCCACCGTGCCCGAATCCGAGGACACCTGGCTGAGCGTGGAGTTCGCCTGCACCGATATGGCGCTCTTCACCGACATCGCCAAGGCCGCCGGCAAGAACCTCACCGTC
Organism: uncultured Acidimicrobiaceae bacterium; assembly: GCA_963745175.1. Taxonomy (GTDB): domain Bacteria; phylum Actinomycetota; class Acidimicrobiia; order Acidimicrobiales; family RAAP-2; genus Bog-473. Next base: position 419,932 of record CAVUWK010000006.1, read on the forward strand.
TCGAGCTTCGTCCACGCCGGCTACCGGCTCAAGAATCTGGTGCTGCCCGGGACCAACGCTCCCGTCTCCTTCGCGCCGGGCCGGCCCTACGCGCTCGGCCCCGTCTACATGGTGCATTACGACGCGCCGACCAAGGCCATCGTGTACGCCAACAGGTCGGTCACCGGGTGACGAGGAGTTCTGACCCAGACCGGTGGAGCCAACCAGGCCGAAGATGCGCCGACGCACGTCCACGTCTCGATTCGATACAGAATGACGTCAGGAGGCCATTGAGGACTGAGCCACGGACTGGACACCGTGCATGAGCCCGACTTTCACAGGGTTTCAACCCGCCGGGACATTAGCTAAGGAGTCGCGATGACGGTCAATCCTGCGAGCATCACCCCAGCTCCGTCCAAGGGGGAGCCGTTCGCTCCTAGCGGCGCCTTCCGCGGCAGTATCGACCAGTTTGGCTATCTCGAGGAAGAGTGGTTCGCCACAGGTCAAGTGGACGGCCATCCGTACACGACCACAATGTTCGTGCGCCGACCCCGCGACAGGTCGCGCTTCAGCGGAACGGTCCTGGTCGAGCCCCTGCACGCGGCGAGTGCGGCCCCGATTTTCATCTACACCGCTCCCTACATCATGCGCTCGGGGCACGCGTGGGCGTGCGTTTGTTCCCAGAAGGCCCCACTCGACGCCTTCGTGAAGCCATCCAACAAAGACAGGTACGTCTCGCTGGACATCTGGTCCGACACCCCTCCGCAGGAGGGATCCGGCTTGGGCCCAAGTCTGCCTCGCGACCCCTCGGCCATGCAGGCGAGGATGGAACAGATGCGGCGGGTAAACGTGCTGTCGACGCCGATCCTCGCTCAGATCGGGGCGGCTCTCGGCACAGGGGAGGGACCCTTCCCCGATGTCCGGGATTTGATCTTGGCCGGCCATTCACAGACTGGGGGGGTCGTGGTCGACTACATCCTGAACGGCCATAACACGTACCGCCTCGCTGACGGCTCGCCCGTCTACCAAGGTTTGTTCCCGACGGGGTCGACTGGATTGTCCCCGGCCGGGTCGACTTCAGTGGCGCTCGGCCCTTGCGACGTGCCGATCGTCCAGGTGCTGAGCGATGGTGACATCTCCAACCCGAACCGTCCTGGGCGCGAGGGCCGCACGTACCGTCGTCCGGACGCCGACGAGCCGGGTGACCGGTACCGGCTCTACGAGCTCGCCGGTGTCGCCCACATGGGCACGAGATACCCGCCTTACGACCAGGCCGCCATGTGGCAGAACGATCCCCTGGGCACCGCGGGCCGCGTGCCGGACGACGCGCAGATGAACAGCCTGCCCCACGGGGAGCTGTTCAGCATGGCGCTGGACCACCTTGTGCAGTGGGTGGCCGATGGCGTCATTCCTCCCCGGGCGGATCGGATCGAAGTCGGCCCGGAGGGACTCTTCGCCAAGGACGAGCAGGGCAACACCCGGGGAGGCGTCCGCTGTGTCCAGCTCGACGTACCCAGGTTGCAGTACATGTCGAATCCGGGGGTGACGGAGGACGGGACGCCCGCCTTCGGCGTGGTGGGCATCGAAATGCCCTTACCCAGAGCCGTGGTGGAGCGTCTCTACAAGAACCACCTTGATTACGTCGAGCGGTTCGACCGCCGGCTCGACGAGCTGGTGGGCCAAGGTTGGTTCCTCGGCGAAGACGCCGCCGAGATGCGTGCCGAGGCCGAAAAGGCAGAGGTTCTTTAGGGGTGCGACAGCCGCACCGCCGGCCCGATCGCCGACGAGGTCCGCAGGCTTGTCGCCGGGCTGTATGTGCAAGCGCGGATTCAGACCATTGAGGTTGGCCCGAGGAATCCCAATGCGGAGGGCCGCGCCAGCCGCGGGACGCGGGACTCTGATCCTGGGCAGTCGTTCGCTTGCAGGAGCGCTGCTGTTGGCGCTCGTCGTTGCCGCCGGCGTTTCCGGGTCCACATCGACCACTGCGGCTTCGGCGAACACAACCAGCAGTGGTCCGCAGCGCATCATCATCGACACGGACCTCTCCCTCTGGTGGGATGACGCCACGGCGGTTGGGATGGCCAATGTCCTGCAGCAACGGGGCAAGGTCCAGATCCTCGCCGTTATGTCGGACGTTCGAAACCCGGTGGCCGCCGCCGCGCTCGATGCCATCGACACGGCCTATGGCCACAGCAAGATCCCGGTCGGGGTCGTGGCGGACAGCGCCGCGAATACGGCGCCACACGGGTACAGCGATGTCCTGGCGGCGCAGCTCCCCCACGCCATCCGGAACAGCTCACAAGCGCAGCCGGCGGTCCCGCTCTACCGTCGCGTGCTAGCGGCCCAGCCGGACCACAGCGTGACGGTCGTCGCCCTCGGTGGCGACACCAACCTGGCCGGCCTTCTGCATTCGGGTCCGGGCCAAGGCAGCACGCTTGCCGGACGAAAGCTCGTAGCCGCCAAGGTGAAGAGGCTGGTGATCGAAGACGGACTTTTCCCAACTGGAGGTCCTCCGTTCACCAACGAGAAACTCGACATTGCGGCCACGGCATCGCTGGTGGGGAGCCATGGCTGGCCGACGCCGATCGCCTGGGTCGATGGGTTCACGGGAATCAACACGAAGGTCGGGGCCACGCTCTGCACCTCGGTGCCCCCCAAGAACCCGATGCGGATCGTTTATACCAAGCTCTTCAATTGCGGGCCACCGGGCGACGGTGACTGGGACGGACCCACGATGTTGTATGCAGTCGGAGAAGGGTCGGAGATTTTCTCAGAGCTCGGTCAGGGTGGTGCCGCCGTCATCAACACCGAGGGTGGATTGTCCTGGGGGTCAGGCGTGGACCATCCGCAAGAGGTGTACGTGCATGTCCTGAATCAAACCAAGCTCAATGCGACGATCAACTCGCTCATCGACAGCTCATGATGCTCACGGCGAGAGCTGGAGACGACCGGGGAACCGCAGAGAGAAGCGACTGCAGCCTGGTCGATCGCGACATCCCCCAACGTTCCGCTCGTCGAAACGAGCATTCGTGGCGACACGAGATTCAACTCGTTTGCTTCAACGAACTTGAGATTCGGCGTCAGCGACGCGCGGAACAACGCAGTGAGCTCGAGCTTCACCGCCGGACCTGAGAAGGACCCACCGCGGCACGTGCGTTCTCTCAGCCGCAGGCTCCGTAGGGATCGATGGGCGCATCGGAAGCTCCCGTCAGGACCCACGAGTTGGACGCCTCGTTCATGTATGCCGCTGGACAGGGGTCCGCAATTGCGATGAGGTTCTCGTTCGCGCAAACACCTGGCTCGTTGATGCAAGTCATGGCCTGGTGGCCGAGCGCCGCCCCCGGGCATTGGAACGTGAAGCCAGGCGCGGAGTAACTCGCGAGGTAACTGAGTGCAGCTGCGCAACCGTACGCGGTGGCCGCTCCACGGCCAGGCAGGGGGGCGGGTGCTGGCGGAGGCGGGGGCGGGGGTGGTTGTGGTGGTGCAGGCGGCGGCGTCGTCGAAACCGGACTTGCAGGGGCAGGGGCAGGGGCAGGGGTGACCGTTGCCGGTGTGGACTCCGGAGGCTTGGGACGGGGTGGGACGTCATCGTTCCCCAGGTAGCGCGAGCTGAAATGACGGTTCGTCGAGACGACCCTGGCGTGAACGTGCCTGGCGGAGCCATGGCGGTGCGAGTTGCGAACTCCGGACGCGCCGACTCCGGTCCCGATCCCGTTCAACACGACCAAGCTCAGGGAGAGCACCAGGCACGCGACAGCGAAGCCAAGGATGCCGGCGCCGACGGGCCGGCGAATTTGCGGCGCCGCCTGCTCTGCCACCAATCCTCCTCTCGCGCCACCGTGAGGCGGTCACTACGAGACCTCTCGGACCGAGGAGGGCGCCACCTGAGGGACCGCGGCAACCAGTTGGGTGAACGTTGTGCACACGTGCGTGCCTCACCGCCGTTGCGTCGCGTAACGGCATCGCCGAGGCTCGGAGCCGTCTTCACCCGAATGTGGACCTCGCTGATTGTCTGAGCATGATGACAACCCGGGTGGCGGTCCCGCCTTCTCGTTCGAGGGCGGCGCGATGACACCCACCGGCGCGATCTTCGGGCTTTGAGGCGCTCCGTCCGTGGACTGAGAGGAGATGTTCCTGAGCGGTTCTACGGTGCCGTACGTCGCGGAGCGCGCGGCGGACCGCATCACAAGGGGATTGTCCGCCGCACCGAACAAAGGAAGCGAGACCATGTACTCCTCGCCACTCAAAGCGTAGCGCGCACCCAGCGCTTGCAGCAACGGCCCGGTCGGTGTGCAGAATTTCCGGTCCGAGCCAGGACCTACAAATCGAGAAGGGGGAGGCGCATGACTGATCATGCAGTGGTGATCGCCGGAGGAGGGCCGACGGGTCTGATGCTGGCGGGCGAGTTGGCATTGGCGGGGACTGATGTCGCAATCGTGGAGCGGAGGGCGAGCCAGGAGCTCGACGGCTCGCGCTCGGGCGGTCTGCACTCGCGCACCATCGAAGTGCTCGATCAGCGAGGCATCGCCGATCGCTTCCTCGCGGAAGGGCAGGCGATGCAGGTCCAGGCGTTCGCCGGGATTCCCTTGGACATCGGCGACTTCCCCACACGCCACAACTACGGGCTCGCGCTGTGGCAGAGCCAATTCGAGCGGATACTGGCCGCCTGGGTCAGCGAGCTAGGGGTGCCCATTGCTCGCGAACGTGAGGTGACGGGCTTCGCGCAGGACGACAAGGGTGTCGACGTCGAGCTATCCGACGGCAGATCGCGACGGGCGGACTACCTCGTTGGCTGCGACGGAGGACGCAGTGTGATCCGAAAGGCGGCCGGCATCGAGTTCCCCGGTTGGGATCCAACGACCAGCTGGCTGATCGCGGAGGTCGAGATGGATGAGGAGCCGGAGATCGGCCTGCGCGGGGGTGGTGGCATCGGCCGGGGGGACGGAGGGTCGATGCGGGTCGTACTGACCGAAACGCTCCTCGAGCACAGGAGCGAGCCCACATTGGAGGACGTACGCGAGGCGCTCATCGCCGTCGACGGGACGGATTACGGGGTGCACAGCCCTTCGTGGATCTCCCGTTTCACGGACATGACCCGGCAGGCGGCGTCCTACAGTAAGGGCCGTGTCCTACTCGCGGGCGATGCCGCCCACGTGCATCCCCCCCAAGGTGGACAGGGCCTCAACATCAGCGTGCAAGATGCCGTGAACCTCGGATGGAAGCTGGCCCAGGTGATCAAGGGGACTTCACCCGAGGTCCTCTTGGACACGTACCACGCCGAGCGGCATCCGGTTGGTGCCCGTGTGCTGCGCAACACCATGGCGCAGATGGTGCTCAGGGGCACTGACGAGCGCATCGATGCGTTGCGCGACACCATGACCGAGCTCCTGAGCATGGACGAGCCTCGCAAGCGGTTCGCCGCGATGATGTCAGGTCTCGAGATCCAATACGACCTCGGCGAAGGCCATCCCCTGCTTGGACGCCGTATGCCCGATCTGGACCTCGTGACCGCCGACGGCCTGGAGCGGGTCTTCACCCTGCTGCACGACGCTCGGCCCGTACTGCTCAATCTTGGTAAGCCCGGCAGCTTTGACATCACGCAATGGGCTGACCGGGTCCAGCTTATCGATGCGGCATATGTCGGCGAGTGGGAACTTCCGGTACTAGGCCTCGTCACTCCTCCCTCCGCGGTGTTGATCCGACCCGACGGATATGTCGCCTGGGTGGGCGACGGCACAGGGAGCGGATTGCGTGACGCCCTGAGTACCTGGTTCGGAGAACCATGACGGGACGCGATATTCAGCGGTTTCGACAAAACGACCCGGCCGGTGCTCGCCAAATGTCCAAGGGGGGAGGGGGACAGGGGCGCACCGGCCGGATCGCTCACTGGAGAACCTAAACGAGTGGTCTTTCTGGAGCGCAACCAACGCGCGTTGTGGGGGCCAATTGTGTGTGACGGTTACGCGAAACGACCCGGCCTCAGCGGGCCGAGACGAGCCTCTTGTCCCAAGCGGCGACAAGAGGCTCTGCGAGAACGCCGCCTCGCCTTTGGCCCGCCTGTCGTTTCGGGCCAACAGCCCGGACGTATAGGAGGGGCGGTGATCCGCGACGTGCGTGCATCGGATCCCCCAATCACCGCCCCTCGTTTCGGATCGTGACATCGGGCGCTCCACTCAGATAGAGCCGGTCAGACCGAACCTGGACAACGGTGGCACAACGCTGGCGAAGGCAGCGACACAAACCATGGGGGTGGGGGGCCACGGGGAGAGGTTCCTCTCGCCCTTCTTTGCCACCCCTGACCCGACTCGTGGCGGTAGGTGAGGCGGGAAGTGAAGTGCTCAGCCGTCGACGCTCAGACTCATAGAGCTGTCGGCCGTCAGTCGAAGCCGCTGCGCCGCGCGTCGGGTCCACCAGGATCGTCGGTGGTAGTGGGTGCGATACAGATTGGGAGATGCCGGTGGATAGGAGGGCGGGGTGACGAATCCCCCCGGATACTCCCCGATCACCCCGCCCCTGGCGCATGATTGTGATGTTTACAGGCGATGCCGAGTAGGGCCATTCGGTCTGAAGCGGCACAACCCACGGACAACTCGGGGAGCGCTCACCCGGAGACCTGAGGCAGATGCATGTCATCCGCTGGCCGGCTGGCTCTTCGTCGGAGGACGAGGACGGCCGCCCCAGCCACGAAGAGCACCATGGCGAAGAAGAACGAATTCCCGGCAACCAGCTGCCACGGGTCGAGGTGGAGATCCGACGTGTTCTTGTAGGGAACCCACCAGACGGGTGCACTCCAGAAAAGGACGGCAGCTATGCCGGCAAGCAGGCGGCCCCAACGCGGCCTGTCCTCCGCCAGGGCGAGCCAGAGGATTGCCGGCACGACCCACACCATGTGGTGGACCCACGAGATGGGAGACACGATCAGGCAAGTCGCCGCACAGATGAGAACCCCCAGGAGCGCGGATGACCGTCGGTGGGCCTGGGCGGCCAGCCAGAGACCGCCTGCGGCGGTGGCCACGAGCAACGGCACCATGAGGGCACCGGGGAGGACCCCATGTGTGAAGCGATCGAGGACCGACCACAGGTTCTGGTTGTCGACGATGGACAGGTCACCAGCGCGCCCCGGCCGAAAGATGGCCTCCGTCCAGTAGGCCTTCGACGAGGCCGGCGAGACCACGAAGGTAACCAACTCACAGACGCTGAACGTGATCATGCAGGTGACTGCTCCACGCCACCGTCGTGTGAGGAGCAGGTAGGGGACGAAGAGAAGCGGCGTGAGTTTGACCGCAGCGGCGATCCCGGTAGCCACACCGAGTGGGAGCTGTCGTTTCCCGACGCGGCGTTCGCTCAGTAGGTCCCACATGACGAGAAAGGTGACGAAGAGGTTCACCTGACCAAACCCGATCGTGATCAAGACCGGGTTGAGGAGGAGCGCCGGGAGACTCAGGGCAAGGGCGAGTCGCAAGGTCGACACCCTGCTGAGTGACGGTTTGACCAGCCGGACGGATAGCACGAGGACGCCGACCAAAGCCACCAGGTTGCACATCGTCCACACCATCTGCACGGAGCCGACGGTAGAGAAGGTTCGCTGCCAAGGGGCGAAGAGAAGAGCAGCAAACGGCGGGTAGGTGAACGGGAGACTCGTGTTCGGCAGAACGAAGGAGTAGAGGTGGGAGGTGAAGATGTACTTTCCTCCCAGGCGGAGGTACACACCCAGATCGACCTCGTACGTCCGGAGCGCGATGTAGAGGCCGTACGCGACTGCAGCCACGATGGATACTGCGGCAGGCCCCCAGCCGGTGAGTCGGCGCAACGCCAGGCTCGGGACGCTCAGGCGCCGGCGGCCGTCATCGAGGGGCTGGTTGACGGTTGTCACGAATCCTCTTTCGGGGTTGTTCGGCCGGAGCTCTCTGGCCATACCCCATCCGCGTGGGGATTCGACGCGCGCACAGCCTGAGCTCGGCGTGCCGTGTCGCCGCCGAATGCTACTTCGATTGTCCGGGTTGAGGTTGAATACGACCGCGAATTCGAAGGACCCGGAGCGGCGCAACGGTCGTGCTGGACGCGGTGACGGACCGCTACTGCATCCGTGGTCGCCTACCACCCCTGGTGCCGAGCAACCCGGACAGCCCTGTCAAGTGGAGCGCAGCCCTGCATCAATGGGCGTCGACCCTTTCAGCCGTGTTGGCGCCGATCAAGTGTTGGCTTTCCATGCACGGACGGAACGAGTACCCATTTCGCCCACAATGGGTACCCCCAGGTAGGGGCCAGAGGTCGAGATCGTCGGATCGGCCTTTTCGGTTTCGTGACTTTTCCCTCATGAACGGACTCCGCCGCGCCGATGTGATCTCGTCCTGTGCTGTTGCGGCTCTAGTGTGCTGGACAGTAGGGGCGCCTTTCACTTCGATGGGCACCTTCCCGCTGTCGGCCCGGTGGGGGAATGGTGCGCCTGATTGGCGACGAGGGAGGAGGGAAGGGAATGAAGAGCCGCCTGATCATTGCCCTCGCGACCATCGCCGCTACCCTCGGGCTCTCGTCAGGATTCTTCTCGCTTCCGGCTGCCGCGGACACTTCGACCGTCGCCACAGTCGTCTTCGACGCGGCCAACAACCAGGCCTGGGGGGGTGCGGAGGTAGCCGGTGCCAGCACCTACGACACCGCGACCGTCACCGGGGACGGGGTTCAGATTCCGACCGGCACGGTGACCTACTCCTTCTTTGACAACGGGTCGTGCCTGAGTGACGCCAACACCACGACGGACACGGTGACCCTGGCTGACGACGGATCGGTGCCCAACTCCGCCACAAAGGGCCCACTGGGCGCGGGGAGCTACTCCTTCGAACTGCCTACGGCGGTGACGCCAACTACGGACCCGCCGGGCCGAGCACCTGCGAGCCCTTCTCGGTCGGGATGGCTCCCGCCACGACGACCACATCAGTTCTCGACGCTGGGACGGTTTCTTCCTGGACGAACAGCGAGAGCACCGGCGCCAGCGCGTATGACACCGCGACCGTGACCGGCGTCGCGGGGTTCACCCCAACCGGCATGGTGACCTACTCGTTCTTTGACAACGGGTCATGCCTGAGTGACGCCAACACCACGACGGACACGGTGACCCTGGCTGACGACGGATCGGTGCCCAACTCCGCCACAAAGGGCCCACTGGGCGCGGGGAGCTACTCCTTCGACACCACCTACGGCGGTGACGCCAACTACGGACCCGCCGGGCCGAGCACCTGCGAGCCCTTCTCGGTCGGGATGGCTCCCGCCACGACGACCACATCAGTTCTCGACGCTGGGACGGTTTCTTCCTGGACGAACAGCGAGAGCACCGGCGCCAGCGCGTATGACACCGCGACCGTGACCGGCGTCGCGGGGTTCACACCGACCGGCATGGTGACCTACTCGTTCTTTGACAACGGGTCATGCCTGAGTGACGCCAACACCACGACGGACACGGTGACCCTGGCTGACGACGGATCGGTGCCCAACTCCGCCACAAAGGGCCCACTGGGCGCGGGGAACTATTCCTTCGACACCACCTACGGCGGTGACGCCAACTACGGCGCTTCAGCGGCGAGTTCCTGCGAGCCCTTCACGGTGGGCAAAGCGAACTCCTCGGCCGCCACCGCGGTCTTCGACGCGACGACCAACGCGGCGTGGGGCACCTCCGAAGTGACAGGGGCGACTGCCTACGACACGTCGACGGTGACCGGTGTGACCGGTTTCAGGCCGACAGGTACGGTCACGTACTCCTTCTTCGCCAACGGCTCCTGCGCCGGCATTCCCACCTCCACGGACGTCGCGACGTTGGCGGGCGACGGCTCGGTGCCCAATTCGAGCGCGACGGGGGCGCTCGGCGCGGGGATCTACTCGTTCCACGCCGTCTACGGCGGTGATACCAACTACGACGCGTCATCGGTGAGCAGTTGCGAGCCCTTCACGGTGGGCAAAGCGGCTCCGTCCGCCACTTCGACGGTCTTCGACGCCGCCACCAACGCGGCCTGGACGAGCACAGAAACGACCGGCGCCGGCGCCTATGACACCGCGGCGGTGACGGGTGTGACTGGCTTCACGCCGACCGGCACGGTCACGTACACGTACTTCACAAACGGGACGTGCACCGACCCCGGCGCCGCCGCAGGCTCCGGGTTGATTGCCGGGAACGGGTCGATCCCGCACTCCATCACCGAGGGCCCGCTTCCCGCCGCCAGCTACTCCTTTGAGGCCGCCTACGGGGGCGACTCCAACTACATCGCCGGAGGCGACACCAACTGCGAGTCCTTCACCGTGGCGCAGGGCACGCCAACTGCCCCGACGATCACCCCTCTCCCGTCGTCACCGATCTTCGGGGGCATCTTCCTCCCGGTGGTGACCACCACCGGCGACGGGGCCAGGTCGGTCACCTCCTCGACCCCGGGCGTCTGCACGCTGAGCGGATCCACCGTCGTCTTCGACGGGGTCGGGACGTGCACCCTCATGGCCCACGTGGCCGGCACGGTGAACTTCGCCCATCGGGACGGCTCGCCCCAGTCCTTCTCCGTCGGCCGGGCCACGCCCTCCAGCCCGAGTGTCGCCAACTTCCCCGCGGGAGCCACCGAGTTCACCAGCTTCGTTGCCGCGGTGGCCACGACCGGTGACGGAGCGGGATCGATCGCGTCCGCGACCCCCGGTGTCTGCACCGTCGGATCGGACGGCCTCACCGTGACCTTCGTCGGCTTCGGCGCCTGCACCGTGACAGCCAGCGTGGGGCAGGGTGCGCACTACGTCGGCGGGACCGGCAGCCCGCAAACCTTCAACGTGAACCCGGCCGCGCGGGGCTACTGGTTGGTCGGCTCCGACGGCGGGATCTTCTCGTTCGGTGCCGCCGGCTTCCACGGCTCCATGGGTGGCATCCCCCTGCAGCGCCCGGTCGTGGGCATCACGCCGACAGCCAGCCGGCAGGGGTACTGGCTCGTCGCTTCTGACGGAGGGATCTTCAGCTTCGGCGACTCGTCCTATTACGGCTCCATCCCCGGGGTCGGTTTGCACCCGGCGGGGTCGGGCCAGCCCAATAGCTTGAACGCACCCATCGTCGGCATGGTGCCGTCCACCAGCGGCCACGGGTACTTCATGGTCGCCTCCGACGGCGGGGTCTTCGCCTTCGGTGACGCCCGCTTCGCGGGGTCGTGCCCAGGGATCGGTGGGTGCTACGGCACCGCGGTCGCGGTGATGCCCGACAGCTCGGGGAACGGTTACTGGCTCGTGACAAACCTCGGTGCGGTCTACGCCTTCGGCGACGCCAGCAACTACGGGGAGCCGCCCCCCGAGTCCGTGCCTGCGGTCGACGCCGTCGCCACCCCCGACGGGCGCGGCTACTGGGTGCTCTATGCCAACGGCGTCGTCTTCTCGTTCGGTGACGCGGGCGCCATGGGTTTCCCGCTCGGCTATGTGAACTCGTTCAATCCTGCCGCCGCCATCTTCCCCACCGCCGACGGGCGCGGCTACTGGGTGGCCGCCGCCCGCGGTGACGTCTTCTCCTATGGCGACGCGCCCTACATGGGGAGTATGGCGGCCGCGGGTCTGAACGGCCAGATCATCGCCGGGTTCGGCTTCTAGGCCCCGAGCGCCTCGTCTTCTCGCTCCGGCAGCTCCGCCACCACCGCCTGGACGATCGCCTCCAGGGCGCGGCCCAACCCCGCCGACGCCCTGCGGAGGAGTTCCGAGACGTACGCGACCAGGTTGACCACGTCCGACCTCGGGGAGCGCCCGACGAGGGGGATCGGCTCGGTGGCCGGGTCAAGCGAGCAGACCTCCAGTATCACCTGGCGGATTTCCAGGAGGGCAGACCGTGCCTGCAGGAGTGACGTCCCGCTCGTGCGTAGCCACACGGAAATGCCCAGTTCAAGAGACAGGTCACCGGAGAACGGCTCGACCGGGCCGAGGTCGGCCAACCCGCTGAGCAGGGCGGGGCCGAAGCCGGTCGGAGCGTCCATCACCATGGCCTCAGTGTGACGAAAGGCTGTAACAAGGTGGTGGACCTGCTCTGGGCTGGTATTTTGGTGGACGTGGCACGCACGATCTGGAAGGGGGCTCTCAGTTTCGGACTGGTGAACATCCCCGTCGGCCTGTACCCGGCCACGTCGGACAAGAGCATCCACTTCAATCAGTTCGAAGAGGGGACGTCCGACCGGATCCGCTACAAGAAGGTGAACGAACGGACCGGCGAGGAGGTCCCGCAGGACCGGATCGTGCGCGGGTTCGACCTCGGCGGGGGAGAGTACGTCATCCTCAGCGAGGAGGAGCTGGAGTCGGCCGAACCGAAGAAGTCGCGCCAGATCGAGATCTCCGATTTCGTCGGCCTGGTCGACATCGACCCCGTCTTCTTCCGGTCGACCTACTACCTGGCGCCAGAGGGAGCCGGTGCCGACAAGGCATATGCGCTGCTGCGCCGGGCCATGTCGGAAGCCGGACGGATCGCCATCGCCACCCTGGTCATGCGCAACAAGGAGTACCTCGTCGCCATCCGACCCGATGACGACGCCCTGGCCCTGCACACTATGTACTTCTCCGACGAGGTGCGCGCGCCGGGCCGTGACCTCGAGTTGCCCGAGACCGGCGACGTGACCGATCGGGAGCTCTCCATGGCGCAGCTCCTCATCGAGTCGATGGAGAGCGACTGGGACCCGGGGCGCTTCCACGACACGCACCGCGAGAAGGTGGAGGCTCTCATCGAGGAGAAGCGCAACGGGCACGAGATCGTGTTGCAGGAGGGACCGGAGCCTGCCGCAAAGGTCGTCGATCTCATGGAAGCGCTCAACGCCAGCATCGCCGCGGCCGCCCGGCCGGGCTCGGCGAAGAGCACCAGGAAGGCCACCGCGTCCAAGCGGACCCCGGCCAAGGCCCCGTCCGCCAAGAAGGCGGCCAAGGCCGCGAAGCAACCGGCCCGGAGCAAGCCCGCCCCCCGTCGCAAAGCTTCCTGAGTCCTTTCGGACCGACCGGGCACGGCCTGGTCCGGAGAGCGGACTGCGCAGAAGGAAGCATTGCGTTGATCCACGGAACCAAGCGTGAAATCCGTGTCCATACCTTGATCTGATTCATTTTCACGCTTCAAACGGCTCCATCATGGTGTGATTCTCTCATCGAGCTCGGCTCGTGAAGGGAGTCCAGATGGCGACTGCGCAGGTACTGGTTCCGGAGGCGAAGATCCCCGAATGGGTGGGCTTCGACGGCCTGGTCCAGCTGATCTCGGTGGACGGGCAGCGGACGGTCGGATGCCCCTACTGGGAGCTCGTCGCCGACGTCGACGCGGCTCAGCTGCGCAGCCTGTACCGCGACATGGCGGTGGTGCGCCGTCTCGACGCCGAGGCGATGGCGCTGCAGCGGCAGGGCGAGCTGGCGCTCTGGGCCCCCCTGCTCGGCCAAGAGGCTGCGCAGGTCGGGTCGGCCCGGGCACTGCGCCCCAACGACTTCGTCTTCCCCAGTTACCGCGAACACGGCGTCGCCTACTGCCGCGGCGTGGACCCGGCGATGATGTTGCGCCTCTGGCGGGGTGCCGGGCTCTCCGGATGGGATCCCGCCGCACACGGCATTGCCACGCCGGCCATCGTGGTCGGCTCGCAACCGCTCCATGCCACCGGCTACGCCCTCGGAATCCAACTCGACGGGGCCAACTCGGCGGTCGTGACCTATTTCGGCGACGGCGCCACCAGCGAGGGTGACGTGGCCGAGGCCTTCGGCTTCGCCGCCAGCTATGGGGTGCCGGTCGTCTTCTTCTGCCAGAACAACCAGTGGGCCATCTCCGAACCCGTACGCGTGCAATCCCACGCATCCATTGCGCAGCGCGGTCAGGGCTACGGCATCCCGGGCATCCAGGTGGACGGGAACGATGTGCTCGCCGTGTTCGCGGCGACGCGGCTCGCCCTCGCCCGCGCCTCGGCCGGCCAGGGGCCGACACTGATCGAGGCCGTGACCTATCGCATGGGACCCCACACGACGTCAGACGATCCCACCCGCTACCGCTCGTCGGCCGACGAGGAGGCGTGGCGCGCGAAGGACCCGCTGGCCCGGCTGCATGCGTTGCTGCTCGCCGAGGGCCTCGCCGACGACGGTTTCGACGAGCAGGTGGATGCTGCGGCGGACGAAGCGGCGACGGCGCTGCGCGTCGGGTGCCTGGCCATGCCCGATCCGGAGCCCGCCGAGTTGTTCGACAACGTCTATGCGGAGCCGCACCCTCTTCTGCAGGAGGAGCGCGACGGCTATGCCGCCTACCTGGCCGGGTTGGAGGAAGAGGCCTGATGGCCACCATGTCCCTCGGCAAGGCGCTCAACAACGGGCTGCGCCAGGCCATGGAGCATGACCCCAAGGTCGTGCTCATGGGTGAGGACATCGGGAAGCTCGGTGGCGTGTTCCGCGTCACCGAGGGGCTGCAGCGGGACTTCGGCGACCGCCGCGTGATCGACACGCCGCTCGCCGAGTCCGGCGTCATCGGCACGGCGGTCGGACTGGCCGTCCGGGGGTACCGGCCGGTCTGCGAGATCCAATTCGACGGCTTCGTCTATCCGGCCTTCGACCAGATCGTCTCGCAGGTGGCCAAACTGCGCTACCGCAACGAGGGGCGGGTGGCCGTCCCGTTGACGATCCGCGTCCCGTTCGGTGGCGGCGTCGGCGCGGTGGAGCATCACTCCGAGTCACCCGAGGCATATTTCGCCCACACGGCCGGGTTGCGCGTGGTGACGCCGAGTAATGCGGCGGACGGGTACCGCATGATCCAGCAGGCGATCGCCTCGGACGACCCGGTCGTCTTCTTCGAGCCGAAGCGGCGCTACTGGGAGAAGGGCGAGGTGGACGACACGGCCGCGCTGTCTGACCTTCCGCTCCATCGGGCCAGCGTGATCAACGAGGGGAGTGACGTCACGCTCGCCGCCTACGGCCCGATGGTGGCGACCGCTCTCGAGGCAGCTCGTATCGGCCAACTGGAAGGGACCTCCATCGAGGTGATCGATCTGCGCTCACTATCGCCGATCGACTTCGAGACCATCGAGGCCTCGGTGCGCAAGACGGGGCGGCTGGTCGTCGCCCACGAGGCGTCGGTGTTCTGCGGGCTGGGAGCCGAGATCGCGGCCCGGGTCTCCGAGCGCTGCTTCTACCACCTGGAGTCACCGGTACGCCGGGTCGGTGGCTTCGCGACGCCCTACCCACCCTCGCGGATGGAGCGGCACTTCCTCCCCGACGCCGACCGCATCCTCCACGCGGTCGACCGCTGCCTGCAGCCATGAGCAGTGTGCGGCACTTCGTGCTGCCCGATCTCGGTGAGGGGCTCATGGAAGCCGACATCGCGGCCTGGCACGTGGCCGCGGGCGATGAGGTGGCGCTGAACCAGGTCCTCGTCGAGGTGGAGACCGAGAAGGCGGTCGTCGAGCTGCCCAGCCCCTACGCCGGCATTGTCGTCGAGCTCCTGGCCGCGGTGGGGGAGTCGGTCGACGTCGGTTCCCCCCTCATCGCCATCGAGACGGCGGATGCCGAGCTCGGTGGCGCAGAAGAGAAGGTGCCCATGCTCGTGGGCTATGGCCCGTCGGAAGCGCCGCCGAGCCGCCGGCGCCGTTCCGGCAGTCGGCACCGCGCCGCCGTCCCGCCCGTCGGGGCTCCCGCTGCTGGCGTCCGGCCGCTCGCGGCGCCACCGGTGCGCTTCATGGCGCGCCAGAGCGGGGTGGACCTGGCCGACGTGACCGGCAACGGGCCGGGCGGGATCATCACGCGCGAGGACCTGGCTTCTCATCTCGCAGGGACGCCGGCGCACGGCGAACCGGCGCGGGAGACGCGGGCTCCGGTGCAGGGTGTCCAGAAGCACATGGCAGAGGCCATGGTCCGTAGCGTGGCCACCGCGCCACAGGCCTGCGTGTTCCTGACCGTGGATGCGACGGCCACCGTGCAGCTGGTGGATCGGCTCCGGCAGAACCGCCACTTCGATGGGCTGCACGTGACCACCCTGGCGATCGTGGCCCGCGCCGTGGTGCTCGCCCTGCGCGACCATCCCGTCCTGAACACGGCCTGGGACGAGGCCACCGCCGAGATCGTGACGAAGCACTACGTGCACCTGGGCGTCGCGGTGGCTGGACCCCGTGGCCTCGTCGTGCCCAACGTCAAGGAGGCGCAGGGGATGAGCATGCGCGAACTGACCGAGGCTATGAACGACGTCGCTGCACGCGCCCGCGAGGCGCGATGCACTCCCGCCGAGCTGCGCGGCGGGACCATCACCGTGACCAATGTCGGGGTCTTCGGCGTGGACGCCGGCGTCCCCATCCTCAACCCCGGGGAGGCCGCCATTCTCGCCGTCGGGGCCGTCCAGCGACGCCCCTGGGAGTTCGAGGGTGCGGTCGCCCTGCGCGACCTCGTGACCCTGAGCCTGGCCTTCGATCACCGGCTGGTCGACGGGCAGGCGGCTTCGCGCTTCCTCGTCGACGTTGGCGACATCCTGGCCGATCCCACCAACCTCATCGCCGCGAGCTGAGCACGCAGCACGCCCCTGGCCTGAACCCGCTGGTCCCGCCCCGTTGCCGTCGGCGCCATTGCCCGAAGGGGCCGAGGGCGCGAGGGTGGAGGGGCCCGTTGAACGAGACCGGGCAGCAGTTGGGAGGTCACCATGAGAACCGTCCGGGACGTCATGTGCGTTGACATCGAGGTGCTCCGGACCACGGAGACCGCGGCAGATGCCGCCTGCTTTCTGGCCACCCATGGCGATGACGCCGTCCCGCTCTGCCTGAGCGACGACAGCTTGGCCGGGACGGTGAGCAATCGCGACATCGTGGCCCAGGTCGTCGCCAAGGGCCGCGATCCCCACGAGGTCAGCCTGGCCGAATTCGCCGAGACGGACGGCGTGGTGGCGCTCGACATCGATGTCCCCCTCGATGACGCCGTCGCCGTCATGTGCCGCCACCACCGGGCCCGGCTTCCTGTGACCGAGGGGGCACGCGTCGTGGGCGTCGTGACCCGGAGTGACGTGGCTCGCTCCATCAGCTTCCAGTCGCCCTGGGCCGACAGCTGAGCTGACACTGCGCCGGCAGCCCACCGTCTGCGGCGGGTCGGTGGAGGGAGCCCGGTTAGCCTCGGGCCGATGTGGCCACCGCCGCCCGGGGGGACTTGGGTCGTCGACCTCGATGGTGTGGTGTGGCTCACGGGGCAGCCCATCGCTGGCGTGGACGAGGCGGTGGGCCGGCTGCGCGGCGCCGGGGTCCGCGTCCTGTTCGCCACGAACAACTCCGCGCCGACGCGGGCCGAGCTGCACCGCCGTCTGGCCCACTGCGGGATCACCGCGGACGACGCCGATCTCCTGAGTTCGGCCGACGTGGCCGCCGGCATGCTCGCCCCCGGGACATCCGCGCTCGTCCTGGCCGACGACGGGGTCGTCGAGGCGCTGGCCGCCCGTGGCGTCACGTTGGTGCCCGAGGGTTCGGCCGATGCGGTCGTCGTCGGTTGGACCCGATCGTTCACCTTCGACGCCGTGGCCCGCGCCGCGGCCACCGTGCGATCGGGCGCGCGCCTGATCGGCACCAACGAGGATCCGACCCACCCCACGCCGGACGGGCTGCTGCCGGGCGCGGGGGCGCTGCTCGCCGCCGTGGCCACCGCCTCGGAAACCTGGCCCGAGGTGGCGGGGAAGCCGCACCCTCCGACGGCCGGGGCCATCAGGGGAATGGTGGCGGCGGGGGAGCTACGCGCCATGGTGGGCGACCGCCCGGCGACGGACGGCGAGCTGGCCACCCAGCTCGAGATCCCCTTCGCCCTGGTGCTCTCGGGGGTCACCCGGCCCGGGGAGGTGCCGGCCGATGCGGACGCCGCGGCGGTGGCCCCGGACCTGCTCCGGCTGGTGCGCGACGCCCTCGATGCCCCCCGATGAAGTGCTTGCTATCAGCTAGCAATTCATATACTCTTGTTGCATGGCAAGCAATGAGCGAATACGCAAGTACCTCGATGCGGGGACCGTCCTCGGACAGGTCAGCCGTGGCCGGGCCGAGGAGATCGTGCGAGAGTTGGTGAACGCCGGAGACATCCAGCGCAGCCAGGCACAGGAGTGGGTCGACAACTTGGTCGAGCGGAGCCGCAAGTCCAGCGAGCAGATCCTCGAGCTGGTGCGCCGCGAGGTGGCCAGCCAGCTGGACCGGATCGACCCGAAGTTCCTCGAGTCCATCGCCAACCAGGTGGCCGAGGTGCTGAAGAAGTCGGCCGACGCCGGGCGCAGCGCGACCAAGGGTGTCACCACCCAGGCCGGCAAGGCCGCGAAGGATGCGACCAACAAGGCGGGCAAGACCGCCAAGGGCGTGACCACGCAGGCGAGCAAGACCGCCAAGGGCGTCAGCGCGCAGGCCGGCAAGACGGCGACGCGGGCCCGGGATGCCGCCTCCAAGGTAGCCCCGTCCCGGCTCCCGGGCGTCAAGACAGCGACCCGCTCGTCGAAGACGACCTCCGGCAAGTCCCACGCCAAGAAGACCGCCGAGGCCAAGAACTCGACTCCCAAGAAGGCCGCCAGCTGACCTCCGGGGCCCGCCGCCGGCTCGATGCCGAGCTCGTGCGACGAGGCCTCGTCGAGTCCCGGCAGGAGGCCCAGGCGGCCGTTGCCGCCGGCAGCGTGCTCGTCTCCGGTGCACCGGCCGACAAGTCGGCGCGCCTGGTGGCCGCCGACGAACCGGTCGTCCTGCTGGGCCCACCCTCGCCGTTCGTGGGCCGGGGCGGGCTCAAGCTCCAGGCCGCGCTGGAGCGGTTTCCCATCGCCGTCACCGGCCGGCGCGCCCTCGATGCGGGTGCCTCCACCGGTGGCTTCACCGACTGCCTGCTCCAGTACGGCGCGTCCCACGTCTACGCCGTGGACGTCGGGCACGGCCAGCTCCATCCGGCCCTCCGCGGCGACCGCCGGGTGACCGTCCTGGAGCGCACCAACGTGCGCGCCCTGACCGAGGCCGACCTCCGGGCCGCCGACCCCGCCTACGCGCCCTGCCCGCTCGTCGTGGCCGATCTCTCCTTCATCTCGCTGCGCAGCGTCGTGCCCGCCCTCACCGGGCCCGTGGCGGCCCCTGGCGCCGACCTGGTCCTTCTCGTCAAGCCCCAGTTCGAGGCGGGCCGAGCCGCCGTCTCCCGGGGCAAGGGCGTGATCCGGGACGCGGCGCTCTGGCTGGGCGCCGTCGAGGGGGTGGCGTCCGCGCTGCATGACGCCGGAACCGGCATCATGGGAGCGATGGCTTCGCCTCTGACCGGCTCCGCCGGCAACGTCGAGTTCCTGCTGCATGCCCGCAAGGGCGCGCCCGGGCACGAGGCAGGGGAGGCCGCCGCCCTGTTCAGCGCCGCCCTGTCGGAGGCGGACGGACACCTTCCACCGGCCACTCCGGCCGGCTGAGCCACCGCTCGCCGATGGCGACCGTCACCTTCCTGGTCCACCCCGACCGCCCCGACGCGCTCGCGCTGGCCACGGACACCGCGGCGTGGCTCACCGGGCGCGGCGACGTCGCCCGCATCCTCCAATTCAGCGGTCCCGATCGAGTCCGGGAGGCCGGCACCGACGGCGACCTGTCCGCCGTCGACCTCGCCGGGACGACCGTGGCGGTCAGCATGGGCGGCGACGGAACCTTCCTGCGCGTCGTGCGCCTGGCCGCGACCGAGGACGTCCCGGTCCTCGGTGTGAACTTCGGGCGGCTGGGCTACCTCCCCGACCTCCTGCCCGATCAGGTGCGCGGCGCGCTCACCAAGTTCTTCGACGGCCAGGCGATCATCGAATCCCGCTGCGCACTCGATGTGGCGATCACCGACCGTTCGGTCGGCGATGACGTCACGACGCTGCTGGCGCTGAACGAGGTGGTGATCGAGAAGATCGACTTCGGCCACACCGTCCGCCTGGCGACCACCGTCGACGGGCAGGAGGCGCTGACCTATTCGGCCGACGGGCTGATCGTGGCGACCCCGACCGGTTCGACCGCGTACAACCTCTCCGCCGGCGGGCCGATCCTGGCCCCGACCCTGCGCGCCATGGTCGTGACGCCGGTGGCCCCGCACTTCGCCCTCGATCGCAGCCTCGTGCTCACCGACGAGCAGGAGGTCGCGGTGGAGATCGCACCCGACCGGTCGGGCGTCCTCGTCATCGACGGCCAGGAGATCGGGCGCCTGCAGCCGGGCGACACCGTCACGTGCACGGTGGCGCAGCGGCCGGTCCGGGTCGTGCGGAACGAACCCCAGACCTTCGGCGGCATCCTGCGCTTCCGGCTCCTCGCCGACCGGGACGCGTGAGCCTGCCGTGCTGACCGATCTGCACGTCCGCGATCTCGGGGTCATCGAGGATCTGACCCTGGTCTTCGAGCCTGGCATGACCGCCCTCACCGGCGAGACCGGGGCGGGCAAGACACTGGTGGTCGAGGCCCTGCAGCTGGTGCTGGGCGGACGGGCCAATCCCGGCATGGTGCGGGCCGGCGCCGCCGAGGCCCTCGTCGAGGCGCGTTTCGTGGTGGGAGAGGGCGGCGCCGCACGCGAGGTGATCCTGGCCCGCTCGGTCCCGTCCGACGGCCGGTCCCGCGCCTGGGTCGACGGCCGCATGGCGCCGCTGGCCGCGTTGGGCGAGGCGGCCGCCGAGCTGGTCGAGATCCACGGCCAGCACGAGCACCGCGCCCTCGTCACGCCCGCGGCGCAGCGGAACGTCCTCGACGCCTTCGCCGGCACGGATCTCAGCCGGGTTCGGGCCATCCGGAGCCAGCTGCAGCGCGCTCGACGAGGCGCTGTCGGGGTTGGGGGGCGACGCGCAACAGCGTGCCCGCGAGGCCGACGTCCTTCGCTACCAGGTCGAGGAGATCGCCGCCGCCCATCTCGAGGACCCCGAGGAGGACGTTGCGCTCCGGCGGGAGGAGGATCGCCTGGCGGACGCCGCCGCCTACCGAGACGCCGCGCTCGGTGCCGTCGAGCTCATCGACCCCGGCGGCGAGGGCGGGGTCCTCGACCTGCTCGGCGCTGCCAGCGGCGCGCTGGCCGGGCGCGAGGCCTTCGAGAGCTACCACGACCGCCTGGCCGCCGCTTCCGTGGAGCTGTCGGACCTGGCCCGCTCGCTGCGCGACGACGTTGAGGGGTGGGACGACGACCCCCAACGTCTCATCGACGTGCAGGAACGCCGTCGGCTCCTGGCCGAGCTGCGGCGCAAGTACGGCGAGGACCTGGCCGGGGTGATCGCCTACGGCCAGGAGGGCGCCACCCGCCTGGCCGCCCTCGAGGACGCCGAGGGAGAGGCGGCGCGCCTCGGGGCCGAGCGCGAAGTGCGCAGCGGGGAGTTGGCGGCGGCCGAGGCAGACGTGCGCGCCACCCGGGCCGACGCCGCCGATGGGTTCGCGGGCCTGGTCGGCGAGCGACTGGGGGCGCTCGCCATGGCCGGTGCCCGGCTCGAGGTGCGGGTGGCCCCCGAGGGAACGGGGGAACCGGTGGAGCTGGCGCTCGGCGCCAACGTGGGAGAGGCGGTGCAGCCGCTCGCCCGCGCCGCCTCGGGCGGCGAGCTGGCCCGGGCCATGTTGGCGATCCGCCTCGTCGGCCTGGGAGGTCCGCAGACGATGGTCTTCGACGAGGTGGACGCTGGGGTGGGCGGGGCCGCCGCCCTGGCGTTGGGGGAGGCCCTCCACGAAGTCGGGGGCGATCGCCAGGTCCTGGTCGTCACCCACCTGGCCCAGGTCGCCTCCCGGGCCGATGCCCAGATCAGCGTCGTCAAGCAGGAGTCCCGGGGTCGCACCGTGACGACGGCAACCGCGGTGCGGGGCGAAGAGCGTGTCACCGAGCTGTCGCGCATGCTCTCGGGGCACCCCGACAGCGACGCCGCCCGTGCGCACGCCCGGGAACTGCTCGGCGCATCACAGGGGCGGTAGTCCACCACGAGTTCAGTTCGCTTCGATTATCGTGGCCGGGTGCACCGATCACGCGACACGGTCCTCGGCGTGCCCAAGGCGGCGTGAGCAAGTTCATCTTCGTCACCGGTGGTGTCTCGAGCTCGCTCGGGAAGGGTCTCACTGCCTCTTCGCTCGGCCGGCTCCTCAAGTGCCGCGGGCTTGCGGGTGACGATGTGCAAACTCGACCCGTACATCAACGTCGACCCGGGCACCATGAATCCCGGCGAGCACGGTGAGGTGTTCGTCACCGAGGACGGCGGCGAGACCGACCTCGACCTCGGGCACTACGAGCGCTTCATCGACGAGAACCTGTCGAGGCGTTCCAACACCACGACGGGCGGCATCTACCGCTCCGTGATCGAGAAGGAGCGCCGCGGTGACTTCCTGGGTCGCACGGTGCAGGTCATCCCGCACGTCACCGACGAGATCAAGGACCGCATCCACCGGCTCGCCGACGAGGACGTCGACATCGTCATCGTCGAGATCGGCGGGACCGTCGGCGACATCGAGATCGTCCCCTTTATCGAAGCAATCCGGCAATTCCGGCGGGACATCGGCCGCGACAATGTCTGCTACGTCCACCTCACCCTTGTGCCCTACCTGGTGTCCGGCGAACAGAAGACCAAGCCGACCCAGCACTCGGTCACTGAGCTGCGCAGCCGGGGTATCCAACCCGACGTCATCGTGTGCCGCAGCGACAAGCCCATCTCCGAAGGTCTGAAGCGCAAGATCTCCCTGCAGTGCGACGTCGCCATCGACGCCGTGGTCTCGGCTGTCGACGCTCCGAGCATCTACGAGATCCCCCTTGTCCTGCACGAGCAGGGTCTGGACTCCTACGTCTGCCGGACACTCGGTATCGACGAGACTGCGTCTCCGATCGACATCTCCGAATGGGAGACGCTGGTCGCCCGGGTCGAGTCGCTGTCGCGCCGCGTCAAGGTGGGGATCGTCGGCAAGTACGTGAACATGCCCGATGCCTACATGTCGGTGGTCGAGGCGTTGCGCCATGCCGGCTTCCACCATGGGACAGAGGTCGAGTTGGACTGGATCGACGCCGAGCTCGTCCCCGGACTCCTCGGGACCGACCGGTTGCGAGGTCTCGACGCCGTCGTCATCCCGGGTGGCTTCGGCGAGCGCGGGATCGAGGGAATGATCGCCGCCGCCGGGTACACCCGCGACCACGGCATCCCGTGCCTCGGGTTGTGCCTGGGCCTCCACGTGATGGTGATCTCCATGGCCCGGGACCTGGCCGGGTTGGATCGGGCCAACTCTCGCGAGTTCGACAGCCTCTCCCCGCACATGGTGATCGACCTGATGCCCGACCAGACCGAGGTCACCGACAAGGGCGGGACCATGCGGCTCGGCTCGTACCAGGCGGCGCTGCTGGCGGACTCCAAGGTGGCCCGGGCCTACGGCACCCTCGGCGTGACCGAGCGCCACCGGCACCGCTTCGAGTTCAACAACCGCTACAAGTCCAAACTCGAGGCGGTCGGCCTGGTGTGTTCGGGAATCTCACCTGACGGCAGGCTGGTCGAATTCGTCGAGTTGGAGGAGCACCCCTACTGGGTGGCCACGCAGGCCCACCCAGAATTCAAGAGCCGACCCGACCGGGCCCACCCCCTGTTCCGTGAGCTGGTTGCGGCCGCGCTGGAACGGGCGGACGGACGCGAGCCCCACCTGCTCGATCTCGACGCCGTCACCTAAGGGCGTGTCGGGGTTCCGCCGCGTCTCGGAGGAGGAGCTCCTCCGGGCCTGGCTGTTCCGGGTGGACCGCTTCCACCTGCTCGACCCCGACGGCCGGCCCTTCGACCGCTTCGTCGTGCGCCACCCCGGTGCCGTCACCATCGTGCCTCTGCACGACGACGGGACCGTGACGCTGGTCCGCCAGTACCGGGCCGCCGTCGACGCCCTGGTCCTCGAGATCCCCGCCGGGACCCTCGACAAGGAGGGCGAGGAGCCGGAGGAAGCGGCCCGGCGGGAGCTGTCCGAGGAGGTCGGGCTCGAAGCCGCCCGCTGGGAGCTGCTGATCGGGACATGGAACTCACCGGGGATCAGCGACCAGCACACTCTCGTCTACCTGGCGACGGGCCTGACGGCCACCCCGACCAGGCCGGACGGCGTTGAGGAGGGCTTCATGACCATCGAGTCCATCCGTCTCGACGACGTCGATCGACTGGTGGCGGACGGGTCGATCAAGGACGAGACGACGGTCTTGGGCCTGTACCTGACGCGGCAGCGCCTGGCCGTCGGTGGCCCCGTGCCGTGACGATGACCGTGCCATGACGGTGACGCTGCCCCGGGACGCCGAGGAGTACCTCTCGTGGCTCGAGGTCGAGCGTGGACGCTCACCCCGCACGCTGGCTGCCTACCGCCGGGACCTGAGGACCTATCAGGAGGCCCTCGAGGGCCGTGGCATCGACCACGGGACGTCCGCCGACGTGGCGGCCCATCTCGCGGCATTGCGGGGGACCCACGGTGCGTCGTCCGTGGCCCGGGCGCTCTCGAGCATCCGGGGCTTCCACCGCTTCCTGGTCGAGGAGGGCGTGCGCGGGGACGATCCCACCCTCGATCTGCCCTCCGTCTCCCTGACGGACCTGCTGCCGAAGGCGCTGAGCGAGGAGGAGACCGAGCGGCTGCTGGGCGCGGTGGTCGGTACCGGCCCCGTCGTCCTGCGCGACCGGGCTTTGCTCGAGGTGCTCTACGGCACCGGGGCTCGCGTCAGCGAGGTCGTCGGACTCAACCTCGGTGACGTCGCCGGCGCCGTCGAGGGTGCGGACCTGCCACTGTTGCGCGTGCTGGGGAAGGGCGACAAGGAGCGGGTCGTTCCTCTCGGCGGCCTCGCGCGCGACGCCCTGGCCGACTGGCTCTCCGGCCAGGGCCGCCCCCTTCTCGAGCCGGAGAAGTGGCGCCGGCGGAGCGACGCCGAGGCGGTCTTCCTCAACGCTCGCGGCGGACGGCTCACCCGGGTCGGCGTGTTCGGCGTGGTGAAGAAGTACGCGGGCCGCGTCGGCCTGGCGGAGAAGGTCAGCCCCCATGTCCTGCGGCACTCCTGCGCCACGCACATGTTGGGTCGCGGGGCCGACGTGCGAGTCGTCCAGGAGCTCCTCGGCCACGCCTCCATCGCCACCACGCAGCGCTACACGAAGGTCTCCCCCGAGCACCTCCGCCGGGCCTACGAGGGCGCCCACCCCCGGGCGGGAACCAAGGGGGGAGGGACCGCGTAGCATGAGCGCATGCCGAATGAGGCCCCCACGGCGGAGACCGCCGACGTCGATTTTGCCGCCCTCCTGCGCGACGAGCAGGCCGGGTTGCAGGCCCAGCTGAAGGAGCTCGGGTTCGCAGACCAGGGGAGCGGCCTCAACTACGACTCCAACTTCGCTGACTCCAGTCAGGTGACGGCGGAGCGGGGCGAGGCCGAGCGCCTGGCCACCGAGCTCCGCGAGGCCCTCGACGAGGTCGAAGCCGCCATCCAGCGACTCAACGCGGGGAACTACGGCAGATGCGAGGTCTGCGGGAAGCCGATCGGGTCAGCCCGGCTCGAGGCCATGCCCGCCGCCCGCCTCTGCATCGCTGACGCCGCCAAGCACTAGGTGAGCCCGCCCGGAGCCTCCTCGGGGGGCGCCGACCTATGGATCAACGGACCAAGCGCACCCTCTGGGTCGTGGCCGGCGTCGTGGTCTTCTTCGCCCTCTACCGCTCCCACCACATCACCGAGCAGGAGCTCATCGTCTTCTGCGTCATCGTGCCCTCCATCATCCTGCACGAGGTGTCGCACGGCTGGGTGGCCAACGCGTTCGGGGACGACACCGCGAAGCGCGCGGGTCGCCTGACCCTCAATCCGGTCGCGCACGTGGACCCCGTCGGCACCCTGATCGTTCCGGCGCTGCTGTCCCTGGCCGGCGCCGGCGTCTTCGGATGGGCCAAGCCGGTGCCGGTGAACGTCGGCCGGTTACGCAAGCCGCGTAACCAGGGTGTGTTGGTGTCGCTGGCCGGCCCGGCCACAAACGCCGTTCTGGCCGCGATCTTCGCCGTTGTGTTCATCGAGGTGATTCGTCCCCGGCTTTCGCCCTTCGGTCAGCTTTCGACCGTCGCACAGATCGTCTTCTACGCCGGTCTGGTCAACGTATGGCTCTGCATCTTCAACCTGATCCCGATCCCTCCCTCGACGGTTCGGCCCTCCTCGAGCGGTTGCTGCCGGCGCGCTACTGGCCGACCTATTTGAAGTACCGCCAGTACACGATGCCGCTCCTGATCGGGCTCGTGCTCCTGAACTTCCTCCTGTACCCCCACGGACCCATCACGTGGCTGTTTGATCGGCTCTTCAACTGGTGGGTCAGCGTGCTCGGGATCTAGTCGACAGCGGGCGGCAGAAGCCCGATGGCATCGGCCGCCCGGGCATAGGTGGCCGCGGCAACGCCGTGGGCATGCGCCGCTCCGCGGGCCAACACGCCGTGGACGTAGGGCAGGTCCTTCTCGAGCTCGGACCGACGCTCCCGCACGGGCCGGAGCAGCTCACTGAGCGCCGCAGCCACGTCGTTCTTGAGGTCGCCGTAGCGCTGGTAGCCCGCCGCCACGTCGACCGCCGTCCGCCCGGTGGCCGCTGCCAGCAGGTCGAGGAGATTGGCCAGTCCCGGCTTGGCGGCGCGGTCGTAACGCATCTCCCCGTCGGTGTCGGTGACTGCCTTGCGCACCTTCCGGGTGATCTCCTCGTCGGAGTCGAGGAGCCGGATGGTGCCCAGCGGCGAGTCGGCGGACTTGGACATCTTCCGCTCCGGGTGCTGGAGGTCCATCACCCGGGCGCCCGTACCGGGGATCGCCGCCTCCGGGACGGTGAAGGTCTCGCCGTAGCGGTTGTTGAACCGGACGGCGACTTCCCGGGCCAGCTCGAGGTGCTGGCGCTGATCGTCGCCGACGGGAACCGCTGCGGCGTCGTAGAGGAGGATGTCGGCGGCCATCAGGACCGGGTAGGTGAAGAGGCCCACCCGGACCGCTTCCTGGCCCTTTCCTTTGTCCTTGAACTGGGTCATGCGCCGGAGTTCCCCCATGGTGGCGGTGCATTCGAGCAGCCAGGTCAGCCTGGTGTGCTCCGGCACCTGGCTCTGAAGGAAGAGGGTGCAACGCTCGGGGTCGAGCCCGACGGAGAGGAGGTTGAGGGCGGCATCGAGCGTGTTGGCCCGCAGGTCGGCCGGATCGATCTCCGACGTGAGCGCATGGAGGTCCACCACGCAGTAGAAGGCGTCGTACCCGTCCTGGAAGGAGACCCAGTGCCGGAGCGCCCCGAGGTAGTTGCCCAAGGTGAAGTTGCCTGACGGCGCGATACCGGAAAGGACCCTGTCCATGGGCCGCCATGGTAGGGCGCCCCGGAGGGCGCATCGGCAGGTGGTGAGGGGTGCGCGGGGGCGGTCGTCGGTTTCGGTAACGTCAGCGGGTGGCCTACTCGGTCTCCACACCAAGTTTCGAGGGTCCGATCGACCTCTTGTTGCACCTCGTTTCGTCCCACGAGGTCGATATCCTCGACATCCCCCTCCTGCCCGTGATCGACGGCTTCGTGAGCGTGCTCTCGGAGCAGCGCGAGCAGATCGACTTCAACCAGCTCTCTGAGTTCCTCCTCGTGGCCGCCATCCTCATCGAGCTCAAGTCACAGAGGCTGCTGCCCGGACCCGAGACCGCCGACGAGGACGAGGACCTCGTGGGTTGGGAAGAGCGGGATCTGCTGTTGGCCCGGCTGCTCGAGTGCCGGGCTTACGCGGCCGCGGCCGACGTCTTCGTCGCGATGGCCGAACAAGCGTCGCGCTCCATCCCCCGCGAGGTGGGGCTGGACGACGACTTCGCCGTGCACGCCCCGGACCTCTTGGCCGGGATCACGCCCGAGGACCTGGCCCAGGCCTATCTGCGGGGGTCGGCCGAACGCCCGGTGCCCCGGGTCGACCTGTCCCACGTCACGGTCGACACCGTCTCGGTTTCCGAGGCGGTGGCGGACCTCATGGCCGTGCACGAGTCCGAGCGCGCGACCTCCTTCCGCGCCCTGGTCGAGGGCTGCCGCACGCGGATTGAGGTCATCGTGCGCTTCCTCGCCCTGCTCGAGCTGTGCAAGATGGGGCGGGTGACGCTCGGCCAGGGTTCGACGTTCGGAGACCTGCGCATATCGTGGCTGGCGGCCGACGACCTGGCCGGGGTGACGAGCGGCCGAGGGCTGTCGGAGCTGGCCGGCTACGAGATCGACGACTACGAAGGGTGAGGGCTTGAATCCCGTGGAGAGCACAGAGTTGGGTCGCACGATCGAGGCCATCCTTCTGGTGGCGGTGGAACCGATCGCGCCCCAACTGCTCGCCGAGCTCGTGGAAGAGCCCGTCGAGCACGTCGAGCAAGTGCTCGCGGAACTCGCGCAGTCCTACGAGCGTGAACGCCGGGGGTTCGTGCTCGCCCGTATCGCCGGTGGAGCGCGTCTGCAGACCCATCCCGATCTCGCGCCCTACGTCGAGCGGTTCGCGAACCGAGAGGTGTCGCACCGGCTCTCGACTGCCGCGCTGGAGACTCTGGCCATCGTGGCCTACCGCCAGCCTGTCTCCCGGGGTCAGATCTCGGCACTGCGTGGCGTCAACGTGGACGGCGTGAGTCGCCTCCTGGAACAGCGGGGGTACATCCACGTGGTCGGCCACGCGGACGGACCCGGCCAGCCGGCGCTCTTCGGCACGACCGATTTGTTCCTGGAACGCCTCGGACTCGACTCACTCGAGCAACTGCCGGCAGTGGAGGACTTCCTGCCAGGGCCCGAGGTGGCCGGCGACCTCGAGCGTGACCTGCAGTCGGCGCTGGGTTTCGGCGTCGAGGCGGGCTCTGACGACGCCTGAGGGCGAGCGCCTGCAGAAGGTCCTGGCGCGGGTCGGGATCGGATCGCGGCGAGCCTGCGAGGAGCTGATCGCTGCGGGACGCGTCCGTGTCGATGGCGAGGCCGCCTCGCTCGGCCGGCGCATCGATCCTCTGGTCGCCCGGGTCGAAGTCGACGGTGTCCTGGTCCCGGTGGCCCCCGACCTGGTCTACTACCTGCTGAACAAACCTGATGGGGTCATCACCACGGCCGACGACCCCCAGGGGCGTGCCACGGTGATGACGTTGGTGCCTCCGGAGCCGCGCGTCTTCGCCGTGGGGCGGTTGGACCGACACACCGAGGGACTCCTCATCCTGACCAACGACGGGGCGTTCGCCCAGCTGCTCACCCACCCGTCGCACGGGGTGGCCAAGGAGTACGTGGCTGAGGTGGCCGGAGGCACGCCTGCTCCCGGGGCGCTGCGGTCCCTGCGTCAGGGCGTGGAGCTCGAGGACGGAGTCACCGCACCTGCCGAAGTCGGCGTGCTGGCACCGGGCGTCCTCCGCCTGGTGATCCACGAGGGCCGCAACCGTCAGGTCCGCCGCATGTGCAGCGCCATTGGCCATCCTGTGCGGCGCCTTGTACGTACCCGCATCGGGCCACTACGCGACGCGAACCTTCCGCCCGGGCAGTGGCGCACCCTCGAGCCCGGTGAGGTCCGCGCTCTGGCCGCTTCGGCCGGTCCCGGGCGCCCGGGTCCGCTTCAACAGGCGTAGTCGGGCCTGGTCAGACGGGCGTCCCGATCGATGCCGGTAGAGTGACCGGCCATGGCACCCGCTCCCACCGTCAGGGGTTTGCGCGGGGCGACGACGGTCGACGAGGACACGGTGTCCGAGGTCACCCAGCGCTCCCAAGAGCTCATGCACGAGCTCATGGCCGGCAACGGGTTGGTCGAGGACGACATCATCAGTGTGCTCTTCACAGCCACTGCCGACGTGACGAGCACGTTCCCTGCGACCGCCATCCGCGAGATCGGGTTCGGCGCCGTGCCGCTCCTGTGTGCGGCAGAGATCGCCGTACCGGGCTCCATGCCTCTCTGCATCCGGGTCCTGCTCCATGTCCACACGACCAAGTCGCGCGACGAAATCAAACACGTCTACCTCCACGGTGCCCAAGGGCTCCGCGATGACCTCCCCGGCTGAGGTCGGTGAGCGCCGGCGGGCACTCGTCGTCGGGACCGGGCTGATCGGGGGGTCGATTGCGCTGGGTTTGCGCCGGCGTGGCTGGCACGTGTCGGGACTCGACGCTGACGAGGAGCAGCTCCATGCCGCCCTCCAGGCGGGCGTGGTCGAAGCCGTCGGCGACGACCCCCTGGCGGAGGTGGTCTTCATCGCGACACCGGCGGCCGCGGTCGCCCGGGTGGCCCGCGGCATCCTCGACGAGGAAGGTCGGCTGGCCGACGCGGTGGTGACCGACGTGAGCGGGGTCAAGTCGGCCATCGTCGAAGAGGCGGATCACCCGCGCTTCATAGGTGGGCACCCGATGGCCGGTTCAGAGCAAAGCGGGCTGCACGGTGCCGATCCTGACCTGTTCGAGGGAGCCGTGTGGGTCCTGACCCCGACCGCGGCAACCGACCTGGAGGCCTTCAACCGGCTGAAGGGCGTGGTGATGAGCCTGGGTGCGGACGTGCTCGTCCTCTCAGCGGCGGACCACGACCGACTGGTCGCAGTGGTCTCCCACGTGCCCCACCTTGTCGCGGCCACGCTGATGAACGCGGCCGCGGATGGCGCCGAGCAGGACGGTGCGCTCCTCCGTTTGGCCGCCGGCGGCTTTCGCGACATGACCAGGGTGGCCGCCGGCCACCCTGGGATCTGGCCCGACATCTGCGCCGAGAACGCCGCCGCCATCGTCGACGCGCTCGATGCGCTGGTGGCGGACCTCGGTGTGATGCGGGACCGCGTCGCGGCACAGGACCGCGGCGCGCTCCTCGGGTCGCTCCAGAAAGCCAGCGCGGCCCGGAGGAACCTTCCGGCCCGCGCCGTGCGGCCCGAACACCTCGCCGAGCTCCGCATCCCGGTCCCGGACCGGGCCGGCGTCCTGGCCGAGATCACGTCGCTGGCGGCCGATGCAGGGATCGGCATCTACGACATCGAGATCGCGCACTCCGCAGAGGGCCCACGCGGTGTCCTCATCCTCGTGGTCGACGGAGCGGATGCCGAGACCCTCACAGCCGCTGTGGAGTCCCGCGGCTACCGCGGCCGGGCCGAGCACCTGTCATGACGGTTCCGCGCGCCCTGGTGGTCGAAGGTGGCACGGCGTGCCGCGGGACCGTCCGCACCCCCGGCGAGAAGTCGATCTCTCACCGCGCCGTCCTCCTCGGTGCACTGGCGGAGGGCACCTCGGTGATCCACGGGCTCTCCGATGGCGCCGATGTGGCCGCCTCCCTGGCGGCGGTGGAAGCGATGGGAGCCGACGTGGACCGCCACGACGATGGGACGATCGTGCTTCAGGGCGGCCGGACTCGTCTCCACCGTCCAGCCACGCCGCTCGACTGCGGGAACTCCGGGACGTCCATGCGCTTGCTGACGGGCCTGGTCGCCGGGTTCGACTGGGAGACCGAGCTGGTGGGTGACGACTCGCTCTCCTCCCGGCCGATGGATCGGGTGGCCGAACCCCTTGGCCTCATGGGGGCCACGGTTGCGGGCCAGGGCGCACGCTGCCAGCCGCCGTTGTGCGTCCAGGGTGGACATCTGCACGGCATCGACTGGACGTCCAAGGTGGCCAGCGCCCAGGTGAAGTCGGCCATCCTCATCGCCGGATTGTCCGCCGAAGGCACGACGGTCGTACGCGAGGCCGTCACGACCCGTACGCACACTGAGGAGATGTTGCTCGAAGCGGGTGCCGACCTCATCGTCGAGCCCTGGGGCGAGGGTCGCGTGGTCCGCGTCCGTGCATCGACGCTCAAACCCGTCGAGCGCACGGTGCCGGGCGACCCCTCCGCATCGGCATTCTTCGTCGTGGCCGGATGCGTCCTGCCTGACAGCGCCGTCGAGGTGGCCGGCGTGTACAGCGGGCCGGCTCGGCTTGGCTACGTCTCCGTCCTCGAGCGGATGGGGGCGCGTATCACCCTGACGCCGGGAGATCCGGGTACCACCACCATCAGGGCGACATCTGGACCGTTGCGAGCGACCGAGGTGCAAGCGAACGAGATCCCGTCGCTCGACGAGGTTCCGGCCCTGGCCGTGGCCGCGGCCGTCGCCACCGGCACCACCGTGTTCTCGGACGTCGGCGAGCTCCGGGTCAAAGAGGTGGACCGCCTGGTGGCGGTCGTGGCCATGGTCGAGGCCTTCGGTGCCCGAGCCACCATCGATGGCGACACGCTCGAGATCTCGGGGCTCGGCGGTCCGTTACGCGGCGGCCGTTTCGACAGCCGGGGTGACCATCGGATGGCGATGGCGGCTGCCGTGGCTGCGCTTGCCGCTCGTCGAGGTGAGCGGAGCCTGATCACCGGTTTCGGTGCCGTCGAGACCAGTTACCCGATGTTCGCCGAGGACCTGGACCGGCTCGCCGTCGGTGCGACGCCACCCCGGTCCCTGCTTGTCGCGATTGACGGCCCGGCGGGAGCGGGCAAATCGACCGTCTCGAGGGCGGTGGCAGAGCGGCTGGGCCTCGATCGGCTCGACACCGGCGCCATGTACCGGGCGGTCGCCGCGCTCGCCCTCGAACGGGGAACGCCGCCAGAGGACGCTGACGCCGTGGCGGCGCTCGCCGCATCGGCGACCATTGAGGTGGGGGAGCGGGTCACGATCGACGGGCTTGACGTGACAGGCCTCATCCGCTCGCCCGAGGTGGGCCGGGCGGTTTCCGTCGTTGCCGCCAATCCGGAGGTGCGGCGGCACCTGGTCGAACGCCAGCGTGCCTGGGCCGGCGTGCACGGTGGAGGCGTCGTCGAGGGGCGCGACATCGGGTCGGTTGTCTTCCCCGAAGCCGAGTTGAAGGTCTATCTCACCGCATCGGCCGACGAGCGTGCCCGCCGCCGCCACGACGAGGCGCCCGAAGGAGTGGCGCGGCGTGATCGGATCGACTCGACCCGGGACGCATCTCCGCTGCGCGAGGCCGACGATGCCCACCGGCTCGATACCACCGGGCGCACGGTGCAGGATGTCGTCGAGGAGGTGCTGTCTTGGCTGTGAGTTCAGCGGGCTCGTCGCCGGACCGTGAAGGTGACGGCCGTGCGGTCGAAGCGCCGGGTCGTCATCAACCCTTCGAGATCGACGCTCGGCGTACGGTGCTGTACCGGGCCGAGCGCATGATCTTCGTCTCCACGCTGTGGGCCTGGTTCCGGCCCAAGGTCACGGGGACAGAACACATTCCCGCCACCGGGCCCGCCATCCTGGCCCCGGTGCACCGCTCCTTCGCCGACTTCGGGTTCGCCGCCTTCTGCACGGAGCGCAAGCTCTTCTTCATGACCAAGGACGAGATGTGGGAGAACAAGTGGCTCGGGAAATTGCTGCTCACCGTCGGGGCCTTCCCGGTCCACCGTGAATCGGCCGACCGCGAAGCACTCCAGCGCGCCGAGGAGGTGCTCCGCCGCGGCGAGCTCCTCGTCCTGTTCCCCGAAGGGACACGACGGGAAGGCCCGGTCGTGGAGGACTTGATGGAGGGCGCCGCCTTCCTCTCTGCCCGCACCGGGGCGCCCATCGTGCCGATCGGCATCGGTGGATCTGACCTGGCGATGCCCAAGGGCAGTACCGTCCCGAAGCCCTACACGATTCAGGTGGTGATCGGGCCGGCCATCCCACCCCCGCCCCGCACCGAGGGAGGGCGGGTATCACGTTCAGCCGTGCGAGCCGCCACGAAGGCGCTCGTTCCCCGACTCCAGGCCGTCTACGACGAAGCGCGGGAGAAGACCGGCCGGTATTGACCCGGGGACTCAGCGGTGATGCGGCTCCTTGCGAACCTTCCACCAGGTCTCGAGGACGACGCGGCCGTAGCGGAAGCCGAACAGCCAGTTCTTGCCCTTCTTGGTCGTCCCTGACGCCCGCGGCAGCCAGACGGTTGGCTGCTCGCTGACCCGCCAACCTCGCTTCATGGCGATGATCAGGAGCTCGGCCGTCTGGTACTGCGGCTGGACCAGCCGGTAGGCGATGTCGTCGAGCATGCTGACCCGCAAGGCCCGATACCCGTTCGAGGTATCGGTGAGCTTCGTGTGGCCCATTGCGCTCATCGCCCACGAGAAGACTCGGACGCCGGCCTTGCGGAAGCGATCGGTGGTGGTGTCGCGGCCGAGGACGCGCGAGGCCACGACAAAGTCCGACGTGTCGTCGACCAGAGGTTGCAGAATCTCGGGGATCTCAGATGGATTGTTCTGGCCGTCGGCGTCCAGCGTCACCACATACTGGGCGCCGAGCTCGATGCAGAGCGCGTAACCCACGCGCAGGGCGTATCCGTGCCCGAGGTTCTCCTGCAACACGAAGGTCACCGCGCCCGAGTCCTTGGCGACCTGGTCGGTCTGATCGCTGCCCCCGTCGACCACGACGAGCGTGGTCACCGCAAGGCCGCACGCCTCCTCCGGCATGGCATCCAGCACCGCCCCGATGTTGGCCTCTTCCTCGTAGGCACAGATGAGTCCCACGACGGGGGAGAGCTTGAGGTCGGGGTAACGACTGTCGAACTCCCGACGCGATTCC
Organism: uncultured Acidimicrobiaceae bacterium; assembly: GCA_963745175.1. Classification (GTDB taxonomy): domain Bacteria; phylum Actinomycetota; class Acidimicrobiia; order Acidimicrobiales; family RAAP-2; genus Bog-473. The sequence continues at coordinate 454,284 of CAVUWK010000006.1, forward strand.
TCAATGACGCGGCGCGCGCGCCCCGGGTCGGTGTGGATGCTGGCACCCGAGGTGGCGCCTCGGCGCGGACTCAAAACGTGCGCGGCGTGGAGAAGACCTGACGCACCAGGGGCTCGAAGTGCGAGAGGGGCTTGGTGGGGTAGTCAGGATCGAAGCTGATCTGGTCCCACTCGTCGGCGAACTGCTCGGCCAGCCCGTACCACGACGCGCCCTCGTACTTGTTCCAGCGCGTCGGGGTCCTGCCCGAGGTACTCGTAGTAGTGCCTCCCCTGGAAGTCCTGGTGGGCCTCGATCATGCGGTACGTGTCCTCGCCGACGTACGGGCGCAGGATCTCGGCCGCAATGCGGGGGTGGTTCATCACCGAGACGGCTTTGCCGATGTCGTGGCACAGAGACGCCACCACGACCTCGTCGGAGGCTCCGGCCTCCTCGGCTCGCGTCGCCGTCTGGAGCGAGTGCACCAGCTGATCGACCTCGAAGCCGTCAGTGATCTCTTCGAGCGAAGCCAGCATGGCGAGCACGCGGTCGGCGACGCGAGGCTGGTGTTCCATCGACTCGACGATGATGTGCTGCCACTGCTCCGCCGTCGATTCGTCCATCCGGGTGAACGTCATAGTGCAATCATCGCGCCGGGGAGCCTCAAGAGGCCAGCAGGTCGAGCACGTCGGCCGCCGAGACCGACCGGTCCTCCGCGGCAGGATCGGAACGGAGCGGACGGGTCTGGCCGCCGAAAAAGCCCAGTATGGAGCCGACGGCACGCAGAAGCTCCCGGAGCTCGGGGGGAGGCGGGAAGTACTCGTCCTCGGTGGTGACGGTGACCTCGGTCACCCCCTGGGCAGGGGCGAGGCGGGCAATGACCTCCTCGACCAAGGCCTCCGGCGCCGAGGCGCCCGCCGTGACGCCCACGGTGCCGCTCAAATCGTCCGGGAGTTCATCCGCCTCGTTGATGCGCAGCACCCTGGGGCACCCGCCCGCCCGGGCCACCTTCTCCAGCGCAACGGTGTTGGACGAGTTCGCAGACCCGATGACGACGACGGCATCGGACTCCGAGGCGATCGCTTTCAGGGCCGCCTGGCGGTTGGTCGTCGCGAAGCACAGATCGCTCCGGTTCGGCATCCAGAGATCCGGGAAACGCTCGCGGGCGGCCTCCATCAGTCCTCGCCATTCGTCGTGGCTGAGGGTGGTCTGGGCCAGGAGGGCGACGGGAACACCCTCGTCAGCGAGCTCGTCCAGCGCGGCGAGGTCCGCTTCGTGTTCGAGGAGCCGCACCGATTGGGGGGCGACGGCCATGGTGCCCACCGCCTCTTCATGGCCGGCGTGGCCGACGTAGAGGACCGTGTACCCCTTCCGGCTCCGCACCTTGAGTTCGTGGTGCACCTTGGTCACCAGCGGACAGACGGCATCGACGACGACGCCACCCCGCGCCCTGGCCGATTCCACGACCGCCGGCGCCGAGCCGTGCGCGCTGAGCATCAGAGGCGCACCCGCAGGCACGTCGGCCACATCGTCGACGAAGACGACGCCCTGGTCACGGAAGCGCTCGACCACATGACGGTTGTGCACGATCTCGTGGTAGCAGTAGACCGGAGGCTCGAAGACCCGGACCATCCAGGCCAGGGCTTTGATCGCCTTCTCCACGCCAGCGCAGAACCCCCGTGGCTCGGCCAGCATCACTCGGTCGACTCCGGGCACAAAGTCCAGGTTATCGCCACTAACCTCTAGGTCATGTCAGCTCCCACGGTGACTTCTGTCACCGAGGCGTCGCCGGCAGCCCGGGCCGGTCTGGCCGTGGGTGACGAGCTCCTCAGCATTGATGGGCACGAGCCGCGCGACGTCATTGATTTCCAACGCCTCAGCGACGCGGGTGACCTCAGCGTCCTTGTTCGCCGCGCCGGTGCGCCGCTGCCCCGGGTCGTGCGAGTTGGCAAGGACGCCGGGGAACCGCTCGGCGTCGAAGTCTCCTCGGCCGTTTTCGACCGGATCCGCACCTGCGACAACCACTGTGCCTTCTGCTTCATCTACCAGCTGCCCAAGGGCATGCGCCGGAGCCTCTATCTCAAGGACGACGACTACCGCTTGTCCTTCCTGTACGGCAATTTCACGACACTCACCCGCTTCACCGAACTCGATGCCGAGCGCATCCTGACCGAACGCCTCGGGCCACTGTTCGTTTCGATCCATACGACGGACCCCGAGCTGCGGGCACACATGTTGCGCAATCCGAAGGGGGGCACGAGCTTGCGCTGGCTGCAGGTGCTGCTCGACGGGGGGATCGAGGTGCACGGCCAAATCGTGGTCTGCCCAGGGGTCAATGACGGCGCCGCCCTCGAAGACACGTTGGCCGGGATCTTGGACAGGTACCCGGCGTTGTCCAGTGTGGGCGCGGTCCCGCTCGGGCTCAGCCGCTTCTCCAAAGAAGCCGAGATGCGCCCGCACACCCTCGAAGAGGCGGAGTGTGTCCTCGACACTATTGAGGAGTGGCAACGCCTCTACAAGAAGGCCTTGGGTCATCGCATGGTCTTCGCTGCAGATGAGTACTACCTGTTGGCTGGTCGAGATCTTCCTCCCGCACACAGCTACGACGGCTACCCGCAGCACGAGAACGGCATTGGCATGGCACGGGCGTTCGCCGAATCGTTCTCGCGACCGGCGTCTGGTGGACCCGGAGGCGTGCGCCACGGGTTCTTTGCCTCGGTCGACGCCGCACCCGCCGAGGGTTACCGTGCCGAACGTCTTCCCGCCGCACCCGGCGGTGTCGACAATCGTCCGATCACGATCCTCACCGGCACCTACGGTGCCAGCGTGCTGGGGCCTTTGGTGGCGTCGCACCCTCGCGACGACGTTGAGCTGCGGGCCATTCCCAACGAATTCTTCGGAGGCAATATCGGAGTGGCCGGGCTGCTCACTGGCGAGGACCTCGCCCGCGCCCTGGCCGGCGTGCCCGACACGTCGCGCTGCCTGTTGCCCGATGCGTGCCTCAATGAAGGTCGCTTCCTCGATGGGCTCACCCTGGCCGACTTGCCACGACCCGTCGAGGTGGTGCCGACCGAAGGCGCTTCGCTCCGGTTGGCTCTCGACGGGACGTCGTTCCGGCCGGTTTGCGGATCATGAGCCCCATGGTCGTGGTGGCCGGACGTCCCAACGTCGGCAAATCCTCCCTGGTCAATCGAATCGTAGGCTCGCGCGCCGCGGTGGTGGAGGAGGAGCAGGGGGTGACCCGCGATCGCAAACAGCTCTCCGCCGAATGGGCCGGCGTCCCATTCTCCATCATGGACACCGGGGGTTGGTTGGCCGCGGGTGACTCGCTCGAAGCGAAGGTGAGCGAGCAGGCAGAGCGGGCCCTCGCGGAGGCCGACGTGATTCTCATGGTGGTGGACGTCACGACCGGCGTAACCGAAGAGGATCTCGCCGCGGCCAAGGTGATCCGCCGGGCCGGTCCGCCGGTGCGGCTCGTCGTCAACAAGGTCGACGGCGCCAGCCGCGAGACGGGAACCTGGGACTTCGTGGCCCTCGGCTTGGGCGATCCGTATCCCGTGAGCTCGCTACACGGGCGAGGGACCGGCGACCTCCTCGATGAGGTCGTCGGGCTGCTCCCAGTGCCCCTGCCCGAAGACGAAGAGAGCGGCTCGGCGCTCCACGGAGGAGAAGGCCGCGGCCGGGGCGACAGCATCCCGGGAACGCCGAGCGTGGCCATCATCGGCCGACCGAACGTCGGGAAGTCGACGCTCTTCAACAAGCTTCTCGGGGAGGAGCGGGCCATCGTCCACGACATGCCCGGCACCACCCGCGACGCCATTGACACCGTGGTCGAAACGCCGGACGGACCCGTGCGCTTCATCGACACCGCCGGTCTGCGCCGACCCTCCAAGACAGACCGTGGCACGGAACAGCATGCGACGATGCGCGCGCTACGCGCGCTCGAGCGGGCCGATGTCGCGGTGCTGGTTATCGACGCCACCATCGGGGCGTCGCATCAGGACCAGCGGCTCGCCGAGCGAATCGGCGTCTCGGGATGTCCGGCCATCGTGGCCCTGAACAAGTGGGACCTGGTGCCGACCGACGATCGCGACGATGTGTTGGCTGGCGTCGGGGACCGCCTTGCCTTCCTGGGCGCGGCACCCGTGCTCAAGATGTCCGCATTGTCGGGCAAGGGAGTGCACCGCATCCTCCCCGCCTTGCGCGATTGCGTGACGGCCTACCACCAGCGGGTACCAACCGGAACCCTCAACCGCACCGTGCAGGAGCTGCAGAACCGCCAGGCCGCTCCCCGGGCCAAAATCCGCTACATCGTCCAGGGGGCCATCGATCCCCCCACGTTCACGCTCTTCACGAATGGCCGTCTGCCCCAGACATATCTCCGCTACATCGAGCGCGGTATCCGGGAGCGCTTCGACCTCGGGGCCACGCCCATGAAGTTGCGGGTGAGGATAGGGGGGAAGTGAGGAGCCGGTCCTGATGGCCTGGTGCGAGGAGTGCGACGCGCTCGTCGAAGACGAGGATTTGGGTGAGGAGGGCGAGTGCCCCACGTGCGGCACGATCCTGGCTGAGCAAGAGCGTGAGCCGATTCCCTGGTATTTCAAGGCGATGTTGGTGGCCAGCGTGATCTACCTCGGCTATCGCGGCTACCAGGGCGTGACCTGGATCGCCGGCCACGTGTAGCGTCGCCCGCCATGCCCATCTACGAGCTCGCGGGCGTCGCACCGCGGATTGACGCCGACGCCTTCATCCACCCAGACGCGGTCGTGATCGGCGACGTGGTGATCGGTCCCGACTCGAGTGTCTGGCCGAGCGCCGTCCTCCGCGGCGACTACGGGACCATCACCGTCGGCGCGGGTTCGTCCATTCAGGACGGGACCGTCGTCCACGCGGGGCCCGGTTTCCCAACCATCATCGGCGACGGCTGCGTGGTTGGCCACCTGACCCATCTGGAGGGATGCACCCTCGAGGATGAATCATTGGCGGGCTCTGGAAGCGTGGTACTTCATTGGGCCGTGATCAGCCAGGGCGCGACGGTCGGCGCGAACGCGGTGGTACCGAATCACATGGTCGTACCCCCCGGCGCACTGGCACTGGGCGTGCCGGCCAAGATCCTCGAGGGCCGATCGGACGTGCTGATGATCCGGTTCTCGGCCGCTGAGTACGTCAGCAATGCCAAGCGCTACCGAGCCGGGCTGCGACGTCTGGACTGATGCCTAGGCGCGAGCGAAGCCGGCGATGTCCCGGGCGGTGTCGGCGCTGATATCGGGGCACGCGATGGTGAAGATCTCTGTCCCGTGCATGGTGCCCATCATCTGGCGGCAGCGCGCCGGCACCCCGGCAGAGAGCAGCAGGCGGTAGAAGTTGATGCCTTCGTCGCGCAAGGGGTCGCACTCGTTGACGTTGATCACGGTTGGCGGAAAGCCAGCGACGTCGTCCAGGGTCGCAAAGGACGGCCAGGCCAGCGGGTTGCCTTCGTTGAAGGCCTCGATGCCGTACCCGACGGCGCCGCGGTTGTTGTGCAGGTGCAGCAGGATCCCCTCGTTCTCGACCGAGGAGGGGGACCCCGGCGCAGGCCATTGCCCGGCAATGTACGGGCACAGGGCGTAGAGACCTCTGATGAGACCCAGGTCACCGTCCTGCTTGAGCTTGAGCCCCGTGGCCAGGGTGAGGTTCCCGCCGCCGCTCTCGCCCGCGACGACAATCCGCGCCGGGTCGATGCCGAGGTCTGTGGCGTGGGCCGCCACCCATCGCAATCCGGACACACAGTCGTTCAGCCCGGCGGGGAAGGGTGCGACCTCGGGTGCCGAAGACGCCACGAGGCAATTGCGGAAGTCGACCATGACGACGACGACACCGTTGGCTGCGATGTGCTTGCCCCACCCGCGGTACATCCCGTCGAAACAGGACATCGTGGCCATACCTCCACCATGGATGTAATAGACACCCGGCAACGTGTCGTCTGATTCAGGCCGAATGACCTGCAAGTTGACTGTGTTGCCATCGGGATCCGACACGAATTGCACCGTGCTCACCGCCAGGCCCGCCGAAGGCGCAGCCTCTTCGGAATCGCACATGTCCGAAACGGAGCGGAATGACTCCCGGGCTTCCCTTGCGTCCGGCGTGTTCGCCTCGGCCAGAAGCTCCTCCCGGTCGGCCACGTCCTTGAGGGTTGTTGGAGGAAACAGCTCGAGCATGCGGCGGAGACGGGGATCGAGACGTTGGTCGTTTGCGATATCGGGGCTCATGCTCCCATTCGACCATATCGACGTCGGCCGGGCCGAGAAGCCCGTAGGGGTGGATTGTCAGCGGCCGTTGTCTTTGTACCGCTGCCCTTTGGAACGGATGAGCGCAGAGCGTGCCGCAGTGAGAAGTTCGTCAGCCGTGGTGTCGCTTCCCGTGCTCCACACCACGCCCACGCTGGCAGCGAGCGTGTACCCGTCGAGATTGAGTTCCTTGTTGACCTCGGCGACGACCCCGTCGATCCGTCCCTTGAGCCGCTCTTCGACGATGGATCGCTCGGCGTTTCCGCAGAGGACGATGAACTGATCACCTTCCAAGCGGGCGAGCGTGTCGCCACCCCGCACGGTGGCGTTCAGTCCGTGGGCCACTGCGCGCAAGACCGCATCGCCCCACTCCTGACCGAGTGTCTGGTTCACGACGGAGAATCCGTCCAGGCCGATGAGAAACAGCCCGTAGGGCCGCCCGTACCGGCGTGCCTCGTAGCCGTGGTGCGCCAGGCGGTCCATGAAGATCAGGCGATTGGCGAGCCCCGTCAGCGGATCGCGCAAGGCGCGTTCGGCCTCGTGCTCAAGCTTCGAGTGACGGAGGAGGCCGGAAGCAATCATGTTGGCCATCAATTCGAGAACGTCTGCGTCGGTCTCGTCGAAGTGCCCCGCCTCGGCCGACATCACACGGAGAACGCCCAACGTCTCTCCGTCGCGGACCATGGGCACCACGGCCATGGAGCGGATCCCGGCCAGGCGGCACGCCTCAGCGTCCACCCGGGAGTCCGTCTCAGCGTCCCGGCACAGCAGCGGCATTCCGATCCGTACGCAGAGACCTGAAAGGCTGCTCTCCGCTTCGACACGTGAACCCTGGATATCGGTGCTCAAGCCGCTCACGACCTGAGGAACCAACACATCGCCCTTGGCAAGCTCAACGGCGGCACCGTCGGCACTGGTCACGGTTTGCACCCGTTCCAAGACCAGGCCGATCGCCCGATGGGCGGCGGGCGCCGGAAGTGCGTTGACCAGACGCTGGGTCTCAATCACGTAATGCAGCAGGTCGAGTTGGGTATCACGTGTGAGAGTCGCCACGTGGAGAACTCGGAAGAGCAGAGGCGCCCCTTAAGCACAATTCCTCGTTGTCGGGGGCCGGTCCAGGGTGAACGCCAGTCTGGACCTGCGCCGGGACGGGAGTGGACTACCATCCACAGGTCGTTCCAGGTCCCGGCGTGCCGCCCCGGCGGAATCCGGGACACCTGTCAAAATCGAAGAGGGTTACGACACGCGGGCTGTGGCGCAGCTTGGTTAGCGCGCTTGACTGGGGGTCAAGAGGTCCCGGGTTCAAATCCCGGCAGCCCGACTCAGACATTGCAGGTCATCGGCTTGCGGGCTGCTCAGCCTGCCGCTGCCGGGGGCCGGTGTCAACGGTTTGACAGTCCGAGCAACGAGTTCGCGCTGCTCGGCAACGCGTCGGTGGCCTTGTCGTACCTCGCGATCGGCTTCTGACGCGAAGCCGCTCCAAGTGCGCCGAAGACACTCAGGGGCCGTCGCCCATCTCAGGCTCGAGAGAATTGGGAGCCGTTCCGAACCTGACCATCAGTGCCGACGGGGCAGCCGAAACGGCAACAAGGGCCTCAACACGCATAACGACCCCTCCGAAGCGGGGCCGAGACGCTGGAGCGTGGCGTGGCGCCCAATCCCGGCCGTGAGAGGAGGTACCCGTCGTGGCCGGCAAGGACGTAGGCAAGGTGGAAAGCGACGGGACGTACATCTTGGAACAGAAGAGCGGCTAGCTGGTGCCTGTCCCACCACCTGCGAAATACGCCGAAGATCAACATTCCATCGGTTCGCCCCGACTATCTTGACGGCATCGAGCAGGGGGAGCTGCTTTGTCCGAAGTCGAGGAGGAGGACGCTGCAGGATCGTCTGCGGGCAAGCCAATAGTTGGCACGGTAACCGGGCCAATCGTTGTGAATCCGCAGGATAGGAAGTCCTGGTTACGACGGTACAAGGTTGCGCTCGCGCTCTTCGTCGTGTTCGGAGCGACATTCGCGTTCGCCCTGGCGGCCTACCCCAAGCGTACGCCCATCGACCGTCCCCCTCCGATCACTGTGTCGTTGACCACCATCGAGACTCTCGATCAGGCGAACCTGGAGATTGCCGCCCTGCCGAACCACTCATACCAAATATCGATTGAGGTCGTCACCGATTCTGCGTTCGGTTCTACAAGTGGATTTGCCGATGGCATCATCACGCTTCCGTCGGACGCCGTCGTGTTGCCGAACTGCCTCCCCAAGTGTGTTGTTCACCCCTCATTTGGCTTCGGAATCCCACGCATGGTCTCTTTCTCATCAAAAACCTTCACGGCTCTCGGTAAAAGCTCGGGAGGAGAGATTAGGTCGCAGGTCCTCTTCATGACGATCAAGGCTCCTGCGTTCGCGTGGGAGGCGAACGGACTGAGCGCCGAAACATGGATTCCAGAGTTCACGATCACCGCGCCGTCGGTCTTCGACGTAACTGCGCCAATCTCAGTGAAGTATGACATTCCCGATGTGGCGGGCTACGACTGGAGCGGCGGACCGAGCCTGAACGGTTCCTATTGGGAGTTGATGCCGGATCAGGTCACCAGCGCCTTAGCGCTGACCGGGACGAACAGTTCCGCCGCCAGTCGCGACTCCTTGCTGACGTTTGTGTCCGGGATCGTGCTGGGTATCAGCGGTGGCGCCCTCGTCGGAGCGATCCAAGAGACGGTACACGCCGAGTCCGACGAACCCCGGAGGCGGCGGCGCTCGCGGACCCCGAGCCTGTGAGTCCCGTCGATGTATGGGGGCAGGGCGGCGTCTGGTCCGGGATCGTGAGAAGCTGGTTTGCACGGATGACTCCCATTCCTGGCGGACTCGTATCGTTCAGACGTCACTCTCATGTGTCCCGTCGCCGATGTGGAATTGACGACCGTGAATCCGAAATGCGACTGCACATCCGTCCGTTCGTTCTTCGAGTTTGACTGCGCCGCCTGTCGCGAACACCACGTCATAGATCTGCGCCGGTCAAAGCGACACGACGAGCGATAGTCGCCGAGCCCACTGGCCCCAAGGTGCGAAGGGGGATACGGAATTCAAGGCCTCGTGAGTGGAAATGGCCCGACGCCGAGGCATAGGCCAAGGCGACGAGGCGGTCCGTTCACACCCGCTAGGGGGAGGGAGCCCCAAACCTTGGGTTGGCGATCCTCAAGGTTGGGGCATCGTCCTTCACCCCCGACAGCGGGCACTCTCGACCATCACCTTTGGCGGAATGGCGGGTCGGTTGCCCGAGGGTGATTGTGCCCGGCTCACACGTGGATTGCAACCCTCAGCGCGGCCCGCCGAACCGGCGCAGGTCCGTCAGCCTTCGAGGTGCTCGGGGCACGCCCACAGGCGGAACCAGCCGTCACCTTTCGGCGTGAACCATTGGCCCGTCCACGACGGCTCCTCGACGCAATGGGTCGTCTGGAGCTGCGGGGAATACACCATCTGCCAACATTCGCCGGGCTGGGCGACGAAGCCGGGACAAGGGTCGCCGGACCTGGGCATCGCCATCGGCCGAGGGTAGGCTGAGGCAGCTTCAGGCGGTAGTGGGGGGCGGCGACCCCGCGCTTCGGAAGACCACCGCCCCCGCCCTCTGAATGCTGACGATCGGGTCGCGGGCAGAAATAGAGCCGATCGGGTGGAACGTCGCAACGCACTGACAACGCTGAGCGGGTCCACCAACGCGTCACTGCTCCGCCGTACCCTCAGATGCAATGGTCGACCTGCTCGCCGGGGAACCCGTAACGCCCCACCAGCCTCCGACGCTGACCGAGCTCGAGGCGATCCGGCTCGACGCTGCAACGGCTCGGCGGGTCTCCGTCGAATGGCTCATGGCCACCGACGCCGCGCCCAACCTCGAGGAGCTCCTCGGCGAGCTCGTCAGCCGACCTGAGTGGCACCGTAGGGCGGCGTGCAGGGGAGCGGACCCGGACCTGTTCTTCCCTGAGCGGGGCGACCGCGGTTTCGCCACGGCGCTTGCCTACTGCGCGGGGTGCGCGGTGCGGACGGAATGTCTCGATTCGGCCTGGAGGTCGGAACAACGGCGGCCGTGTGGGGGGCGGAACGACGGGACGGGTTCGCCCGGGGCCTACGGCGTGGGTTTCGTAGGCGCTGTCAACGCGTTGTCAACGCAACTTCGCAAAGCGTGCCCACATGTGACCCAACGCCACCAAACGTGATGACCGGCGAAACCTCAGCCGACCTGCAAAAACCCGCTTACACTTAAGAGCACCCAACGGCCAACGTCCGCCTGGGGGTCAAGAGGTCCCGGGTTCAAATCCCGGCAGCCCGACCACACAGAAGCAAGACGACGCCTGATCTGGCTGGGAGGCCTCCGCATATGAGCATCGAGTGGCTTGTGAGCATCGACGAAGCCCATGTTTCGGAGGTTCAGCTCGCCGATGGCTGGCACACCATCGACGTCCCCAGCTTCACCGTTAGCCCACAGGACGAATCTTTCTCCTTCGATGAGACGGTGGCTCACACGCACACCTCACCCCGCACTCGGGTGGTGGTGGGGCCACTGACTGCTGTGCTGGCTGTCGCCTTTGCGAACTGAAATTTCCGCAACGCCCGCGATGCAACCCGCCGAAGCAGATTGCAACGTCACCCCCGCCCGACTGGCTTGGCGATGCCGTCGCGGTGACCGGGCACTCTGACTCGACGCAGCGGCGAGCACAATGTGGGAGTATCCCCGGTTGCAGATCACGTCGGTGCGAGGTGCGGCGGGACACCAACAAGAGTTGCCAGCCGGAAGACGCCGTCCTTCCGTGAAGGATGCAGCCGATCCGGACGATAAAAGGTGCAGGGAATGCCTTCGTTGCGGGGTGCTTCGTCTCGCCTCGGAGCTGCACCAACGACTGGCGGGAGTCAAGCATGGCCAGTTCACGTCGGGGCGGGATGCAGGTCATTCATCGCGTCGAGTTCGAGGAATGGCTCAGTCGGGCTCGCCGAAGCTGGAGCACGATCATGGCAGCAGAGCGGCAATTCAACGCCATCAGGTCGGAGAGCGACGAGATTGCAGGCCTCGCCGCGTATGACGATCTCCACGACGTCGCCAACCTGGCGGTCGAATGGCTCGAGCACAATCCTTGTCTAGACACAAGCGCGGGGAGGCGATGCACGAACGGAGGTGCCAACTGGATCCTCGACGCAAGCTGACAGGTCTTCCCGTGGGCAACGCCGCCCATCTGGGGAGCATGCCGTCCGGCTCGGCCGGAGACTTCAACCCGGCATCCGCCATCGGATCCTGGACCTGCTCCGATCGGCGGTGGCGCTGATCGGGGCGGTCGACGCGGCCGCAGACGGGCTGATTCGAATCTATGGTGGGGTGACCGACCGACCCCTCAGGGAGGGAAACATGGGCATCTTCCAGCGGGCTCACGACATCGTGCAGGCCAAGACGAACAAGGCGCTCGACGCGGCGGAGAAGCCCGACGAGATGCTCGACCTCTCCTACGAGAAGATGCTCGAGCAGATCACCCAGGTCCGCCGCGCCCTGGTCGATCTGGCCGCCTCGAAGAAGCGCCTGGAGCTCCAGCAGGAGCAGTTCCAGCACACGGTCGACCACCTGCAGGACCAGGCCAAGCAGGCGCTGTCTGCCGGCCGCGAGGACCTGGCCAAGGAGGCGCTGTCGCGCAAGGCCGCCGCCCAGCAGCAGATCGACGAGATGGAGCCGCAGCGCCAGCAGCTGGACGAGGAGGAGAAGAAGCTCACGACGACCCTCGACGCGCTGCAGAAGCGGGTCAACGACTTCCGCACTCAGAAGGAGACCCTCAAGGCCCAGTACACCGCGGCCAAGGCCGTCTCGGAAGTCGACGAGAGCACAGCCGGGATCTCGAAGTCCTTCAACGACTCCGGGCAATCCCTGCAGCGGGCACAGGACAAGATCGCCACCATGCAGGCCCGCTCGGGCGCCCTCGACGAGCTGCTCGAGTCCGGCGTCCTCGAGGATGTCGGGGGCGGCACGGACGACATCCAGAAGGAGCTCGACCAGGTCGGCAAGGACGCGCAGGTGGACAACGAGCTGGCCGCCCTCAAGGCACAGCTGGGAACGGGCGCGACGCCACCCGAGCCCGATGCGCTTGCCGCCCCCCCTCCCGCCGCTCCCGAGGAGTCGACGCCGGCCTCGTAGTCAGGCGGCGGGCGTGCCGGCCACGAACCGCATGACGACGTCGGCCAGCTCGGTCCCGCGGTCCTCCTGGAGGAAATGCCCCGCACCCCCGATGGTGATCCCCGCTGCGCCGGGCACCTGCGCCTGGAGCACCTCGGCCCAGCCGCGGGTCGCCGGATCGCCATCGGAGAACGCGGTCAGGAACGGGCCGTCGAAGCGGGCCAGTGCCTCCATGGTGCGGACGTTCACGCGCGCGCACGCGCTGGTCGGGGTCAGGCCCATGAGCAAAGGGAGTTGGCGGGGTCCCGCGCAGAAGGTCTCGTCGGGGAACGGCGCGTCGTAGGCCGCCAGGACGGCTTCCGGGACATCCGACTCGGTGGCCCCCTGCACGAAGAGGCTGGGTTGGAAGGGCGTGAGCTCCTGGGTGAGGCGCTGATAGTCGAGCAGTTGCTGCTCCACGGTGACCGTCCCGTCCGGGCCGGCGTGGCAGGCCCATTCCAACCGGCCCGCCAGCGCGGGATCGGCTGTGTGCAGCACGGTGTTGGCGGCGACGACGCGCTGGACGAGACCGGGTTTGGCCGTGAGGAGACCCAAGCCGATCGGGCCGCCCCAGTCCTGGACGACGAGTGTGAGCCCGGACAGGCCGACGGCGGTGACGAACTGGGCGAGCCAGTCGATGTGGGCCTGCACCGAGTACGCCGTGCGGTCGAACGGCTTGTCGGACCGGCCGAAGCCGATCAGGTCCGGCGCCACGGCGCGCAGGCCCTGCTCGGCCAGGCGGGCCACGACGGTGCGGTAGAGGTAGGACCAGGTTGGTTGCCCGTGCAGCAGGAGGACGCCTTCGGCGTCGGCCGGTCCCTCATCCACGTAGTGCATGCGCAGCCCGTCAGCCAGCGTGGCGTAGCGGGGGGTGAAGGGGAACCCCGGAAGGTCGGCGAAGCGCTCGTCGGGTGTCCGGACGGCCTGCATGACGCTCATAGTGGCGCACCACTGGCACGCGGGGCGCCGGGCCTGGTGGACTCGGGGCGGTGAAAGGGGAATCCTGCGACGTGGCCGTGGTCGGCGCCGGGCTCGTCGGGCTGTCCCTGGGCTACGAGCTGGCGTGCCTGGGGGCGAGCGTGACGGTCGTCGACGCCGGGCGCGTCGGGCGGGCCACCGACGCCGGGGCGGGCATCCTGTCGCCGCTCACGAGCGCCGAGAACGACGCGGCGCTGTGGCCGTTCCTGCGGCAGGCCGGTGACCACTACCCGGCGTTGTTGGGGCGGCTGGAGGCCGACGGGGCGGACGTCGCCGGGGCGGGCTATGGCCGCAGCGGCATCCTGTCCATCGGCTTGCGCGAGAACGAGGACGCATGGTTCGCCCCCTTTGCCGACCTGGTGCTGCGCAGGGCGCCGGGGGAGGTCGTCGAGATGACCCCCGAAGAGGCCGGAGCGCTCTTCCCCCCTTTGGGCCCCGTCCACCGCGTCCTGCACGCCCCCGAGTCGGCGCGGGTCGACGGCCGGGGCATGGCGGCCGCACTGCGCCAGGCCGCCGTGGCGCGCGGGATCGAGTTCGTGACCGGCGCCGTGCACGGTGTCGTCGGTGCGCAGGGGCACGTCGCCGCCCTCGCGGTCGAGGGTCAGGGGGATGTGGCGTGCGGCGCCGTGGCCGTCGCCGGCGGTGCTTGGACCGCGGCGATGGGCGAGTGGCTCGACGCCAAGCTGCCGGTGGGTCCGACGAAGGGTCAGATCGTGCATCTCGGCGTCGATGCGGACACGGGCGGCTGGCCCATCGTGCAGCCGCTGCTCACCCACTATCTCGTGCCCTGGCCCGGTGGCCGGGTGGCGTGCGGCGGCACCTTCGAGGCGCGCGCCGGGTTCTCGGTCAGCGTGACGGCAGCAGGGCTCCACGAGCTCCTGCGCGAGGGTCTCACCGTCGCACCCGGGCTGAAGGCGGCGAGCTACCTCGAGACGCGGGTGGGGCTGCGGCCCACGTCGGCGGACGACCGCGCCGTCGTCGGCCGGGTTCCCGGGTGGGGCAACGTCTGGGTGGCCACCGGCCACGGCGCCAACGGTCTGCTGCAGGGGCCGCTCTCGGCCCGGGTGTTGGCGCACACCGTGGCCGGGGCGGCGCTGCCGGGGGACGAGGTGGCCTTGCCGGCCTCGTTCGACCCCGGGCGATTCGCCTGAACGAGGTCATCCACCCGGGCGTCGTCGGGTGCGGGGAGACTGGGGCCGTGCTGCAAGGGACCCTGCGCCAGGACGAGCACGACACGCCCGCCACGACCGAGAACGTGCTCGCCGCCCTGGCCGGGACAGGGTTCTTCTGGCTCGACCTCGACGACGATGCGTCGGACGGCATGGTCGGCGAACTGTTGGGCGCCCACTTCAAGTTCCACCATCTCGCCGTCGAGTCGGCGGGACGCTTCAACCAGCGCCCGCGGGTCGACCTCTACGACAATTTCGTGTATCTGGTGGCGCGGGGCGCCGACCCGGACCACACGGGCAACGCCGAGGTCCACTGTTTCTGGACGGACCGCTACGTCGTCACGGTGCACCGCGGTGAGTGCCCGACGCTGGCCCACACGCGGGACCGGCTCGAGCGCCACCCGGTCGCCCAGGTCGCCTCGCCCCAGCTCGTCATCGTGTACCTCGTCATCGGCTCGCTGGTGGACAGCTTCTTCCCGGTCCTCTCCAAGTTCGATGACAAGATCGACGCGCTGGAGGACCAGATCCTCAAGATGCCGACCGAGGCGCAGCTCGGCGAGCTGTTCGACATGAAGCGCTCCCTCATCGAGATGCGCAAGATCGTGGCGCCCGAACGCGACATGGTTGCGAGCATCAACGCCGGCGTCACCGACGTGCCCGGGATGAACGAGGAGGCAACGCGCTACTTCCGCGACCTCTACGACCACCTGATCCGCGTGGCGGACATGGTCGACAACTACCGGGACCTGCTGTCGAGCGTCATGGACACGCACCTGTCAACGGTGTCGAACCGCCTCAATGTCGTGATGAAGCAGCTCACGATCATCGCCACCATCTTCCTGCCGTTGAGCTTCCTCACGGGGTTCTTCGGCCAGAACTTCGGCTACCTGGTGCGCAGTATCGCTCCGACTTGGACCTTCTTCGTGCTGGGGGTCGGCCTGGAGATCGTCACCGTGGTGTTCCTGATCGTCTATTTCCGCCGCAAGGGCTGGCTCGGCGGGCCGGCGGTCTGATCAGTCGCGACCCGATGAGAAGGCCGGCAGGCCCTGCGGACGCTCGGCCGTATGGGCCTCGTAGCCGGTCCACCAGTCTTCACAGCCGTCGGGCACGGGGAAGCCGAGCTGCTTGCGCCGGTCGACCAGGGCGCGCACCGCCTCCTTGTGCTCGCGGACCAGGGCCAGCGTCCCGGCATCCCCGTCCCCGATGCGACCGACGGCCCACAGCGACTCCTCGAGGCGCCAAGCCTGGCGCCGGGCCTCGACGATCGCATCGGTGCCCTCGGCGATCCCGGCCGCGATGCCGGCGTCACCATCCGCCAGGACGTCGGCGGCGCGCAGCCAGCCGTAGTCCTTGTTGATGCGCAAGAGGCCCGGCTCGACCTCGAAGAGCCCCACCACGTCGACGACGGGGTCGATCGTCGTCAGTGTCGTCCCGTCGGGCAGGGCCACGTTGAGATTCGAGATCTGCCGCTCGGCCACCCCGATCATGCCCATCGACCGCAGGCCGATGTAGCCGGCGGGGGCCGCGGCGTAGTTCCGTTCGTCACGCGGCAGCGTGAGCGGCACGGCCACGACGGCGATGATCCGTGTCGCCCCCAGCGCCGCCGCGGCGGCCACGGGCACGATCTCGATCACGCCACCGTCGACGTAGTCGTCGTCTGCCATCGGGTGCGGCGGGAACACCATGGGAACGCTGGCCGACGCGATGGCGCCGTCCACGATCTCGACCGGGCCGGCGGAGTCACCGGGCGCAGGGGTGCGGGCGTCGGACTCGACGATCGTGCCGTCCTCGGACACGAAACGCAGGACCCCGGCCCGCAGCGCCGTGACCGCCAGACGGAGTTGCAGGCCCGGGCGGGCGATCAGCTCGGGGTCGACCGCCCGCACGCCGTCGTCGCTCCCGTGGCGGAGCGCACCGGCCAGCGGGTCGAGGTTGAGGACCGCGCTGCCGCTGGTGCGGAGGTGCCGCCGGACCCGGGGCAACCGCAGCCCGGCCCCGGCGACCAGCCGGGCGATGTGCCGCTGCCGGCGGCGCCGGGCCCGCCGGGCCTGACGCCTGCCCTTGCGGTCGGACGTGGTGGAGGGGACCACGTCATCGCCGGCAAGCACGGTGGAGGGGGTGAGAGGGAAGGGAGGGCGGGTGCCCTCGGTGAGCTCCTGGTGGATCTCGCGGCCGAGCGTCGTGCCGTCGAGCGCGCCCAGCCAGGCCTGCTTGCCGAAGACGTGCTCGGTCTGCGTCCAGGCCAGCACGTCGCCCTCGATCTCGTCGACCCGCTCGAGGAACTCGGGGAGCGTCCGCGCCTGCGCCAGGACGGTGGCGGCGATGGCGCCGGCGGAGGTCGCGGTGATGATGTCGGGGACGATGCCCTCTACGCCGACCAGGTACTGGAGCACCCCGACCTCGAAGGACCCCTTGGTTCCCCCGCCGGCCAGCACGAACGCGGTGGGACCGGCGAGGGGTGCGGGAGGCATTCGGGAGATTGTACGGCGGTCAGCCGCCGGCGGCGGCGCTCACCACCTCGACCAGGGATCCGGCGCGGGCGGGCGTGGTGGCCCACTCCGACCTCGGGATGACGGCGCGATCGACGGCGACCGCGACCCCCTTGGGCTCGTCGGCCAAGGTGAGCGCGGCCACCAGATCGGCGATGGTGGAGCCGTCCCGCACCTCCACCCGCTCACCGTTGACGTGGAGGGCCAGGGTGGTCATGCCAGGAGGTCTGCCACGGCGGCGGCGGTCAGCGGCGCCAGGAGCACGCCGTTGCGGTAGTGGCCGACGGCCGCCGCCACGCCGTCGAGCCGTGTCCACCCGATAGAGGGCGTGTTGTCGGGCGTCGCCGGCCGCAGCCCGGTGGCCGCCTCGGCCAGCTCGAGCTCGTCGACGCCGGGCACGATCGCCCGCGTGTCGCACAGCAGCTCGTGCACCGCGCCGGCGCGCACCGCGGTATCGGTGCCGCGCTCCTCGACGGTGGCGCCGACGACGACGGAACCGTCGCGCCGGGGCACCAGGTAGACCGAGCGGCCGTGCACGAGCCCGCGGACGGTGCGACCCAGCAAGGGCGCGGTCGCCCCGTCGGCCGGCCCGAGGCGCAGGATGTGCCCCTTGACCGGGCGCACGCAGGGGAGCCCCGCGCCGGCGAGCCCGTCGATGGCGGGCAGGCCGGTCCCGGCCGCCAGGACGACGTGGTCCGGGCGGAGGCGGCGGCCGTCCGTCAGGACGACCTCGGGACCCGGTCCGGCGGCCAGCGCGGCCACGGTCCCATCCACGAACGTGACGCCACCGCCGCGACAGGCCTCTACGAGCGCCCCGAGCAGCGCGCGGTTGTCGACCTGGTGGTCGCCGGGGACCTCGATGCCGCCGCGCAGGGCGGGGCTGAGCGCGGGGACCAGGGCACGGCACTCGCTGGCGCTGCGGCGGTGGGCCTCGAGGCCGAGCGTGTGCTGGTAGGCGAGGAGGTCGTCGAGGCTGGCCCGGTCGGACGCATCGAGCGCCACTGTCACCGTGCCCGTCGTGTCGTAGCCGACGTCCCGTCCGGTGGCCCCCTCCAGGGCCGTCGCGAAGGCCGGCCAGCGCGCCGCGCCCTCCATGAGGAGTCGCGTCAGGGCCGATTCGCCGAATTGCGCCTCCGTGACCGGTGCGAGCATCCCGGCCGCCACCCACGACGCGCCGTCACGGTCGGGGGCCGGACCGGGCGCAACCAGCGTCACATCATGTCCGTTTCGTGACAATTCCCACGCACAGGCCAGCCCGATCACCCCGCCCCCCACGACCTGGACGCGTGACGTCATATATGACCAGCCTACGAGGGCGGTCGTGTATTCTGTTCTTTCCACTTCGGGCCAACGTCGTCCCGGTCTCTTTCAACTTCTCCCCACTCGGAAGGACGCCGATGGCCACTGGCCTCTACGACCCGGCATACGAGCACGACGCCTGTGGCGTCGGCATGGTGGCCGATCTCCACGGCCGTCCGGACCACGACATCGTCGACCGTGCCCTCACCGTGCTCGAGCGCCTGGCCCACCGCGGCGCCTCGGGGGCGGAGGTGAACACGGGCGACGGCGCCGGCATCCTGGTGCAGATCCCGCACCGGTTCCTGGCCGGCGCGGCGGAGGCGGCGGGCTTCACGCTGCCCGATGCGGGTGGGTATGCGGTCGGCCTCGTCTTCCTGCCCACCGACACCGACGACGCCATGAAGGCGCGCACGGTGGTGGAGCACACGGCCATCGAGGAGGGGTTGACGGTTCTCGGCTGGCGCACGGTGCCCACCGAGACCCAGGACCTCGGCCACATCGCCGTCGGCGCCATGCCGCTGATTGAGCAGGTGTTCCTCGCGCCGACGGGTCCCGGCGTCGACACCATGGCGCTCGAGCGGCGGGCCTTCGTGCTGCGCAAGCGGGTCGAGCACGCCGTCGACGGCCTCTACTTCCCGTCGCTGTCCGCCCGCACTCTGGTCTACAAGGGCATGCTGACCTCCGAGCAGCTGCGCCAGTTCTTCCCCGACCTGCGCGACCCTCTGTTCGAATCGGGCCTGGCGCTCGTCCACTCCAGGTTTTCCACCAACACGTTCCCGAGCTGGCCGCTGGCCCACCCGTACCGCTACCTCTGCCACAACGGCGAGATCAACACGCTGGCCGGCAACCGCAACTGGATGCGGGCCCGCGAGGCGCTCCTGGAGACGTCGCTCATCGAAGGGGACCTCTCTCGTATCTACCCGATCTGCACACCGGGGGCGAGCGACTCGGCCAGCTTCGACGAGGTGCTCGAGCTGCTGCATCTCGGCGGGCGCTCGCTGCCCCACGCCGTCCTCATGATGATCCCCGAGGCGTGGGAGAACCACACGACCATGGACAGGGAGCGGCGCGCCTTCTACCGCTACCACGCCTCGTTGATGGAGCCGTGGGACGGCCCGGCCGCGGTGTGCTTCACCGACGGCACGGTCGTCGGGGCGGTGCTGGACCGCAACGGCCTGCGGCCGGCGCGCTACTGGGTCACCGACGACGGGCTCGTCGTGCTGGCCAGCGAGGTGGGCGTGTTGGACATCGCACCCGAGCGCATCGTGCGCAAGGGTCGGCTGCAGCCGGGCCGCATGTTCCTCGTCGACACGGCCAAGGGCCGCCTCGTCGAGGACGAGGAGATCAAGGCCGAGCTTGCGGCCGAGCACCCGTACGCGGACTGGCTGGCCCAGGACCAGGTCCGTCTGGAGGAGCTGCCCGCCCGGACCATGCTCACGCCCCAGCACGGCCGCGTCGTCACCCAGCAGCGCCTCTTCGGCTACACGACCGAGGAGCTGCGGGTGATTCTGGCGCCGATGGCCCGCACGGGCGCCGAGCCGCTGGGCTCCATGGGCTCGGACACGTCCATCGCCGTCCTCTCGGACCGGTCCCGGATGCTGTACGACTACTTCACGCAGTTGTTCGCCCAGGTGACCAACCCGCCCCTGGACGCCATCCGCGAGGAGCTGGTGACCTCGCTGTCGGCCACCATCGGCCCCGAGGCCAACCTGCTCGAGGCGAGATGCGGCTCGTGCCGGCAGATCTTGCTGCCGCTGCCCGTCATCGACCGCGACGACCTGGCCAAGCTGATGTACGTCAACGAGGGCGGGGAGACGCCGGGGTTCAAGGCCTTCGCCATCGACGGCTTGTTCGAAGTGCGTGAGGCGGGGGCGGCGGGGGCCCCGACGGCGGCCGGGGGCGAGGCCCTGCGGAGGGCCATCGACGAGGTGCGGCGCCGGGTGTCGGCCGCCATCGCCGAGGGCGCCAACCTGATCGTGCTGTCGGACCGCAACTCCACCGCCGATTGGGCGCCGATTCCCTCGTTGTTGTTGACGGCGGCCGTCCACCACCACCTGGTGCGCGAGAAGGCGCGGACCAAGGTGGGCCTGGTGATCGAGACGGGCGACGCCCGCGAGGTTCACCACATGGCCCTGCTGATCGGGTTCGGGGCGGCGGCGGTGAACCCGTACCTGGCGCTCGACTCCATCGACGACATGATCTCCGAGGGCCTGCTGGAGGGTGTGTCGCCGCGCCAGGCGCGCCGGAATTATGTGAAGGCGGCCTGCAAGGGTGTGCTGAAGGTGATGTCCAAGATGGGCATCTCGACGGTCGCGTCGTACACGGGCGCGCAGGTCTTCGAAGCCGTTGGTCTGGACGGGGCGCTCATCGACGAGTACTTCACCGGGACCGCATCGCGGATCGGTGGCGTCGGGCTCTCGGTGCTGGCGGCCGAGGTGGCCACGCGTCACCGGGCGGCCCACGAGCCGCGGCCGACCGAGCGGGCCCACCGCGAGCTCGACGTGGGCGGTGAGTACCAGTGGCGCCGCGAGGGCGAGTTCCACCTCTTCAACCCCAAGACGGTCTTCAAGCTCCAGCACGCCACCCGGTCGAAGCAGTACCGGATCTTCAAGGAGTACACCGCCGCCGTCGACGACCAGGCGGAGAAGCTCGGCACGCTGCGCGGGCTGATGCGGCTCACGCCGGCGCCGGGCGGCCCGATCCCCATCGAAGAGGTGGAGCCGATTGCCGACATCGTGGCCCGCTTCTCCACGGGCGCCATGTCCTACGGCTCCATCTCCGCCGAGGCGCACGAGACGCTCGCCATCGCCATGAACCGGCTCGGCGGTCGATCCAACACGGGCGAGGGCGGCGAGGACGCCGACCGCTTCACGCCCGACGCCAACGGCGACCTCCGCCGGAGCGCCATCAAGCAGGTGGCCTCGGGCCGCTTCGGCGTGACGAGCGAGTACCTCGTCAACGCCGACGACCTCCAGATCAAGATCTCCCAGGGCGCCAAGCCGGGCGAGGGAGGCCAGCTGGCCGGCATCAAGATCTACCCGTGGATCGCCCGCACCCGGAAGTCGACGCCGGGCGTCGGGCTGATCTCGCCGCCGCCGCACCACGACATCTACTCCATTGAGGACATCGCCCAACTCATCCACGACCTCAAGTCGTCGAACCCCCGGGCCCGGGTGCACGTGAAGCTGGTCGCCGAAGTGGGGGTCGGAACGGTGGCGGCCGGCGTGGCCAAGGCCCACTCCGACGTCGTGCTGATCTCCGGCCACGATGGCGGGACCGGCGCCGCGCCGCTGACGTCGCTGAAGCACGCCGGCATCCCCTGGGAGATCGGGCTGGCCGAGACGCAGCAGACGCTGCTGGCCAACGGGCTGCGGGACCGCATCGTGGTCCAGGTCGACGGGCAGCTGAAGACCGGCCGCGACGTGGTCATCGGTGCTCTTTTGGGTGCAGAGGAGTACGGCTTCGCCACGGCCCCCCTGGTGGTGTCGGGCTGCATCATGATGCGCGTCTGCCACCTCGATACCTGCCCCGTCGGGATCGCCACGCAGAACCCTGCGCTGCGGGCCAAGTACGGCGGCAAGCCAGAGTTCGTGGAGACCTTCTTCGAGTACATCGCCGAGGAGGTGCGCGAGACGCTGGCCTCGCTCGGCCTGCGCTCGCTCGATGAGGCCATCGGCCGGGTCGACCTGCTCGAGACCTCGGGTGCAGTGGCGCACTGGAAAGCGGCGGGCGTGGACCTGTCCGCGGTCCTGGCCGTGCCCGACGTCCCCCCGACCGTGGGGCGGCGCCAGACCCGATTGCAGGACCATGGACTGGAGAAGGCACTGGACCATGCCTTTTTGGACGCGTGCGCGCCGGCCCTGGCCGACGCCACGCCGGTGTCGGTCGAGTTGGCGATCACCAACGTCGACCGGACGGTGGGGACGCTGCTCGGCTCCGAGATCAGCCGTCGCCATGGCGCGGCCGGCCTGCCCGACGACACCATCTCGCTGACCTTCACGGGCTCGGCGGGGCAGAGCTTCGGCGCGTTCGTGCCGCGTGGCGTGACGATGCGCCTGTACGGCGACGCCAACGACTACTTCGGCAAGGGCCTGTCCGGCGGCCGGCTGATCGTGCGCCCGCCCGAGGGTTCGCCGTTCGTCGCGGAGGACCAGATCATCGCCGGGAATGTCATCTTGTACGGCGCCACGGCCGGAGAGGTCTTCATCCGGGGACAGGTGGGGGAGCGCTTCTGCGTGCGCAACTCGGGCGCGACCGCCGTGGTCGAGGGCGTGGGCGACCACGGCTGCGAGTACATGACGGGGGGTCTGGTCCTCGTCCTCGGGCCGACCGGACGGAACTTCGCCGCCGGCATGTCGGGCGGCATCGCCTACGTCTATGACCCCGGCCGCACCTTCGGGCAGCGGGTCAACCTCGAGATGGTGGAGGTGGAGCCGCTGGACCCGTCCGACAGCTCCCTCGTCCGGTCACTGGTCGAACGCCACGGCGAGGAGACAGAGTCGGCCGTGGCGGCCCGACTGCTCCAGAACTGGGACACCGAGGTCCTCGAGTTCGTGAAGGTGATGCCGGGCGACTACCGGCGCATCCTGGAGGCGACCAGGCTGGCCGAGGCGCAGGGCCGCTCGGTCGACGAGGCCGTGATGGAGGCCGCGCATGGGTAAGACGACGGGCTTCATGGAGTTTCCGCGCAAATTGCCCCGGCGTCGCCCCGTGTCGGTGCGGCTGCGCGACTGGCGCGAGGTCTACGAGCCATTCGGCGAGGAGGCCACCAAGGACCAGGGTGCCCGCTGCATGGACTGCGGGATCCCCTTCTGCCATGACGGCTGCCCGCTCGGCAACCTCATCCCCGAGTGGAACGACCTGGTGTACCGCGACGACTGGCCTGAGGCCATGGAGCGTCTCCACGCCACGAACAATTTTCCGGAGTTCACCGGGCGTCTCTGCCCTGCCCCATGTGAGGCGGCGTGCGTCCTGGGGATCAACGAGGACCCGGTCACCATCGAGCGGATCGAGTACGAGATCGTCGAGCGCGCCTGGGACGAGGGGTGGGTGACGCCGCAGCTCCCGACGGTGCGCACGGGCAAGTCGGTGGCGGTGGTGGGCTCGGGACCGGCGGGCCTGGCGGTAGCGCAACAACTCGTGCGGGCCGGGCATCTGGTGAGCGTCTTCGAGCGGGCGGAGAAGCCCGGCGGGCTCCTGCGCTACGGCATCCCCGAGTTCAAGATGGAGAAGGCCGTGTTGGACCGACGCCTGGCCCAGATGGAGGCGGAGGGTGTCACCTTCGTGTGCTCCACGTCGGTCGGCGACGGTCCGCCGGGTTCGCCCGATGGTGTCGTGGAGCCCGGCGAGGAACGCGGCCTCGGGACGGCCTGCGCGCCTGATGTGACGGTGCGCTCGGCGGCCGACGTGCAGGCTGCCTTCGACGCGGTCGTCCTGGCCGGTGGGGCCACGCTGCCCCGCGACCTGCCCGTGCCCGGGCGTGAGCTTTCGGGGGTCCACCTCGCCATGGAATATCTGAAGCCGTCCAACCTGGTCCAGGAGGGCGCGCTGCGCGCGTCGCCCATCAACGCCAAGGGCAAGCACGTCATCATCATCGGCGGCGGCGACACGGGGGCGGACTGCCTCGGCACCGCGCACCGCCAGGGGGCGGCCTCGGTGCACCAGCTCGAGATCATGGCCGAGCCCCCCAGCGACCGGCTGGCCGACAACCCGTGGCCCTTGTGGCCGCTCATCCTGCGCACCTCCTCTGCCCACGAAGAAGGGGGCGCCCGCTTGTTCTCGGTGACGACGACGGAGTTCCTCGACGACGGCTCGGGGGCCGTACGCGCGCTGCGCGGGCACACGGTGGAGATGCGGAGCGAGGACGGCCGGCCGGTCTTCGAGGAGGTGCCGGGTTCGGAGTTCGAGCTTCCGTGCGACCTGGTGTTGCTGGCCATGGGCTTCATTGGGACGGAACGCCACAACGCGGTGGACGAGCTGGGCGTCGAGGTCGGTCCGCGGGGCACGGTGGCGGCTGACCCGCAATGGGCCACCAGCGTCGACGGCGTGTTCGTCTGCGGGGACCAGACCCGGGGCCAGAGCCTGATCGTCTGGGCCATCGCCGAGGGACGCTCGTGCGCGGCGGCCGTGGACCGCTGGCTCATGGGTACGACCTCGCTGCCGGCACCGCTCGTGCCCGGGCAGGTGGCTCTCCGCTAAACGCCGAATCAGTGTCTGCGCGCGCTCTTGCGGCGGGCCGGGGACCGTTCTCGTTACCGATGGACGAGACTCCGACCTCCACCCACGCAGCCGACGTGGACTCTGCCCTCGTCCTCGCCCGGTCTAACAAGGAGATCGTCGAGCGTCTCAATTGGCTCGTCCGCCGAGCAACGGCCGCCGAAGAGGAGATCCTCGCCTTGTTGCGTGAGCTCAACCGCCGCCGGGTGTCCCTGCCACCCACGCAGCCGACATGATCTCAGTCGCTGCCGCCCTGTCGAACGACGAGATCGCCGACCAGCTCCATCAGGCCTTCCAGCAGAAGGCCGCTGCCGAGGGGACGATCGTCGTACTCTTGGGTGAGGTGCACCGGCGCCAGGCCTTTCGAGACGACGGAGCGACCTCGGCCGAAGCGTGGGCCGCCAAACGCTTCGGTGTCTCGACACCGACGGCACGGGCCCTGACCCACGTCGGCGAGAAGGCCTGGGACATGCCCCACCTGGTGGGGTCGATGTGCGCCGGGGACCTGTCCTTCGACAAGGTCCGCGCGGTGGCCGACGTGGCCACCCCCGAGACGGACGCGGAGCTCCGGGACCAGGCCGAGAAGTGCACGGTGCGCGAACTGGCCGAGGTCGCCCGCTGCAAGGCTGCGCTTACCCCGCCATCGGCGCGCTCGGAGCACGAGCGGCGCTTTCTTCGCTTCAACGAGGCGTTCCGCACCATGACGGTGCAGCTGCCTCCCGAGTCCTACGCCGAGACCCGGACCTGCCTGGAGGCCCGGGCCCGGACGGTCCCCAGCGACGGCGAGACGCCCTGGGACCAGCGCCTCTGTGACGCCTTCATGGAGATCATCCGCTCGTCGACAGGGGGCGAGGGCACCAGCCACGGCCAGCCCGTACTTCGTCGTCGCCCACGTCCCCCTCGAAGCCCTGGTCGATGAGTCAAGCGACCTGGCCGGCGAGCTCGAGCGCGACGGCCTGATCAGCACCGAGACGGTGCAAGAGATCGCCTGTGACGCCACCATCGCCATCGGGGTCGACGACGACGTCGGCCACACCATGTACGAGGGGCGGGCCCGAAGAACCCCGACCGACGCCCAGCGCCGCGAGATCATGCGCCGGGACCGACATTGCCGCTTCCCCGGCTGTACCAACGGCACCTTCACCAACATCCACCACATCGTGCCCTGGAAGCCGGGCGGACGGACCGACCTGGACAATCTCGCGCTCCAATGCCTTTACCATCATCACCTGGTGCACTCCAAAGGCTGGACCATGTCCGGCAACGCCAACGAGGAGCTCACCTTCACCACCCCGAAGGGTCGGGTCATGACCTCGCGCCCCTCCCCGAAGTGGACCAGGGTGACGACGGGCCCGCGAGCGGGACGGTCGAGCTAGCTCCTCGCCGAATAAGGGGGATCCTGGGTTCACCCACGATTCGGGCGCCGAGCGATCGGTACTGTGCTGGCTATGCCCTTCCTCGATGTCAATGGCGTCTCGCTGTACTACGAGCTGGCGGGCACGGGTGAACAGCTGTTGAGCATCTCGGGTACCGGTGGAGACCTGCGTCAGAAGCCTGGCGTGGCCGACGGCGTCGTCGGCGAGACGTTCGAGGTCCTCTCCTACGACCAGCGCGGCCTCGGCCAGAGCAGCGTGCCGCCCTGGCCCTACGCCATGGCTGATTTCGCCGCCGACGCCGCTGGGCTCCTCGACGCCGTCGGCTGGGACGACTGTCTCGTCATGGGGGTCTCGTTCGGCGGCATGGTCGCCCAGGAGATGGCCATACGACACCCGGAGCGGGTGCGGCGATTGGCCCTGTGCTGCACCTCGGCTGGCGGCGCAGGCGGGGCCTCCTACCCGCTCCAAGAGCTGGTTGATCTGTCCCCCGAAGAGGCGTCGGCGCGGCGCATGGAGCTCCTCGACACACGATGGGACGAGGCCTGGCGGAGCGAGAACCCAGAGATGGTGGCGCTCATCGCCGAACGTATGCCCGGACGAGCGGGGGAGCCGCCTGCCGAGGGTCTGACCAACCAGTTGGCCGCCCGGGCCGAACACGACACCTCTGGGCGCCTCGGCACGATCTCGTGCCCAACCCTGGTGTGCGGCGGGAGGTTCGACGGGATCGCGCCCCCGGCCAACAGTGAGTTCCTGGCGTCGGCCATCCCCGGCGCGCGGCTCGAGATGTTCGACGGGGGCCACGCGTTCTTCATGCAAGACGCCACCGCTGTGCCGGCCATCGTCGACTTCCTCTCGGAGGGCGCGCGGACGCGGCCAGCGCCGTAGATTGCCAGTCATGGACGTGAAGAGGACCCCCGAGTGGAAGGCCCTGGCGGCGCACCACGACACGATCTCGAGCGCGGCATCTGCGCGACCTCTTCGCCGAGGACCCTGAGCGGACGGGACGCATGACGGCTGGGGCGGCCGATCTCGTCC
Organism: uncultured Acidimicrobiaceae bacterium; assembly: GCA_963745175.1. Taxonomy (GTDB): domain Bacteria; phylum Actinomycetota; class Acidimicrobiia; order Acidimicrobiales; family RAAP-2; genus Bog-473. The sequence continues at coordinate 481,265 of CAVUWK010000006.1, forward strand.
TCGACTACTCGAAGCAGCGGGTGACGGACGAAACCATGCGCCTCCTGATGGATCTGGCCGACGCGGCCGACGTCGAAGCGCATCGGGACGCGATGTTCGCGGGCAAGCACATCAACACGACCGAGGACCGCGCCGTGCTGCACGTGGCACTGCGCATGCCGCCCGGCAGCGTGCTGCACGTCGACGGCCAGGACGTGGTCGGCGACGTCCAGGCGGTGCTCACCAAGATGGGTGATCTGTCCGACCGTATCCGCAACGGATCGTGGACCGGGGCAACGGGCAAGCGGATCGCTGCAGTCGTCAACATCGGGATCGGCGGTTCGGACCTCGGCCCGGCGATGGCCACCCTCGCCCTGGCGGACTATGCCCAGCCGGGACTGACGAGCCGCTTCGTCTCGAACGTCGACCCCGTCGACCTGTACGCCTCCACCCACGACCTGGACCCCGAGACGACGCTCTTCGTGATCAGCTCCAAGACGTTCACCACGCTGGAGACCCTGACCAACGCCGCCGCCGCTCGGGACTGGCTGCTGGCGGGTCTGGGCAGCGCGGCAGGCGACGACGCGGTGGCGAAGCACTTCGTGGCCGTGTCCACCAACGCCAAGGCGGTCGCGGAGTTTGGCATCGACACCGACAACATGCTCGTGTTCTGGGACTGGGTGGGCGGGCGCTATTCCTACGACTCGGCAATCGGCTTCTCGCTCATGGTCGCGATCGGGCGCCAGGCCTTCGGCGAGATGCTGGCCGGCTTCCACGCCATGGACGAGCATTTCCGGACGGCGCCGCTCGGCGAGAACCTCCCGGCCATTCAGGGGATGCTCAACGTCTGGTACAACAACTTCTTTGGCGCGCAGACACACGCCGTGTTGCCGTACAGCCACCGGCTGGCCCGTTTCCCCGCCTACCTGCAGCAGCTGACCATGGAGTCCAACGGCAAGTCGGTCAAGCTCGACGGCACGCCGGTGGATGTGCAGACGGGGGAGATCTTCTGGGGAGAGCCGGGCACCAATGGCCAGCACGCCTTCTACCAACTGATTCACCAAGGCACAAAGCTGATCCCTGCCGACTTCATTGCCTTCGCCGAATCCACCCACGACACTGGAGACCAGCAGGACCTGCTGATGGCCAACTGTCTGGCCCAGACCAAGGCGCTCGCCTTCGGCAAGACGGCCGAGGAGATCGCGGCGGAGGGGACACCAGCGGCGCTCGTGCCCCACAAGGTGATGCCGGGGAACCGTCCGAGTTCGACGATTTTGGCACCGAAGGTCACCCCATCGGTCCTGGGCCAACTCGTGGCGCTCTACGAGCACACCGTGTTCGTCGAGGGCACCATCTGGGGCATCGACTCGTTCGACCAGTGGGGAGTGGAGCTCGGCAAGGTCATGGCCAAGGAGCTCGCCCCGATCCTCACTGAGGAGGCGGCACCGGACCTGTCAGGTGAGGACTCGTCGACGGAGTCCCTGGTGCGGCTCTACCGGGGTATGCGGGGTCGCTCCGTCTGATCAGACGCGGGCTTCGATGCCGTGCAGTGGTTGGCGCGGCATCAGCCCTCGCCACACGCTCGGGAGCGTGCGCCCCAGCCGCCCGAGTTCTTCGAGGTGGGCCTCGGAGAGCGCCTCCAGCCGCTTGCTCCCGGCCGCGGTCAGCTGCAGTCGGACCACCCGGTGGTCCTCCGGGTCGCGCACCCGCTTGACCAACTTGGCGGCGTCAGCCCGGTCCACCAGCCCGACCGCGCTGTGGTGACGGAGGAGGAGGTAGTCGGCCACCTCACCGACGGTCGGACCCCGGCCGTCGGGATGCCCTCGGATAGCCAGCAGCAGTTGGTGTTGCGCCTGAGTCAGGCCCGCCGCTTCCGCCTGCTGTTCGCTCCAGCGGAGGAACCGACGCAATCCGGTGCGCAGCGCCAAAAGATCTTCGTAGTCGGCATCTCGCAGACGCATCGTCCTACGATAACATCGTAATACGATGGACGTGGTGGATGCCGGGCCGGTGGCGGACTGACCATGGAACGCGCCATTGTGGCGTTCGACCGGGACGAGGTCGGAGACTGGGTGGCCCTGCTCGAATGCGACCACCGCCAGCACGTGCGCCACAACCCTCCGTGGCAGGACCGCGCTTGGGTCCTCGAGCGCGGACGGGCGGGAGGAACGAATCGGTCGGCCACTCGAGTGCCCGGACTGCGACGAGGACCAGGATGATCCGGCCGGCCAGTGACCACCACCCATCCGGACTGAGCGCTACTCGGGCGTCATCAACGTCGCATTGGGCTTCCTCGTCATCTCCTCGCGGATCGGGCGCCGGGGACCGACGTCTGCGAGGGAACGACGAGAAGAAGCGGGCTCCCGATGCAGGCGGAGGTCAGTGAAGATCCACGAACCGTCGCAGATCACGCGTGACTTGGGCGTCTTCGGGCGCAGTTCCGAAGAAGCCTCCATGCGGTGCGGCCTCCATGACGTGCAGTTCGGTCGGGACATCGGCAGCGCGCAGTGCTCTATGCATCCGAACGGTGTTGGAGAGGAAGAGATCGCGTGTTCCGGTGGTCAAGAAGGTGGGTGGAAAGCCTTTGGCGAAATCGCCAAAGAGGGGGGAGAGGTAGGGATGGGCGAGGTCGTGTCCAGCGGCGTACAGCAAGTTGGCCGGCATGAGGCTCCCGGTCAGCACCGTATCGATGCCGAGGTTCGTCCGGAAGGAGTCGCCGGACTCCGTCAGGTCCACCTCCGGTGTCTGGAGGATGGCGGCCGCTGGCAGTGGGAGACCTTCGTCGCGGGCTCGGAGGATCAATGCGGCAGCGAGGTTGCCACCCGCCGATGCTCCGCCCACGATGATCTGTTCTGGCCCACGAATGTCGAGGAGTGCTCGGTAGGTGGCGACCGCGTCGTCGAGAGCTGCGGGATAGGGAAAGTCAGGCGGCATCCGGTAGTCGACGGTCCAGGTCCGCCGCCCGACGCTGCTTGCGGCTCCGATGCCCATTGCTCGACAGATATCGCCGCCACCCATGATCAGGCCGCCGCCGTGGAAGTCGAGGTAGACGCTCTGATCTTCGTCCGACGTCCCGGCGGGCGTGATCACGAAGATCCGCGTGCCATCGCAGTCGATCTCCTCGACGTCTCCATCGAACGCCGACACCCGCTCGGCCATGATCGACCGTACGACTTCATCCCTGGAGGCGATCATGGTTCGCCAGGCGTCCAGGTCCTCGAGTGGCGGATACTCATCCACCTGAAGCAAACCGATCCCAAGAATGGCCTGCGCCTGCGGGCTCAGAAAAGACGGGACAGGCACGTCACGGGCTGGCACACGAAGTACGGCTTGAGCATCGGTTGTGGCCATTGAACCCCCAGGTTTCTGATTTGGACCCGGGCGAGTCTCGTCCATCACGAATCATTCCGTCGAGTGATGTCACACTGGGCGCGTTGCTCCGACGAAGAGCAGGCTGCCGAAGGCGGCTCCTGGCGTGGCGGGGAACGTCTCGGCCCGGACGTCGGCACCCGTGTGCGGCGCGTCGACCATGACGTCCTGGCCGTTCACCACGCCGACGAACAACCCGACGTGGTCGATGGAGCCCGGCCCGCCCCCGAAGAAGACGAGGTCGCCCGGCGCCAGGACGGCTCCGGGAGCCAATTTCGGCGTGGTGTCGTACTGGTCTTGCGCCACTCGGGGGAGTGAGACGCCCGCCACCGCGTAGGCGGCCTGCACGAGACCGGAGCAGTCGAAGCCGACGCCCGGCGTTTCGCCGCCCCACACGTACGGCGTGCCGATCTGGGACAGTGCCCACGAGACCGCCACCGCACCGGCGCCCGAATCGGAGACCAGCGTCCCGGCAGCCGCGCCCCCGGTCGGGGCGGCGCCGTACGACTGCGCCAGCGCCAGCACCTGGGCCACGTAGGAGGCCGAGTGGTTGTAGGCGTACACGGCGCCCGACAGGTCGGCCCCTCCGGCCGCGCCGTCGGCGCACAGCAGGCCGCGCTGCCGCGTACACGGCGTCCGTCGGGTCGTAGGGGCTCGGCGGCACCGCCCCGCCCGGAGGGACCGGCTCGTCGTATGCCGCGAAGGTGGCCGGCTCGAACTGCATCATGCCTTCCGCGCCGGCCGCGTTGGCGCCGCTGTGCACGCCGGGCAGGTTCGACTGGCCGTTGTCCGACTCGACGGTGCCGATGGCGGCGAGAATCGTCCAGGGCAACCCCGGGCAGGTGGCGGCTGCCTGCTGGTAGAGCGTCAGCATGGCGGGAGGGATCTGTGCCGTTGCGGCCGAAGTGGCCGCCGGAGCCCCGCCCCCGATCGAGACGGCCGATGCCAGCACCGCCGTGCCCACCACCGCGGCGGCCAGGGCCACCGCGAGCCCGGCGGCGGCGACGCCTCTCAACGGTGCCCCGCCGGAAGCGCGGGCGGCGGAACAGTGGCGGCGGCCATGGCAGGGAACGGTCCTGTCGCGGGCCGCGGGAGCACGCCCAAAGCGGGTTCGTCATACTTGGAGCATGAAAAGCACCATGCAGGACGCCCCGCTCCTGATCCGAGACCTCCTGCGCCATGGGCAGCAGGTGCACGGCGACAGCACCGTCATCACCGTGGAAGAGGGCGGGCACCGCTCCGCCACGTTCGCCGAGGTCGCCACCCGGGCCGAGAAGCTGGCGGCCGCCCTGACCCGCCTCGGCATCGAGCAGGGCGACCGCGTCGGCACCTTCTGCTGGAACAACCAGGGCCACCTCGAGGCGTATCTCGCCATCCCCTGCATGGGGGCGGTGCTGCACACGCTCAACATCCGTCTCCCCGCCGAGCAGCTGGCCTATGTCATCAACCACGCCGAGGACCGCTGCATCATCGTGGACGCGTCGCTCATCCCGCTGCTGGCCGCGATCAAGGACGACCTCAAGACCGTCGAGACCATCATCGTGGCGGGGGAGGGCGACACCTCGGCTCTCGGCGAGACCTTGTCTTATGAGCGCCTACTGGCGGCCGAGGAGCCCGGTTTCGAATGGCCCGACCTCGACGAGCGTTCCGCCGCGGCCATGTGTTACACGAGCGGGACCACCGGCAGCCCCAAGGGCGTCGTGTACTCGCACCGCTCCACCTGGCTGCACACCATGGCCGAGCAGGCCGCGTCGTCAGTCGGTATGACCGAGACCGACCGGATTCTGATCATCGTGCCCATGTTCCACGCCAACGCCTGGGGCACGCCCTACGGGGCCTGGATGGCCGGCACCGACATGATCATGCCGCAGATGTACCTCATGGGGCAGCAGCTGGCGGCTGTCATCAACGAGCACCACCCGACGCTGGCCTGCGGGGTCCCCACCATCTGGAACGGCCTGCTGGCCCTCGACACACCGATCGACTTCTCTTCCGTGCGGGCCATCACGGCCGGTGGCGCCGCTGTGCCGCAGTCCCTGATCGAGGCGTTCGAGACGCGGTTCGGTGTGACCATCATCCAGGGCTGGGGGATGACGGAGACGAGCCCGCTGGCCGCGTTCGGGTTGCCCCCGGCGCGCCGGCTCGATGGGCACGACGACATGTACTACAAGATCAAGGCGGGCCGGGTGGTCGGCGGCGTCGAGGTGCGCGTCGTCGCCGAGGACGGGACCGTGCTCCCCAATGACGGCAAGTCGGTGGGGGAGTTCGAGATCCGTGGGCCGTGGGTCACCGGCTCGTACTACAAGGAGGAGGACCCGGCCAAGTTCGACGACGGCTGGCTCCGCACCGGCGACGTGGGGACGCTCGACACGCAGGGTTATATGACGATCTCGGACCGCACGAAGGATGTCATCAAGTCAGGCGGCGAGTGGATCTCCTCGGTCGAGCTCGAGAACGCGGTCATGGCCCATCCCGACGTCTTCGAGGCGGCGGTGATCGCCGTCCCTGACCCGAAGTGGTCCGAGCGGCCACTGGTCGCCGTCGTCCCGAAGCCCGGGCGCACGATCGACCCGGCGGACCTGCTGGCCTTCCTGGTCGAACGGGTGCCGCGCTGGTGGCTGCCCGACCAGTGGACCTTCATCGGCGAAATTCCCAAGACGAGCGTCGGGAAGTTCGACAAGAAGGTCATGCGCCTGGCCTATGCAGATGGTGATTACAAGGTGCAGAGCACGCCCCTGCCCAAGTGAGCGGGTCCAACGAGGCCGTGGCTGACCTGGCCGAACGGCTCGACGGGGTCCTGGAGGAATTGACCGACATGGCGCTCGACGCGCTGCGGCTCGCCTCCGCGGGCGACCCCGACTCCGCGGAGACCGGGGAGGCGCTGGCGCGCGAGCGGCGCATCCTGAAGGCCCGCCGGGCGCTCGAACGCTGTGTCGCCGCGCTGCGAGAGGGGTCGGGGGCAGGTCGCGAAGCGTTCGACGACGGCGCCGGCTGAGCCCCGTCGCCGTCGCCGCCCTCGCCGTGCGCACCTTCGTGGCGGCCTGGCCCGACGAGGCGACGCGCCGCAGCCTGGCCGCGCTGGAGCTGGGGCACGAGAAGAACCTGCGCCTGGTCGGACCGACCCGCTGGCACGTCACGCTGCGCTTCCTGGGGGAGGTGCGCGAGGAACAGCTGGTGCCGCTGGGCGACGCGCTCGTGGCCGGGGCCGCCGCGCTGGCGGGGCCGGTCGACTGCCGGCTCGGCCCCACCACCGCCTGGTTCACCGGGGTCAGGGTCCTCCAGCTCCCCGTGCACGGGCTCGAAGCACTGGCCGACGCCGTGCGGGAAGCCACCGCACCGGTGGTGCCGCAACGGGCAGGCGGCGAGCCGCCCTTCAACGGCCATCTGACCCTGGCCCGGGTCAAGGGACATCTCGGGCCCCGGGCCCAGGCCGAGCTGGACGGGATCCCCTTCGCCGCCAGCTTCGCGGTGGCCCACGTCGACCTGGTGGCCTCGGCGCCTTCGCCCCGGGGTCACGTCTACACGACGGTCAGGCGGGCGACCCTCGGAGCCCGGGCCTGAGACTGCGTCAACCCGGGGGGCCGGCCAAGTAGGTCGTGATGGCCTGAGCCATGGCGGCCGCCGCCGCCTGCTGGAACGAAGCGGTGACGAGCAGCGCTGCGTCGGTGGCGTTGCGCATGTTGCCGCACTCGATGAGCACCTTGGGCACCGTGGTCAGGTTGAGGCCGGCCAGGTCGTTGCGGGGTTGCAGCCCGTCGACCCCGTCGTAATTGCTGACAGGCATCGGCGTGCCGGCGGCGAACGCGTCCCGCAACGTTGCGGCAAATGTGGCCGAGGTTCCGATGACGCCGTTGTTGGGCCCGTCCGCCGTCGGCTCGAGGACCGTGAAGCCACGCCCGTCCGCCGGCCCACCGTCGGCGTGGATGTCGACGGCGACGTCAGCGTGGGCGTCATTGATGATCGCGGCCCGCGTCGTGACGCAGGGCCCGACGCCGTCGTTGTCCGGGCGCGTCGAGCACGACGGTGGCCCCCTCCGCCTGCAGGTCGGCCTCCAGGTCGGTGGCCACGTTGAAGTTGAACTGCGCCTCGGTGTATCCGCTGTCGGTCGCCGTCCCCGTCGTGTCGCAGGGCTCCTCCCCGGTCCCGTTGAAGACCGGCTGGTTGATGACGTCGGGCGCGCTCTCGTTCAGGCCGTTGTGCCCGGGGTCGATCCCGACCACCTCCCCGGCCAGAGGCTCGGAGCCGACGGCGAGCCAGTACCCAGCGCCCTGAGCCGACGCCGCCAGGCCGACGACGGGACCGGGCAGGGCAGTCCCGCCCAGGGACCCGAAGTAGCGCGCATCCCCGTAGGTGAAGACGCCACCGTCGCGGGCCACGAGCCAGTAGCCGCCGCCGTCCCCCGTGGCCGCCATGCCCGTCACCGGCGCGTCGAGCACCAGGCTTCCAGCCGAGCCGGCGAAGGCCGCGTCGCCGTAGGTGAAGACGCCACCGTCGCGGGCCACCAGCCAGTAGCCCCGGCCGCCCGGTGTGGCCGCCATGCCGACGACGGGGGCATTCAGGGGGAGCCCGCCTGCCGAGCCGGCGAAGGACGCATCGCCGTAGCTGAAGATGCCACCGTCGGCCGCCACCAGCCAGTAACCCCGGCCGTCGGGTGTCGCAGCCATGCCGACGATGGGCGCGTTGAGGTCGAGCGAGCCGGCCGAGCCGAAGAACCCGGCGTCGCCGTAGTTGAAGATCCCGCCGTCGGCCGCCACCAGCCAGTAACCCCGGCCGTCGGGTGTCGCGGCCATGCCGACCACGGGCGCGTTGAGGTGGAGCGAGCCGGCCGAGCCGAAGAAGCCGGCGTCGCCGTAGTTGAAGATCCCGCCGTCGCGCGCCGCAAGCCAGTAACCCGCCCCGTCGTGCGTGGCGGCGATGGCGACGATCGGCGCATTGGCGCCCGCGACCGCGTTGGCGCCGACCGCGGTGGCGCCGAACGGCACCACCGAGTTCGCCGGGGGAGCGGGGGAAGCGGTGGCCGACGCCGGCAGGAGCAGGCAGGCCAGCACGAGGACCAGGGGGACCGCCGCGACGCCGCCACGCCGGCGGATCACCCCGTGCACTCGTTGACGGCGTCGATCAGCTGGCGCAGGCGGGAGTAATGGAAGCGGTCGAAGCGCAAGGCCAGCCGGGGCAGCTCGGGATGGTCGTTGCGCTCCGGCGGGAACGGCCCGGCCGTACGGATGTTGCCCCGAGTCACGATGTCGGCGAAGCGGCGATTCAGGTCGGCCAGCTCGGCCTTGCTCGGCTGCACCTGCAGCCGGAGGACCAGGAGGTCGCCTACCCAACGGATGGAGTGGTAGTTGCGGTAGAAGCCCAGCACCTCGTCGGCGGCCTCCTCGAGGGTGTTGGTCACCTTGAACAGGGCGCGGTCGTCGGGGGAGACCCAGCCGGCGTCGATGGCCGACTCCTGCAGGAAGCGCAGCCACGAGTGCCAGTAGGTGCCCCCGGGCGTCTCGATCATCACGACCGGCGCCGGCTCCGCCTTGCCGGTCTGCAGCAGGGTGAGGAGCTCGAACGCCTCGTCCTGGGTGCCGAAGCCGCCCGGGAGGACGGCGTAGGCGTGGGATTCCTTGATCAGCATCAGCTTGCGGGTGAAGAAGTAGCGCATCTCGACCAGCTTCGGGTCCTGCGCGATGAACGGGTTGGCGTCGCCTTCGAACGGGAGCCGGATGTTGACCCCGAACGCGTGATCCCGGCCTGCACCTTCCAGGCCGGCGGCCATGATGCCCGGACCGGCGCCGGTCACCACCATCCAGTCGGCCGCGGCCAGTTTGGCGGCCAGGTCGCGGGCGAGGATGTAGATGGGGTCGTCGGGCTTGGTGCGCGCCGAGCCGAACATGGTGATCTTGCGGATGTGGCGGTAGGGGCGGAAGACCCGGAAGGCCTCGGCCATTTCGCCCAGGGCCGCGTTCGCGATCTTGAGATCTCCCACCGATGTGCCCTCGCGCGCCATGTCGCCGAGCGAACCGACCATGTCCTGGAGCTCACGGGCTTGAGCTGCAGAGAGCTCGTGATTCTCGAAGAGTGCTTCGAACGCGCGCTGGCGCGCGGACTCCTCCGCCTCGTCGGTCACGCGCCTGCCAGCGCGTACAGGGTGGAGCGCTGCACCAGGGGTCGCCCGAGCGGCGCCACGATGGCCTCCAGTTCCTCGACGCCCATGCGCTGCCCGTGCTTGGCCCCGGCCGCCCGCGAGATGTTCTCGTCCATCAGGGTGCCGCCGAGGTCGTTGGCCCCGGCCCGCAGCAGTTGGCGCGCCCCCTCGCCGCCCATCTTCACCCAGCTGACCTGGATGTTGTCGATGTCCCCGGCGTAGGCGATGCGTGCCACGGCGTGCATGAGGACCGTCTCGCGGAAGGTCGGTCCCCGCCGGGACTTCTTCTGGAGGTAGATCGGGGTGGCCATGTGGACAAAGGGCAGAGGGACGAACTCGGTGAAACCGCCGGTCTCGCGTTGGAGCGCCCGGGTGCGCACCATGTGGCGGGCCCAGCTCACCGGCTGCTCCACCGAGCCGAACATGATCGTGATGTTGGATCGCAGGCCCACGCTGTGCGCGGTGCGGTGCGCCTCCAACCACTCCTCGGTGTTGATCTTGTCGGGACAGATGACGGCGCGCACGTCGTCGTCGAGGATCTCGGCCGCCGTACCCGGCAGCGTCTTCAGGCCGGCCTCCTTCAGGCGGGTCAGGTACTCGGCCAGAGGCACCTCGGAGCGGCGCGCCCCCTCGGTCACCTCCAGCGCGGTGAAGCCGTGGATGTGGATGTCCGTTGAGCCCGCCCGCACCGCCTCGAGGACGTGCAGGTAGTAGTCCCCGTCGAAGTTAGGGTGGATGCCGCCCTGCAGGCAGACCTCGGTGGCACCCTCGTCGACGGCCTCGACCACCCGCCGCGTGATCTCGTCGAGCTCCAGCAGGTAGGGGGCGCCGCGCAGGTTGAGCGACAGCGGCCCCTTGGAGAACGCGCAGAAGCGGCACTTGAAGGTGCAGACGTTGGTGTAGTTGATGTTTCGGTTCCGCACGAACGTCACGTCGTCGCCGACGACGCGGCGGCGCAGGTCGTCAGCTGCGTCTGCGACCATGCGCACCTCGGGGCCGCGGGCGCTGAAGAGGGTCACGATCTCCGCCTCGCCGACCTCCTGGCCCAGCGCCACACCGGCCAGCACCTCGGCCACTGCACCGCGGCCGACCGACGGGGCCGGGGACGGGGCCGCGGTTGTGGTGGTGGTCGGGGACGGGGCGGTCAGGTCGAGCAGCGGGGGCGGTGGCTCCTCGCCCCCCGAGCACCACGTCGCGTCGCGGGCCAGCCCCTCGGCGTCGGACGCGTCGAGCACACCGAAGCGCAGCGCCGGGTCGAGCCAGCGCGCCGGGTCCAACGCGAACGTCGGGTAGACGGTCATCCGGGGCGCCAGGGTGTGGCCGGCGGCCTCGGTGGCCTCGCGCAGGATGTCCAGCGCAGGCCAGGCCCGCTCGGGGTTCACGTGGTCCGCCGTCACGGGGGACACGCCGCCCCAGTCGTCGATGCCCGCCGCCAGCAGCGGGGCGAGGTCGTCGGAGAGGTTCGGCGGCGCCTGCACGTGGATCTCGGGCGGGAGCACGAGGCGAGCCGCTGCGATCGCCCACTGCAGGTCATCGGGCGGGCAGGGCGCGGCCCGGAACATGGCCGTGCCCGGCTTGGGGAGGAAGTTCTGGACGATGACCTCCTGCACGTGCCCGTGGCGGGCGTGCGAGGCGGCGATGGCCCGCAGCGCGGCCAGCTGGCCGGGCCGATCGTCGCCGATGCCGACAAGGATCCCGGTGGTGAAGGGGATGGCGAGCTCGCCGGCGGCCTCCAGGGTGGCCAGGCGCCGAGCCGGCGACTTGTCCGGTGCGCCCCGGTGCGCCGCCAAGCCCTCCGCCAGGGACTCGAGCATCATCCCCTGGCTCGCCGACACCGGGCGCAACGTCGCCAGCTCCGAGGCGTACAGCGCGCCGGCGTTGGCGTGGGGGAGCAGGCCGGTCTCCTCCAGTACGAGTCTGCACATGGCGGCGAGGTAGTCCACCGTCGAGGCGTAGCCGGCACCGGCCAGCCAATCGCGAGCAACCGGGTAGCGCAGCTCGGGCCGCTCGCCCAGGGTGAAGAGGGCCTCGTGGCATCCGGCGGCCCTCCCCGCCTCTGCCACGGCGAGCACCTCCTCGGGGAGCAGGTAGGGCGCGGTGACCCGGGCCGGCGCCTTGGCGAAGGTGCAGTAGCCGCAGCGGTCCCGGCACAGCATCGTGAGCGGGATGAAGACCTTGGGGGAGTAGGTGACGCGGCGCCCGTGCGCGCCGTCGCGCACGACGCGGGCCAGCGCGGTCAGGTCGTCGAGGGGCGTGCGCAGGAGATCGGCGTCGGAGAGCATCAAGGCCAATCTAGGGGGCGTCGGCACGGGCGGCGCCGTCGACCAGCCACAGCGTCCGTCCGGCATGGACGCGGGCGGCCGGGAGGTCATCGCCGCGGACCAGCGCGGCCACGGCGGCCGCCTTGCTCGATCCGGCCACCGTGAAGACGGCGGTGCGGGCCGAGTTGATGGCCGGCAGCGTCAGCGTGAGGCGAGGGTGCGGGTTGACCCCGTTGGGGTCCTCGGTGGCCATCACGAGCACGCCGGGGTCGGCATCCAACGTCGGCGCGCCGGGGAACAGCGACGCCGTGTGCCCGTCGGGCCCCATCCCCAAATGCACCAGGTCGATCCCCGGACCGGTCACCAGGTCCGACATCGTGCGCTGGTACGCGGCCACGCACTCGCCGACCGGTCCGACCGTCGGCATGGGCGAGAAGGACCCCACCGGTCCGACCCGGTCCAACAACGTCTCTTTTATGAGGCGCTGGTTCGCGTCGACGTCGTCGGGCGGGACCACGCGCTCGTCGCCGACGTAGACGTCCACCACCGACCAGTCGATGCCTTCGGCCGTGGCCAGCACCTCGTAGCAGGCCTGGGCCGTCGGGCCACCCGACAAGACGAGCGCGCAGCGAGGCCCGGGGCGCGCCGCGTACAGCTCGAGCACCGCGTCGCAAAAGGCGCGGGGGACGTCGTCGACCGGGGTGATCACAATGAGCGAGAGGTCGTCAGGGGGTCGGGGTTCCCGTCTCCAGGCCTTGCTGTCCCGACTCCAGCGTGACGGCGTGGCCGCCGAACTGGTTGCGCAAGGCCGAGAGCATCTTGAGCTGGAAGGCGTCGGACTCCTGGGAGGCGAACCGGGTGAAGAGCGACGTGGCGATCACCGGCGCCGACACGCCGCGGTCGATGGCCTCCTGCGCCGTCCAGCGACCCTCGCCCGAATCGGCCACCACCCCTTTGATTTCGTCGAAGCCGGCCCCGGGGCGCAGCGCCCGCTCGGCCAGGTCGAGCAGCCAGCTGCGGACCACCGAGCCGTAGCGCCAGATGGAGGCGATCTCGTGCAGGTCGAGACCGAACTCGTCGGCCTTGCTCATGACCTCGAAGCCCTCGGAGTACGCCTGCATGAGTCCGTACTCGATCCCGTTGTGCACCATCTTCACGAAGTGCCCCGCCCCGACCGGGCCCACGTGGGCATAGCCGCCCTCGGGCGCCAGCGTCAGGAAGGCCGGCTCGACGACCGCCACCGACTCTTTGGTGCCGCCCACCATGAGGCAATAGCCCTCGGTGAGCCCCCACACGCCGCCCGACGTCCCGGCGTCGACCAGGCCGACCCCGGTCTTCGAGATCTTGTCCGAGAGCGCGATCCACTCCTTGTAGTTCGAGTTGCCGCCGTCGACGACGACGTCGCCGGCCGAGAGCATCCCGGCCAGCTCCTCGACCGTCGAGTCCGTCACCCTGCCGGCAGGCAGCATCACCCAGACCGCCTTGGGGGCGGTCAGCTTCCCGACCAGCTCGATCAGCGTCGTGGCCGTCTCCGCGCCCTTGCCCGCCGCCGCCTTCGAGCGCGTCCGCGCTGAGGTCATATGCGACGACCTCGTGCCCGCCCTTGAGCAGGCGCTCGGTCATGTTGGCGCCCATCTTGCCCAGGCCGATCATGCCGATCCTCATGCGCGCTCCTCTCGGTCCTGCCGCCGGCTCAGAAGGTAGCGGCTTTGTCGGTCAGCGACTGCAGCAGCTCTTCGAACGACTTGGCGAAGGAGTGGACGCCTTCGTCCTCGAGCGTCTGCTCCACATCGAGCATGTCGATGCCGGCGTCGGCCAGCCGGGCCAGGGCGGCGGTCGGCCGCGTCGGGATCGGCGTCGACGGTCCGCTTCAGCGTCCCGTGGCCCTCGAAGGCGCGCAGCGTCGGCTCGGGCATGGTGTTCACGCTGGCCGGCCCGATCAGGCTGTCGACGTAGAGCAGGTCGGAGTAGCCGGGGTTCTTGGTCGAGGTGGACGCCCACAGCGGCCGCTGCACCCGGGCCCCCTTGGCCCGCAGCGCCTCCCAGCGGTCACCGGCGAAGGTGCGGTGGAAGTGCTGGTAGGCCGTCTGGGCCTGGGCCACCGCGGCGGTGCCCCGCAGGCCGAGGACGGCGGCGTCACCCTTCTCCCCGCCGGCCAGGGCCTCGAGGCGGCGGTCGACCTCGGTGTCGACCCGGCTGACGAAGAAGGAGGCCACGCTGGCCACCTTGGACAGCTGGTCCTCACGCCCTGCCGCGACCAGGGCCTCGAGGCCCTTGAGGTAGGCCTCCATCACCTCGTCGTAGCGGTCGAGCCCGAAGATCAGCGTGACGTTGATGCTGTGGCCCTCGCCGATCAGCGTCTCGATCGCCGGGACGCCCTCTTTGGTGGCGGGCACCTTGACGAAGAGGTTGGGCTGGGCGATGCGCTGGTGCAGGTCGCGCGCCGCCTTGAGCGTGTCCTCGGTCTCGTGCGCCTGCGCGGGGGAGACCTCCAGCGAGACGAAGCCGTCCTCGCCGTCGCTCTCGTCGTAGAGCGGTCGCAGCATGCCGAGCGCATTGTTGATGTCGGTGATCGCCATCTCCCAGTAGGCGCTCTCGACCGTGTGGTCCTTCATCAGGGCGCGGAACTGGTCGTCGTAGGTGTCCTGCCCGCTGATGGCGTTGGCGAAGATGGTCGGGTTGGACGTGATGCCGCGCACGCCGAGCGCCAGCAGCTCGGCCAGCTGACCGCCCTCGAGCCAGTCACGGCGCAGGTTGTCCAGCCAGGGGCTCTGGCCCCCGATCTCGTAGAGCTCCTGGAGTCGGGTCATCGGGACAGCTCCCTTCGTCGTGTCTCAGCCACCGAGGAGGGCCCGGGCCCGCTCCACGACGTGGTCGGCGGTGATGCCGAACTTCTCCAAGACGACGGCACCCGGGGCCGAGGCACCGAAGTGGTCGAACCCGATGGCGTCGTCGGCGTAGCGGTCCCAGCCGAAGGTGGCGCCGGCCTCGATGCTGAGCACGGGCACGCCGGGCGGGAAGACGCTGGCCCGGTAGTCCTCGGGCTGCCGCTCGAAGTGGTCCCAGGACGGGAAGGAGACCACCTGGGCCCGCACGCCCGCGCCGGCCAGCGTGGCGGCGGCGGCCACGCAGAGCTGGACCTCGCTCCCGGTGCCGACCAGGACGATCCGTGGCGGCCCGTCGCTGTCGACGAGGACGTAGGCCCCCCGCGGCACGCCTGCGGCCGCCCGCTCCGCCGTCGCGTCCAGCACGGGGACGTTCTGGCGGGTCAGGACCAGACCGACCGGCCCGTCGGCCTCGACGGCCAGGCGCCAGGCCTGCGCCGTCTCGTTGGCGTCGGCCGGGCGCACGATGCTGAGGCCGGGCATCGCCCGCAGGGAGGCCAGGTGCTCCACCGGCTGGTGCGTCGGCCCGTCCTCGCCCAGCCCGACGGAGTCGTGGGTCCACGAGTAGATGACATGGGTCCCGGTGAGCGCGGCGAGGCGGACGGCGGGGCGCATGTAGTCGGAGAAGCAGAAGAACGTCCCGCCCAGCGGCAGGACGCCCCGGTGCTGCGCCATGCCGTTCATGGTCGATCCCATGCCGTGCTCGCGGATCCCGTAGTGCACCTGGGTCCCACCCGGCGTCTGGCGGGACTGCATCTCGGCGCCCTTGACCTTCACGCCGTTGTTGCCCGTCAGGTCGGCCGAGCCGGCCAGCAGGCCGGGCAACTTGGCCGCGGTGGCGTCGATGCACTGGTTGATGGCGTGCCGGGTGGCCAGCTTGGTGCCCGCGTCGAAGCGGGGCAGGTCGTCGGCCCAGCCCGGCAGGCCGTGCCCGGCCTGCGCGGCGTCCCAGGCGGCGCGGTCGCCCGTCCAGGCGTCGAAGCGCTCGGTCCAGGCCGCGTGGCGCTCGGCCCCGCGGGCGATCTGCTGGCCGTAGAACTCGCGCACCTCGTCGGGAACCCAGAAGGTCTGGTCGGCCGGGAGTCCGAGGATCTCCTTGGTCACCTTGATCTCCTCGGCGCCGAAGGGCGAGCCGTGGGCCGCGGCGGTGTCGGTCAGCTTCGGCGAGGGCCAGCCGATGTGGCTGCGCAGCACGAGGAGGGTCGGCTTGGCGTCGGGCCCGTCCGCCGGCACGTCGATGGCCTCGCGGATGGCGGCCTCCAGCGCGTCGACGTCGTTGGCCATCTCGCCGAGGTTGCGCACGTGCCAGCCGTAGGCCTCGAAGCGCTCGACCGGGTTGTCGTTGTAGGCCAGCTCGGTCGGCCCGTCGATCGTGATGTGGTTGTCGTCGTAGAAGGCGAGCAGCCGCCCCAGGCCGAGATGCCCGGCCAGCGATGCGGCCTCGTGCGAGATCCCCTCCATGAAGCACCCGTCGCCCGCGATGACGTAGGTGCGGTGGTCGCAGACCTCGCTGCCGAACGTGGTGCGCAGCCAGCGCTCGGCGATCGCCATGCCCACCGCGTCGCCCACGCCCTGGCCGAGCGGCCCGGTGGTGACGTCGATGCCCGCCGTGTGGCCGGCCTCGGGGTGCCCGGGGGTCCGGCTGCCCCACTGGCGGAACTGGCGCAGGTCCTCGAGCGAGAGGTCGTACCCGGTCAGGTGCAGCATGGAGTACTGCAGGATGCAGGCGTGCCCGTTGGAGAGGACGAAGCGGTCGTGGTCGGGCCACTCGGGGTCGGCCGGGTCGTAGTTCATGATCCGGGTCCAGAGCACGTGCGCCAGGGGCGCGAGCGCCATCGCGGTGCCCGAGTGCCCGGAGTTGGCCTGCTCCGGGGCATCCATGGCCAGGCCGCGGATGACGTTGATGCCGAGCTCCACCAACCTGGGGTCCTGTACGACCGGTGTCGAAGTGTGCAACGCCATGGTCAACCCTAACCGTCCCTCTCCGCAGGCCGCGAGGGCCGTCACCTACTCTTCACGTTCATGGCTTCCCGCATGCAGGTCCCGCCAAACAGCGACTTGACACTGGGTATGACCTGCATCGACAAGTCCACAGCCGGCCGCTGCGTCTGGCGCATGCGGGCGGACGAGCGCTTCGCCAATCCGGCCGGGATCATGCAGGGCGGCTTCCTCGGCGCCTTCGCCGACTCGGCCATGGGCGCCGCCGCCGTCACCTTCGTGGAGGGCCGCCGGGTCTTCTCCTCCAACGCCGAGATGAAGATCAGCTTCTTGGGCGCCGTGCCGCCCGGCGCCGACCTCATCTGCACGGCCGAGGTGGTCTCCGGTGGGCGCCGGGTGGCCTTCGTGGAGGCCAGCGTGACGGCCCGCATCGACGGCCAGGAGGGGGAGCGGCTGGTGGCCCGGGCCTCGTCCACCTACCTCTACAAGGAGCGCGACTGAGTGCCCAGCGTGTGCGGTGTTTGCGTGCGACCGGCGCAGAGACCAGGATTGTGCGCCTCATGGCACCATCGTCGGACAACGGCAGTCACGGACTGCGCCACGCGGGAGACGACGCCTTCCAGCTCACTGTCGACTACCTCAAGCAGGAGGTCGTCGATCCCCTGCGGGGGCTGGGCCGCTTCCTCTACATGGGGATCGCCGGCTCGTTCTTCGTGGCCTTCGGGCTCCTGCTCATCCTGCTCGGGGTGCTGCGCCTGCTGCAGACCGAGACGGGGACCGCCCTGACCGGGGACTGGTCGTGGGTGCCCTACGCGGTGGTGGTCGTGCTCGGCATCGCCGTGATCGGCGTGGCCGCACTGCGGATCCAGGCGGGGCCGGGGCAGCGCAAGCTGCCCGAGGTCATGGCCCGCCGCGAATCGAGAGAGATCGAAGGACAGGAGGGAGCGAGCTGATGGCAGGCACGACCACGAGGGCGGGAAGCAACGGGCGCCTCATCACGCGGGATGACCTGCAGGCCGCCTACTCCCAGGTGATGGGCGAGGGCGAGGCCACGGCGCGCGCCGCGGCGCCCCGGGGGTTGGCCGTCGCCGGCGCCGTCGGCATCCTGCTCCTGACGCTGGCCTTCCTGGCCGGCCGCCGGCGGGGCCGGGCGAAGTCGGCCGTCGTCGAGATCCGGCGGCTCTGACGTGGACCTGCTCCTGCGGCGCTTCCTGCGCGCCGGGGTCCGACGCGGCGTGGCCGGGAACTGGTACTGGTTCCTGCTCGCCGGCGCCACCTTCTTCCTGCGCCGGGTCCTGAACGACCGGACCAGCCCGGTGTCGACCGTGACCGTGTCGCCGGGGCGAGCAGGTGCTCATCACGGTGCGCGACCGCAAGACCCGCCTGCACCTCTTCCGCTTCCGCTACCGCCTCCGAAGCCTGACGCCCGTGGCGGGCCCCCTCGCGGCGGGGGAGCGGGTGCTCCTCATCGACCCCAAGGACCGCCGCTACCTGCTGACGCTCGTGGCGGGCGCGACCTTCCACACCCATGCGGGCGTCCTGGCCCACGACGACATCATCGGCTCGGTCGAGGGCTGCACCGTGGCCGGGTCGACCGGGCGCAGCTTCCTGGTGCTGCGCCCCACCCTCAGCGACGTCGTGCTCAAGATGCCCCGGGGGGCCCAGGTCATCTACCCCAAGGACCTCGGCGCCATCCTGATCGCCGCGGACATCGGCCCCGGGCAGCGCGTCCTCGAGGCCGGCGTGGGCTCGGGCGCCCTCTCCATGACCGTGCTGCGCGCCGGGGCGTCCATCGTCGGGCTACGAGCTGCGGGAGGACTTCGCCGAGCGGGCGCAGGCCAACGTGGCGGCCGCCCTCGGTCCCGACGCGCCCTATCGCGTCGAGATCCGGGACGTGACCGAGGGCATCGACGAGACCGGCCTCGACCGGATCCTGCTCGACATGCCCGAGCCCCACAAGGTGGTCGCCGGCGCGGCGGCGGCGCTCCGCCCGGGCGGCATCCTGCTGGCCTACCTGCCGACCATCAACCAGACCGCGCTGCTGCGCCAGGCCCTGGACGAGTCGGGGGCGCCCTTCGGCCTGTCCGAGACGCAGGAGATCATGCGGCGAACGTGGCACGTCGAGGCCCGCTCGGTCCGTCCGGACCACCGCATGGTCGGCCATACCGGGTTCCTGACCACGGCGCGGCGCCTGGGAGGCTGACGTGGACGAGGACGTGACGGCGTACATCGATGCGATCGGGCCCAAGCAGCGCCCACTCTTCGACCGGCTCCATGCCATCGTCCTGGCCGAGCATCCCGACGCGGAGGTGGCGCTCTCGTACGGCATGCCGGCGTACCGGGTGGGGGCGCGACGGCTCAACCTCGGCGTGTGGCAAGCACGGTGTGTCCGTCTACGGCTGGCGACGCGATCGGGACGGGGGTTCGCGGCCCGGCACCCGGAGCTCTCGAGCGGCAAGGCGACCATCCGGATCCGGCCCCGCGATGCCGGGGGGATCTCCGACGACGAACTGCGGGCGCTCCTGGGCGGCGCGCTCGACGCCTGAATCAGGCCGCTAGTCGCGCTCGATGAAGATGCACTCGCCGGGGCATTCCTCGGAGGCCTCGACCACCGCGTCCTCGAGGTCGCCCGGGACTGCCGCCATTCCGGCAGAGCCGCCGGGGTCGTTCTTGACGTCGCCTTCTTCCTTCACGTAGGCCAGGCCGTCGTCGAGGAGGGTGAACACGGCAGGCGCGATCTCCTCGCAGAGCCCGTCGCCCGTGCAGAGATCCTGGTCGATCCAGACCTTCATGTACCTGTCTCTCTCCCTTGTCGCAGCCGCCCGACGGGCCACGAGGACCGTAGTGAGGCGCGCCGCGAGACGTCAATCCGGCCTCGCGGCTCCCTCCAGCGTACTCGTCCGGGCCTGCTGACCCGGTGCATCGGCGGTGCACGCACGTTGCCGGCTCTATACCGTCGAGGCGAGGGCTAGGGTGACGAGCGGTGACCGCAAACACCCGACGAAGCCGCTGCCCAGGCAGAAGCGCTACGCGCCGAGCTGGCCGATGCCGAGGATGAGATCCACGCGCTCCGCCGGCGGCTCCAGGAGAGCCCGGGCCGGGTGCAGGCCCTGGAGGAGCGCCTCCTCGAGTCGAAGGGCCAACTGGCCCAGGCCACCTCGCAGAACGAGAAGCTGACCTTCACCCTGCAGCAGGCCAAGGAGCAGCTGGCCGCGCTGCGCGAGGAGGTCGAGAAGCTCACCCAGCCACCGGCGGCCTACGGCACCTTCCTCGGGATCAACGAGGACGGAACGGTCGACGTGTTCTCGAGCGGGCGCAAGATGCGGGTCAGCCTGCACCCCGACATCGACCCCGGCGCGATCCGCAAGGGGAACGAGGTCGTCCTGAACGAGAGCCTCAACGTGGTCCTCGTCCGAGACGGGGAGTTCTCCGGCGAGGTCGTCACCCTCAAGGAACAGCTCGACGACAAGCGTCGTTGCGTGATCTTCGCCCGGGCCGACGAGGAACGGGTGGCCGAGCTCTCCGAGGACATGCTGGGCGTGAAGCTGCGCGCCGGCGACTCCCTGCTGATGGACGTGCGCACCCAGCTGCTCA
The DNA here is from genome assembly GCA_963745175.1 of uncultured Acidimicrobiaceae bacterium. Classification (GTDB taxonomy): domain Bacteria; phylum Actinomycetota; class Acidimicrobiia; order Acidimicrobiales; family RAAP-2; genus Bog-473. Next base: position 501,424 of record CAVUWK010000006.1, read on the forward strand.
TCGAGAAGCTGCCCAAGCTCGAGAGCGAGGAGCTCGTCCTCGAGGAGGTGCCCGACATCACCTACGCCGACGTCGGCGGACTGGACGTCCAGATCGAGGCCATCACCGACGCCGTCGAGTTGCCGTACATGCACCGTGAGCTCTTCGCGGAGTACTCGCTGCCCGCGCCGAAGGGCATCCTCCTCTACGGCCCCCCCGGGTGCGGCAAGACCCTCATCGCCAAGGCGGTGGCCAACTCCCTGGCCAAGAAGGTGGCCCAGAAGACCGGCAACGACAACGTGCGGAGCTTCTTCCTCAACATCAAGGGTCCCGAGCTCCTCAACAAGTACGTCGGGGAGACCGAGCGCCAGATCCGCCAGGTCTTCCAGCGGGCCCGCGAGAAGGCTGACGAGGGCATGCCGGTGATCGTGTTCTTCGACGAGATGGAGTCGCTCTTCCGGACGCGGGGGACCGGCATCAGCTCCGACATGGAGTCGACCATCGTGCCCCAGCTGCTGGCCGAGATCGACGGCGTCGAGTCCCTGCGTGATGTCATCGTCATCGGCGCCTCCAACCGCGAGGACCTGATCGACCCCGCCATCCTGCGGCCCGGTCGTCTCGACGTGAAGATCAAGATCGAACGACCCAACGAGGAGGCGGCCGGCCAGATCTTCAGCCGCTACCTCACGTCGAGCCTCCCGCTCGACGGGGACGAGGTGAAGCGCCTCGGCGGCGGCGACCCGTCCAAGGCGGTGCAGGCGATGATCGAGAAGACGGTGGTCGAGATGTACCGCGAAGACGACGAGAACCGCTTCCTCGAGGTGACCTACCAGAACGGTGACAAGGAGATCCTCTACTACCGCGACTTCGCGTCGGGGGCGATGATCGAGAACATCGTCCGGCGGGCCAAGAAGCTCGCCATCAAGCGGGTCATCGCCGGGGAGTCCGGCGGGATCCGGACCTCCGACATGCTGGAGTCGATCCGCCAGGAGTACAAGGAGAACGAGGACCTCCCCAACACGACCAATCCCGACGACTGGGCGCGGATCTCGGGAAGAAGGGCGAGCGCATCGTCTACGTGCGGACGCTGTTGACCGAGGACCGTGAAGTGCACGGGTGGCCGCTCGATCGAACGGGTCGGTACCGGCCAGTACCTCTAGAAGTTAGGGTCGAACCGTGGCCACCACGAAGGTCAGCGGCATCGAGACCGAGTACGGGATCCAAACGCCGGGTCCCGAGCAGAACCCCATCGCCGCATCCTCGGTGCTCGTCAACGCCTACGCGGCGGACGTGGAGCAGCAGATCGGGTGGGACTTCGAGGACGAGACCCCCGGCAACGACGCCCGCGGCTTCGCCCGCGAGGGGTCGCTGGCGCCGATGGTGGAGACCCACCTGGCCAACACGGTGCTCACCAACGGTGCCCGCTTCTACGTGGATCACGCCCACCCCGAGTACTCGAGCCCCGAGTGCCTGACGCCGCTCGAGTGCCTGGTGTACGACAAGGCCGGCGAGGAGGTCCTGCGCCGCGCCATGGTGGCGGCTGCGCTCCGCATTCCGGACCAACCCGCGCCGATCGTCTACAAGAACAACTCTGACGGGAAGGGCAACTCCTACGGTTGCCACGAGAACTACATGATGGACCGGGCAGTGCCCTTCGCCAAGGTGATCGACGGCGTGGTCCCGCACTTCGTCTCACGGACGCTCTTCACGGGCTCGGGCAAGGTCGGCACCGAGACGCCTGCGCTCGATGCGGACACCGTGCAGTACCAGCTGTCGCAGCGGGCCGAATTCTTCGAGGAGATCGTCGGGCTGGAGACGACGCTGAAGCGCCCGATCGTCAACACGCGTGACGAGCCCCATGCCGACCCCAAGCGCTTCCGTCGCCTGCACGTGATCGTCGGCGATGCGAATCTCTCCGAGATCGCGACCTTCCTCAAGGTGGGCACCACGGCGATCGTGCTGGCCATGGTCGAAGACGACGCCGGTCCGACGCGCGACCTCTCGCTCTCGGACCCGGTACGAGCGCTGCACCAGGTGTCGGCCGACCTCACGCTGACCCGCCCCCTGGCCCTGACGGACGGGTCGACGGCCACCGCCCTCGAGATGCAGTGGGAGATCTTCGGCGCCGCCCGCAAGTACGCCGAGGAGTTCGGCCTGACCGCTCTGGGCGACGACGGCGAGGTCGGGGCGCTGGTGATGGAGCACTGGGAGGCCGTCTTGTCCGGCCTGGAGTCCGACCCGGCCACCCTGTCCGACACCCTGGACTGGGTGGCCAAGCGCGAGCTCCTGCTGGCCTACCAGGACCGTCACTCCTGCGGGTGGAAGGACCCCCGCATCGCTGCACTGGCGTTGCAATACCACGACCTGCGGCCGGACCGGTCGGTCTTCCGGCGCCTGGACATGCGGACACTGGTGACGCCGGCCGAGGTCGCCCACGCCGTCAGCGAGCCGCCGACCGGCACACGGGCCTGGTTCCGGGGTAAGTGCCTGGCCCGCTGGCCCGACGCCGTCGTGACGGCGAACTGGGATTCCCTCGTCTTCGACATCGGCGCAGACCCGTTGCGGCGCGTCCCTATGATGGACCCCCTCAAGGGAACAGCCGAGCACACCGGCGCCCTCCTGGCCGAGAGCACAGGACCGGCGGACCTGCTCAACCGGCTGAACTCATAGGCGAAAGAACGCAAGGAAACAGGACGGGGACACGGAACGATGGCAGAACAGGAACAGAAGAGGAAGGGCTCGGGTGCGCGGACGACCGAGTCCGAGACCGAGGTCGAAGAGGCCGCTCCCGCCACCTCGGAGCGGGGCGAGAAGATCAAGGCGGAGCTGGACGACCTCCTCGACGAGATCGACGAGGTGCTCGAGGACAACGCCGAGGAGTTCGTCCGCAACTACGTGCAAAAGGGTGGGCAGTAGCACTCCGTGGCCCTTCCACTCTTTCCCCCGGAGCGTGATCCGGGTCCGAACTTCGTCGGCCTGCTGCGGATGACTTCGGGCCAGCCCGACTCGCCGACGCCCTCGTTCGAGGCGGGGGCCGGCGTCCAGGTGCCGCACGGCACCACCGTGGTCGCGCTGCGCTACGCCGATGGTGTGGTGATGGCCGGAGACCGGCGGGCGACCGCCGGCAACATCATCGCCCACCACGCCATGCAGAAGGTCTTCCCGGCCGACCGCTTCTCTGCGGTGGCGATCGCGGGGACGGCCGGCATGGCCATCGAGATGGTCCGGCTCTTCCAGGTCCAGCTCGAGCACTACGAAAAGGTCGAGGGCGCCACCCTCTCGCTCGAGGGGAAGGCCAACCAGCTGGCCCAGATGGTCCGGCAGCAGCTGCCCCTGGCCATGCAGGGGTTCGCCGTCGTCCCGCTCTTCGCCGGCTTCGACACCGCCCGCGACATGGGTCGCATCTTCAACTACGACGTCACCGGCGGGCACTACGAGGACACCGACTTCCAGGCCACGGGATCGGGCGGACGCGACGCGCGCAGCACGGTCAAGCTCGGGTGGCGTGAGGGCATGGCCCGGGACGAGGCGGTCGACCTCGCCATCCAGTCGCTCTACGACGCCGCCGACGAGGACTCCGCCACCGGCGGACCCGATCCGGTGCGGGGGATCTACCCGATCATCGCCGTGGTCGACGCGGCGGGCTACCGAGAGGTCCCCGAGGACGAGGTGGCCGAGCGCTTCGGCGCGCTGGTGGCCCGCAAACAGGCGGAGCGTGCATCATGAGCATGCCCTACTACGTCGCGCCCGAGCAGGTCATGAAGGACCGGGCCGAGTACGCCCAGAAGGGCATCGCCCGCGGTCGCTCCCTCGTCGCCACGACGTACGACCTGGGAATCGCGATGGTGGCCGAGAACCCGTCGCGGTCGTTGCACAAGATCAGCGAGATCTACGACCGGATCGCCTTCGGTGGCGTCGGCAAGTACAACGAGTACGACCAGCTCCGCGTGGCGGGTGTTCGCCACGCTGACACCAAGGGTTTTGCCTACAGTCGCGAAGACGTCGACGCCCGGTCACTGGCCAACCTGTACGCGCAGTACCTCGGCAATGTCTTCACGCACGAGATGAAGCCACTCGAGGTCGAGATTCTCGTGGCCGAGCTGGCCGAGGGCGGGAACCAGCTGTACCACATCGCCTACGAGGGCACGATCACCGACGAGGACCGGTTTGCCGTGCTGGGAGGCGACGCAGAGACGATCACCGAGCGCGTTGCGGCCGCCTGGCTGGCCGAATGGGACCTGGCCGCGGCCGTCAAGGCGACCACGGCCGCTCTGGCCGGCCCCGAAAGGACCCTGGCGGCCGACGACCTGGAAGCGGCCATCCTGAGCCGGGGGAATGGGCGGCGGACCTTCCGGCGGATCGATGAAGGGGAGCTGGCACAACTACTGGCATAGGCAGCAGTACGGTTGGCCTGGTGGAGCGTCGGATCTTCGGGATCGAGAATGAATACGGGGTGACCTTCACCCTCCGCGGACAGCGCCGCCTCAGCCCCGACGAAGTGGCGCGTTACCTGTTCCGTCGCGTGGTCTCGTGGGGACGCTCGTCGAACGTCTTCCTCGAGAACGGGGCCCGCCTGTACCTCGACGTCGGCAGCCACCCCGAATACGCCACTCCCGAGTGCGACCGCATCAGTGACGTCGTCGTCCACGACAAGGCGGGGGAGTGGATCCTCGCGCAACTGGTCATCGGAGCACAGGCGCGCCTGCGCGAAGAGGGGATCCGCGGCGAGGTCTACCTCTTCAAGAACAACACCGACTCCGTGGGCAACTCCTATGGCTGCCACGAGAACTATCTGACCGAACGAAACGACGAGTTCAACCGTTACACCGAGGTGCTCATCCCGTTCCTGGTCTCGCGCCAGATCTACGCCGGCGCCGGGAAGGTCCTGCAGACGGCTCGCGGTGCCGTCTTCTGCCTGAGCCAGCGGGCGGAGCACATCTGGGAAGGCGTCTCCTCGGCCACGACGCGCAGTCGTCCCATCATCAACACGCGGGATGAGCCACATGCCGACGCCGAGCGGTTCCGGCGCCTGCACGTGATCGTGGGCGATTCCAACATGAGCGAGTACGCCACCTTCCTCAAGGTCGGCACCACCTCAATCCTGCTGGCCATGCTCGAGGACTCCTCGACGGTCCTGCGCGACCTGACCCTCGAGAACCCCATCCGTGCCATCAGGGAGATCAGTCACGACATCACCTGCCAACGCCGGGTGCGCCTGGCCAACGGCCGTGAGATGCGTGCGTTGGACATCCAGGGCGAATACCTGGAACGCGCGCTGAAGTTCCGGGACCGGCGCGGCCTCTCTCCCGAGGAGGACCGGGCTCTCGACATGTGGGAGCACTGCCTGAAGGGCCTCGAGGCCGATCCGACCTCACTGTGGCGCGAGTGCGACTGGGTGGCCAAGCACCGTCTCGTCGAGCAGATGCGGGCTCGCCACGACGTGTCCCTCTCTCACCCCAAGGTGGCGATGATCGACCTCATGTACCACGACGTGGACCGCAGTCGGGGGCTCTTCTACAAGTTGCAGCAGCGTGACGAAATGGAACGGACGTGTACCGACGACGCCATCACCGAGGCCATGACCAAGCCACCCGAGACGACCCGGGCCAGGCTCCGGGGCGCGTTCGTGAAGCGGGCCAAGGAGCACCGGCGCGACTTCACGGTCGACTGGGTCCACCTGAAGCTAAACGACCAGGCCCAACGCACGGTGCTCCTGAAAGACCCGTTCAAATCACACGACGAGCGGGTCGAGCGGCTCATCCAGTCCCTGTAACGGCACCGTAGAGTGAAGGCACATGTTCAACCTCGACCCAGGCAAGTTGCTCGTGATCGGTGTGGTCGCCATCATCCTCCTGGGACCTGATCGCCTGCCTCAGGTCGCCCGACAGGTCGGTGGCGCCTGGCGCTCCTTCAACGAGTTCCGGCACCGCATGGAGTCCGAGGTGCGCAACACCATGCCCGACCTGCCCGCGACGTCAGAGATCGCCCGGCTGGCCCGCTCGCCGTCCGCGCTGCTCAATCACCTCTCGAACATGTCCTCCGATGAAGAACCAGACGGGTCGTTCCAACCTCCGGCACCCGAGGACCTCAACGGCAAGGCTGAGGCTGACGCCGGCGGGGAGAACTCCGACGCCGGCGGGGATGCACAGGCCGAGCCGGCACCGACCACGATCCCGGCCGACCTCCCGGCCCGGAACCCCCAGCCGTCCGGCGTCGTCCTCCCCGGCGACCCGACGCTGAACTGAACTGAACGACACGACCGTGGTCACGCTTCCCTTCACGGCCAAGCGGAAGAACCGTCCGTCCCCGGACAACATGACTTTGGGGGAGCACCTCGGCGAGCTCCGGCGCCGCGTGATCATCTGCGTGATCGCGTTCGTCGTCGCCGCCACGATCGCGGTCTTCGCCTACCAGCCCATCCTGAACTTCCTCCTCCACCCACTTTGCAGCGTGGAGGCATCGACCAGGCACCACACGAGCAGCGGGACCTCGTCACTGCTGTTCTCGTCGAACGGCACCTGCAATCTCTTCGTGACCTCCCCGCTCGACGGCCTTTCGCTCCGGGTCAAGATCGCTCTCTTCGGTGGACTCGTCCTGGCGTCCCCGATCATCCTCTTCCAGGTCTGGCGCTTCGTAACGCCGGGCCTCAAGGCGACCGAGCGTCGCTACGCCGTCCCATTCGTGGTGAGCGCCTTCGTGCTGTTCCTCCTCGGAGCGGCCACGGCGTACATCACGCTGCCGCACGCACTGGGTTGGCTCAAGTCCGTGGGTGGCCCGAACCTGCAGGCGATCTACGACCCCATCCCGTATCTCGGCCTGATCCTCTTGATGATGACGATCTTCGGATTGACGTTCGAGTTCCCGGTCGTCCTCATCTCCCTCGAGCTCGCCCGCGTCGTGACGCCCGCCCGCCTGCTCCGATCCTGGCGTTGGGCCGTCATCATCATCGTGGTGATCGCCGCCGTCTTCACTCCGAGCTCGGATCCGTTCTCCATGTTCGCCCTGGCCGCCCCGCTGATCGTCTTCTACTTCCTCTCCATCGGTATCGGGAAGCTGCTCGGGCGTTGACGTCCCCGTGGCCCGTCGGGACGACGGCGGGGGCGGCGGAGTTCGAGGCCGACCTGCCGTTCGCCCTGGACGAGTTCCAACACGAGGCCTTTCGGGCGCTCGACTCCGGACACTCGGTCCTCGTGTCCGCTCCGACCGGGTCGGGCAAGACGCTGGTCGCGGCGTACGCGGTGCACCGGGCCCTCGCCGCGCATGGCAAGGCCTTTTACACCACACCGCTCAAGGCCCTGTCGAACCAGAAGTACGCCGAGTTGGTCGCGTCCTACGGGGAGGAGCATGTCGGTCTGCTCACCGGCGACACGACGCTGCGCCCCAGGGCACCGGTCGTCGTCATGACCACCGAGGTGCTGCGCAACATGCTGCTCGCTGGTTCCGATCTCCTCGAGGGCCTGCACACCGTGGTGCTCGACGAGGTCCACTTCATTCAAGACCCCTATCGGGGCGGAGTCTGGGAAGAGGTCCTCGTCCTCTGTCCGGCTGAGGTGCGCTTCGTGTGCCTCTCCGCCACGGTGAACAACGCCGACGAGCTCGGTGGCTGGCTGCGGACGGTGCGGGGACACACGGCGGTCATCGTCGAGCGTCAGCGCCCGATCGTCCTGCGGCACCACTTCGCGGTCCATCGCCGGGACGACGACGAGACCTTGCTGTGCCCCCTCCTGCACGACAACGGGAAACCGGGTGGCGAGGGGCTCCGCATCGACCAGGCGGTGCGGCGCGCGCTGCAGGGACGGTCGGCCCACTGGCAGGGGCGTGGGAGGGGTCCGCGCCTGCCCTTTCGCGCCCCCCGGCGCACCGAGATGGTCGAAGAGCTCGGCCAGCGCGAGATGCTGCCGGCCATCGTCTTCATCTTCAGCCGCGCCGCGTGCGACGATGCGGTGCACCAGGTCGTGCGCGATGGTGTCCGCCTGACCGACGCCGCAGAGCGCTCCGCCATCCGCCAGGTCGCCGAACGGCGCGTGGAACCACTCAGCGACGACGATCTCGGCGTGCTCGGGTTCGACGAGTGGCTCGAGGGCCTCGAACGGGGCGTGGCGGCCCACCATGCCGGTTTGGTCCCGCTCTTCCGCGAGACGGTGGAGGAGTGCTTCGCCGCCGGGTTGCTCAAGGTCGTCTTCGCCACCGAGACACTCTCGCTGGGCATCAACATGCCGGCCCGCACGGTGGTGATCGAGCGCTTCACCAAGTACGGCGGGGCGGGACGCGCCACCCTGACGTCGGGGGAGTACCTGCAACTCACGGGCCGGGCCGGGCGGCGTGGCCTGGACGAGGAGGGTCACGCCGTCGTGGCCTGGTCCAGTGAGATCACCTTCGCCGAGGCCGCGCGAGTGGCTTCGGCCCCGCCGCCGGACCTTCGCTCGGCCTTCCGGCCCACCTACAACCTCGCGGTCAACCTGGTGGCGAGGTTCGACCGCGACACGGCCGGGGCGGTGCTGCAACGCTCCTTCGCCCAGTGGCAGGCGCGCACGCCGGATCTCCTCCTGCAGCAGCTGAGCCGCCGTGTCGACGTCCTCGAGGGGATGGGCTACCTGGACGGCTGGGCCCTGACACCGGCGGGGCGCCGGCTCTCACGTATCTACCACGAGGCCGATCTCCTGATCGCCGAAGCGCTCGGAGCCGAGGTGCTCGCCGGCGCCGAGCCGGCCATCCTCGCCGGCGTCCTCTCGACCGTGGTGTTCGAGCCGCGCCGCGCCCGCCGCCTCCCGGGCCAACACGGACCCCGTCGGGACAAGAAGCGGGGACCGCTCCAGGACCGACTCGGCGACAAGCGCCGGTCCGAGCTCGCATGGCGCGGCGACGCCGTCACCATGCTGGCGGAGCGCATCCGGCTCGTCGAGGATCTCCATCACGTTCCCCGCACCCGCCAGCCGGCGCCCGGCCTGGCCACCGCGGTGGCCTCCTGGGCGCGGGGGGCCTCCTTCTCGACCGCGCTCGGCGTGGCCGCACGCGACGTCGGCGAGCTGGCGCCCGGCGACTTCGTCCGGACCATGAAGTCGGTGGCCGATCTGGCCCAGCAGGTCTCGCACACCGCGGTCGACACCGAGGTGGCCACGGCCGCCCGCGAGGCCGTCAACCTCGTGCTGAGGGGGGTCGTCGCCGGGGGAATGCCGGGCGTCTGAACCCATCCGCCACCGTCGCGTCACCCTCGTCCTATGGTTGGCCGGGCATGTTCCCCTACTCAGAAGAGCGCTTCACGGCCGACGAGGAAGCCGTGTTGCGCCGCTACGTCACGAACCTCGATCAGCCGGTATTTGCCCTGGTCAACCTGCCAGAAGTCGTGAAGGGTGCGCTCTTCGCCCGGTACTCCCGCTCGCCGAAGAGCCTGCGGCGCCTCTTCCTCGACGAGTTCGTCGGGGAGCTCGACATCTCGGGGGATGCGACCGTCGACGCGACCGTCGGACTGGCCCGTGCGGAGCAGCTCTACGAGAAGGTCTTCGTCGAGTACGGCGATGACTCAGTCGCGCAATTGGGTGGTGTCCACCTCGCCTGCGAGCAGGCCTCGAACGTGCTGTCGAAGGTGCTCGAGTGGGGGCGCCTCATGGCGTACCTCGAGCAGTCGACGCGGTACATCGCGTACAACCAGCGGCTCGAGAACGGGCAGTACCGTTACTTCCGCCCGCCCGAGATCCTCGACTCGGTACACGGGGCCCGCTTCGTCGGGGAGATGGACCGGGTGTTCGACACCTACGGCGGCCTCCTGCCACAAATGCAGGCGTGGGTGGCCGAGCGCTTTCCCCAGCAGGCCGGTGACAGCGACTTCGTCTACCGCCAGGCGACCCGCGCCAAATCCCTCGACGCGCTTCGTGGCCTTCTTCCGGCAGCCTCGCTGTCGAACATCGGCATTTACGGCACCGGCCAGTCCTACGAGCAGCTGCTCCTGCGCATGCGCGCGCACCCGCTTCCCGAAGCCCGCCACTACGCCGACATGATGCTGTTCGAATTGCGCAAGGTGATCCCGTCGTTCCTCCAGCGCGTCGACGTCCCTGCACGCGGTGGTGAGTGGTCCGAGTACATCGAGTCGACCCGGGAACGCACCGCAAGCCTGGTGTCACGTCTCTGGCCGGAGCTGGGACCGCTCGACGCGCCTTCGGCCGGCGGCGGTGAGCCGGAAGTAAGGCTACTTGACTTCGATCCCGACGGGGAAGAAAAGGTCCTGGTCGCAGCCTGTTTCTCCCACCTCGGCTGCAGCGAGCGCGAGGCCGCCCGCCGAGTGCGGCTCCTCGGTCACGACGACCGCGTCGCCTTGCTGGACGCCTACGTGGGCGACCGGCGCAATCGCCGCCATCGGCCCGGACGTGCCTTCGAGCGGACCGACTACCGATTCGAGCTCGTCACCGACTACGGCGCGTTTCGCGACCTGCAGCGCCACCGCATGCTCTCCATGGAGTGGCAGCGTCTCGGTATCTCGCTCGGGTACGACATGCCTGAGCTCGTGGCCGAGGCCGGGCTGGGGGAACGCTACGACGAAGCGATCGACCGGGCCGAAGAGCTCTACCGGTCGTTGGTGCCCGACTTCCCCGAGCAGGCTTCCTACGTCGTCGCGCTGGCACACCGCATCCGCTACATCATGCAGTTCAACGCACGCGAGGCCATGCACCTCATCGAACTGCGCTCAGGCGTACAGGGCCATCCTGCGTACAGGAGGGTGGCCCAACAGATGCACCGAGCCATCGCGGAGGTCGCCGGGCACCGGGCGCTGGCCGAGGCCATGACCTTCGTCGACCACGGGGCGAGCGACCTCGAGCGCCTCGAATCCGAGCGCCGGGCTGAACGCCGCCGGACCGAAAAATCTGCAACGCATTGACCAGGCATTACCTTCGTTGTCCCTGGTGGGAGCACCCTCGAACTCCTTGACGACCCCACCCCAGATTTGCCTAATGTACGGCGCAGTCCCCGACGCCCCAAAGGATGCTGCGGATGACGCGGCAAAGGGGGGGATGTGTGAGAGGCGGTGATTGGCCCTGGGGGTCGAGTAGAGAACGTGTTGCTTGCCTGGCCACCCAGGCTCGCGAGATGGCGCCAAAGACCCCAGGGCCTGCCCGCCCACCCCACCCGATTTCCTGGCCCTCCGAGCCTGGCGGGGACCCCGTTCACGGCGATTGAACGGTCTCTCGAACCGTCTATGCTCCCGCGGCACAATGGCGACTAAGAAGAAGGCCAAGGCCGAAGAAGTGGTGGCAGAGGCCCCCGAAGCAGAAGATGCGGACGCTGTGGAGGAGGACGACCTCGACGTTGACATCGACGACGTCGAGGACCTCGAGGCCGACACGCTCGAGGACGAGGATGACGACATCGTCGTCCTCGACGAGGACGAGGACGCAGAGACCGACGAGGTCGACGAGATCCTGACTCCGTCGCCGGCAGCGGTCGTCGAGAAGACCGGAGAGGGCGACGAGGAGGAGGAAGAGGAGGAGCCCGACGACGAAGACGTCGAGGCCAGCCTCGATGTGATCCTGAAGGAGCGCCTGGTCGTCGAGGACGAGCCCGAGGACGAGGAGGCGACTGACCAGGAGGACAAGACCGAGGGCAACGAGCGCGTCCTGCCGAAGCAGCCTGACGAGTTCGTGTGCCGTTCGTGCTTCCTGGTCAAGCACCCCAGCCAGCTGGCCGACAAGAAGAAAATGCTCTGCCGGGACTGTGTCTGAGGAATCCGGTCCCGATGGCCGGGAGGCGGCCAAGAGCCAGCTCCGGCGGACCATCGACGCGTGCGTCGCTGCTCCGGTCGAGGTCGTGGCGTCGGTCGTCGAGGAGCTCCCGGAACTGATTGCTGAGGGCCACCGCCGGCTCGAGCTTCAGCTGGGCAACGCGCTCTTCGTGGGGCGCTTCGTCGTCAACAAGAAGCAGCGGGAACTCTCGGAGCGCCTGGAGGGGCTCCTGGGCAACGGATCATCCCCCAAGGCGCCGGATGGAGAGAGCGGCCCGATCGAGACCCCCACGCCGCCACGTCCGGCACCCGACCCGGCAGCGGCAGCCGTCGTCGGGCGAGCGTTGGCGGACTACGACACGCTCAGCGCCTCCCAGGTCGTCCGCCGTCTCGAGAGCCTGGGACCCGAGGAACTGCAGGCCGTCCAGCGCTACGAGGCCTCCACGCGTAACCGCCGGACGATCCTGAACCGTGCCGGCCAGCTGCTGGATGAACAGCTGCACGGGCCGACCGGCTCCTAGGCCGATGGAGCTGGCCCGACCCGCCCGCACCGAGGATCGGCAGGCCTGCACACGTCTGCTCTCCCAGGCTCTGGTGGCCGCTGAGTCGATGCGTGGCGGGGCCGCCCTGGTCGGAGACGCGACGACGGTGACGCTGCTGGAGCGTTGGACCCGGGCCGACGCGACGGCCCACCTCATGGTCGGGGAGTACGAGGGGGTGGTGGTGGGTCTGGGCGCCGCGTCGACGGCGGGCGGCACCCGGGGCGTCACGAACGGCCTGATCGAGTGCTGCTACGTCGAGACCGGGGCGCGCGGGGTGGGCGTTGGCACCGCGCTCATGGAGGCCGCCGTCGCCTGGTGCTCCGAGCGGGGTTGCGACGCAGTGGACGCTCTGGCGCTCCCCGGAGACCGCACGACCAAGCAACGCCTGGAGGCGGCCGGTTTCGCCGCCCGCCTGCTGACCCTCAGCCGCCGGTTGGACTGAACCGGCGCTCGGTGTTCACCCGCCGCGGCGGTGGCGGCGGGATGCGCAGCCCGAGCAGCTTGGCCAGCGCGGGGACCGAACCGGCGGCGTTGCGCGCTGCCTGCTTGGCCACCTCGTCGTCGGGAATGCCCACCGGTTTCACGGTCCGGCGTACCGGGGATGCCACCACGGCATCGAGGAGGCGCATCCAGTCTTCGGGTGCCAGGTCGGCCGTCATGGCCTCCCCGGCAGCCGCGGCCAGCCTGACGGCCAACTCGGCCGGGCACCGGGTACCGGGCTCGGGGGGGCGGATGGAGGCCTCGACGGCCTGCTGCACCCGCCCGTCGTTGAGGGCGTTCGTGATACGGGCCAGCCATTCCTCGCGGAGCGCCGTCGTGCGCTGGTCGAGTGACTCCTGGAGCGCCTTGGCCATGGCGCGCCCCTCCTCGTCGAGGTTCACCGTGCGTGAGGCCGCGACGACCGCCCGCAGCTCCCGCAGCCGGTAATCCTTGCCGGTCGTCTGCGCCACCGTGGCGCGGTCCTTCCAGTCCGCCAGGCGGACCACGGGCAGCAGCTCGTCGGCCATGCCCAGGAGCGCGTCTGCGGCGACGGGAGGCTTTCCGGCGGCCTTGTTGGAGGTGTTCTGCGCCTCGATGGCCTGCCGGACGGCCTGGAGCCCGCCGCGGAGCAACTGCTCAGCCACGGGGATCTGCTCGGGCCGCAGGGCCGCCAGCATGGCGTTGCGGTGGACGGTCGACGTCGGTGCGACCGGGCGCTCCCCACGCGTCGGACGACCTTCGCCGTCACCAGGACGTCGACCGCCGGGGCGGCGAGGCCCGCTGCCTCCACGTGCCGGTCGTTCGCCGCCGCGCTCGTCGCGCCGCCCCTCGCCCTCGGGGCCGCGCCGGCTTCCGCCGCGCCGTTCTCGGCGCTCACCGTCGTCATCGCGATCTGGCCGCCGTTTGTCCGAACCCGGAGCCAGGATCACGGACACGTCCGGGGCTCGTTTCGGGGTCCCCTTGACCTCGATCCGACCTTCCGTCTTCTCCGGCGACCGCGCCGGCTTGGCCGCGGTGAGCGAGAGGATCTCGATGCCCTCGAGACCGATCTCGACATCGGCCCGCAGCACGGCGCCCACGGTCTCGCCGGCCGGCACGAGAGCGGCCTCGACAGTGCCTTTGGGCTGGCGCGCTCCGGCAGCGCGCCAGGTCCATGACCCGTCGCCCGTCTGGCTCGTCAATTCGATGTCGATCCGGCGTGACATGCGGCGGACACGCTACCTCGCCTGGCGCCCCAGCCCGATGCCGGGCCGGGAGGGCCATCCCATAACATGGGCGCCGGACGTCCGCTGGACTGCGGGAGATGCCGGGACGGGCCACAACCACCGCGGAGCGGTGCTGACGACGCTTGTCCCCTTCAGGAGGATCCACATGAGCGAGGACACCGAGCAGCCAGGGCAGGAGTCCGCTGCCGGCACACACGACGCAGAGTCCGTCCCACCCGTCGAAACCGCGGCGACGTCCGAGGAGGGCGTGTCGCCGGCACAGTCCGGGGAGGACGTGACGCCTCCCGCGGCGCCGACCGAGCCTTTCGCCGTACCGCCGCCGAGCGAACCCACGCCCTACCCGCCGCCACCGCCGGGTGCCTACCCGCCGCCGGCCGGGTACGACAGCGGGCCTCCCACGACCCCGTTCTCGTACCCGCCGCCCGCCGACGCCACCTACCCGGGAGGTGCCCCGCCGCCCGCGGGTTCGGGGCGGCGTGCGCCCGGCAGAGCGCGGTCCTGGCTCCCGGTGGCGCTCGTGGCCGCCCTCGTGGGTGGAGCCATCGGGGCGGGCGTCACCGCCCTGGCGAACAACAAAACAACGACAACAACGGCGCGAACGTCACCATCCACGAGAGCAGCGCAGCGCCCGGAGCAGCCGTCCTCAGTGGCAATGTCACCATTCCGCAGCTCGTCAGCAAGGTGATCCCGGCCGTCGTTTCCATCGACGTCAAGTCGAACGGCAACGAGGACGAGGGGACCGGCATGATCATCACCTCCAGCGGGGAGGTCCTGACGAACAACCACGTCATCGAGCTCTACAGCGAGGGAGGCAACACCGGCACCATCACGGTGACCGAGTACGGCCAGACCAAGGCGCTGCCCACCACCCTCGTCGGCTACGACCAGTCCAAGGATGTGGCACTGCTCAAGATCAACGACGCGTCGAACCTGCCCACCGTGACCTTCGGGAACTCCGGCAAGACGGTCGTCGGCGACGCCGTGGTGGCCATCGGCAACGCGCTCGGGCTGGCCGCCGGCACGCCCACCGTCACCCAGGGCATCATCTCGGCGCTCGGCCGCTCCGTCACCGCCGGGGGAGAGGGCACCCAGACCGAGACGCTCCAGAACATGATCCAGACCGACGCCGCCATCAACCCAGGCAACTCCGGGGGGCCGCTGATCGACACCTCGGGCCAGGTCATCGGGATGAACACGGCCGTCGCGGGGACATCGAGCGACGGGACGTCCTCCCAGAACATCGGCTTCGCCATCCCCGCTGCCTCGGTGGAATCGCTCATCTCCGAGCTCGAGAAGGGCGGCCAGTCCGGGAACGGCGGCGGCTACCTGGGCGTCGACATCACGACACTGACCCCCGCGCTGCGCCAGCAGTACGGGTTCACGCCAACCACGGGCGCCGTGATCCTCAGCGTGGTGTCGGGGTCGCCGGCGGACAAGGCCGGCCTGGTGCAGGGCGACGTGATCGTCAACATCAACGGCACCAACATCACGTCATCGGACGACCTCCAGAAGGTGGTCCAGAACGCCAAGGCGGGGCAATCCGTGTCCATCACCTACTACGTGGGGGACAGCAAACGGACCACGTCAGCCACCCTCGGCAGCCAGGCGGAAGCCCAGCAGCAACAGTCGGCCGGCGGGACCACGAACCCCTTCGGCGGGGGCGGGTTCCCCGGGTTCGGGAACTCCGGCGGTACGGGAGGGACGCCCTAAGTCGACGGGATGTCGAAGTTGCGGTCCGGGTGGCGGGGCGGGACGTTCATAGAGCCATTCGGCGTCCAGCCGCTGGCCTCGATGTCCTCGAGCACGTGCGCCATGTTGTAGGTGTCCTCCTCGTAGGAGAACTTTCCGTTGCCCGCGTAGATCAGCCGGGAGTAGCCGGATTGCCGGTACGGCGTCCCATCCGGGCGCGTCCTGGGCATGATCTGGGTCCACTTCACCACGACGTCGTTTCCCTCGATCGCCGTGAACTCAATGGGGAACTTCCAGTCCTCCATCCCCAGCATGGAGTCCACCAGCCAGTGGGCGATGGCGTCGCTGCCCTCGATGCGTCCCCAGGCCCCGTCGATGTAGACCGCGTCGTCGGTGTAGAAGTCGGCCAGGATGCCGAAGGCGTCTGGCTCGAGCCCTTCGTCGATCCGCTGCCGCAGCTCGTGGTAGCGCTCCACCGTCGCCTGGACCTCGTCACGTGGAAACGGCATGGTCGTCCCTCCCTCTCAGTTACGTGTGTGCCGCACGGTAGGCGATCTGGCAGGCCTCCAGCTCGGCCAGCGCCGCCAGCCGGTCGCCGAACCCCTCCACCTCGGTCGATTTCTCTGGTTCCAGATCCTTGTAGATGCTGAAGAAATGGGCGATCTCGTTGCGCAGGTGCTCCGGCACATCGTCGATGTCGTGGGCTCCGTCCCACTGGGGGTCGTGCTCGAGGACGCAGATCAGTTTGGCGTCCACCCCTTTCTCATCGCGCATGGAGAACACGCCCAGGATCCGCACCCTCAGCAGGCAGCCCGGGAAGGTTGGATCGGCGACCAGCGTCAGGGCGTCGAGTGGGTCCCCGTCGCCGGCCAGGGTGTCGGGGACGAACCCATAGTCCGCCGGGTAGGTGGTGGCGGTGAAGAGGCGGCGGTCCAACCGGATCACATGCTTCTCGTGGTCGTACTCGTACTTGTTGCGGCTGCCGGTGGGGATCTCGACCACCACGTCGATCGCCTCGTCCGGATTCACGAAGGCGACGGTGCTGGGCGGCGGAAGGCTGCGTCAACCGGGCTCATGATGCCGACCCCGTTCCCATCGGGATCGCTGACGATGGCGTACCGGGCGCCCCAGAAGGCGTCGTAGGGCTGCTGCTGGACAGAGACGCCTTGGGCCGCCAGTGCGGAGACGAGATCATCGACCTCGGCCCGGGTGTCCACCTTGAAGCCGAGCACGACCCCGCTCCCACCGGGCCAGCCCTCGTTCCACTGCGCAACGAAGGTCGTGCTGTCCAGGTCCACATCGAGGGGAGTGCTGTCCCCGTGGAGCGCGGAGACGTGGTGCGCCGCCCAGACGGGGTCGCGCTCGTCGCCGAAGTCCAGGCCCAGACGGGCGTAGAAGACTCGGCTGGCCTCGACGTCGCGCACGACGAGATTCACCTGGTCCAGGCGTACTCGTGCCACACGGCCACCGTAGTGCCGCGGGGCCGGGGAGGACGCGTCGGACGACGAAGCACGGGGAGTTGGAGCGGGGGGCCGACGCAGTGCCGCCCCGAGATCAGCCGCCCACGCTGAAGGTGCTCGCGCCACCGCCGCCCCCGGCCCCGCGTCGGATGCCGAAGGTGCCGGCGCCTCCGCCCCCGAAGAACCCGCCACCGCCGCCGCCGAGGCCGCCGAAGGTGTTCAGCGAGTTCGTGTTCGACGAGGGCACAGGTTCGGCGTAGTCGGCCAGGACGACGCTCTGCCCGGGCGTCAGGCCCGACAGGACCTGGGTGTAGACCCCGCCGACCATCCCGACCTTGACCACCTTGCGGGTCAGCTGTCCCTTCGAGAGCTCCAGCACGTAGGCGCGGGTGCCGAGGGTCTGCACGGCCGAGGTGGGCACGGCGACGACGTTGGAGACGGTGCCGGTGGAGATGGTGACGTTGGCCGTGGACCCGGTGAAGAGGCCGGAGGTCGAGCCGGGCAACGCCACGACGACCGGGTAGGTGTAGCCCGACTCGCCCGACTGCACCGGTCCCACCTGCGAGACGGTGCCGGCGATCGAGCCGTTCACGCCGTCAACCTCGACGGTGGCGGACTGCCCGACCTTGACCGAGGGGATCTGGGAGCTATCGAGCGTCGCCTGCACCTCGTAGGCGTTGGTCCCGATGATCGTGATGATCTCCGTGCTCGAGTTGGCGCTCACCGTGTCGCCCACAGCGATCCCGACCGACACGATGGTGCCGTCGATCGGACTGACCAACGTCGCCTCGTTCAGTGCCTGCTGCGCGTTGGTGAGATCGGCCTCCGCCGAGTCGATGGCCGCCTGGTCCGACGCGATCTGCTCGGGGGTGTCGGTGTTGGTCGACGCGGCGCTGCCGTTGCCGGAGCCGGTCCCGGTGCCGGCGGAGCCCGTGTTGCCGGTGACGTCGCTCGCGGAGGTCACCGCATGGCCGCTCTGCGTGGACGTGCCGGAGTTTCCGGTGTCGCCCCCGCCCGTACCCCTGCCGCCACCCGTACCGGTGCCGCTACCCGTACCCGACGACTCCGCTCCGAGGGCCGACCCGAGTGCGGTCTCGTCCTTCGACACGGTGGCCTGGTCCTTCGAGACCTGTTGTTCGTCGGTCGAGACGGTCTGCAGCGCGGCCTCGCAGGCAGTCTGACCCGCCGGCGTGCTCGTATTGGCGCTCTTGCAGGCGGATTGGGCCTGCATCAGGTCCGCGCCCTCCTTCTGCTGGTCGGTCGACAGCGTCGCCTCGTCCTGGGTGAGCGTGGTCTGGTCCTGCGTGACCGTGGCGTCCGTGCCGCCCGCACCTGCCCCGCCGTTCGTCGGCACGGTGGTCGTGGTCGTCGTGGAAGCCGAGCTCTGGCTCCTGCTCGCTGCCGCGGTCGCCGCGGCGGCCGCGGCGGCCGCGCCCGCTTGGTTCTCCTCGTCCTCGACCAACTTCGCCTCGGCAGCGTTCAGGGTCGACTGCGCCGACGACACGGACTCGCTCAGGGCAGTCGTGTCCAGCGTGCCCAGCGTCTGGCCGGCGGTCACGGCTGCCCCGGGCGTGGCCGTCACGGTGGCCACCTGACCGCCCACCTGGAAGGAGGCGGCGGCGTCGCTGACGGGGTCGACGTTGCCCACCACGGGCAGCGTCGTCCCGATAGTCGCCCGCGTGACCGTCGCCATGCGGTACCCGGTGGAGCCGCCGCTGACCTCGGCCCAGGCGGTAATCCCGCCGCCCACGATCACGGCGACGGCGACGGCACCGATGAGGACGGCACGCCGGTGGCCGGCACGGCCCCAGCCGGAGGCTGAAGCGTTAGGCACTGCTGCCGCCGCTTCCGCCCGGTCCTCCGGGGCCGTCCCCGAAGAAGCCCCCACCGCCCCCGAAGCGGCCGAAGCCGCCGGTGCAGCTACCACCCGAAGGCATGCTGATGCGCACCGTGGTGGCCGTGACCGCGCCGGTGCTGGCGGCCGGGCCAAACGCGCTCACGCAGTCACCCACGGCGAGGGCGCTGGCCGCGGCCGACTGCGTGGCGCTCAGCGTCGTCGAACTCGACGTCGTGATCTTGAGGGTCTGCGTCTTGGGCGGCGTCGGCTTCTTAGTGGACTTCGAGCTTTGCGAACCCGACTTGGACGTGGGGCGGGGAAAGCTACCCGGCGACACGTTGATGCCCGAGACCGTCACCGTCGAGCCGTTGACCGCGGTCACCTTGCCCGACGCGATGGCGAGCGAGGCGAACTGCTTGCGGAAATTGCTCGCACCAGAGCCGTCGGTGGGGAAACTGGGACGCGTGCCGCTACCTCTGCCGAAGCTCGACCCGCTGCTCCCGCCGCCGCGGAACTGGAAGCCGCCCGCGGTACCGCCGGTCGTCGCACGGGCACCGGGCCCTGTGCAGGTAGCACCCGAGGCCGGCGTGGTCACGCTGATCGAACGCGCCGCAATGGTCGTCTTGGACTTCTTCGACTGCGTCCCGGTCACCGACACGCAGTCACCGGTCGACAGCGAGCTCACGGCCTCGGAGACGGTCTTGGAGAATTGCGTGGTGGAGGTCCAGCTCACCGTGGTCTGGCCGCTCGTGGGGTTCTGCACCTCCATGCTCGATGCGTTGAGCGCGGCAACGCTGCCGGTGGCGCCCGCGGGCGCGTTCGACGTGGTCGCGGCCCCGGCGGTCGAGGCGAGGGCTGTGGCGGCCACGACTGCGGTGGCGCCCGGAACCAGGAATCGTGTCCAGCGCCGGCGGGTCAGGCTTCGTGTCTGCATGTCGGTGTGTCCTTCTTTCCGTTTGTCTCTGCGTGATGTGATTTCGTCGGCCCGGTGGAGCTACTCGTTCCGGAGGGCGTCGATCGGGGCGAGGGTCGCGGCCCGGCTGGCCGGGTACACCCCGAACAGCACCCCGATGGCGAGGGCGATGGCCAGCGCGCCGATTGCCGCCGTCGGGCTCGTCGAGATGGGATCGCCGATCAGACCGGGCAGGTAGAGCACGCCGAGGAGCCCGGCCGCGACGCCCAGCACACCCCCCACGAGGCCGAGCACGGACGCCTCGACGAGGAACTGGCGCCGGATCACCCGTGGCGTGGCCCCCAGGGCCTTGCGCAGACCGATCTCACGGATGCGCTCGGTGACCGAGACCAGCATGATGTTCATGACGCCGATCCCGCCGACGATGAGGGAGATCGCCGCAATGCCCCCCAGGAGGATCGTGAGCGTGTGGTCCACCGAGGTATTGGCCGCGATGAGCGACTGCTCCGAGGTGATGGTGAAGTCGGCGTCGGTGGCGTTGGTGATCCCGTGCAGCTGCAGCAAGAGGTGGTCGGCCTCCTGGTACGCCCCGGTGAGGTCCGCTGAGGAACGGGCCTGCACGGCGATCGAGCTGACCGAGTTGCGCGACGTGCCCCCGAAGATGCGCTCGGCTCCGGTCGAGATGGGGATGATCATCACGTCGTCGGGGTCGGTCGTGCCGGACGACGTGGACGACGCGCCGGTGGAGGTGAGCACCCCGACCACGGTCACGGGGACGCCGTTGACGTCGACCGTCTGACCCACGGGGTCGGCGCGGTTGAAGAGCTCCGACGCGGTCGTGGCGCCGAGGACAGCCACTGCGCCGTGGTCCGTGACGTCCTGGTTGTCGATGAAGCGACCTTGGGCCAGCGTGCGGCCCCGCACGCTCAGCCAGGTGGGCGTCGTCCCCTGGACCGACGTCGTGGCGGTCTCGCTGCCGGCCGTCAGGACCTCGCTCTGCGAGGTGATGGGGGCGACCGCTTTAACATCGGGCGCATCGACGGGGGACTGGAGCGCGGCAACGTCGTTCAGGGTCAGCGTCGACGCCGAGCCCAGCGCCTCACGGATCCCGGTGCTCGAGGTGGTACTTCCGGGAGTGATGGTGAGCACGTTCGAACCGAGCGCGTTGATCTCCGAGGTGACCTGGCTCGAAGCGCCCTCACCCAACCCGACCGCGATGATGACGCCCGCGATGCCGATGAGGATGCCGAGGACGGTGAGGAACGACCGCAGGCGGTGGCTGCGCACGCCGTTGACCCCGGTGCGGATCGTCTCGAGCCAGCTCACCGGATGCTCTCGAGGTAGCGGTCGTCGTTCTCGGTCAGCAGGCCGTCACGAATGCCGACCACACGCCCGGCGGCCGAGGCGACATCGACATCGTGGGTGATCAGCAAGAGCGTGCGGCCCATTTCGTGCAACTCGCCCATGAGACGGAGGACGTCGGCAGCGGACACGGAGTCGAGGTTGCCGGTGGGCTCGTCGGCGAGGATGAGGTCCGGCTCGGTCACGAGCGCCCTGGCCACGGCGACGCGCTGTTGCTGGCCGCCGGAGAGCTCGCCGGGGCGGTGGTTGACCCGTCCGGCCAGGCCGACTCGGGACAGCGCGTCCATGGACCGCTCCTTACGCTCGCCGCGCGGCACGCCGGCGTAGACGAGCGGCAGCTCGACGTTCTGCCACGCCGTCATGGACGGGAGGAGGTTGAACTGCTGGAAGACGAAGCCGATACGGCGGTTGCGCACCTCCGCCAAGGCGGTCTCGCTCATGTGGCTCACGTCGTCGCCCGCGAGGCGGTACCGACCCGACGTCGGGATGTCCAGGCAACCCAGGATGTGCATGAGTGTCGACTTGCCCGAACCAGACGGTCCGATGACAGCGAGGTACTCGCCTTGGTAGATCGACAGGGTGATACCCCGCAGCGCCGCAACGGAGATGGAGCCCGTCCGGTACACCTTGGTGACCCGCTCGAGCTCGATCACGGTGTCCCGGGGCGCCTCGACCGGGGGAGTGCCGAGAGGTGGAGTCGTCACCCGCCGGCCCCGCTGTTCGCCGTCACGCCCCCACCACCTGGGAACGCTCCGCCGCCACCGCCTCTGCCACCAAATCCGCCGAAGCCGCCGCCCGGGAAGCCACCGGCACCGCCCTTCGTCCCGGTGCCCCCGAAGAGGCCACCGACCCCGCCACCGGGCGCCTTGAAGGTGATCTGGCGCTCGAGGACCTTGTCCCCGGCGCTCACGCCGCTGACAATCTGGGTCTCGCCGTTCTCCGCGGCGCCGACCGTCACGTCCTTCACCACGTGCGTGCCGTTGACCACTTGCGTCACGGTGGCCTGGCCGCTCGAGCTGTAGGTGATGGCGTTCGTCGGCACCTCGGTCACGTTGCTGAGCTGCTTGACGATGATGCTGACGTCGGCATTCGCTCCGGCGTAGAGGCCGGTCGGGTTGCCGGTGACGTCGATCACGACCGGGAACGTGGTCACATCCGAGGTCTGGCTGCCGATGAGGCTGATGGAGCCGACGGTGCCGAACACCGGGGTCGTCGCACCGGTGGGCGTGATGTTCACCTGATCCCCGTCGGCGATCTGGCCGATCTCGGTGTCGTCGACCGTCGTGTTGACGATGTACGAGTTGGTGCCGATGACCACGATCTGGCTGGAGGTCGAACCCGTGCCGGTGGACGACGACGAGCTATCGGCCGCGGTGGAGCCGTTCCCACCGTTGCCTCCGCCCGAGCCGGTCCCCGTGACCTGCTGTCCGACCACGAGGTCGACCGAGGCGACGGTGCCTCCGATGGTGGAGGTCAGCGAGGCGTCGTTCAGATTGGTCTGGGCCGTCGAGAGCGACGATTCGGCCGAGGTCACAGCGGCCTGGTCGCTGTCGATCTGGCTCGTCGAGGCGCTGGACGCCTCGTCGCTCGCCAACCGGTCATTCGCCGCGGTCAGCTGCGCCTGCGCCGCGCTCACCTCCTCTGAGAGTGCAGTGGTGTCGACGGTGGCGAGCACCTGGCCCGCGGTGACGGTCTGCCCGGCCTTGACGTCAACGGACGTCACCGTCCCGGAGACGGGGAAGTTCAGGGTGGCCTGACTCGCCGGCTCGATGGTGCCCGAGCTCGCGACCGTCTGCTGGATCGTGCCCGTCGTCACCGGAACGGTCACCGTCGTGATGGAGAGCCCGGTCGGCGTGGACGACCCCGAGGTCAGCCAGAGGCTGAGCCCCACGGCCGCAGCGACCAACACGACCACCGTCCCGACGATGGGCCAGCGGTACCGGTGCCACACCGAGGGCGGTTCGGTCGCGAGGACATTCTCATCGTCGAGCGGCAGCTCCTCGGTGAGATCGACTGGATTTTCCGGCGCGTCGACTGCTCCCGCTTTGACCATGTTGCAAGTTCAAACAAGCAGCTTCACAACAAGCCGACACCCAGCTGTGAGCCGGCTTGGGGTTTTGTGTAATCCGAACCTAAAGGAGCAGTTCAGAGCTTTGCCGGGCCGGCACGGATTCTATGAATCCACACAGCTGGGGCCGGTCTCGCTCCAACGCGGGCCGCCCACGCTGTGGTCCACACAGCGATCCCATGGGAGCGTCCGTTTCTCCCTTCGGCCTCTCCCCAACCTCGGTCGTACGTGGCCCTCCGGAGTGTGCGGTCATCCACCCGCCGCACGCCCCGCGAGAGCCGGTGTCTAGGGTCGGGCTGTGCGCCATGCCTCGGCCGACGACCTGGTGCCGATCGAGCCGCTCGTGTCCGAACTGCGGGCTCTGCCCGGCCTGGTCGAACGCACTCCGGGCTGCTTCTATCGGCGCTCGAAAGCCTTCCTGCATTTCCACGACGATCCCTCCGGCCTGTATGCCGATGTCCGGCTCGTGCCCGAACAGGACTTCGTGCGCCTGCGCGTCCAGACGCGCGCCGAACAGCAGTCCCTGCTGCGCAAAGTCCGGCGTGTTGTCGAAGGAGACACGTCGAAGGGGGAGTGAGGGAACCGGCGACGTTCGGGGAAGCGAGGGGAGTGGCGCTCCTCGGCGGCTGCGGCAGAGCTGGACGGGATTAGTGCGCGTTGCTTCCCCGGCGTCTGGCCGTCCTCGCGTGCTGCCGCTGACGGCGCTCATAACGCTTCCGGGGGGCGACGTACCGGCCTGCCACCGCACTGGCAGCTGCCTCGCGGATCACCGGATCCAGGTCGCCCGCCGCGGCCCGCTCCAGCGCCGCCCAGGCCCGGCGGTCTCGGCCCCCGAGGCGCATCAGCAGCGGCACCGCCTTGGAGCGGAGCTCGGGGCTCCGGTCCGCCTCGAACACAGCGATGAGGTCAGGCACCACCTCCGCAGCACAGAATCCCTCCGCCTTGCAGGACTCACAGGCCAGCCCGTGCAGCGCCATGGTCCGCACGAAGTCCACCGGGTCCCCCAGAGCCGCCGCGAACACCTCCATGGAACGGTCGTTGGCGTAGTGGTCCAAAAAGTGCAGAAAGCTCCGCCGGGCGAAGGGGTCCGGGTCGTACAGCGCCGCCGTCTGCATCGCCGTCCATGGCGCACGCGGCAAGCGCCGGGCGCGCTGCCTGGCTGTCCCGCTGGCGAACTCCTTCAGGAACGTCGCCGCTGTCGCCAGTTGCTCGGGCACCGATCCCTTCGCGGCGTCCGCCGACGTGCTTGTCGCCATGCGTCAACTGTACCGACGCAGTGCTCTGACCTGGGCTGGGATTGTCGACCTCACGCCGATAATGTTCATTATGTTAAGTCAGACATGCATCTGTCCCTGGGAGCCCGAACGGCTCTGGGTCGCTTCGCTCCATCGATCATCCCCCTCCGAGAGCGGCGACCTACGCCGTTGGTCAGACCCGAGCTGAAGGGTCGTTGAAGTGGAGAGGACGAGATTGACTCCGAGGTTCCCTGCTGCACCTTGATGTCGTCGTCACAGAACGCGTCGCCGTAGCCATGCGAGTCGGGATCTCGAACCTCGATGTCAGGTTCGTCCTGATACGGACTCCGACCATAGGCCGGCTCGCCCCAAAGAAAAGGCTTGATCGCGAGCATGCAATTCTATAAAGTGACGGTCAGTAAGGCCCCTTGGTTAAAGGTTCAAAGTCCAGGCGGACGAGAAGGCGAAAGACCAGCTGAAGGGGTTGTTTGAGAAGTCAAAATCAGGTACTATCCCCGGAATGTCCGGGGATTTTTGCGCGGCTCTTTTTGCGCGTGTTTTGCCGGAATCAGGTCCCCGATGGGCGTGACCGCTCCCCCGCCCGATCCTGAGGTTGCCGCGGAGCAGTCGTACCTCGAGCATGCCTTGACCTCATTGGGAGCCATGCGCCACAGGGCCGAGCTGCTCCTGCGTGACCTCATCGCCGCCGGAAACCCCGACCTGGATTATGTCGCCGCCCTCTCTCGGAGGGTGTCGCTCCTGGCGGACAGCCCTCGACCCCTCCTCTTCGGGCGCACCGACGAGGAGGGGGGAGCCACTTGGCACATCGGCCGTCGCCATGTCGAGGACACCCGCTCAGACCCGGTCGTCGTGGACTGGCGTGCCCCGGTGGCGGTCCCCTTCTATCGGGCCAGCGCCAAGGACCACCTCGGACTCACCCGGCGCCGCCAGATCATGGTCGATCGCGGCTCCGTGCTGGCGGTGGCCGACGACATCTTCGGCGGCGGCGAGGACGAGGCGGGGACCACCCGCCTGCGTGGCGGCGACGCCCTGTTGGCCGAGCTCGAACGGGCCCGCACCGGCGAGATGCTCGACATCGTCGCCACCATCCAGGCCGAGCAGGACGAGATCATCCGCGCCCCCCTCGACCAGCTCCTCACCGTGCAGGGCGGACCGGGTACCGGCAAGACCGCCGTCGGGCTCCATCGGGCCGCCTTCCTGCTCTACAACCACCCTGCTCTCACTCGCGACGGCGTGCTGGTGCTCGGTCCGAGCCGAGCCTTTCTGCGCTACATCGCCCAGGTCCTCCCCTCGCTGGGCGAGGAGGCCGTGGTGCAGACCACCATCGCCGACATCGCCCCGAAGGCAAAGGTCCGCGTCGAGGAGCCGATGGAGGTGCGACGGGTCAAGGGGGACGCCCGGATGGGCGAGCTGCTGCGCCGCGCCCTCGAGGGTCGCCGCCGAACCCTGGAGGAGGACGTGCGTCTCCGCGTGCGTTTCGCGCGTGCGACGTTGAGCCGGGAGCGCATCAACGACCTCGTGGCCTCCATCGTCGCCCGGCCCGGCCCCTACAAGTCAGGGCGGCTGGCGCTGCGGGCCCGCCTCGTCAGCGAGGCCAGGAGCGCGTTCCGCGCGTCGGGCCGGCTCGGGGCGGACGAGGCGTGGTTCGGGGGAGAGCTGACCTCCTCGACGGAGTTCGGAGCCCTCCTCGACACCCTGTGGCCCACCGTCTCCCCCACCACCCTCGTGCGCGAGCTGCTGTCGTCCCGCGGGCAGCTGGAGCGGTACGCCACAGGCCTGTTCTCCGCGGCCGAGCGGGAGCTGCTGCTCCGAACCCGTGACGCGACGGTGTCGTCGACGGCGTGGAGCAGCGACGACCTCGCCCTGCTCGACGAGGCGGCGTTCCTCATCGCGGGTCGGACGCGCTCCTACGGCCACATCGTGGTGGACGAGGCGCAGGACCTCACCCCCATGCAGTTCCGGATGATCGCCCGTCGGGCTCCCTCGGGTTCGGTGACCGTGCTGGGCGACCTGGCCCAGGCCACCGGCCCCTGGACCTACGCCGACTGGGACGAGATCCGGAGCCATCTGCCCGATTCCGCCCCGTCGCATCACGATGAGCTCACGCTCGGCTACCGGGCACCCGGCCGCGTGCTGGACTTCGCCTCCCGACTGCTGCCCGAGGCCGCCCCGGGGGTCCAGCCCACATCGTCGATACGCCCGGGCCGCACCGATCCCGCCGTCCGTCTTGTCGACGAGAGTCAACTGGCCAGCGCGGCCTTGGACGAGGCCACCGCACTGGCCCACGATCATGCGCTGGTGGCGGTGATCGTCCCCGACGCCCTCGTGCCCGCCCTCACCCGTCTGGCCCGAGGGAACACCCAGGTCGGTGTGCTCGAGCGCGATGCCATGACGCGGCCGGTCACGATCGTCCCCGCCCCGGCGGCCAAGGGCCTGGAGTTCGACTCCGTCGTGGTCGTCGAGCCATCGGCGATCGCGGGCGCCGACCGGCGTGGGCTGCGCCTGCTCTACGTGGCCATGACCCGGCCCATCCAGCACCTCAGCATCGTCCACGCCCAGCCGCTCCCCATCCCGCTGCTCGGCTGAGCGGACGGCATTCCCCTACGATCGACCTCATGGCAATGGACGTCGACGGCAAGGTCGCCCTCATCACCGGCGGGAGCAACGGCATCGGCGAGGGCGTCGCCCGACACCTGGCGAGCCGCGGCGCCCACGTCGTGATCGCCGACATCGATCTCGCCCGGGGCCAGGCGGTGGCCGAGGATCTCGACGGTCGATTCATCCAGACCGATGTCGCGGATCCCGCGGCGAGCACCGCCGCTGTTGCACTCGCGGTCGAGGCTTTCGGCGGTCTGCACGTCGCCCACCTCAACGCCGGCGTCACATCGTGGTGCGGCATGGGTGACGATTTCGACCCGGAGGCATACCGGCGATCGATGGCAATCAATCTCGACGGCGTCGTCTACGGCATCGCCGCCGCCCGTCCCGCCATCATGGCGAGCGGCGGCGGGACGATCGTGGCCACGGCGTCCATGGCCGGCCTCGTGGCCGCACCGTTCGACCCCATCTACGCGGCCAACAAGCACGCCGTCGTCGGCCTGGTACGTTCGCTGGGACAGGTCTACGAGCCCGACGGCATCCGCGTGCACGCGTTGTGCCCCTCCTTCGCCTACACCAACATCATCAAGGGCTCCGAGCAGACACTGCTCGACATGGGTTTCCCGATCATCGACGTGGCCGACGTCGTGGCGGCTTTCCAGCGCATCCTCGACGCCGACTCCACGGGCCAGTGCTGGTACGTCGTCGCCGGCCGGGAGAGCGAGCCCTTCCAGTTCCGTCGCGCCCCGGGGCCGCGCCTCGACTGAGGCATGCCGACCGCGGTCACGGCCGGTGGCTACGATGGCGTCGACGACCGGCGATGGGTCCCGCCGGGGGGCGCTGCCCCGAACCGCCGACACGGACATGGCTGATGGCTCCTGAGCAACGGCACAGGAGGGCCGGGCCATGGACGAAGACGTGCAGGACCAGACCGAGCGGCAGCACACGCCCGAGCCGGGAGAAGGGAAGGCGACCTTCTCGACGAGCCCGTGCTCCCGCCACTCGGGCTTTCGACCGCCGTGCTGGTCGCCATCTTCGTGGGCGGCGCCATCGGCACCGTCGCCCGCTACCTCCTGGAGCGCGCACCACCCGGTCGGCCGGGAGCACTTTCCTTGGCCGACCCTGGTGATCAACCTGTCGGGCTCCCTTGCCATCGGGCTCCTCGTCCCGCTCACCGAGCACGTCGCCCATCGCACCCCCCTGGCACGCCCGTTCCTCCTCGTCGGCTTCCTCGGAGGATGGACGACGTATTCGACGCTCGCCGTCGAGTCACGCTCCTGGCCAAGGACGGTGACGTCGCCACCTGCCTGGCCTACCTCGCCGCCACCGTGGTCGGCGGCCTCACCCTCGTCGTGGCCGGAGATGCACTGGGCCGGCGCATGGCGCCCCCGTGAGCAGCTCCTCCCCCACTCTCGGCCTCGCCCTCGTGGTCGCCCTGGCCGGCGGCGCCGGCGCCGTCCTGCGCGCGCTGCTGATCCACCACGTCGGCGTGCGCCGACTCGATCCGCTGCCCCTCGGCACCCTGGTGGTCAACGCATCCGGTTCTCTCGTCCTCGGGGTCCTGACCGGGCTCTCGCTCTACCACGGCCTGGGATCCCACCTCCTCGCCGTCGTCGGGGTCGGGCTGTGTGGCGGGTACACGACATGGTCGACCGCGAGCTGGGAGACGATCCACTTGCTCCACACGGGCAACCGCACCGAGGCGGTCGTCTACACGCTCGGCAGCCTTGCGGTCTGCCTCGGCGCCGCCGCGGCAGGCCTCGGGCTCATGGCGCTGGCCTAACCGCACCGTCAGTCGGCGAAGGCCTCCGGCGGCGGGCAGGTGCACACCAGGTTGCGGTCGCCGTAGGCCTGGTTGATCCGGGCCACCGGCGGCCAGTACTTGGCGGCCGTCCGCCCCGCCGGGAAGACCGCCGTCGCACGGTCGTAGGGTCGCTCCCACGTCCGAGACCAGCGCAGCGGCCGTGTGCGGCGCCCCCCGCAGCGGGCTGTCCTCGACCGCCCAGCGGCCGGCGGCCACCTCGTCGATCTCGGCCCGGATGGCGATCATGGCGTCACAGAAGCGGTCGAGCTCGGCCAGGTCCTCGCTCTCGGTCGGCTCCACCATCAGCGTGCCGGCGACCGGAAAGCTCACCGTCGGCGCGTGGAAGCCGTAGTCGATCAGGCGCTTGGCCACGTCGTCGACCGTGACGCCCGTCGCCTTGGTCAGCGGCCGCACGTCGAGGATGCACTCGTGCGCCACCAGGTCGTTCTTGCCCGTGTAGAGGATCGGGATACGAGGGCGCCAGGCGCGCCGCCACGTAGTTGGCCGCCAGGACGGCCGACTTGGTGGCGTGGGCCAAGCCCGCTCCCGAGAGCATGCGGATGTAGGCCCAGCTGATCGCCAGGATCCCGGCGCTGCCGAAGGGCGCCGCACTGACCGGGCCGATCCCCTCACGCTGCTCGGGCGGCGGGTGCATCGGATGCGACGGGAGGAAGGGCACGAGGTGCTCGGCCACCGCCACCGGCCCGACGCCGGGTCCGCCCCCGCCGTGGGGGATGCAGAACGTCTTGTGCAGGTTGAGGTGCGAGACGTCACCGCCGAACTGCCCGGGCTCGGCCAGCCCGAGGAGTGCGTTGAGGTTGGCCCCGTCGATGTAGACCTGGCCGCCGTGCCGGTGCACCAGCGCGCACATGTCGCTGATGCCCTCCTCGTAGACGCCGTGCGTCGAGGGGTACGTCACCATGATGGCGGCCAGGCGCTCGCCGTGCTCCTCGCACTTGCGGCGGAGGTCGTCGAGGTCGACCGTGCCGTCGCCGAGCGCGCCGACCACGACGACGCGCATGCCGGCCATGACGGCGGAGGCCGCGTTGGTCCCGTGCGCGCTCGAGGGGATGAGACAGACGTCGCGTTCGTGCTCGCCGCGGGACCGGTGGTACGCCGCGATGGCGAGCAGTCCGGCCAGCTCGCCCTGGCTCCCCGCGTTGGGCTGGACCGACACCTTGGCGTAGCCGGTCACCCGCGCCAGCCATTCCTCGAGCTCGTCGATGAGCGACAGGTAGCCCGGCGTGCTCTCGAGCGGCGCGAACGGATGGACGTCGGCGAATCCGGGCAGGCCGACGGGCTCCATCTCGGTCGTCGCGTTCAGCTTCATGGTGCACGACCCCAGCGGGATCATGCCGCGATCGAGCGCGAAGTCCTGGTCGGACAGGCGGCGCAGGTAGCGGAGCATGGCCGTCTCGGAATGGTGCTCCGAGAAGACGGGGTGGGTGAGGATCGGGCCCCGGCGCAGGAGCGCCTCGGGCAGCGCCGTGTCGGCCGGCTCGCCGCCGCCATCGGCCCCGAACGCCTCGAGCACGGCGCTCACGTGGGCCGCGGTCGTCGTCTCACCGCACGAGATCCCGACGTGATCGTCGTCGACCAGGCGCAGCGAGCACGCCGCGCGCGGCCGCCCGGGCCACGATCGCCGCGGCGCGGCCCGGGTGTCTCGACGACCACCGTGTCGAAGAACTCCCGATGGACGAGCGTGCACACCCGCCCGCTGCAAGCCCGGCGGCCAGGTCGACCGTGCGCCGGTGGACGCGGCGGGCAATGCCGCGCAGCCCCTCGGCACCGTGGTACACCGCGTACATGGAGGCGACGACGGCCAGCAGGACCTGCGCGGTGCAGATGTTCGACGTCGCCTTCTCCCGCCGGATGTGCTGCTCGCGGGTCTGCAGCGCCAGCCGATAGGCGGGGCGGTCCTCGGCGTCGATCGAGAGCCCGACCAGGCGTCCGGGCAGATCGCGCTCCAGTCCGCTCTTGACCGCCATGAAGGCCGCGTGCGGGCCGCCGTACCAGAGCGGCACGCCGAACCGTTGGGAGGACCCGACGGCGACGTCGGCGCCCCACTCCCCCGGCGGCTTCAGCAGCGTCAGGGCCAACAGGTCGGTGGCCACGGTCACCAGCGCGCCCTTGGCGTGCGCCTCGGCGGTCAGCGCCTCGAAGTCGCGGACGCACCCGAACACCCCGGATACTGCTGCACCAGGCCGAAGTAGTCGCCCGCGGGTGCACCCGCGCCCGAGGTCGACGACGTCGAGGCTGATCCCGAGCGGCCCGAGGCGGGTCTCGAGCACGGCGATCGTCTGGGGCAGGCAGTCGGCATCGACGATCACCCGATTGGATCGCACGGTGGCGCGGCGACGCATGAGCGTGACGGCCTCGGCCACCGCCGTGCTCTCGTCGAGCAGGGAGGCGTTGGCCGTGTCGAGCCCGGTCAGGTCGCTCACCATGGTCTGGAAGTTCAACAGCGCCTCCAGGCGACCCTGGCTGATCTCGGGCTGGTACGGGGTGTAGGCCGTGTACCAGGCCGGGCTCTCGAGCACGTTGCGCCGGATGACTCCCGGCGTGATCGTCCCGTAGTAGCCGAGGCCGATCATCGGCTCGGCGATGGTGTTGCTGGCGGCGAGCCGGCGCAGCTCGTCGAGCACCTGGTGCTCGGACACGGCCGGCGGGAGGTCGAGCGTGTCGAGGCTGCGCACGCTGCCGGGAACCGCGGCGTCGACGAGCGCATCGAGCGTCTCGTAGCCGAGAACCTTGAGCATCTCCTCCTGCTCTTCGGCCGAGGTCCCGACGTGGCGTCGCACGAAGTCCTCGAAGGGCTCGAGTACCTCGGATCGGGTTGCCTGGATGCTGTTCGCTCACGGGGGTCTCCTCACGTGTCCCGCGTGCACACGCGGGACTGGTCGGACGTCCTCCCCGCTCTGTCACTGGACCTGAGAGTCTCGCCGCGACCTGCACGGCTTCCACCTTCGGTGCGGACGCCGGGCGCCCGCTTTCCAGAGTTGCCTCGCCGGAGCGGTATGTCGGCCTGAGAGTTTCTCGGGGAGAGTTGCTCCTCCGGCGTCCCCTCGACTGCGTGCAACGGGGACTCTGGCGCTCCGGTTCAAACGGCGTATTCAGTTGTGCGATCCACTATACGGCACCCACCCGCGGCCGCCTGGGTCGGCCGCGACTATTCGCTCTCTCCTCGTCGCGGATCGGCCACAGGGGCGGGCGCACCAGACGCGCCGGGAGCTCACGGCCGCGCTGGACGACCGTCACGGCGTCGCCGTCGAGCAGCCGGGCGTCGGCGTCGACGAAGCCCAGCCCGATGCCCCGCTCGCGCATCGGCGAGAAGTTGCCGCTGGTCAGGATGCCGACCTGCTCGGTGCCCTCGCACAGCTGCGAGCCGTCGCGCAGCGGTTGGCGCCCGTCGGCCACGAAGCCGCGCAGGCGCCGGGCCGGGCCGTTCGCCCGCTCCTCTTCGAGCGCGGCCCGACCGGTGAAGTCCCCCTTGTCCCAGCCGACCACCCAGCCCAGGCCGGCCTGGAGCGGCGTGATGCCGGGGCCCAGCTCATGGCCGTGCAGCGGGAGCCCCGCCTCGAGGCGGAGCGTGTCGCGCGCGCCCAGCCCGGCCGGGACGACGCCCTCGCCGAGGACGGCCTCCCAGAACCCGGCCGCCACCTCGGGCGGGACGGCGCACTCGACGCCGTCCTCCCCCGTGTAGCCGGTGCCGGCCACCAGGCAGGTGGCGCCACCCCATTCGAAGCGCTCGACGGCGAAGCGGTGGACCGCCGCGGCCTCGGGCGACACCCGGGCCAGGCGGGCCCGTGCCTCGGGACCCTGCACCGCGATCACGGCCCTCTGGTCGGTCACGTCGCTGCCCGCCGATGGCCTCGAGGACGTCGGTGGTGTTGGAGGCGTTGGGCATGACGTCGAAGCGCTCCTCGTCGACCCACCACACGATGATGTCGTCGACGACGAAGCCGTCCTCGTCGAGGAGGTGCGTGTACTGGGCCCGGCCGGGGTGGACCCGGGAGAGGTCGTTGCTGAAGGAGCGCTGCAGGTGCTCGAAGGCGTCGGGGCCGTGGACGCGCACGGTGCCCAGGTGGCTCACGTCGAAGGCGACGGCCGCGGTGCGGCAGGCCCGGTGCTCGGCCACGGTGCCCGACGGGTAGGCCAGCGGCATCTCCCAGCCGCCGAACGGGACCATCTTGGCCCCGAGCGCGACGTGCGCCGCATGGAGCGGTGAGACCCGGAGCGGGCCGGCAGCGCTGTCGTCGGCGTTCACCAGGCCAGACTACGCGGCTCCAGGCAGCAGGCCGTGTGACGCGATCAGCGAGGCGAAGTCGCGCTGGTACACGATGCAGATCGGCACCTCGGGGTAGAGCTCACGCATCCGTCGCACCTTGCGGTTCTTGCGAGTGACGAGCCGCTGGTCGGCGGTCGTGAGTTCGATGAAGACGCCACGGCGGGGCAGATAGAAGTCCGGGCGGAAGCCGGCCACCGGCGAGCCGTTGCTGTCCCACGCCAGCGGGAACTCCACCGGCTCGTACTGCCACCGCTCGCCCGACAGGTCGAGCAGGGCGGCGAAGAGTCGTTCGGATGGATGGGCGAAACGGACCTGCCCCGCGGGCACACAGGCCGGATGGCGTGTGCGCCCGACGCGCGCGAGGTCCGTCGCGGTCACTCCCCCGAGGCCCGTGCAGCCTGCGCTCGGGTGCGCCGCGGGGTCGCGGCAGGCACTGCCCTGTCCAGACTCACGATGTCGGCGTCCAGTGACTCCACCACGCCGGCCAGCGGCACGATGTTGAACACGCCCTGACCCCCGGCCAGCAGGTCGACGACCTCTCCGTTGGAGCGGGCCAGCACCGAACTGGTCCCGGTGAGGACGAGGTTGGCCGACGCCAGGTCGCCCCCAGGTCCTCGCGCAGGCACTCCACGGCCCGGCGGGCGGACTGCAGGGAGACCCCCGCGTCGAGCAGTTGCTTGATCACCTTCAGCTCGAGCACGTCGGAATACGAATAGACGCGGCGGGACCCACTCCCCTTGGCGGTCGCCACCGACGGCTGGAGCAGGCCGGTGCGGGCCCAGTAGTCGAGCTGCCGGTACGAGATCCCCACGAGACCACACACCTGCGGCCCATGAAACCCCCCGACATGGGTTACGGAATCGTCGACCATCCCACCTCCCTGCTTCCCCTGCGCTGCCACTCCGAGGGTCACTCTAGTGCAGCCCGGACGACATGGCAGTAGTTACGAAGGCGTGATTCGGGGGACTTTCGTGCTTTCCTCGGGCTCCCGAGGCCAGCCGACCACGGCGCCGAGCACGGAGAGCCCGACCCGGCGGCCCGGCTCGAGGGGCACACCGCCGGTGACCCGCACGACCAGGTCGGGCAGGCCATCCGCCTCGGGCCGGACCCGCACCACGGCATCGTGGCCGTAGTACTCGTAGCTCTCCACCGTGGCCGCCATCCCGCCATTGGCGGGGTGCTCGAGCCGGATCTGCTCGGGCCGGACCATGACCCGGGCCCGCCCGCCCCCGGCGGGCCCGCTCCACGAATCGACCTCGAGCAGGCCCAGCGCCGTCGTCGCCATCCCGTCGTGGACCTCACCGTCCAGCACGTTCGACTCCCCGAGGAACCGGGCCAGCTCGACGTCGCCGGGGCGGCCGTACAGCCCGGTCGGCGTGTCCAACTGCGCGATGACGCCGTGGCGCAGCACCGCAACCTGATCGGCCATGGACAGCGCCTCGTCCTGGTCGTGGGTGACGAGGATCGAGGTCGTGCCCGCCCGGCGCAGGACGCCGAGGACCTCGGAGCGGACCGAGGAACGCATCGCGGCGTCGAGCGAGGAGAACGGCTCGTCCAGGAGGACGATCTCGGGCTCGATGGCCAGGGCGCGGGCGAGGGCGACCCGCTGCTGCTGCCCACCGGAGAGCTGATGCGGGTAGCGCCGGCGGTACCCGGACAACCCCACCAGCTCGAGCAGCTCGTCGACGCGGCTCCGGCGATCCGGACCGCGCGGGAGGCCGAAGGCCACGTTGCGCCCGACGCTCAGGTGCGGGAACAGCGCACCCTCCTGGGGGACGTAGCCGATGCGCCGCCGCTCGCTGGGCACGAACCGTTGCCCGGCATCGTCGACGACGTCAGGTCCCAGCTGGACCTCGCCGTCGTCGGGTCGCTCGAAGCCGGCCACGATCCGCAACAGCGTCGTCTTGCCGCTGCCCGACGCGCCGAGAATCGCGGTGAACGATCCGTGCGGGACGACGAGGTCGACGCCGCGCAGGACCGTTTGGGGGCCGAATGCCTTGGCCACGCCGGTGATGCGCAGGTCCTTCATGCGGTCACCATTGTGCTCGGCGCATCGAGGGCGGTCTGGCCCGCCGCGCCCATGCGCGCCGGCTGGCGGTCGAACCAGCGACCGAGCACGTAGCCGGGCACGGCGGCGATGAGCACCATGACGCCGGCGTACGGAGCCGCCTGGCTGTACGACACGTTCGACTCGTAGGCCCAGAACTGGGTGGCCAGCGTCTCCACGTTGGTCGGGTGGAGGACGAGCGTCGCCGTGAGCTCCGTCGCCGTCTCCAAGAAGACGAGGGCGAAGGCGGCGGCCAGTCCCGGCCCGACCAGGGGCAGCGTGACGCGCCACAGCACCGAGCGGCGGCTGACGCCGAGCGAGCTCCCCACCTCCTCCAGCCCGACCGGGGCGCGGGCCACGGCGGCGCGGACCGCGACCACGGCCAGCGGGAAGAACATGATGGCGTAGGCCACCACCAGCATGGGACTGCGTCTGGTAGAAGCGACCCTGCAGGAAGTGCTCGGTCACGTAGGTGAGGCTCAGCGCGATGACGAGGCCGGGCACCGCCAGGACGACGAGGTTGGAGCGCTCGAGGGCCAACACCTGCCGGCGCGGGAAGCGCACTGAGAGGAGGGCGATCGGGACCGCGGCCAGCGTCGCCACGACGCCGGCGGCTGCCGCGTACCCGAAGGTGTTGAGCGTGGCGACGGGCAGGGAGGCCGCCGCCGGCAGCGTGCTGTTCCCGCCCTGAACGATCAGGTAGACGATCGCCCCCACCGGCACGCCCAGCGCCAGCACGACGAGGAGGCCGACGCCGACCAGGGCCACGGGTCGGAGTCGGCCCAGCGGCACCGGCCGCAGCTGCCGGGCGGCGCCGGCGCCCAACCGCGACGTCCGGCCATGGCCCCGCACGGTGTCCTCGCTGGCCAGCAGCATCGCGCCGAGGAGCACGAGGATGAGCGAGAGGGCGCAGGCGGCCGGTTCGTTGAACCCGACCTGGAACTCGTTGTAGATCTCGGTGGTCAGCGTCTGATAGCCCAGGATCTCGAACGCGCCGAACTCGGCCAGCACCACCAACCCGACCAGGATGGCGCCGCCGAAG
Organism: uncultured Acidimicrobiaceae bacterium; assembly: GCA_963745175.1. GTDB lineage: Bacteria > Actinomycetota > Acidimicrobiia > Acidimicrobiales > RAAP-2 > Bog-473. The sequence continues at coordinate 537,725 of CAVUWK010000006.1, forward strand.
ATCGCCAGACGGGCCTGGCCGACCGTGACCGTCCAGAACGTGCGCACCCGGCCCAACCCGAGGCTGCGCGCCACCTCCTCTTGGGCCGGGTCCGCTGCCCGCAGGCTGGCCGCCACCGGGAGGAAGACCAAGGGGTAGACGGCCAGGGTCATGACCAGCACGGCGGCCCAGAACCCGCCGATGGAGGGGAAGATGGCCCGCCATCCGAAGCTCACCACGAAGTCGGGGATGCCGAGGGGGATCACGACCAGGATGGCGAGGAGCCGGCGGCAGGGCACGTCCGTGCGCTCCACGAACCAGGCGGCCAGGGTGCCGACGACCGCGCACAGCGCCGTCACGACCACGACCAGCGACACGGTGTTCCAGATCAGCGTCGCGGTGAGATCTCGAAACAGGAGCTTGTGCAGCTGCGCCCATCCGACCTGGACGGCCTGGACGACCAGGAAGGCCAGCGGGAGCAGCACAGCCACCGATACGAGGACGGCACCGGTGGTGAGAAGAGGGCGGCAACGGGCGCCGGCCGCCGCGACGACCGTGGGCCGAGATGCCCACGGTCACAGCAGCTGGGCCTCCTGCAGCAGCTTGATCGCCTCGGCCCCGGTGCCGAGCTCGGGGATGGTGATGCCGTTCGGCTGCAGCTGGTCGAACGGCGTCTCGGGCTGCGCCGTCGTGACACCCGACGCGATCGGGGTACTCGAAGCTGTCGCTGTGGGCGATGATCTCCTGCCCCTCTTGGGAGGTCAGGAAGGCCAAGGAACCGCTGGGCCTCGGCCTGGTGGCTCGACGACTTCAAGATGCCGGCACCCGAGACGTCGATCACGTAGCCGGGGTCGTGCGGCGCGAAGTAGGCGATGGCCGAGTGCAGCCCTGACTCCCCGACCTGGGCCTTTTCACGGTACCAGTAGTACTGGTTGATGACCCCCAGCGCCACCTGCCCGCTGTTGACCTGCGAGGTGAGCGTCTCGTTGTCGGGGTAGCTGTGGCTCCCGGCGTTCGCCTTGACGGCTTCGAGCCACCGCAGCGCGGCCGCCTCGCCGTGGGCGTGGACGATGGAGGTGACGATCGGCTGGAAGTCGGTCTCGGCGCCGGCGATGCCGATCTTGCCCTTCCACTTCGGGTCGGCCAGGTCCATGACCGACGTCGGCAGTTGGCTCGGGCTGAGGAGCGAGGTGTTGTAGACCATGACGCTGACGCGGGCCGTCACACCCACCCATTTCCCGTCCGGGGAGTTGAAGCGCGACGGCGTGTTGGCCAGGGTCGACGGGTCCACGGACGCCAGCAGGCCCTTGGAGGCCAGATACTGCAGGGGTGGCGAGTTCTCGGTGAAGTAGACGTCGGCCGGAGAGCGCGAGCCCTCCGTCACGATCTGGTCGGCCAGCACGTCCTCGTCGTCGCTGCGCAGGTTCACCGAGATGCCCGTCTGCTTCTCGAAGGCGGTCACCAGCGCCTGCGTCGTCTGCACGTGCTGGCCGCTGTAGACGGTCAGCGCTCCGGACGAGCCGCTCGAACCCGACGTGCGCATCCCGCCAACAGGACGGCGCCCACGGCCACGGCGAGGCTCAGGGCCACTCCCCCGTGCCGGCCGGACCGGGCCGGCGCACCCCCGCGCTTCCATCGCATTGCCGTGCACGCCTTCCGACTCGACCGCTATCTTAGGGTGCCCTAACTTTAGGGTTGCCTAAGCAACGGGTCAAGCCGGGGGCGAGCCGGGGCCGTCAGGTCGGCGCGGGTCCACCTCCCGCCGCCAGGTCGGCCCGGCCCTCCAGCGGGCTCGACGGCTCGGCGTAGAAGCGGACGGGGATCCGACCGGCCCGGCGGGCCTCGGTCCCCGCCTCCACGGCCAGGCGCATGGCCCGGGCCATGGCCACGGGGTCGTGGGCCCGGTTGACGGCGGTGGCCACGAGCACGCCGTCGCAACCGAGCTCCATGGCGAGGGCCGCGTCGGAGGCCGTGCCGATGCCGGCGTCGAGGATCACCGGGACCTCGACGGCCTCGCGGAGCAGCGCGATGTTGTGCGGGTTGCGGATGCCCAGTCCGCTGCCGATGGGCGAACCCAGCGGCATGACCGCGGCGCAGCCGACCTGCTGCAGCCGGAAGGCCAGCACGGGGTCGTCGGTCGTGTACGGCAGCACGACGAACCCGTCCTCGGCCAGCTGCTCGGCCGCGCGTCAGGAGCTCGACCGCGTCGGGCAGCAGCGTGCGGTCGTCCCCGATCACCTCCAGCTTGACCCAGTCGGTCTCGAAGGCCTCCCGCGCCAGCTTGGCGGTGAGCACGGCCTCCGACGCCGTGGCGCACCCCGCCGTGTTGGGCAGCACGCGCACGCCGAGCTCGTCCGAGGAGGGACAGCAGGGAGCCCCTGCCCGGCGGCCTCGACCCGCCGGACCGCGACCGTGGCCATGGCGGTCCCCGACGCACGCAGCGCCGCGCCCAGCACATCGAGGCTGGTCATGCCCCCGGTGCCGAGCAGGAGCCGCGACGCCAGCACCTCGCCGGCGATGCAGAGGCTGCTCTCGGGTGGGCCGGGCGTCGCGGGACCGGCGTCGTTGCGGGTCACCGGACGACGATACCCCGGTGCCCGCCTATGGTGGCTCGGTGCCGGACGCGACACCACCGACGGCGCTGACCATCGCCGGCTCGGACTCGGGCGGCGGCGCCGGTGCGCAGGCCGACCTCAAGACCTTCGCGGCGCTCCGCGTGCACGGCACGTGCGCGCTCACCGCGGTGACGGCGCAGAACACGGCCGAGGTGCGCGGCGTCGTGGCGCTCGAACCCGTGTTCGTGCGCCAGCAGGTCGAGACGGTGCTCGACGACTTCTCCGTGCGCAGCGTCAAGACGGGGATGCTGGCGACGGCCGCCATCGTCACCGCGGTCGCCGACCTGGCGGCCCGGGGACTGCTGCCCCAGCTGGTGGTGGACCCGGTCCTGGTGTCGTCGACCGGGCAGTCGCCTCCTGGAGCCCGACGGCGTCGCCGCCTACCTGGAGCGGCTCCTCCCCCAGGCGTTGGTCGTCACCCCCAACCTGCGCGAGGCCGCGGTGCTGGGCGACACCGACGTCGAGTCCCTCGGGACCCTCGAGGCGCGGGTCGCCGTGGCCGAGCAGATCAGGACAACCGGCGCCCGCTACGTCGTCGTGAAGGGAGGCCACCTCACCGAGTCGGCGGATGACGTCGTGGCGGGCCCCGAAGGGGTGCTCGTCCTGCCCGGCGTGCGGGTGGACACCGGCAACGACCACGGCACCGGCTGCTCGCTCTCGGCCGCCGTGGCCGCCCACCTGGCCCGGGGGGCGGCCGTGCCCGAGGCGATCGCACTGGCCAAGGCCTTCGTGGCCCAGGCCTGGCCGGAGGCGCCGGCTGGCGGCTGGGTGCCGGCCACGGCCCCCTCGACCATTTCGGGTGGTCCGGACGCGCCGTAGGCTTGGAGTGCCATGACGCTGCACGACACCCCCGCCGAGGTCCTGGACGGCGGAAACCCCGGGCCTGAGCCGCAGCGACCCCCGACCCCCGGGGGCATCTCCATGCGGCCGGCGATGATCGTCTTCGGGCTCGCCGCGCTCATCCTGGTCGTCTTCGTCACCATCGGCATCGTGACGTCGCAATCCCCGACGCCGGTCCGGCACTCCGCGAAGGCAGTGCCGGTGCCGGGGGTCAGTCTGCGGGCGGTGCCTGCGGCGGGACTGCTGTCGCCGATCGTCGCCTCCGCGCGAGCCGCCGGCGAACATCCTCAATGCCGTGTCCGTCCCGGCGGGGTCGGTCCGGATCTCCCACCAGAACAACGCGCGCGGGGCGGGCCAGTTCGACTCGCAGGTGTCCTTCCGCTCCGACGACTCACAGGCGGCGCTGCTGGCCTTCTACGCGGCCGACATGAAGCTGCAGGGCTGGCAGGTCTTCGACCGGGGGGCGGCGGCCAACAACCCGGGCGCCCTCGAGGTGCTCGGCAAGCTGGCCGGCTCGGACGGCTACTACTGGGAGATGGGCGCCACCATCGCGCCGACGACGTTCACCCCTGGCGGCCCCGCCCGCGGTCTGACGCAGTTCACCGTCCGGCTCTTCCAGGTGCCCGACCCCGAGTAACCAGCGCCGCGTGGTGCGCCGCGGCACGCCCGGCGACTCAGTTCGCCGCGTCAGCCATTGCGCCGACATCGTCGGCAGCGTCAACGGGGAGCAGGTCGGGCTGGCGTGCCGGCTCGGCGAGCAGATAGGCCCAGACGAAGAAGTTGATCGGGTAGAGCAGGTAACCCACCCGCGGGTCCGGGGCCAGCAGGATGAGCGCGGACATCACGACGCCGGCGATCATGCAGACCTCGGCCGCGGTGCGCGGGGTGTGCCGGTAGAGATGGCGCGCCAGGAGCACGGCCAGCACGATCCCGACCGAGAGCGGCAGGGCCCGGCTGAGCGATGGGAATTCGCTGACCAGCACGTGGCCCGGCAGCGCGCTCGCGGCCGTCGTCGGGATGGCGCTCAGGCCGAGCGGGAAGAGCACGACGTCGTCAATGAGGGCGAACGGGCCGCGCAGGGCGAAGGGGAAGATCGTCGGGACGGCCACGACGACCATCCCGGCCAACATGGAGAACGGGCGGCGCTCGCCCTTTGCGGCCATAGCGCGGCGAAGAGCGCCAGCGCGGCGAGGGGCCAGGCGGTGAACTTCATGGCCGACGCGATGCCGAACACGACGCCCGACGCGAAGGGCCTGTGCCGCTGCGCCAGCACCACCGCCAGGAGGAGGAAGGCCACGACGGGGATGTCGTCGCCGCCCGTGGCCAGAGGCAGCGAGGCCAGCGGGCAGGATGATGAGGGCCTGCAGGGCGCGGATCTTGCGCCGCCCGTCGGCCCGGCAGAGGTAGAGCGCCACCGCGGCCACGGCGAGCGTGGTCAGGCAGAAGAAGATCCGCGCGTCACTCAGCCCGTTGTTCGGCCAGATCTCGCTCGGGATGCCCGCCACCGCCATCAGCGGCAGGTAGGGCAGGAACCCCGCGAAGTCCGGCTCGCCCGGCGCGTGGTACCTGACCGCATGGGGCAGCCGGACCAGCGGGTGGTACGGGTCCTGGCCGTGGACGAGGTCCTGCCCGCCGACCTCGACGGTGACGACCTCGGGCTGCTGGTGCGACCCGGCCACACCGTCGAACCGCCACAGGATCTCGAAGCCGAGGGGGATGGCAAGAGACGCCGGCGAACACGCACACCGCCAGCACGATCCGCGTCAGCCAGGCACGCCGGTGCTGGCGCTGCGTCAGCGCATGGCCCGGTTGGCGCCGGCGGGCGCGGCGCAGGACCCAGGCCAGCACGCCCGAGGCCAGCGCGCCGAAGACGAACGGGAGCAACGCCATGCGTCCCCAGACCTGGTACAGCGCGTTGGTCGACGTGTAGATGGTGAGGAGTGCGAAGAGCGCGCTGGGCCCGTACAGCAGCGCGTCGCCCAGCTCCGGCGAGATCCGCTTGAGACGCCCCCACGCCCGCTGCCACAGGTCGGCGAAGGGGGAAGCCCAGGTCGGGATCGTCGTCGCGGAGTCGGTCAGCATGGAGTCGGAAAAGCCTCGCATACGGGGGAAGGAGCCCGAGGGAACCCCTCCGTGATCCTAGAGGTCGAGTTCGTGGAGGTAGAACGCCAGTTCAGCCTCCAAGCATGCGGTCAGTGTGTCGGCCCGCCGGAAGCCGTGGCCCTCGCCCTCGAAGAACTCCAGGTCGCAGCGGGTACCCGCCGCGTCCAGGGCGGCGCGCATGCCCTCGGCCTGGGCCGGCGGCACCACGGGGTCCTCGGTCCCCTGGAGGAGCAGGACCGAACCCCTCATGGAGCCGGCGCGGTGCACGGGTGAGCGCTCCTCGTAGAGGGCGCGCGACTCGGGCAGCGGCCCGATCAGCCGGTCGGTGTAGTGGGCCTCGAAGTCGTGTGTCGTCGCCACCAGCCCCATCAGGTCGGTGACCCCGTACCACGAGACGCAGGCCGCGAACCCCTCCCCCGCCGCCAGCGCGTTGAGCGCCGTCATGCCGCCGGCGCTGCCGCCGCGGATGGCCATCCGCTCGGGGTCGACGTCGCCACGTGCCGCCAGGTGCAGGGCCGCATCGAGGCAGTCCTCCGAGTCGGCGACGCCCCATTGGCCCCACAGCGCGCAGCGGTAGGCGCGCCCGTACCCCGAGCTGCCCGCGTAGTCGACACAGGCCACGGCGAAGCCGCGGCTCGTGAAGAACTGGAGCGTGCAGGTCGAAGCCGGCCTGACACGACGACGTCGGGCCCCCGTGGCACCACGTCACCAGCGGTGGCGCGCGCCCCGCCAGGCCCGCGGTCCCGCCCAACGTGGGACGGAAGAGCGTGCCGTACACGGGGCGCCCCGTGCGCCCGGTCAGCGCGAAGGGCTCCCCCACCGCGAGGTCCCGCTCGTGGAGCACGGCGCCGGACGGGGGCCGCAGCGCTCGGGCGTCCTGGCCCGGCGTCCAGACCCAGACGTTGACCGGCGCCGCCGGGGTGCCGCCGATCAGGGCCAGCCCGTCTCCGTGCGCACAGAGCGCGGCGATGGAGACACAGGGCTGCGGCAACGCCGTCGGCGCCCCGCGCCCGCTCCGACCGTGCGGATCCAGCGGGACGAGCGCGTCCCGGCCCGACGCCGTCATACGCGCCACGACCGTGCCGTCAACGGTCTCGGCCATGGTGTGCTGGCCGAGCACCCAGTCGGGGCCGTGGAACTCTGCCTCCACGTCGGTCAGCCGTACCGGCTCCTGCTCCGCGCCAGGGAGACCCGAGTGCACGTAGGGCTGCCACCAACCGCTGCGGTCCGACACGAAGCGCAACGACCCGTCGCGAGCCCAGGCGGGTTGGCCGACCGACTCGCCGGGACCGCCGGCCACGGTCAGTGCGGGGCCGTCCGGCTCGAGCGCGTCGTGACCGTGGCCCGCCCGGGCGACGCGGGCCAGCGGCACGACCACGACGAGCGACGCATCCCACGGCATGTCCGGATGGTCCCAGGCGACCACGGCCAGCCGGTCACCGGCCGGATGCGGGCGGGCCGTCCCGAAGAAGTCGTGCCCGTCGAGCAGCGTGGTCTCGCACGGTTGCGCGCCGCGGGTGGACAGGGCGACGACGCTGCGCACCGGGCGGGCCGGTCCCACTCGCTGGAGCTCCCGGACCGCGAGGACCCAGTCGCCGTCCGCCGTCGCGCTGAGCCCACCGTGGTTGTGCACCTGGCCCCCCGGGGGTGACGCCGTCAGGGGCCGCGGCGAGGCTCCGCCGAGCCCGGGGGCTCGCGGGCCGTCGCAGAACCACACCCGCTGGTCCGTCTGGTCGACATAGGCGAACGCTCCGGGGGCGCGTCCGGGCACGAGGCACATGGCGCCCCCGCCGTACTCGTTGACCCGGCTCCGGATGCTCATGCCCTCCGGCGAGTGATCGGACAGGCCATCGGCATCCGCCGCGCACCATGACCACGCGTCCCGCCTCGGCCGGGCGGGACTCGAGCCAGTAGAGCGCGTCGCCATCGGAGCAGAGCTCGGAGAGGGAGACCTTGCCCCGGGCGACGTCAGCCGCCGCGAGCGGCGAGGCCCAACGCCCATAACCTGCAATGGTGGTCACGCTCCGAACGTACCCGTTGCAGCCCTCTGTACCCGGAGCCGGCGGCACGGCCCTCTACAGTGAGCCGTGTGCGCTTCCCGGCCTACCTGCTCTCCAAGGCGGGGGCGGTCATCCGGCCCGCCGTCGTCGAGCTCGCCGACACCGACCTCCCCCCGGGCGAGGTCCTGGTCCGGGTCGAGTGGTCGGCCATCAACTTCAAGGACGCCATGGTGACCCGGCCCGGGAACCGCGTGGCGCGTGTCTTCCCACTCGTGCCCGGCGTGGAGCTGGCCGGAAGCGTCGAGGAGAGCACGAGCCCCGACTTCACGCCGGGGCAGCGCGTCCTCGTGCAGGGCTACGACCTCGGGGTGGACCGGCACGGCGGGTTCGCCGCCTACGCGCGGGTCCCGGCCGACTGGGTCGTCCCGCTGCCCGACGCCCTGAGCTGCCGCACCGCCGCCATCATCGGCCTGGCCGGCTGCACCGCTCTGCTGTCCCTGCGCCGTCTCGTCCACCACGGCACGACACCCGACGACGGTCCCATCCTGGTCACCGGCGCCTCGGGCGGCGTCGGGAGCGCCGCGGTGGCGCTGCTGGCCAAGGCCGGCTTCGAGGTGGTGGCCTCCTCGGGCAAGACCGCCGAGCACGACTACCTCAAGGAGCCTCGGGGGCGACGCAGGTCGTCGGCCGCGAGTTCACCGAGGACGACGGTCGGACGCTTGGGTCCCCAGCTGTGGGCCGGCGTCGTGGACTGCGTCGGCGGGAGGGCGTTGGCCGAGGCGCTGCGCACCGTCCGCTACGGCGGCGCCGTGGCGGCCAGCGGGCTCACCGGCGGCAACGATCTGGCGACGACGGTCTATCCGTTCATCGTCCGCGGCGTCGCCCTGCTGGGGATCGACACGGTGGCGACGCCGATCGAGGAGCGGCGGGCGCTGTGGACGGACATGGCCGACGCGTTCCCGCTGGAGCACTGCGAGGAGATGGTCAACGAGGAGATCGGGCTCGACGGGCTGACCGGCGGCGCTCGACCGGGTGCTCGACGCCGCCGTGCGGGGGCGGATCCTGGTCAACCCGGCGATGCGCCGTCCTAGGCGTCCGGCGGTCTCAGGAGCCCGCGTAGACCGGCGAGACCCTGATCGTCCCGTTGCCGCAGGGGCCGATGGCCAAGTGCGAACGTCGGCGAGGCCGTGGTCGACCCCGGCATGGTGACGGTGGCGGACTCGGAGGTGGGGCAGCTCGTCTCCGAGCCGACCGGGACGTCGGAGAACTGGTAGGCGAACTGCGCCGTGGACGACGGCGCCACCGAGAACGACGACGGTGGCGCATTGGCCGCGGCCGAGACGGTGACCGACAGCCCGTTCACCATCGTGACCGTCAGCGGCGCCCCGCTGCCCGAGAAGAGCGCCATCGTGGGGTAGCCGTTGACCGTGCACGGTGAGGTGCCCGTGTTGGTCACGGTGATCGACGCCGGTGATCGTCCCCGCCGCCCCCTGACCCTGGCCCGGCGACGGCCGTGATGTGGGTGCAGGCCGTCGACGGCTGCGCTGGTCGACGTCGTCGTGGACGACGACTGTCGTCGTCGTGGACGACGCCGTGGTCGACGTCGCGGGGCGGGTGCGTGGTCGTGCGTTGTGCTTCGGCGTGCTCGGGCTGCTGCTGCAGGCCGCGAGGACGACGGCGGCGCACGCCACGAAGGCGAGCGCCCAGCGCGACGGGGTCACCCCTCGAAGTCCTCGGGGCGCACCGAGTCGAGGAACTGCCGGAACTGTCCGACGAGTTCGTCGGGCGTGTCGTCCTCTTCGTCCTCGGTGTCGAGCGCCAGGATGATCCCCTCGGACTCCATCAGCTCGTCGGACACGAAGAGCGGCGACTCGGTCCGCACGGCGACCGCCACCGCGTCGGAGGGTCGGCTCGAGACGATGGTCCGCTCCTCGCCCGCGCACAAGATGCATCTCGGCATAGTAGGTGGACGCCCGCAGCTCGGTGATGATGACCCGCTCAACGCTGATGTCGAGTGCGCCGAGCATGTCCTTCATCAGGTCGTGGGTCAGCGGACGGGGCATGGTCACCCCCTGCAGGGCGTAGGCGATGGCCGTTGCCTCGGGGCTGCCGATGAAGATCGGCAGCGTCCGCCCCTCACCCTCGGTCTCCTGCAGCAGGAGCACCGGCGTGTTCGACTGCAGGTCCACCCTGACGGCACGGAGGAGCACACGGACCATGACTGAAATGTAGCGCCCGATCCCGGCGCTGCGTCACCCCCCCAGATGGCGCCGGAGAGCCTGGCGCAGCAAGGTGGCTCGCATGGATTGCCCCAGCGCAGCCAGCTGCTCGGCCCCCTCGACCGCCCGCTGGCGGGATTCGGGGTTCCGCTGCCGCAGGAGAGGGATGACCACCTGCTCGATCAGACCGAGCTCGCGGTCGGCGGCGTTCCGGTAGAGGCGCAGGTGGCGCGGCTCGATCCCGAAGGCCCGGAACGCCGCGGCCAGGTTGGCCACGGTGAGGGCGTCCTCGTCGTAGGTCTCGATTCCGGCCACGATGACGGACTCGAAGAGGCCGAAGCCCTTGAGCCCCGCCACCTCTTCGAGCGACAGGCCGCTGGCCGCGCACAGCTCCTCGGCCGACAGGCTGGCGCCGGTGACCATGGCCCCCGACTGCAGCCTGGCGCACGCCGGGCTGCCGCGCCTCGCGGTCTGCGCCCGTCCCGCGTGGCCACGTCGCCCGGTGCCCGGTCGCGGCGCCGCGGCGACGCGGTCGCGTCCTGGCTGTTCGCGGCGCCCCCGTCCCGTTGCCGCGCCCCGCCGCGCCCGACGATGCCTGCGACGACGCGCTCGATGGTGTGACGGCGTCGCACCCGTTTGTCCGCGGTGGCACGACGCGCCGGTCTCGGCACTCGCCGCCTCACGGGGCCCGGCCGCTCCGGCGGCGGCGTCGGCGGCGCTCGGCGGCGTGCGGCGCTCCCTCTTCCTCCGCGACGACCTGCAGCCCGCGCGGGGCTGGGCCTCTTCGGGAAGACGCGCGGCGCGGCGCGACGCATCGGCGAGGATGCGGGCCATCGCCTCCTCGTCGGCCTTGGTCGGCTGCTCGTGGCCCTGGACCGATGCCACGCCGGCGACCGCCGCGGCGTGGGCCGGCCGCGCCGCCTTGCCGTTCGGCAACTCCGGGCCCGACGTCATCGTCGAGGTCCCCGTCGGCCAGCCGGTCCCGGATGACCTTCAGGGGCAGGAAGTGCTCCCGCTGCTGGCGCAGCACCCAGCGCAGGCGCTCCACGTCGTGGTCGAAGAACTTGCGGTACCCCGAGGGCGAGCGCTCGGGGTTGACCAGGCCCTGGCTCTCGAGGAAGCGGATCTTCGAGATCGTGACGTCGGGGAACTCCTCCCGCAGGAGGGTCAGGACGTCACCGATGGAGAGGTAGGTGCGGCTGCGTCACTCGTTGCCCGCCACCAGGTAGACGAGCTTGAACTTGCCGATCTGCACCTCGTCGCCCGGGGACGAGCGGCGACCTCGTCGATGCGCTCCCGGTTCACGTAGGTCCCGTTCAACGAACCGACGTCCCGCACCGAGTAGCCCCCGTCCGCCGGGGTGATCTCCACGTGGCGGCGCGACACGGTGATGTCGTCGAGGAAGATGTCGCTCTCCGGATGCCGCCCGGCCCTGACGACCTTCTCGCCGAGGAGGTAGCGCGCCCCGATGTTGGGGCCACGGGTGACCACGAGGACGCCGGCGCCGTGCGGGACCTCCACCAGGGTGACATCCGGGTGGTCCTCCGTTGTCTCCCCCTCGTCGGTCGGGTGGAGCGTGATGGTGGCGTCATCGCCGTCCGCGAGCAGCGCGTGGCCGCACGAGGAGCAGAAGTTGACGCCCTCGGGATTCCGGTGCCCGCAGTTGTGACAGAACACGCCGTCCACGGTACCCCACCCCACGAGCGACTTCTCCTGGCCTCATCTGACCCCCGAACGCCAGGTCAGTCGGCGGTCAGGTCACCGTAGGCGACCGCGTCGAGGAGGCTGCCCGGGTCCGCACCCGCCGCGAGCTCCAGTTCGCAGAGCCACCCTTCGCCGTAGGGATCCTGGTTGATCGTCTCCGGCCCCTCCGTGAGCGTGTCGTTCACCGCCGTGACGGTGCCGGCCAGCGGCGAGTAGATCTCCGACACCGACTTCGTGGACTCGACCTCGCCGAGCTGTCCCCCGGCCTCGACCTCGCTCCCGACGGCCGGCAGGTCGACGAACACGATGTCGCCCAGCGCGTCCTGGGCGTAGTCGGTGATCCCGACCCGCACCCTCGTCCCCTCGGGGCGCACCCACTCGTGCTCCGGCGAATAACGGAGGTCCTCGGGGATGTTCATGGGGGGCGACCATACCGGACCGCCGGACCCGCCGCGGCCCGAGTCAGGGCAACATCCGGGTGATCCGCTCGACGTAGGTCCGCCGCCAAGCGCCTCGGACGACGCCAGGTCGGACCCCTCGGCCCAGACGTGGGTGACGGGGTCCGCGGGGTCGGGCACGACGAGGGCCCAGCCCTGGTCGGACACGCACCTTGATGCCGTCCACCAGGACCAGCTCGGCCCCCTCGTCGGTCAGCTGCTCCATGAGGGTCCGCATGATCAGGCCCTTCTGCTCCATGGGGGTCGGCACCTCGCCCTGCAGGATCGGCATCGGCGGGGTGGCCTCGACGATCTCGGCCAGGGAGGTCGGGCTCTCCTCCAGGAGCGACACCAGCCGGGCCAGGGCGGCGGCGGCGTCGAAGGCGGGCAGGAAGGCCGGGAAGACGTAGCCGCCGCGCCGGTCGGAGGCGAAGGACACGCCGCCCGACGCCGCGGCCTCGAGCAGGCCCGACGGCGACAGCGGCGTCAGCATCAGCTCGACCCCGCGCTCGCGACAGCGGCGCACGGTGCGGTCGCTCGCCGTCACCGGGAGCGCGACCCGACCGGTCTCGCCCGGCCTGCGTCGACAACTCGATGAACGCCATGATCGCCTCGTCGTCGGACAGCACGTGTCCGGTCCCGTCGATCAGGGTCAGCCGCTCGCCGCCGGCGTCGATGACCGCGCCCAGGTCGGCGCCCGACCCGCGCACGGCGTCGGCGACCCTGGCCTCGCTCACCGCGCGGTCGACCGAGATCATGCCCGGCGTCTGCGCGTAGGGGTTGATGCTGAGCACGTCCGCCCCCACCTTCGAGAGCAGGTTGGGCATGACGAAGTTGGCGGCGCCGTAGGACAGGTCGAGGACCAGCTTCACCTCGCGCCCGGCGCCGCGGCGCAGCCCGAACGCCTCGACGACGTCGGCCGTGTAGAGCTCGATCGTGCGGGGCGAGAAGTCGATGTCGCCGATCTCGCCCGCCGTGACCCGACGGAACTCCTCGCGGTGGTACATGCGCTCGACCCGGCGCTGGTCGCTCTCGGAGAGGTCGATGCCGCGCTCGTCGAAGAAGCGGATCACCACCGACTGCGGATCGTCGGGGCTCAGGCGGACGGTGAGGCCGGCCCGGTTGCCGCGCATGCGGACGTGGTGCCGGGTCACCGGCACCGTGGCCAGCTCGAGGTCGTTGACGTTGACCCCGACCGAGTTGCACCCGACCATGAGGGCGCGCTTGAGCACGCGGGCGATCCGGCTGGTGTCGCGCGAGGCGGTGATGGACGAGCCCTTCTCGAAGCCCGATGCCCACGCCTTGGCCAGGCGCACCGCCAGCTCGGGGCTGACGTCCACGTTGGCGATGCCCTGGACGCCGTCGGGGCCGAACAGGGTGCGTGACCCGCCCGATTCCCACACGATGGAGGCGTTGACCTGGGCGCCGGCCTCGACGACCTTGTAGGGGTAGACCTTGACGTCGCTGCGCACCTCGGCATGGGCCCCGACCAGGCAGCCCTCGCCGACGACCGCACCGGGCTCGATGCGGGCCCCGACCCGGAGGTCGCACGAGCGCCCCAGCACCGCGCCCTCCACCCTCGTGGCCGGCCCGAGGTAGGAGTTCTCGCCGATGACCGAGCGCTGGAGCTCCGCCCGCGGCCGCCACCTGGGTGTTGGCGCCGACCGTGGAGTAGGCCCCGAGCACGACGTCCTGGTCGATGGTGCAGTTCTCGCCGACGAAGGCCGGCGAGTCGATGCGGACCGAGGGGTCGATGGAGGAGCCCTTGCCGATCCAGATGCCCGGGCGGAGCTCGAAGCCCGCCACGTCGACCTCGACCTTTCCGTCGAGGATGTCCTCGTGGGCCTTGAGGTAGGCCGCGGTCGTGCCGACGTCCTCCCAGTAGCCGTCGGCCACGTAGCCGTAGAGGGGTAGGCCGGCGTCGAGGACGGCCGGGAACACCTCACCGGAGAAGTCGACCGACCGGCCGTCGGGGATGCGGTCGAAGATCTCGGGCTCGAGCACGTAGATGCCCGTGTTGATGGTGTCGCTGAACACCTGGCCCCAGCCCGGCTTCTCGAGGAAGCGCTCGATCGTCCCGTCCTCCCGCGTGATCACGATGCCGAACTCGAGCGGGTTCTCCACCGCAACACAGCGCGATGGTGGCCAGCGCCTCGTTCTTCTCGTGGAACGCGATCACCGAGCGTCAGATCGATGTCCGTGAGGACGTCCCCCGAAATCACCAGAAAGCGCTCGGTCAACTGCTCGCGCGCGTTGCGCACCGATCCCGCGGTGCCGAGCGGCGACTCCTCGGTGGCGTAGACCATCGACACGCCGAGCTCGCTGCCGTCACCGAAGTAACTGCGGATGGCGTTGGGCAGGAAGGCGACCGTGACGACGATGTCGGTGATGCCGTGGCGCCGCAACAGCGAGACGATGTGCTCCATCATCGGTCGCCCGACGAGGGGCAGCATCGGCTTGGGCAGGTTCGACGTCTGCGGCCGCAGTCGGGTGCCCTCGCCACCGGCCATGATCACGGCCTTCATACTGTGCTCCCCCGCGCCGCCCGGCCCTGGCGCAGCGCCCGGCGAGCCGGCGCGATGTAGCTCCCGGCTGCCCACCATGCCAGCGCGAGCCCGATCAGGCCCGTGACCCAGGCGATGACCCGGATCGGCTCCTGCCAGCTGGCGGTCCCGTCGCCGAGGAGGAACGTCGGGTAGGCGAACATCAAGCCGAACGTGCCCGCCTTGCCCACCCACAACACATCGATGCGCGCCGCGCCCAGGGCGGCCAGCAGGATCACCATGCGCCGACACCAGGACCTCCCGGGCAATGGTGGCGAGGCCGAACCAGAGCGGCACCGCGCCGTAGACCATGATGGAGATCACGGCCGTACCCACCAGCAGGCGGTCGGCGGTCGGGTCGAGCACCTTGCCGAACGTCGACACCTGCCCGTAACGGCGCGCCACGAAGCCGTCGACCCAGTCGGTGGCGCCGAGCACCGCCAGGAGGATCGCGGCGGCCGTCTGCCGGTGCAGTCCGAAGAGCAGCCACAGGAAGAGCGGGATGCACACGAGCCTCGCCAGGGTGATGACGTTGGGGGCGGTGAGGATCCGGTCCAAGCCGTCGTCGTCCACGCAACGAGTCTAGGGAGTGCCCCGCGACGGCCCCTTCTGACGTGTGCCAGAGTGGCGCAGTGCCGCGTTTCGAACCGTTCCAGGGGCTGCGCTACCGACCCGAGGTTGCACCCGTCGCCCAGGTCATCGCCCCGCCCTACGACGTGATCTCGGCCACCGAGCGGGCGCACCTGGCCTCGCGGCACCGGGCCAACGCAGTGCTCGTCGAGCTTCCCGAAGCCGATCTCTCGGGCAGCCGCGACCGCTACACCGTGGCGGCCGAGCTTTCACCAGATGGCAGGCCAAGGGGATCATCGTCGCCGACCCGGGACCCAGCCTCTATCCCTACCGGATGACCGACCCGTCCGGGCGGGCCACCACCGGCGTGATCGGTGCGCTCGGCCTGGCCGAGCCGGGTGCGGAGAGCGACATCCTCCCCCACGAGCAGACCCTCCCCAAGCCCAGGAGCGACCGCCTGGACCTGCTGCGGGCCACGCGGGCCAACCTGTCGCCCATCTGGGGCCTCTCCATGGCGGCCGGGGTGACGGCCACGTTCGACCCGACGGACGACGACCCGGCGACCGACGTCTACGACGACGACGGGGTGCAGGCACCAGCTCTGGGTGCTGAACGACGCCGACACGGTCGCCGCGGTCGGTGCCGCCCTGTCCTCCGCCCCGGTGGTCCTGGCCGACGGGCACCACCGCTACGAGACCGCCCGCACCTACCAGGCGGAGCGCCGGCAGGCCAACGGCGGTGCCGCCGGACCGTACGACCTGGTGATGGCGCTCGTCGTCGAGCTGTCGGAGGACCAGCTGACGGTCGGCGCCATCCACCGGACCATCAGCGGGCTTCCCGAGGACTTCGACCTCGTCGGCGCACTGTCGCAGTGGTTCGACGTCATCCGGGCCGGTGCGGCCGACGACCGCACGCTCGGGGCGCTCTCCGACTCCAGCTCCCTCACCCTCGTGACGGGCGGCCAGGCCTACCTGCTCCTGGCGCACGCCGACGTCCAGGAGCAGGACGGCAACGACCTCGATTCGAACCTCGTCGCCGGCGTGCTCGCCGAGCTGCCGCCCCATGAGGTGATGCACCGCCACAGCGTCGCCGAGGCGATGGAGGCCCTGCAACAGGGCGAGGGCCAGGCGGCCTTCCTGCTCCGACCGGTCACGGTCAAGCAGATCGACGAGTGGGCCAACGAGCGCCGCCGCATGCCCCCCAAGACGACCTTCTTCAGCCCGAAGCCCCGGACCGGCATGGTGTTCCGGTCACTCGATCTCCCCTGAGGTGACAACGTGCACGACTCGGTGACCGTCCACATGGCTGCGCCGCCGGAGCGTGTGTGGGATCTCGTGAGCGACGTCACCCGGATCGGCAGCTACAGCCCCGAGACCTTCGAGGCCGAGTGGATCGAGGGCGCCACCGGCCCGGCCTTGGGCGCCCGGTTCCGGGGCCACGTGAAGCGCAACGGCATCGGGCCGATCTACTGGACGACCTGCACCGTCTCGGAGTGCGAACCGGGGAAGACCTTTGCCTTCGGGGTGGGGGCGGCGGACAAGACGCCGTTGAACGTGTGGCGCTACGAGATCGAGCCGGCCGGCGACGGAGCCGACGTGACCGAGTCGTTCACCCTGACCCCCAACGTCGGCCTCCGGCTCTACTGGGCGGTCTGGGGCTGGTCCCGCGGCAAGGTGAATCGCAAGGGGATGCAGACGACGCTCGAGCGCGTCCGGGCCGAGGTCGAAAAGCCGACCGCGTAAACCGCCGCCGGAGCGCGTCCGGCGCGGGTGCTAGTCGACCGTCCAGCTCGAGCCGGAGCGCAACAGCGCCGCCACGTCGCCGAGGCCGCGCTTGCCCTGGGCCTCGGTGATCTGCTCGGACATCTGGGTCCCGTACTCGGGTCGGTCGACGGCGCGGAACACGCCGATGGGCGTCGGCTCGTAGGGGCCGCGGGCGAGCCGGGAGAGGGCGAAGGCCAGGCCCGGGTCGTCACGGGCCTCGTCGTGGACGAGCAGCGCATCGAGCCCGACCTCGGCCACCGACACGATCTCGAGGCTGCCGTCGGCCCGCTGGATCACGCCGCGCTCCTCGCCCTCGGTTCCGAACACGATCGGCTGGCCGTGCTGGAGCGGGATGAGCATGCTCGCCCGGGCGTCGCGGCTGGTGATCTTCTCGAACGCGCCGTCGTTGAAGACGTTGCAGTTCTGCAGGACCTCGACGAACGCGGCGCCGTTGTGCTGGTGCGCCCGGCGGAACGTCTCCTGCATGTGGGCCCGATCCATGTCGTGGGTGCGGGCGACGAAGGTGGCCTCGGCGCCGAGGGCCAGCGACACCGGGTTGAACGGCGTGTCGACGGAGCCGAACGGCGTCGACTTGGTGACCTTGGCCACCTCCGAGGTCGGCGAGTACTGGCCCTTGGTCAACCCGTAGATCTGGTTGTTGAACATCAAGATGTTCAGGCGCACGTTTCGCCGGAGGGCGTGGATGAGGTGGTTGCCCCCGATGGACAGCGAGTCGCCGTCGCCGGTGATGACCCAGACGTCCAGGTCGGGCCGCGTCGTCGCCAGCCCGGTCGCGATGGCCGGCGCCCGCCCGTGGATCGAGTGCATGCCGTAGGTGTTCATGTAATACGGGAAGCGGGCGGCACAGCCGATGCCCGAGAGGAACACCGTGTTCTCGCGCCGCACGCCGAGCTCGGGCATGAGCATCTGGACGGCGGCCAGGATGGAGTAGTCGCCACAGCCGGGACACCAGCGGACCTCCTGGTCGCTGGTCCAGTCCTTGCGGGCGGTGACGGGGACGGCGGTGGCGGTGGCGGTGGAGCCGTTGGACTCGCTCATGACTTCCCTCCGAGCAGCGCGGTGATGGCTGCCTCGATCTCTCCGACGCGGAACGGCACACCCTGCATCTTGGACATGGTCTGCGCGTCGACCAGGTACTCCGCCCGCAGGATCCGGCTCAGCTGCCCGAGGTTGACCTCGGGCACCAGCACCTGGGTATAGCGCTGCAGCACTTCGCCCAGGTTCGCCGGCAACGGGTGGAGGTGGCGCAGGTGGACGTGCGCCGCCTTCATGCCACGGGCGCGGACCCGCTTCACGCCGGCGGCCACGGCGGCGTAGGTGGACCCCCAGCTCACGAGGACCAGCTGCGCATCGCCGGTCTCGTCGTTCACCTCGACCGGCGGGATGTCGGCGGCGATCCCGGCGATCTTGTCGCGACGGAGGTGGACCATGCGCTCGTGGTTGACGCCCTCGTAGGACACGTTTCCGCTGCCGTCCGCCTTCTCGAGGCCCCCGATACGGTGCTCCAGTCCGGGCAGGCCGGGCGGGGCCCAGGGGCGGGCCAGCGTCTCGGGGTCGCGGACATAGGGCCAGAAGGATTCGGTGCCGTCGTCGTCGACGTGATTGGGCTCGGTGGCGAAGCCGGGATCGATCGGCGCGAAGGAGTCGAGGTCGGGCAGACGCCAGGGCTCGGCGCCGTTGGCGAGGTACCCGTCGGAGAGCACGATCACGGGGGTGCGGTACTTCACCGCGAGCCGGACGGCCTCGATGGCGATCGCGAAGCAGTCGCTCGGCGTGTGGGGCGCCAGAATGGGCACCGGCGCTTCGCCGTGCCGGCCGTACATGGCGTGGAGGAGGTCGGCCTGCTCGGTCTTGGTCGGCAGGCCCGTCGAGGGCCCACCCCGCTGGACGTCGACGATGACGAGCGGGAGCTCGAGATTGATGGCGAGGCCGATCGTCTCCGACTTGAGGTCGAGGCCGGGACCGCTGGTCGTCGTGACCCCGAGGGCGCCGCCGAAGGAGGCGCCCAGAGCCGCACCGATGCCCGCGATCTCGTCCTCAGCCTGGAAGGTGCGGATCCCGAACTCCTTGCGCCGGCTCAGCTCGTGGAGGATGTCGGACGCCGGGGTGATCGGGTAGCTGCCGAGGAAGAGCGGTACGCCCGCCAGGCGGGTGGCGGTGATGAGCCCCCAGGCCAGGGCCTGGTTTCCCGTGACCTGGACGTACTCCCCCTTTTCGAAGGTGGCGGGGCGGATCTCGTAGTTGGACTCGAAGAGCTCGGCCGTCTCGCCGAAGTCGTAGCCGGCCCGGAAGGCCCGGGTGTTGGCCTCGGCCACCTGCGGCTTGGTCGCGAAGCGCTCGGCGATCCACTCCACGGTGGCCTCGACCGGCCGGGTGTAGAGCCAGCTCACCAGGCCCAGTGCGAAGAAGTTCTTGGAGCGCTCGGCGTCGCGGGGCTTGACGCCCGCCTCCTTGCAGACCTCCTGGGTGATGGAGGTCATCGGGACCTCGTAGACCGTGTACGCGCTGAGCGAGCCGTCGGTGAGGGGATTGGCCTCGTAGCCCGCCTTGGCCAGGTTGCGCTCCTCGAAGGCGTCGCTGTTGACCAGGAGGACGGTCCCCTTGGCCATGAGATCGATGTTGGCCTTCAGCGCGGCCGGGTTCATCGCCACCAGCACGTTCGGCGAGTCGCCCGGCGTGAGGATGTCGTGGTCCGAGATGTGGACCTGGAAGGCAGAGACGCCGTTCAGCGTGCCGGCGGGGGCGCGGATCTCGGCCGGGAAGTCCGGGAAGGTGGACAGGTCGTTGCCCAGCAGGGCGCTGCTCGTCGTGAAGCGGTCGCCGGTGAGCTGCATCCCGTCGCCCGAGTCCCCGGCGAAGCGGACGATGACCTGGTCCAATACCTCTGTCTCGCGTTGCGTTCCCGATGCCACGGGCTGCCTCGTCTCATGTCCGGGACGTCGAGAGCCTTGGCTCACTCCAGCGGGCCTGCGCACCCCCGCCGCGACGGCGCGCGGGACTCTCCGTCCGAATTGCTCGTTGGGCCCAATCCTAACCCCGGGGCATGGAGGACCATCTTCATGCAGGCTTCATCTGCGTGTGCCGGGCCGGCGGCGGGCCCGTCCGGCCTCCGGAAGGTGCGGCGGCGGCCTCGGGAGGCGGCCCCGCCAGGGATCATGCCGCCCGATATCAGGCGATGGTGACGTCCTTGCTGAGGTAGACGTCCTGGACGGTGTGGATGAGGGCGGCGCCCTCGGCCATCGGGCGCTGGAAGGACTTGCGGCCGACGATCAGGCCCATGCCGCCGGCGCGCTTGTTGATGACCGCGGTGCGGACGGCCTGGGCCAGGTCGCTGTCGCCCTCGGACTCGCCGCCGGAGTTGATGAGGCCGATGCGGCCGGCGTAGCAGTTGACGACCTGCCAGCGGGTGAGGTCGATCGGATTGTCGGTGGTCAGCTCGTCGTAGACGAGCGGATCGGTCCGGCCGAAGCCGATCGCCGTGTAGCCGCCGTTGTTCTCCGGCTGCTTCTGCTTGATGATGTCGGCCTCGATCGTCACGCCCAGGTGGTTGGCCTGGCCGGTGAGGTCGGCCGAGACCTCGTAGTTGACGCCGTCCTTGCTGAAGGCCGGGTTGCGCAGGTAGCACCACAGCACGGTGAACATGCCGAGCTGGTGGGCCTCGGCGAAGGCCTCGGACACCTGCTGGAGCTCGCGGTCCATGTCGTCCGAGCCGAAGTAGATGGTGGCGCCCACCCCGACGGCGCCGAGGTCGAAGGCCTGGCTCACGGAGCCGAACATGATCTGGTCGTAGGTGTTGGGGACGTGCAGGAACGCGTTGTGGTTGAGCTTGCAGATGAAGGGGATGCGGTGCACGTACTTGCGCGAGGCGAGCCCCAGCGTGCCCAGCGTCGTGGCGACGGCGTTGCATTCGCCGGCGAGAGCGAGCTCGATGATGTTCAGCGGATCGAAGTAGGCGGGGTTCTTCGAGAAGCTCGCCGCCGCCGAGTGCTCGATGCCCTGGTCGACCGGGAGGATGGAGAGGTAGCCGGTTCCACCGAGCCGGCCATGGTTGAAGACCGATGCGAGGTTCCGGAGCACCGTCGGGCTGCGGTCGCTGTCGGTGAAGACGCTGCTGAGGTAGTCGGGCCCCGGGAGCGTGAGGTGCTCCGCCGGGAAGGCCTTGGCCGTGTAGCCGAGGAGGGCGTCCGCGTCCCCGCCGAGGAGCGCGTGAATGTCGGTGCTCGTGCTCATGCCGCTCATGTTACCGGAGGGTCCGGAAGGGTCCCCGGGCCGGCGGGGCGGCGGCGGCCCCCGGGGTGGTGCCGTCGATCCCCCTCCAAGACGGCCCCCCATCTCGACATATTTTCTCCTCCCCCGACGCATCGCGCCCCGTCCGGCCCATACGCTGGGCGCAGTCGGATTGCGAGTTGGGCGCAACGTCTTGAGCGAGCGGAGGCCATGAACGTTCTCGAATCCAGGACGGGCAGGCCGTTGCGCCTGCGGCCGTGGGTGCTCCTGGTCGGCGCAGCTGTCGTGATCGCGGTCGTGCTGCTGCTCACCCTCGGCTCGTCGTCACCCAAGCATTCCGGCTCTGCCGGCACGCCGAGCACCAGCGACACCAAGTCCGGCTCCGGCTCCGGGTCGGGCGGCGCGACGACGACCAGCTTCTTCCTGAAGACGACCATGCCGTCTGCCGGGGCGCAGAACGTGGCGCCGAACACGACCATCTCGCTGACGTTCTCGGCACCGGTGTCGCTGCACCAGGCCGCGCCGCAGCTCACTCCCGACATCGCCGGCAAATGGGTGCAGACCAACGCCACCACGCTCTCCTACGCCCTCGCCTCCCCCCTCATCCCCTCCTCCCAGGTCACCGTCACCATCCCCGGCGGCGCGCACGGCCTGCGGTCGACGGACGGTGCGACCTTGTCGACGTCGCACTCGGTCGCCTTCGGCGTCGCCGCCGGCGACACCCTCCGACTGCAGCAGCTCCTGGCCCAGCTGAACTACCTGCCGGTCGGCGTTCAGCCCCAGCGGCCCCGCCCCGAGCCGGGCCGACCTGGCCGAGGACCAGGCCGGTTCGTTCTCGTGGCGCTGGCCGGGCCTGCCCTCGGAGCTCACGTCGCAATGGACCCAGGGCACCGCGAACGAGATCACGAAGGCCGCCGTCGAGGCCTTCGAGACCCAGAACAGCATCGGGGTGGACGGGATCGCCGGGCCAACCGTGTGGACGGCGCTGATCAACGACGTCATCAACGACAAGCCCAGCGCCACGCCCTACGTCTACGTCGTCGTGAACAAGGTCGTCCCGCAGAACCTGACCCTGTGGGACAACGGGGTGGCCCAGTACGTCGGGATTCCCCGTCAACAGCGGCGCGCCGGGCGCGGACACGACGGACGGCACCTTCGCCGTGTTCGAGCACGTGCGCTACTCGGACATGAAGGGGACCAACGTCGACGGCTCGACCTACAATGACCCCAACGTCCCCTACGCCAGCTACTTCAACGGCGGCGACGCGCTGCACGGGTTCATCCGCGCCTCCTACGGGACGCCGCAGAGCAACGGTTGCGTCGAGATGAGCTACGCCGACGCCGCGCTGGTCTGGCCGCTCACCCCGATCGGCACCCTGGTGACCGTGGAAGGCCCGAACTTCGGCACGGCGCCACCCCCGACGACCACGACGACGACAGCCCCGCCCCCGGCGACGACCACGACCGCCCCGCCCCCTCCGGCCACCACCACCACGGCTCCGGCGCCGCCGGCAACCACCACAACCACGGCGTCCGGCGCCGCCGGGCTGAGGTCGCCGGGTGACGGATCAGCCCTTGGGTTTGGGCGGGCCCGTCTTGGTCGAGACCGACGGCTTGGTCCGCCGGGGCCGGTTCGGGGCCGGCGCTCGGGGCCGAGCCCACGCAGGCGCTCGGCGACGTCGTAGGCCTCGGGATCGGACCGGAACACCCGCTCGAAGTACTCGCGCGCCTTGGGGACGTCGCCCGCCCGCTCGTACAGGTCGGCCAGGAGGTACCACTGGCGCACGTGCCGCTCCGACGGGTTCCGCAGGGCCTTGGACGCGCCGGCCGTCGACAGCATCGCGATGGCCCCGTTGAGGTCGCCGGCGTCGGCCAGCGACGCCGCGGCGACGATCCGGCCCTCGGCCAGCACGTCGGGATCGGGCGAGCTCTGGCGGAGCTCGGCCCACAGGGCGGCCACCTTCTTCGGCTTGTGCAGTGCCCGCTGGCAGTCCATCAGCACCGGCAGGTGCTCGGCCGAATCGCTCAACCGCCCGAACGCCTCGAGGTGCCCGGCCGCCGAACGCCACCGGCCGCACCGGTAGGCGGCCAGCCCGGCCAGCTCACGCACGGCGGCCACGCCCGGGGCCTCGTCGGCCACGGGTTTGATGGCCCGCAGCGCATCTTGGAAGCGCCCGCGCTCGTAGGCGCCGTAGGCCGACTCCGCCCGATCGACCAGGTGCTCCTTGTGCCGGGCGGTGGCGACGTCGGCGGCGTGGCGGATCTCGGTGGCGATCTCCGGGGGCAGGGCGCTGCGGCCCGAGAGGGCGGCGATCGCCTCGGCCGCGCTGGCGGTGGCGGTGGCGGTGGTGGCCGTGGTGCCGGCTCGGCGGCTCCGGCCTCGGCCGCGCGACGTGGTGGCGTCGTCGTCCTGCCATTCGGGTGCCCCGTCGTCACGTGTCCACGTCGCGGCGGCGCTCGGGCGCGGCACCCCCCGTCGGCGCTCCCTCTCGTCGATCGCGCCGGCGGGCGGCTCGTCCTCGTCGCCGCGGCGACGCACGGCCTGGGCGCCCCGCCGGGCCACGTTGCCCCACGACTTCGCCTGGCGCGGCAGCGGCGGTCGTTCGTCCCGAGTCCGCTCCTCGCCCGGGCGGCCGCGTGGTGCGCCGGTGCGCGGCGGCCCCGACCTCGAGGTGGCCGATCGCGGCGTCCTGACCTCGGCGTCCTGACCGCTGGCCCGTCCGAGCGCGTGCCGGCCGGGCGGGCGTCCCGTCTGACCCGCACCTCTGCCGGGCGACCGGGGCGAGGCCGCTCCCCCACTTCGTCCGGTACCCGTTCGTCCCGTCCCGCTCCGGCTGGAGCTGCCCCCCGAACTCCCCGCCCCGCCGCGGCTCGAGCTCCCGCCCCGGCCGGTTGCGCCGCTGGTCCCGCCGGCCTTGGGGGCCCGTCTGGTCGTACCGCCCGCACCCGAGGTGGAGGATTGGCCGCCGCGTTGCGCTCCCCCGCCCGAACCGCCGCGTGATGACGGCTTACCCCCTCCGCCACTGCGGCCGCTTCCGCTCCCGCTGCCGCCGGTCCGTGCCGGACGCGCCGCTCCGCCCGATCGCGCCGACGGGGCGCGACGATTCGGCCGGGAGGAGTTCTGAGGCATCAGGTGATTCTACGTGTCCGCGTCACGGTGACCCCGGTCAACTCGAGCGGGGTCGGCTCGGCCAACTCACAACAGGAACACGCCGGCCCGGCGTCCCGGTTCGTACCGCCGAGAGTTTTAGGAGGTGCTCGAGCAGCGTGGAGGCCCGTTGCTCCACCTCCATGTCCCCGCGGCCCGATCCGCATCGTCCCGGGCCGGGCGTCTGGTCATGAGCGCCGGACGTGGGCCGCCGGAGGAGCCGGGGTGAGCCTGCGTGGGTTGTCTCGCAGCGGATCCCCCCGTCTTCGGTGTTCGGTCTGTGCCCTGGCCCCTTCATAGGTCCCCAGAACGTACGAAACCCCCTCGAGCCGAAGCTCTGAGGGGGTTTCGTGAGAAATCCCGGCGACGTCCTACTCTCCCAGGGGGCCTCCCCCCAAGTACCATCGGCGCGGGCGGGCTTAACTGCCGTGTTCGGAATGGGAACGGGTGTTTCCCCGCCGCCATGGCCACCGGAAATCTTGCACTCGGCGAGGCTCAACCACCCGTTGACGGGTAGGGCCACGCCTGAGGCTGCGTTTCCGCAGCCCCTGAGCGTTCCAAAGCGAGCACGAGCACGAGTAGGTCTCCAAGCCCTCGGCCGATTAGTACCGGTCGGCTGAATGCATTGCTGCACTTACACCTCCGGCCTATCAACGTGGTCGTCTAGCCACGGGCCTTACCAGGTTAACCCTGTGGGAGATTTCATCTCGAAACGGGCTTCGCACTTAGATGCTTTCAGCGCTTATCCCACCCGTAGGTCGCAAACCAGCCGTGCCCTTGGCAGGACAACTGGCACACGAGAGCTACGTCCGTCCCGGTCCTCTCGTACTAGGGACAGCCTTTCTCAAATCTCCTACGGCTGCATCGGATAGGGACCGAACTGTCTCACGCATGTTCATCCCGTATTACTACGGGCACAGACTATACCTCCACCCTATTTCTAGGGGCTGGCGTGTTATGGCTTCCACAGGGGTCTGCGGACCGACATTTCGATCTTAAGAAGCCATCTCTTCGCTGTTGCTGGCGAAGAAGTCGTTACAGGGGCACAACACGCCCATGCTACGCAGATGTTGCTCGACATCTACGGCGGAAATCCGCTTCGTTTTCGAATAGTTTAGGGTTGCAAATGCATCTACTTCGCGTGCCAGATGCAGGAACACTCGAGGGTCCTTCACTCGATCCAAGCTGAGGAAGAAGCTCTAGCGCTTGCCTCACGTGATGCTGCTTGAAGATCACGTAGGGCTCGACTTCCTGGAGGATGCGAAGAAGGATCGGCCGGCTCGTGATCACGAGATCACTCATACCGGTGCCTCGATCTCTCATGTAGCCGCCTCCTCCGAGCAGTGTCTGGATCGTTTCCAGACCCTGCCGAGCTGAGGTCGACTGAGAGAACGAAATACTGGCCCGGATGTAGAACCCGAACCGGTACTCCTTCTGCTTGACGAGTTGGAAGTGAATGCTTCCGTCCCCGTCCAGGAATCCTGCAATATAGGACGCTGTAGACACATCCATTGTGTTGGCCTTCCCTCGGTATTGCCCTGAACATAACGTTCGGTTGTTTCATTCAGGGTTTCACCGATATGAGCCAGTAAACACCCAGGAATTACTTCCTGGGGACGCAGTGTGATCTACGTTCTAAACCCAGCTCGCGTACCGCTTTAATGGGCGAACAGCCCAACCCTTGGGACCGGCTTCAGCCCCAGGATGCGACGAGCCGACATCGAGGTGCCAAACCTTCCCGTCGATATGGACTCTTGGGGAAGATGAGCCTGTTATCCCCGGGGTACCTTTTATCCGTTGAGCAACGGCGCTTCCATAAGCAACCGCTGGATCACTATGCCCTGCTTTCGCACCTGCTCGACTTGTAGGTCTCGCAGTCAAGCTCCCTTTTGCCATTGCACTCGACAGCTGATTGCCAACCAGCCTGAGGGAACCTTTGGGCGCCTCCGTTACATTTTAGGCAAACTGTTAGCCCGACAACTTGTATCTCATGCTTGGCAGAATTTCGTTCACGATGTATGCATTCATCGCCGACGCGGAGGGCGCCGGCACGTAGATCTGCAAGCCATCGCGCTGCTTTCGCACTGTGGTCTCCACTCCAACGTCTCGCTGGATCACCGATTGCAGAAGCTGAACCTCTGCAGAGGTGAAGCTTTGAGTGTTGAGGTACAGACCGCGACACTGGCTCGACTTTCGTGAGCCATCGTCCATAAACCACACGGCCATGCTCAATGGCGTGAGTTCGAGATCAACCGGTACCACCTTCCGATGGTCCAGATAGAAACGCTCTCGGAACTCTTCCAGCTCGACGTGTGAAAGGGTCGTAAACCCAATGTTCGTTGAGACCGTACCGAGCCGATTGCGCCGAGCTCTCGCCCTTGGCGGAGTGCGGACCCAATCTCGCCATTCTGCATATTTCCAGTCGACATAGGCCGACTGTGCTCAGAGAATGCTCGATCTTGAGCCTTGCTGTGCGTGCGCCGCGCTTGTCGTTCGAGATGAGCATCACCCAGAAGCATCCCAATAAGGATTTGCTTCTGCCGCTCTGTCATCGTCAACGAGCGCCTTCTGCTTACGCAGTTCCAGCGTGTTCATGGACGGAGTTGCCGTCTCGAGGTCATTTCTGCCTCGATCTGCATGTCGCCATGCAGTTCAGACCATCCCATCACCCGTCGCAATGCGACGGGGCTCTCGTTGTGGTCGTTGAGGTAGGCGGCACGAAGCCGCCCAACCTGCTGATTGTCCGCACTGGTCAGATTGTCACTGCCCATGCCACAACCATAAAAAGCGGTTGTGACACGGACGAGTACTGCCAGATACTCGGATGTTCCAGCATACGCCGAAAGTTTTATCTCACATGGTTTCCCATGATTCGCCCCATTTTGTTAAGGCGACCGCCCCAGTCAAACTACCCACCTGACGCTGTTCCTGATCCGGATCACGGACCGAGGTTAGAGTCCCGGCACTAAAAGGGTGGTATTTCAAGGTTGACTCCACACTGGCTGGCGCCAATGCTTCAAAGTCTCCCACCTATCCTACACAAATAGTACCAAAACTCAACATCAAGCTGTAGTAAAGGTCCACGGGGTCTTTCCGTCCTGATGCAGCTAACGAGCATCTTTACTCGTACTTCAATTTCGCCGGGTCTGTGGTTGAGACAGTAGGAAAGTCGTTACGCCATTCGTGCAGGTCGGAACTTACCCGACAAGGAATTTCGCTACCTTAGGCACATTTGTTACGACTCAAAAGATGGCGCTGATTTACTCGCCATTGATCTTTGAGCGGCCAGGTCATTTCTGCCTGGCTCCTCATGTCGCCATGAGGGTCGGACTGTATCTTCACCCCGGCCGGCTCTCACCGGCGAGGGTGCCCTGCGTGCAGTCTCTGAGGATCCTGCCGAAGCAGTTTCCTGCTGATTGTCCGCACCGGACGGATTTTCACTATCCACGCTGTCACCCAATCAAAAGGGTGTCTCACGCGGATGAGTACCGCCGGATACTCGGATGTTCCAGCATATAGCGGGGTTTTGCAACAGCCAGGTATTAACTAACCGTTATAGTTACGGCCGCCGTTTACCGGGGCTTAGGTTCAGAGCTTCGTCCGAAGACTAACCCTTCCCCGTAACCTTCCGGCACCGGGCAGGCGTCAGAGCGTATACATCGTCTTACGACTTCGCACGCTCCTGTGTTTTTAGTAAACAGTCGCTTTCCCCAATTCTCTGCGGCCCCCTCGGGCATCAGGACGCGAAGTCCTTCACCCTGGCGGGGCCCTCCTTCTCCCGAAGTTACGGAGGAATTTTGCCGAGTTCCTTAACCACAGTTCTCCCGATCGCCTTGGTATTCTCTACCCGCCCACCTGTGTTGGTTTGGGGTACGGGTACCGTGTCAGCTCGCTAGAAGTTTTTCTAGGCAGCATAGAATCAGTGACTTCGCCTGGAACGGCTCGGCATCGCGTCTCAGGATTTACAGGATCCGGATTTACCTAGATCCCTCCCTACACGCTTACCCCAGGACAACCAACGCCTGGGCTCAC
Organism: uncultured Acidimicrobiaceae bacterium; assembly: GCA_963745175.1. Lineage (GTDB taxonomy): Bacteria > Actinomycetota > Acidimicrobiia > Acidimicrobiales > RAAP-2 > Bog-473. The sequence continues at coordinate 565,926 of CAVUWK010000006.1, forward strand.
CTATCTTCCTGCGTCGCTCCTTTGCTATCCGCCCCAGGGTTTGTCGGCTCGACCCGAAGGTCATCCCCTTAGTACCCCTGGCTTGGAATGGGCGCGGACACGGTAGTACTGGAATATCAACCAGTTGTGCATCGACTACGCCTCTCGGCCTCGCCTTAGCTCCCGACTTACCCTGGGAGGATTAGCCTTCCCCAGGAACCCTTGGGCTTACGGCGGAGGAGTTTCTCACTCCTCTCTCGCTACTCATACCAGCATTCGCACTCGACCACGCTCCACGACGGTTCACACCACCGCTTCTCTGCGAGATCGACGCTCCCCTACCACTCCCGTCTAAAGACGGAAATCCGCGGCTTCGGCTCTTGACTTGAGCCCCGTTACATTATCCGCGCAGGACCACTCGACCAGTGAGCTATTACGCACTCTTTTAAGGGTGGCTGCTTCTAAGCCAACCTCCTGGCTGTCTTTGCGTTCCCACATCGTTTTCCACTTAGTCAAGAATTTGGGGCCTTAGCCGGCGGTCTGGGCTGTTTCCCTTTCGACCAACGAAGCTCATCCCTCGTGGTCTCACTGCCGGGTTCTAGAGCATCGGCATTCGGAGTTTAGTTGGGGTCAGTAAGCTTGTAGGCCCCCTAGCCCATCCAGTGCTCTACCTCCGATGCTGAACACCCGACGCTGCACCTAAATGCATTTCGGGGAGAACCAGCTATCACCGAGTTTGATTGGCCTTTCACCCCTTGCCACAGGTCATCCCCCCAGTTTTCAACCTAGGTGGGTTCGGCCCTCCACGAAGTCTTACCTTCGCTTCAGCCTGCCCATGGCAAGCTCACTCGGCTTCGGGTCTACAGCATGCGACTCAACGCCCTATTCAGACTCGCTTTCGCTTCGGCTACCCATCGCTGGTTAACCTCGCCACACACCGTAACTCGCTGGCTCATTCTTCAAAAGGCACGCCATCACGGCTGACATCCACCTGGTGTCGCCAATCTCACCCGAAGGGATCATGGCAACGGTGGAGCAACGACGCTTTGACTGTTTGTAAGCCAACGGTTTCAGGTACTATTTCACTCCCCTCCCGGGGTACTTTTCACCTTTCCCTCACGGTACTAGTTCACTATCGGTCGCCTAAGAGTACTTAGCCTTACCAGATGGTCCTGGCAGATTCACGCCGGCTTTCCCGGATCCGGCGCTACTCGGGTGTTCAAGCGGAGTCCAATGCGTTTCGTGTACGGGACCATTACCCTCTTTGGTTCAGCTTTCCTGACTGATTCCACTAGACACTGGATTTGTAACTCCGTGACAGGTCTGGTGCCCCGTCTCTTGAATCCCACAACCCCATACCGGCAACGCCACCAGGCTTTAACACCGGCACGGTTTAGGCTCTTCCCGTTTCGCTCGCCGCTACTCAGGGAGTCACTGTTGTTTTCCTCTCCTCGGGTTACTTAGATGTTTCAATTCACCCGGTTCCCTCGCCCCGCCCTATACATTCAGGCGGGTGTAACACCTCATGACAGGTGTTGGGTTGCCCCATTCGGATATCCACGGATCGACGCTAGGTAGACAGCTTCCCGTGGCTTTTCGCAGTCGCCCACGTCCTTCTTCGGCTTTAGGCGCCAAGGCATTCACCGTTGGCTCTTTGTAGCTTGGAGAACAAAGATGCTCGTGCTCGCTTTGGAATTCTCAAGGGGCTGCACAGCGCACGCCGGGGTCAGGACTCCGTCACCACCTTCCGTCGAATAAGCCAAAACGGAAAGCAGCCGGAACAAACCGCCCGACCAGGGCACGCACGGGGTGAGCGGTCCACGCCGGCACACGGATGACCTGAACACGAGGTTGAGCAACAAACGCCGACGACTCGAGGAGCTCCCGAAGGGCTCGACTCGATACGCGGGCACTGCCCCGCCCCGGGCTCAGACGAGCACCGAAGGGACATCACCGGGAACGACCCAAAGGGTCACTCCCTCAAAACGGAATAGTGAGAGTTCCGGTCGTTCCCGCAGGGACCGATCCGTGAATGACGGGCTCCGACTCCCGTGTTCACCGCAAAAGCGGATCTCACGAGGTGTCAAAGGCGGACATTCATCTGCCGGTATACGAGAGCGCCCGAGTAGCCAGTGTTCAACTGGGTAGTGGTCAGCATGGATAGCTGACAGCACTCCTTAGAAAGGAGGTGATCCAGCCGCACCTTCCGGTACGGCTACCTTGTTACGACTTCACCCCAATCACCGATCCCACCTTCGACGGCTCCCTCCTAAAAGGTTGGGCCACCGGCTTCGGGTGTTACCGACTTTCGTGGTGTGACGGGCGGTGTGTACAAGGCCCGGGAACGTATTCACCCCGGCGTTGCTGATCCGGGATTACTAGCGACTCCGACTTCATGGAGTCGAGTTGCAGACTCCAATCCGAACTGAGACTGGCTTTTGGGATTGGCTCCCCCTCGCGGGATAGCAGCCCGTTGTACCAGCCATTGTAGCATGTGTGCAGCCCTGGACGTAAGGGGCATGATGACTTGACGTCGTCCCCACCTTCCTCCGAGTTGACCCCGGCAGTCTCCTACGAGTCCCCGGCATTACCCGCTGGCAACATAGGACAAGGGTTGCGCTCGTTGCGGGACTTAACCCAACATCTCACGACACGAGCTGACGACAGCCATGCACCACCTGTGTAAGGCCCCGAAGGACACCGTATCTCTACGGCTTTTCCCTACATGTCAAACCCAGGTAAGGTTCTTCGCGTTGCCTCGAATTAAGCCACATGCTCCGCCGCTTGTGCGGGCCCCCGTCAATTCCTTTGAGTTTTAGCCTTGCGGCCGTACTCCCCAGGCGGGGCACTTAATGCGTTAGCTGCGGCACGGAAACCGTTGAATAGTCCCCACACCTAGTGCCCAACGTTTACGGCGTGGACTACCAGGGTATCTAATCCTGTTCGCTCCCCACGCTTTCGCTCCTCAGCGTCAATGTCGGCCCAGACCACCGCCTTCGCTGCTGGTGTTCCTCCTGATATCTGCGCATTTCACCGCTACACCAGGAATTCCGTGGTCCCCTACCGAATTCTAGTCATGACAGTATCGAGTGGCGGCTCCAGGTTGAGCCTGGAGGTTTCACACCCGACTAATCAAACCGCCTACGAGCTCTTTACGCCCAATAAATCCGGACAACGCTTGCACCCTACGTATCACCGCGGCTGCTGGCACGTAGTTGGCCGGTGCTTCTTCTGCAGGTACCGTCACTATCGTCCCTGCTGAAAGGAGTTTACAACTCAGAAAGCCTTCGTCCTCCACGCGGCGTTGCTGCGTCAGGCTTTCGCCCATTGCGCAAGATTCCCCACTGCTGCCTCCCGTAGGAGTCTGGGCCGTGTCTCAGTCCCAGTGTGGCTGATCGTCCTCTCAGACCAGCTACCCGTCGATGCCTTGGTGGGCCGTTACCTCACCAACTAGCTGATAGGCCGCGAGCCCCTCCCGAAGCGGAATCCATTTCCTTATCAGATCATGCGGTCCGATAGGGATATCCGGTATTAGCACCGGTTTCCCGGTGTTGTCCCAGTCTTCGGGGCAGGTTGCTCACGTGCTACTCACCCGTTCGCCACTCGCTCTTCATCAGTATTGCTACCGAATGGAGCGCGTTCGACTTGCATGTGTTAGGCACGCCGCCAGCGTTCGTCCTGAGCCAGGATCAAACTCTCCATCGAGACTTACGTTCAGCCCGGCCCCCAAAGGGACAGGACCTCCCGAAAATCAGAGAGTCACCATAGTTTGACTCGAACTATTAGTAACCACAGGCCATGTTCACCCAGAGGGTTCCCGAGGCCTGCGTAATGCTTAATTGACGTACAACCCATCCGTTTGAGTCCGGATGAATTGCCCGCACTGGCTTTTGGCTCTCACTATTCCGTTTTCAAGGAGCGACCGGGCACACACCAGTCCTGCCGGTGTTGGTGCCGGGTGTTCCAAAGGACTGTTCCGGACGAATTGCTTCGCCGGAGAGTCTCCTTCGGTTGCCGGAGGGCCAGGGGAGGCCGTTCCGACGGGAGTGCCACCCTAACAGACGCGTGACAGAGCGTCAACGCGTCTCGGGCGGCCAAGGTCCTCCGGGTGACGACCCGGGGACCGGCTCTGGCAGCCATCGTACCGGGGCGCCCGCCGCGAGCGACGGATGCCCAGCCGAAGGGCTGGGTTCCCTGCACAGGAGGCTTTTCGACACGGCAGGCTGTCGACACCGTGTGGTGGCATGCGGAGAACCGCCTCTCCGCATGCCACCCGGTGCTCGAAGCTCAACGGGCTTTCCGCCCCCCTCCCTGTCGCCAACCAGGGCGCCTTTGGGGGGCGTGCGCCGTCTGTTGATGTCCTCGATCTACCGCATGTCACCACGATGCGACAACAGCATCATGAACCGGCGTTGTTGCACGGTCGTGACAGGGCGGTGACACGGCACGGCGGCCCGTTTCCCCTGTTCAGGAGACGGCCGCCGTTCCGCCTCAACGCCGAGAGACCGAGGCGCTGCCCGGCACCCAGAACCGCCAACGCTTCTCCGTCGCCTCCCTGATGCCGATCCGGGTCCCGCGGCCCGGACGTCGGGGAGGCGGCGTCCCGTCGTCCAGCAGCCGGATGAGGCCAGCAGCGGGAGCAGGCCCCGAACGGCGCCGGCCGGCCAGCAGGTCCGCCCCGTTGTCGGCGCCGGTGATGCCGAGGGCCTGGCAGAGCTTGGCCGGGCCGTTGCACAGATCCCGCTCCCGGCGGGCGGCCGGCCGGACCGCCCACATCTCGTCCAACCCGGCGGTCGGCTCCAGGGCGCGGATGAGCACCGCCGCTGCCTCGTTCTCGGGCCCGCAGACGACGTTGGCGCACCAGTGCATCCCGTAGGTGAAGTACACGTAGAGGTGCCCGGGCGGGCCGAACATGACCGCCGTCCGTGGCGTCAGGCCCCGGTAGGCGTGCGAGGCGGCGTCGTTGGCGCCGTGGTACGCCTCCACCTCGACGATGCGCCCGGCCCGCTGGCCCCGCGCCAGCACCTTGTTCAGCAGCCAGGGTGCGAGTGTGACGGGGTTGCCCTCCAGGTCCGACCGCTCCACGGGGCCACCATGGCGCACCCGGGCCGGGCGCCGCCACCCCCGTGGCCCGCCGGTCCACTCAGATCGGCGTCGGCGTGCCCACCCGGCGGAGGGTGCCCGGCGTCGACGCCGGAGCGTGGCCGGCGGCAGCTGCCCGGCGCGAACGGACGCTCAGGTGCGGCTCCCCCGCGCCGGCGGCCATGCGACTCAGCAGCGAGAGCTCGTCCACCATCGCCCTCGTCAGGTCCGGCAGGTCCGGCACCGCCGACGCGCACGCGTTGATGCCGACGAACAGCGAGTCGCGGTAGCTCTGCACCGTCACGTTCAGCGCCACACCGTCGACCACCGGTCCGAGGGGGTGCACCGCGCGCAGCTCCATGCCCGCGAAGTAGAGCGGGAAGTCGGGGCCGGGCACGTTGGAGACCATGAGGTTGCCGGGGCGCAGCTTGCGGAGCACACCCGAGCGCACCCCGAACTGGATCATCGGTCGCGACAGTGCCGGGGGCACGGCGTCGGCCAACAGGGTCGCCATGGGGCCGTAGCCGACGGCCCGCTCCTGCCCCTTGCACGAAGCGCTCGCCGCCGACACCGTCCGCAGCCGCTCCAGTGGCGTCTTCCGGTCGTTCGACAGCGGCACGAACATGGCGGAGAGGTGGTTGCCGAGCACCGCCGCGTCCGTCCGGCCGCGCACCGAGACGGGCACCACGGCGACCAGCGGGCTCTCGAGATCCTCCCCGTGCGCGGCGAGATGCGTCCTCAGTGCGCCGGAGCAGACGGCGAGCACGACATCGTTGATCGTCGATCCGAACCGGTCCTTCAGCGCGCGAACCTCCGCCATGTCCAGCTCGGCGAAGCCGACCGCCCGCCGGGCACGCACCTGTGAATCGAACGTGTCGGGCGCCCCGAGGGGGATCGACACCGGGCCGAGGTGCTCGTCCAACGCGCAGCGAGCCAGGCGCACGGCGGTGCGGCCGATCTCGCGGGCGGCACGCAGGCCCCGGATGGGGCTGCGGATGAAGCTCGGGAGCGCATCGGTCACCAGCCTCGTCTGCGACGGCAGGCGGGCCGCGACCCAGGGCGGGCACGGTTCGGTCACCGCGCTGCCCTCGGCGGTCAGGTCCAGCAGCTTGGCCAGCATCTCCGCGCCTGCCACGCCGTCGATCACGGAATGGTGCATCTTGGCGATCAGCCCGACCATGCCGTGGGCCATCCCCTCGATGACGTGCATCTCCCAGGGCGGCTGCCCGGGAGTGAGGGGCCGACCCATCACCTCTGCGACTATGGCTCGGAACTCCGCCTCGCCCCCCGGGGCCGGGAGGGCGACACGGTGCAGATGGTTGGCCAGGTCGAAGTCGGGATCGTCCACCCAGCGCGGATGGTCGAGACCCAGCGGCACAGCCATCAGTCGGCGTCGAAACGGCTCCAGCGTCGGGATCCGGGTCCGGAGGACGTCGGCGACCCGCTCGAACTCGTAGCCACCTTCGGAGGTGGACGGGTCGAAGACGCAGGCGTACGCGATCTCCATGGGGGTCTCGGGCGTGTCGGAGTAGATGAACATCGGGTCGATGCCGGTCATCCGCTGCATGTGCGCATCTCCATGTGGTCGGGGTCTCCGGATGGGCTCAACGTGGCCTCCGGACTTGTCTCGCCCCGTTCCTCCAGCTCCTGAGGCGCTTCTGTCGCTCGACCATCGAGTACAGCTCTCCGTCGAAGGCGCCGTACTGTCTGATAGGGCTTCCGGTTACAGGTTGCGCGCGCCAACCAGTGCAATACAACCGTTCGAACGAATCTTTATGTTGCGTTCACCTGATCGTTGCCCGACACGGGGGGTTGGCCGCGCAAGTGACACGCTACCGGCGTTGAGCAGCGGCCATGACGGCGCGTCCGCTCCCCCAGGCTGGGCACCCCGACGAGGGGGGCAGCGCGCCGATCAGGACCGGTCACGACGGGGCACCCGACGGACGCCACTGGGCCAGCCGGGTCCGATCGACCTCGCGCCGACGGACGAAACGGTCCGCTTGTTCGCCGACGGGGCCCGGACCCGCCCCGCCCGGGGTCCGCCGACGGGTCACCGCCACACCGGGCTCGAGGAGCTCCACCGCGGTCTCGCCCAGATCGGGGTGGGCCGCCACCAGCTCGACCAGCGGCACGTGGCGCTCGAGCGACTCGCGCACCAGTCCCCCGACCAGCGCGTGGGCCTGGCGGAACGGCATGCCCTGTTCGACGAGCAGCTCGGCCAGGTCGATGGCCGATGCCGCCGGACCGTCGGCCGCCGTCTGCATCCGCTCCTCGTTCCATGACGCGGTCTCGTACACACCGCGCAACGCCATCAGCGCGCGGGTCACCTGTGTCACGGCGTCGAAGATCGGCTCCTTGTCCTCTTGGAGGTCGCGGTTGTAGGCCAGCGGAAGCCCCTTGAGGGTCACCAGCAGCGCGGTGAGATGGCCGATGAGACGGCCCGACTTGCCCCGGGCCAGTTCGGCCACGTCCGGGTTCTTCTTCTGGGGCAGCATCGAGCTCCCGGTGGCGTAGGCGTCGTCGAGCGTGCAGAAGCCGAACTCCTCGGTCGACCACAGGACGATCTCCTCGCCCATCCGCGACAGGTGCACGCCGAGAAGGGCGAGGTCGAACAGTGACTCCGCCACGAAGTCACGATCGGACACCGCATCGAGGGAATTCTCGAAGCGCCCGTGGAACCCCAGCTCCGCCGCCACGTAGTCGGGGTCGAGCGGCAGGGACGATCCGGCCAGCGCTCCCGCGCCCAGGGGCGAGATGTTCAGGCGGTCGACGGTGGTGAGGAGGCGATCCACGTCGCGGGCGAGGGCCCACCCGTGCGCCAGCAGGTGGTGGGCCAGCAGCACCGGCTGTGCCCGCTGCATGTGCGTGTACCCGGGGAGATAGACGTCGGCCGCCTCCCGGGCGCGCTGCGCCAGGACGTCCTGGAGCGCCATGATCTCCTCGGCCACGCCGATGAGCGAGCGGCGGCACCACAGCCGCAGCGCCGTGGCCACCTGGTCGTTGCGGCTCCGCCCGGTGTGCAGCTTGGCCCCGACGTCGCCGCTCAGTTCGGTGACACGGCGCTCGATGGCGGTGTGGATGTCCTCGTCCCCGGGGCCGAACACGAACGCGCCCGTGGCGAACTCCTCCTCGACGATGTCGAGCGACTCCACCAGGGTGGTCACCTCGCTGTCGCTGAGGATCCCCGCCTTCCCGAGGCCCTTGACGTGGGCGCGGGAGCCCGCCAGGTCATCGCTGGCCAGGGCGCGATCGAAGGGCAGGCTCACCGTGAAATCCGCCACGGCGTCAGCCATGCCGGCCGAGATACGACCCTCCCAGAGCGTCAATGCCCGCTCCTCCCCGTCTCTGCGCCCGGCCCCTGGCGGGCCGACCACGTGGCGACCCCGAGGCCCCACAGTCGCACGAACCCCTCGGCGTCGGCGTGCCGGAAGGTGTCCGTCGCATCGTACGTCGCCAGCCCGTGATCGTAGAGCGCGACCGGGCTGCGCCGTCCCACCACGGCGCAGGAGCCCGGCGCGGCGAAGCGCAACCGCACCTCCCCCGTCACGTGCCGCTGGCTCTCGGTGATGAACGCCTGGAGCGCGGCGCGCAGGGGCGAGTACCACAGCCCGTCGTAGACGAGCTCGGACCAGCGCGGCTCGAGGCGCGCTTTCTCGTGATGGACGTCCCTCTCCAGGGTGAGGTCCTCCAGGTCGGCGTGCGCCACAATGAGCGCGAGCGCGGCCGGGCACTCGTAGACCTCCCGGCTCTTGATGCCGACGCGGCGGTTCTCCACCATGTCGAGACGCCCGAAGCCGCGGCTGCCGGCCAGCGCGCCGAGCCGGCTGATGAGGTCATAGGGACCGAGGGCCGTGCCGTCCAGGCTCACGGGGACGCCGCTCTCGAATCCGACGATGACCTCGACCGGTTCGCTCTCACTGACGCGCGTCAGCGTGTAGACGTCGTCGGGAGCAGGCGCCCAGGGATCCTCGATCGCCCCGCACTCGATCGCCTTGCCCCAGAGGTTGTCGTCGATGGAGTACAGCTTCTCCTTGGTCACGGTGATGGGAATCTCCCATTTGGCCGCCAGCTCGACGCAGTCTTCGCGGGTCAGACCCCACACCCGGGCCGGCGCATGGATGCCGAGATCCGGCGCCAGCGCGCGCACGCCGACCTCGAAGCGCACCTGGTCGTTCCCCTTGCCCGTACAGCCGTGCGCCACCGCACCCGCCCCGTGCCGCCGCGCTTCGGCGACGAGGTGGCGAACGATCACCGGCCGCGACAGCGCGGAGACGAGCGGGTACTTGCCCTCGTAGCGCGCGTTGGCCTGCAGGGCAGGCACGCAGAACTGCTCGGCCATCTCGTGGCGGGCGTCCACCACGACGGCCTCGACCGCTCCGGCGGCCAGCGCCCGGTTGCGGATCGCATCCCAGTCCTCGCCGCCACGGTCGGCCGCCTGGCCGACGTCGACGGCCACCGCGACGACCTCGACGCCCTCGTGCTCGATGAGCCAGCGCACGGCCACGGACGTATCGAGGCCACCGCTGTAGGCCAGTACCACCCGCTCAGACATGTTCAGTCCTCTTCCTTCCCATTCAACCCGATCTTGGCGGCGGCCGCGATGCCGGCCACGTCACGCAGGCGGTCCGCCATCGGGCCGCCGCCGAACTGCTCTTCGACGATGACCAGCACGGTGTCGTCGCCCGCCACCGTGCCCACCACCTCCTCCAACCCACTGCGGTCGAGCGCCGATCCGACCACGTGGGCCGAGCCCGGCGGGGTGCGCAGCACCACCAGGTTCCCCGAGTGGGCCACCTCCACCACCCACTCGCCGAGGACCCGCCGCAGATGGTCCTCCGGCGCGATCTGCTGGGCCGGGAGCTCGGGCAGCGCGTACGCCGTCTCCCCTCCCGGCAGCCGCACCTTCACCGCGCCCAGGTCGTCGAGGTCGCGCGACACCGTGGTCTGGGTCGCCTCCACCCCCTGCTCGCCGAGCAGGGCCACGAGCTGGGCCTGGTTCGTCACCGGCTGGGCTTCCAGCAGCTTGGTGATGCGGTGCTGGCGCTGGTTCTTGGTCAACCGGCTCGCCGCCTGCCCGCTCACCGGGAACCCCCCACGACCCAGGCCAGGATCCCCCGCATGGCCGTCCGCCGGTGGGCCGCCTGGCGCCAGACCAGCGAGCGCGGGCCCTCCAGGACGTCGGCGGTGATCTCCTCGCCGCGATGCGCCGGCAGGCAGTGCAGGACGACAGCGTCGGGCGCGGCCTGGTCGACGAGCTCCTGGTCGATGGTGAAGCCCTCGAAGGCGGCCAGGCGGGCCGCCCGCTCCTCCTCTTGACCCATGCTCGTCCACACGTCGGTGTAGAGCACGGCGGCACCCTTGGCCGCCTGGCCCGGGTCGTCGGTCACCTGCACCGTTCCGCCCCGCCCGATGCGGTCGCCGAAGGCCTGCAGGTCTGCCAGCTCGTCGCCGGAGAACGTGTACCCGGCCGGGGTGGCGAAGCGGACCTCCATGCCCTCGAACAGTGCCGCCTTGGCCAGCGAGCGCGCCATGTTGTTGGCATCGCCGACATACGTCAGCGCCCGGCCGGCCAGCGGGCCCAGTGCCTCGCGCATGGTCAGCACGTCGGTCACCGCTTGGCACGGGTGGGCGGTGTCGCTCAGAAGGTTCACCATCGGGACGTCGAAGGCGCTCCGCCGGAGCGCCGCCGCCATGCGCACCAGGACGGCGTGCTCGAACACCCGCGCGCACAGGACGCGGTGGTAACAGCCGAGGGTGCGGGCGACATCCTCGGCGGTCTCGCGCTCGTCGAGACCGACCTCGGTCCCCTGGATGTAGACGGGGTGCCCCCCCAGGTCCACGACGGCCATCTCGGTGGAGTTGCGGGTGCGCGCCGACGGCTTCTGGAAGAGGAGCGCCACGCCCTGGCCCGCCAGCGGCGCGTCGGCGGGCGGATCGAGAGCGAGGGCCAGCACGCGATCCCATTCGTCCGCCCCGAGATCGTCGACATCGAAGAAGTTGCGCATCGTCCGCTCCCCTACCCGTGCCCGTCCGGGTCGGCCGGCCCGTCCGGGTCGGCCAGCGCGGCCGCCAGCGCCTCGCCGAGGACGCGCAACGCAGTGTCGATCTCGTCGTCGCGCACGAGCAGCGGCGGAGCGACCCGGACGGCGTCGGGCCGCACCGGGTTGACCAGGAGGCCGTGCTCGAGCGCCCGGGCCGCGGCCTCCTTGGCCACCGGGGCCTCGAGCTGCGCGGCCAGGAGCAGGCCGGCCCCACGCACCGAGACGACACCGGGGAGCGCGCCGAGCCCGGCGGCGAGGCGGGCGCCGCCCTCCCGGGCGCGGCGGCAGACGTCCTCGGACTCCATGACGGCGAGCGTGGCCTTGACGGCGGCCAGAGCGAGCGGTTGCCCCCCGAAGGTCGACCCGTGGTCGCCCGGCCCGAACGCCGCCGCCACCTCGGCCCGGGCCCAGCAGGCGCCGACGGGCATGCCGTTGCCGAGCGCCTTGGCCATCGTGACGACATCGGGCTCGAGCCCCTGGGCCTGGAAGGCGAACCAGTGCCCCGTGCGGCCGAGGCCGGTCTGCACCTCGTCGAGCATGAGCAATGCGTTGCGATCGCTGCAGAGCGCGCGTACCGCGCCCAGGTAGTCCGAGCTCGGCACCATGACGCCACCCTCTCCCTGGAGCGGCTCCAGCAGCACGGCGGCGACCGTGTCCGCGTCGAGTGCCTTGTCGAGGGCGGCCACGTCGTCATAGGGCACGTGGACGAACCCCTCCGGGAGCGGGAGGAACGGCGCCTGCTTCTCGGGCTGGCCCGTGGCCGTGAGCGTGGCCAGCGTCCGACCGTGGAAGGAGTTGTCGGCGCTGATGACGACGTGGCGACCGCCCCCGGCCCAGCGCCGGGCCAGCTTCAGTGCGCACTCGTTGGCCTCCGCCCCCGAGTTGGCGAAGAAGACCTGACCACCCGCCTGGCCGCGGCCGCCGTTGACCAGCCGGTCGATGGTGCGGGCGACCTCGGGGGCCAGCGTGTTCCCGTAGAGGTTCGAGACGTGGCTGAGCGTGCGTGCCTGCTCGGCCACCGCGTCGGCCACGGCCGGGTGGGCGTGCCCGAGCGACACCACGGCCAGGCCGGTGATGAAGTCGAGGTACTCCTTGCCGTCGGCGTCGAAGAGGACGGTGCCCTGCCCCCGCACGAAGGTGGCCGGCGGATCGGCGTAGGTGCGCATGAGCGCGTCGCGCCCGGTCACGGCAGCACCATCGTCCCGACCCCCGAGTCGGTGAAGAGCTCGAGCAGCAGGGCGTGGGGGACGCGGCCGTCCAGGATGTGCGCCCGGCTGACCCCGGCGCGTACCGCGGCGGCGCACGCCTCGACCTTCGGCATCATGCCGCCCTGCGCGCCGCCGCTGCGGATGATCTCGCCGATCACCTCGAGCGACGCCTGGTGGATCACCGTCGTGGGGTCGTCGGCCACGACCCGCAACCCCTCGATGTCGGTCAGGAAGATCAGCTTCTCGGCGTGCAGCGCCTCGGCCAGCGCGCCGGCCACCGTGTCCGCGTTGATGTTGTAGGCCTGGCCGGCCTCGTCGGCGCCGATGGTCGCCACCACGGGGATCAGGCCCTCGGCCACCAGGCGTTCGAGCATGGTGGGGTCGACGATCGACACGTTGCCGACGAACCCCAGGTCGGCATGCCGGGGCGCCGCCGTGATGAGGTTGGCATCCTCGCCGGACAGGCCGACCGCGAGCGGACCGTGGACGTTGATGGCGGAGACGATGTCCCGGTTCACCTTGCCGACGAGCACCATGCGCGCGATGTCCAGGGTGTCGGCGTCGGTGACGCGCAGGCCGTTGCGGAATTCGGTCTCCTTGCCCAGCCGCGCCATCATGTCGCCGATCTGGGGCCCGCCACCGTGCACGACCACGGGGAGGATGCCCACCGCCCGCATCAGGACGACGTCCTGGGCGAAGGAGGCCAGCGCGTCGCCGGATGCATCGGCGCCGTCCCCGTCGCCGGCGTGCAGGGCGTTCCCGCCGTACTTGACCACCACGATCTTCCCCAGGAAGCGCCGGATGTAGGGCAGCGCCTCGACGAGCACCGAAGCCGTCTTGGCCGCAGCCGCCTTCTGCGCCCGGGTGATCCGGGGCGGCACGGGGAGAGCCTCCTGCGCGGTCACGACGTCGTCCTGTTCTCGTCGATGTAGCCGTAGCCCAGGTCGGTCCCGAGCACGACCGCTTCGCCAGAGCCGAGCCCCAGGTCACACTCGAGCACGATGTGCCGCCCCGCCATGTGGGTCGCGACCGCCGCGGCGTCGTGGGGCACGGCCACCCCACCGGCGCACACCACGGTGCTGCCATAGGCGAGCAACACCCGATCGATGTCGAAGGGTGTACCGGCCGAGCCGAGCTCCGAGATGATGCGTCCCCAGTAGGGGTCCTCGCCGAAGAGGGAGCACTGCACGAGCACGGAGTCAGCCACCTTGCGGGCCGCCACGTGCGCCGCGGCGTCGCTCACCGCGCCCCGCACGTGGACGTGCGACACCTTGGTGGCCCCTTCGGCGTCGTCCATCATCTGCTCGGCCAGAGACCGGCAGGCCTCGAAGAGGGCGGCGCTGAGCGCAGCCGGAGACGGACTGGCGCCCAACCCGTTGGCCAGCACCAGCACCGTGTCGTTGGTGGAGGTGGAGCCGTCGACGGTGATCGTGTTGAACGAGGCGGCCACCGCGTCCCGCAGCGCGACCTGCAGGGTCGCAGCGTCGACCGCGGCGTCGGTCGTGCAGAGGGCGAGCATGGTGGCCATGTTGGGCGCCAGCATGGCGGCGCCCTTGGCCATGCCGCCCACCGTGAAGCCGTCGCCGACCACGACGACCTCCTTGGGCACCGTGTCTGTCGTCATGATGGCGCGGGCGGCCTCGGCGGCCGATTCGGGCCGGTCGGTGCGCGCCATCACGATCGGCTCTATCTCCGGCATGACGTTGTCGATGGGGAACGGGATGCCGATGAGACCCGTCTGGCAGATCAGGATCTCCTCGGCGATGGCACCGATGTCACCGGCCACCGCCGTGCACAGTCGTTCGGCGGCTTCCCGCCCGGGGACCCCCGTGGCGGCATTGGCGTTGCCCGACGTCAGGATCACCCCGGCGGCAAGACCACCGGTGGCGGCGAGGTGGGCCCGGCTGACCTGGACCGGCGCGGCCGCGGCCAGGTTGGCGGTGAAGACGCCGGCGGCGGGAACAGCGCGGCCATCGGCGGTGGCCACGACGGCGACGTCGTGGGCCTTGCCGGCCTTGATGCCCGCTGCGCCGCCGACGGAGACGAAGCCCCTGGGTGCGTTGACGCTCACGGGTAGACCCCGGCCAGCGGGAGCCCGGTGGTCTCGGGCAGCCCGAGCGCGGCGTTGGCACACTGGATGGCCTGACCCGACGCGCCTTTCACGAGGTTGTCGAGCGCGCACAGCGAGAGCACCCAGCCCGTCCGGGGATCGACCCGCGCCGTCACGTGGGCCGCGTTGGAACCCGCCGTGGCCTTGGTCGAGGGCGGGTCGTCTGTCACGACGACGAACGGCTCGGCGTCGTACGCGTCATGGAGCACCGCCATGACGGCGTCGGTCGTCAACGTCGTGCCGACCACGGGCCGGGCGTAACACGTCGCGAGGATGCCGCGCACCATCGGCACGAGATGCGGTGTGAAGAGGACCTCGGACCCGAGGATCTGCTCCATCTCGGGCGTATGGCGGTGCGTCAACAAGCTGTAAGCCGTGAAGTCCTCGTCGACCGACCCGAAGTGCAGCGAGTCCTTCAGCCCGCGGCCGGCGCCGGACACGCCCGACGCGGCGTCGACGACGATGCCGGTCGGCTCGACCACGCCGCGCCGGACCAGGGGGGCCAGGGCCAATCCCGCCGCGGTCGGATAGCAGCCCGCGGCCGCCACCAGGGTCGCCCCCGCCAGGTCGTCCCGGAAAAGCTCGGGGAGCCCGTAGGCGGCCTCGGCCAGCAGCTCCGGCGCGCCGTGCGCAGCGCCGTACCACTGCGGGTAGAGCGCGCGATCCTTCAGGCGGAAGTCGGCGGCCAGGTCCACCACTGTGCCCACCCGCGCCCGCAGTTCGGGGATGAGGCGCTGGGACTCACCGTGCGGCAAGCCGCTGAACACCAGATCGAGCCCGTCGAGGCGGGCGGGATCGGTCTCCTCGTAGACCAGGCCCGGGTAGGCGGCGGCCAGCGACGGCGTGTGGCTGCCGACCGGTTCGCCGGCGTGGGAGTGCGCGGTGGCCACCGCGACCTCGAAGTCGGGATGCCCGGCCAGCAGGCGCAACAGCTCGGCCCCCGTGTAGCCCGATGCCCCGACGATCCCTGCCTTCATCGCATGAGTATACACATTTCTGCATATTCATGCGCTCCAGTGCTCCCCCGACCGGTGCCGGCCGGCTCCAGGCGCCAGATTTCAGTCCGTGATGTCCCGTAACCAGTAAGCGGAGTGGGCCTCGACGGCAAAGCCCATCTCCTCGTTGACAGCGATCATGGGTGCGTTCTCCTCCGCGTTCCAGGTGCTGATGGTGCGGACGCCGGGGTGCCGCTCCGTTACCGCCCACAGGTTGGCCACCTTCATCGCCAGACCGAGGCCGTGTCCCCGGTGCTCGCGCATCACGAGGGTGTCGTGTTGCCACGACGATTCGGGGGCGCCGAGCGGTACGACGACCTCCGTGTAGCCGACCAGGCGGCCGGTCCCCTCGTGGCGCGCCACCGTCGACACCTTCGCCCGATGTTGTGCCGCCAACCCCGTTTCGATCGCCCGCACGCGCGCCTCGTCCCACATCTCCTCGTCGAGCTCCTGTTCACCAACCGGCACGTCGGTCGACATGCGGCGTCCGAGCTCGCACCGATCGGCCAGGAACTCCTCGGGCCAACGGTCCGCGAAGGTGAGCAGCGAGTAGCCGGCGGGCGATGCCTTGGGGTGGTGTCGGAGTGCATCGGCGTGGCTCGGGTCGAGCGGCAGGATCAGTCCCCGCCGCACCATGCGCAGAGCGACGGAAAAACCGAGGCGACGCGCAAACGGATCGGCCGTGTCGACGTAGTCGGCCCGGGCCGGAGTCTCGTCCATTCCACCGAGGTCGGTACGTCCCGACTCCCTGGCCATGCCTGCTGCCGCCTCGACAATGGCGCGGCCCACGCCCCGCCGGCGGTGCCCGGCCAGGACTCGCACATCGATCCGAGCGACGTGCCGGTTCTCCCGCCGGAACATCTCCAGGTCGGCGATTCCGACGACGTGGCCCTGATGCCGGGCCACCAGGCAGCGATGCTCCTCGGGTCCGTCCTGGTCGAGCGCGAGGCCCAGACGCTCGGTCCGAAGCCAACCCGGTCCATCGGGTCGGCGCTCCAGGTCCGTGACGTGCAGGACGGCGAACCACTCGTCGAAAGAGCGGCTGTCAGAGGGATCGATCGCGCTGACCTGCATCACGCCGGGTCCAGGCGCTTCTGCCAGAAGGTGCCTTCGCTCGCGATCTCGAATCCCATCATCTCGTTCACCGCGATCATCGGTGCGTTGACTGCCGCGTTGCCGGTGATGATCAGCCGCACCTCCGGTGCGCGCCGAGCCAATTCCTCGGCGTTGGCGATCTTGATGGCAAGTCCCAGACGATGGCCCCGGTGTTCGGGGCGCACGACGGTCAGCATCTGCCAGGCCTGTCCCGGGACATCTGCGGCGAGGAGAAGCTCGGTGCAGGCGACAAGCCGACCCGAGGCGCGATGCTCCGCCACGGCGATCAGGAATCTGGCACCGCGCGGCGCGGAGAGAGTCGTTCTCGGAGACCCGATCGGCGTCCCATATCTCCTCTTCGTGGCCTTCGTCACCGTGCGGTTCGTCGGTGGACATGCACCGGAAGAGGGCGCACTGGTCCTCGATGTACCCGGCAGGCCAGGGAGCCTCGAATGTCAGGACACGGTACGCAGCCACGTCTCGCGCACGTGAGACCTCGGCGCGCAGCTCGGCCAGACGTCCTGCATCGAGCGGGACTGCGAGATGGCGGATGTTGCCGGTCAGCATGGCCTCGAAGCCGACCTTCGGTGCGAACGACAGCGCAGCGTCGTCCGCGGCGCGGTCGAGTGGCGCGTCCACAATGGAATTGAGGACCGAGCGCCCGTCCGCCCGTCCGCGCTCGGCCATGGCGTCGACGATGGCCGTCCCGGCGCCGCGGCGCCTCTGGGCCGGGTGGACCGCCACGGTGACTTCAGCGCTGCCCACGTTGTCGCGCAACGGCAGCTCCATCATGCCCACGCCGAGAATCGGACCGTCGGACTGCCGCGCCGCCAGCAGATCGAACCGCTTCGACCTGCTGCGGTGCTGGGCAAAGGCGCGGATGTCCGACAGCGTGAACCCGGTGAGGTCGGGCCAGAGGTCCTTGTCACTGGCGCAGAGGACGGCGGCCCATTCCTCCAGCTCGTTCTCGTCCGACGGGTCGACCAGCCGTACCTCCATCGGGCCACCTTGCCACGGTGGTAGCCGCTCAGCGCAGGGAAGCGCCGAACTCCTGGGTCACGGCGTCGATGCAGCAGGTGCGCAACCCGCCCACCTCCTCGTCCGTGAGGGTGCGGTCGTCCGCGCAGAAGCGCAACCGGTAGGCCAGGCTGCGGGCGCCCTCGTCCATTCCTGCTCCCCGGTACACGTCGAACAGATGGACGGACTCGAGGAGGTCCCCGCCCGCCTCTCGGAGCACTTCCGCCACGGCGTCGGCCGGGTGGCGGTCCGCCACCACGAAGGCCAGGTCGATGTCCGAAGACGGGAAGCGGCTCACCGCGCCACCGACCGTGAGCCGACGGGGCACCCGCGTCTCGTCGAAGAGCACCGGCAGGTCGATCTCGAGCCAGCCGATGCGCCGGGCCGAGGTGCCGCCGCCCGAGGCGGGCCCCGTGAGACCGAATGTCGCGGCGACCGCGGGGTCGATCTCGCCGACCGAGCCGATGGTGACGGTGTCCCCGCCGGCGGCGCGGGCAACGAGGTGGGCCGACCGCGTCGGGTGCAGGCCGGGCAGCGGCGGCATCCCACCGCCCGCAGGCAGCAGCCGCACCGTGCCCAGGCGGAGCGAGTCGGCCACGACGTGCCACGAGGCCACGGCGGCGCGGGCGTCGTCCCCGTCGCCGGCGAAGACCGCAGAGAGCAGCTCGCGCTCCCCCGGCAGTTCGGCCCGCTCGGTACCGCCCGACCCGCTCCGCTCCACCACGCGTGCGGTGCCCTCGCCCGGGTGGGAGAAGACGACGCCCACCTCGAACAGGCGGACGTCGGGCTGGCGCCGGCTGGAGTTGTAACTCGAGCGCGCCGAGCAGCCCGGGCATCAGAGAGCGGCGCAGGAAGGGCTTCTCGGCGTCGAGGGGGTTGGCCACCCGCACGGCGGGTCCGGTCAGGCCGACGTCGGCGTGCTGCGCAGCCGAGACGAAGGAGTCGGTCCAGCCCTCCGACGCGCCCAGGCCCCGGAGCACGTCCTTGATCTCGCGACGCGACCGCTGCAACGCGGTCAGCCCGCCCGGCTGGGGCCAGGTCGGGACGCGGCGCGGCACGTTGGAATAGCCGAAGGTGCGGGCGATCTCCTCAATGACGTCGTCGACCCCGTAGGGCTCGTGCCGGATGTCGGGGCGGTTGGTCGGCACCATGACCGCGAGCACGCCTCCCTCGGCGTCCGCCTCCTGCTCGAGCACGGCGAAGCCGATCGGCTCGATGAGACGCTCGATCTCTTCCCGTCCGAGCTCCACCCCGATCTGACGATGCACGCGGGCGATGGGCACCGAGACCACGAACGGCTCCGGTACGTCGCCGCGCACATCGAGCATCCCGTCGGCCACCCGGAGCCCGGGGACGCTCTCCGCCAGCAACTGGCAGAAGCGCTGCACCGACGGCTCGATCCCCCACGGGTCACAGCCCCGTTCGAAGCGCGCCGACGCCTCGCTGCGCAGGCCCAGGCGCTTGGAGGTGCGGGCGATGGCCATGGGTGAGAAGTAGGCCGCCTCGAGCAGGACCTCTGTCGTCGTCCCGGCGATCTCCGACGACGCGCCGCCCATGATCCCGGCGATCCCGACCGGCGTGCCCTCGGCATCGCAGATGAGGCAGTCCTCACCGGTGTCCCCGAGGCTCCGCCCCCGGACGCCGACGGTGCGCTCCACTCCGTCGAGCGTCACCACCGTCTCGGCGGGCCGGGCCCGTCGGACGCTCAGCCCGCGCCCCGGAAGCAACGAAAGGTCGTAGGGGTGCGTCGGCTGGCCCATCTCGAGCATGACGTAGTTCGACGCGTCGACCACGTTGTTGATCGGCCGCATCCCGGCCAGGAGCAGCCGCTCGGCGATCCAGCGCGGCGAGGGTCCGACCGAGACGTGGTCGAGCACCGTCACGGTGAGGCGGGGGCAGAGGTCGACGGATTCCACCGACGCCGTCGCCGCCGTCTCGACCGGCCATCCACTCGGCGCCGGCTCGGGCGGCTCGGGCGCCGAGAAGGCAAGGCCGAGGCGGCCCGCCAGGTCGCGGGCGATCCCGACGATGGACCAGGCATCCGGGCGGTTGCCCTCGACGGTGATGTCGAAGACGATGTCCGGCTCGAGCCCGAGCGCCTCCATGACATGCGTGCCCGGCGAACCCGGCGACTCGTCGCCCAGGACCAGCAGGCCGGCGCCGTCGTCGGAGAGTCCGAGCTCCTTGCCCGAGCACAGCATCCCGTTGGACCAGACGCCGCGCAACTTCTGCCTGGCGATCTCGGTCCCGTCGGGAAGGATGGTGCCAACCGGAGCGAGGGGGACGCGGTCCCCCACCGCGAAGTTGTGTGCGCCGCACACGATCTCGAGCGGCTCCGCCCCGGCGTCGACGACGACGAGCCCGATCTTGTCCGCCCCCTTGATCGGGCGGATCTCCAGGACCCGGCTGACCACGACATCACCCAGCCCCTCGCCGACGTGCTCGATCGCTTCGACGACGAGTCCCAGGTCGTCGAGCGCGTCCCGCAGCGACCCGACGTCGTCGGGGAAGGCGGCGAAATCACGGAGCCAGCTGAGCGGAGCGCGCACGGGAGTCTTTCTCGTTGTGGGGCGAGGTCAGAACTGCGAGAGGAAGCGGATGTCGTTCTCCATGAAGGAGCGCATGTCGGGGATGGCGTGGCGCATCTGCGCCAGCCGGTCGATGCCGAAGCCGAAGGCGAAGCCCGACCACACGTCGGCGTCGATCCCCACTGCGGCGAAGACGGCGGGGTCGACCATGCCGCAGCCGCCCAGCTCGATCCATCCCGTGTGCGAGCAGGTGCGGCACCCCTCGCCGAGGCAGACCGTGCAGGTGATCTCGAACTCCGCCGAAGGCTCGGTGAACGGGAAGTAGGCCGGCCGCAGCCGCGACTGCATGCCCGGGCCGAAGTAGGCCTCGGTGAAGCCCTGGATGGTGCCGGCCAGGTCGCCGAAGGTGATGCCGCGGTCGACGACGAGGCCCTCGATCTGGTTGAACACCGGGAGGTGCCGCGCGTCGGGGGTGTCGAGCCGGAAACACTTTCCGGGCATCACGGCGTGGATCGGGAGCGAGTCGTCGCGCACGGCTCCCTCCATCAGGTGGATCTGCACCGGCGAGGTGTGGGTCCGCAGCAGGACCGTCTCGGGCTCCCCCAGGTCGAGATACATGGTGTCGAACGTGTCCCGCGCCGGATGGGCCGGCGGCATGTTGAGCGCCTCGAAGTTGTACCAGTCCGTTTCTGCCTCCGGGCCTTCCGCCACCGTGAAGCCCATGCCCACGAAGAGGTCCTCGAGCTCGGCGCGGGCCCTCGTCACCGGGTGCAGATGGCCGCGGGCCGGCGGTGAGAGCACCTGGTCCGGGATGACCTCGGTCAGGTCGAGACGGTCGGCCCGCAGGGCTTCGGCGCGCTCGGACTCGGCCAGCTCGCGGCGCCGTGCCGCCAGCCGGCCCTCCAACCGGGCCCGCACCTCGTTCAGACGACGACCGGCCTCCTTGCGTGCTTCGGGGTCGAGGCCGCCCAGGGTGCGGTGGGCCCGGGTCAGCGCAGAGCGCTTCCCCAGGAACTCGGTCTCCACCTGGCTCAGCGCCTCCGTTGACGACGCGCCCGCGATGGCCCGCTCGCCGTCGCCAGCGATGGCCTCGATGTCGAGCGTCACGTTGTCCAGATCCCTGTCGTCAGTCACCATGTCGTCAGTCACCATGTCCCGCCGGACCGCCGCCCGCGATGCTACGTGGCGCGGCGCCGCCGCCCCGGCGTTGGCGGAACGCCTCGAAGCAGACCACGGCGCAAGCCACGCCCACGTTCAACGACTCGGCCCGGCCGGCCATGGGGATGCCCAGCGCGCCGGAGAGCGCGCCCGTCAGCGCGGGATCGAGCCCGGACGACTCGTTCCCGAAGAACACCGCCGTCGGGACCGACCAGTCGAGGCCGGCGTAGTCCTCGCCGTCGCGCACGACGGTGGCCAGCGTGCGGAAGCCCCCGGCCGCCAGCTCGGCGGCCAGCGCCCGCGCGTCGGGTCGCACGGCCAGGGGCACGTGGAAGAGCGAGCCGGCCGACGATCGCACCGTCTTGGGGTTGTAGGGGTCGACGGAGTCGCCGGCGTAGACCACGAGCGCCGACCCCGAGGCGTCCGCTGCCCGCAGCACCGTGCCGGCATTGCCGGGATCGCGCACGTCGACCAGGACAACGATGAGCGCGCCGCTCGTGGCCGACCACGGCGCCGTCCCGACCGGCGGTTCGTCGAGCATCGGCAGCACGGCGAGCACCGGTTGGGGCGTGACGGTGTCCGCCACTCGCTCCAGGACGCCGGCGCCCAGGGGGAACACCCGCACGCCGGCCGCCTCGGCCCGGCGGCACACCTCGGCGACGGCACGGTCGTCGGCGCCGTCGGGCGACACGTAGAGGGACTCGACCGGGACGGCCGCATCGAACGCGCTGCGGATGAGCTCCGCCCCCTCTGCCACGAAGGCGCGCTCGCTCCAGCGCGCCGAACGCTTCTGCAGCAGCCCGCGCAGCCGGCGGATCCGCCGGTGCGAGAAGGCCAGCCGCTGGGTCAGGAAGCGACCTCGACCACGGGCGCCTTGGACAGCGCTTCCTGCGCGGTCGCCACGAGTGCGCCGAACGCCTCGGGGTCGCTGACGGCGAGATCGGCCAGGACCTTGCGGTCGACCTCGACACCGGCCAGGTGCAACCCGTTGATGAGCCTGCTGTAGCTCATGCCGTGCTGCCGGGCTCCGGCGTTGATGCGCTGGATCCACAGCTTGCGGAAGTCACCCTTGCGGGCGCGGCGGTCCCGGAAGGCGTACTGCATCGAGTGCATGAGCTGCTCGTTGGCCGCCCGGTAGGAACGGCTCTTGTTTCCGTAGTACCCCTTCGCCTGTTCGAGGACAGCGCGATGGTGCTTGCGGCCGTGGACGGACCGCTTGACTCTGGCCATGGGGGTGCTCCTCTCGTCAAGAACTCTCGGTGGGTCGGGTGGGTGTGCGCCGGAGCGCGGTGGGGCTCGCCTGCGCTCAGAGACCGAGCATCCGGCGCACCGCTCGCTCGTCCGCCTTGGAGACGTCGGATTCACGTCCGAGCCGCCGCATGCGGACGTTGTTCTTGATCTCGAAATTATGCCCTCGGAAGGCCTTGCGCCGGCGCAACCGGCCGGAGGCCGTCACCTTGATGCGCTTGGCGGCGCCACGGTCCGTCTTCATCTTCGGCATTGCGTCATCCCTCTTCGGCTGATGCTGCGACTTCGCCTACCCCATTGCTCGATCCAGCGGCCGGCGCTCTCGGCGCACTTGGCGCACTTCCGTTCCCCTCGGCCGGGGGAGCCGCCGCCTCGCCCGCTCCGTCTGCGGCCGCCGGCTGGGCGCCCGCTTCGGGAGTGGCATTGGCGCCCGACCTGTCGGGGCGCTGCTGGTTCGAGGCCCTCGACTGGGCGGCCTGACGGGCCCGCTTGTCGGGAGCGAGCACCATGATCATGTTGCGGTTGTCGAGCTTGGGCTCGGCCTCCACCTTGGCGATGCCCTCCATCTGCTCGGCGATGCGGTCAAGGATCCGCTTCCCGTGCTCGGGGTGGTACACCTCGCGGCCTCGGAACATGATCGTGATCTTGACCTTGTGCCCTTCGTTCAGGAACTTGGCCACCTGCCGGGTCTTGGTGTCGAAGTCCCCCGGCCCGATCTTCGGCCGGTACTTCATCTCCTTGATCCCGACGTGGACCGTCTTGCGACGGCTCTCCTTGGCCCGCTGGGCCTCGTCGAACTTGAACTTGCCGAAGTCCATGATCCGGCACACCGGCGGATTGGCCATCGGGGCTACCTCGACGAGGTCGAGATCGAGCTCCTTGGCGATCGCCAGGGCCTCGGGGAGCGGCTTGATGCCAAGTTGCACACCGTCAGGGTCCACGAGCCGGACTTCACGGGCACGGATTCGGTCATTGATCCGGTGCTCTGTAGTGGTTTCAGCGACGATGCGTCATCACACCTCTCACTCGGGCCCGCGGTCCTTCCGCAAGCCGATCGGTGGAGGCGGGGCCGACGAGCGGGCAGAGCCCGCGCCCGAAGGACGTTCGACCTGGCGCACGATGCTCCCCGCGGTGCAGGGTGGTGGCCAGGTGGAGGCCACTCAGTGGTGGCCCCGCTTCCGTATAGTCAAGGAGCATAGGGTACCAGCATGAGCAGCCTGTGGACACCGGCGGGTGAGCATTTTCCCAAGAAGGAGGGTGACGACGCCGACTCTCCGCCTCACGACGGGAAGGGCGACACCGACGTCACGCAGGCGTCGCAGGACGCCCCACTGACCGACGAGCAGGCGGCGGCCCAGGCCGAGGTCGACGCCATGCGGGCCCAGCTGGCCCACACGCCGGCCGAGGTCGTGGTGGCCAACCACTGCTACGGGCTCTTCGAACTCGCCGCCATCTACCTCTCGCAGACCCCGCCCATGCTCTTCCAGGCCCGCCTGGCGATCGACGGCCTCGGCTACCTGCTCGACGGGCTGCGGGGACGCCTCGGCGAGGCCGAGCCGGCCCTCTTCGAGTCCCTCTCCCAGCTGCGCCTGGCCTTCGTGCGGCTCGAAAGTGCCGAGCAGGCGGGCGGGGAGGGTACGACCGTCGGAGAGAGCAGCAGCGGCGCCTCCCCCAACTGAGTCGTCGGCCGGCGATCGGGCTCGAGCCCGCCGCCCCCCCAGATCGGGGACGCCTGATGGCGGAGTGCCGCCCTACGATGCGGTTTGCGATGCACCGTTGGTTCTCCCACCGAGCCTTGTTGCTCCACCTGGAGTTCTTCCTGATCGTCGCCGCGTGCGCCGTCGCGACCGCGTGGCAGGCGCGCCGGGCCCTGGGAGGGAACGACCTGAGCTGGTTCTACACGTTCGAGTGGCCGATCCTGGCCGGCATCGCGATCGCCGCCTGGTGGCACCTGATCCACGAGAACCCACAGGAACGCGAGGCCCGGAAGCGCGAGAGGGTCGAGAAGGATCCGGCCGAGCCGCGGCCGAGTGGTAGGCGACCCCCGATGGCGATCTCCGGTGTTCCCGGGCCCGTCGGGTCGTTCTTGGGGCCTGCGGGTTTGCCCACAGCGACCGTCGAGCCGGAACAGCGCTCGATAGCCTGACCCAGCATGGATCCAGGGGGGACATCCGTGGGCCAGGTCGGCGGCCCGCCGCCCACGCTCGGCGCCGAGCGACCGCGCGCGAGGAGGCCGGATCGGGTCTTCAAGTGGATCGCCGCTGTCGCCGCGGCGTGCCTGGTCGGCTTCGTGGTCTTCGTGATCGTCCGCGGTCCCTCGCGGGCGGCGCCGGTGCCATCCTCCGCCGCCCTCGAGTCCGCCCCGCCGCCCGTTCTGCGGCCCGGCACGGTCGCCCCCGGGTTCTCCCTTCCCCCCCTGGCCGGCACGAGCCCGATCTCGCTGGCCTCGTTCCGGGGGAAGCCGGTCATCGTCAATTTCTTCGCCTCGTGGTGCCGCGACTGCCGGGCTGAGCTCGGCGCGATGGCCACGGCCGCACGTGCGGCGCAGGGACAGGTGGCCGTGGTCGGCGTCGATTCCAACGAGAGCTCGGACGCCACGGCCACGAGATTGTTGGCCGCGGCCGGGGCCACCTATCCGGTGGCCGTCGATGCAAATGCCACGGTGGCCTCCACCTACCTCGTGAGCGCTCTCCCGGTCACCTATTTCGTCAATGCGGAGGGCAGGGTCGTGGGCGCGGCGCTTGGCCCGCAGAAGGAGTCGTCATTGCAGCGCTGGATCGCACGACTCGACAGCGGCCGGTAACGGTGCCGGCCGACGCCGAAGGGGGAAATCTGGCCCCGCCGTCGTTCGAGTCGGGAGCGGCCGCGCCCTTCCCCAGACCCCCGGTGGACCGGGCGGCGGCCCTGGCCGAGGGCGCGCCCGGCATCCCCCCCAAGTTCATCTTCTGGGTGCTGGGGATCGCGCTCGTCGCCAGCGTGGGGGGCCTGATCGCCGAGCACGTGTTCTCCTCCGCCGGGCTCAATCCGGTTCCCACTACAGTCCCCCCCGCCGCCGCGACCCCGAGGCCGGCCACCACGCCGAGCGCACCGACGCCCCCAGCCGATCGCTCCCTGGACGCTCCGTTGGCGTCGTTCATGGGTCTGAGCTCCCCCGCGCCGCATCCCGCTCCCGCCTTCTCCCTGACCGACCAGGGCGGTCTGCCCACGTCGGTGCCGGCACAGCCGGCGCGGGTGATCGTCCTGACGTTCTTCAACGGGCCGTGCAACGACATCTGCCCGGTGCTGGCCGCCGAATTGGAGCAGGCCGACGCCACCCTCGGCACCGCGGCCTCCGACGTCGAGTTCGTGACGGTCAACACCGACCCGATCGCGCTGGCCCGGTCCGACGAAGCCCCGTCCGTCCAGGGGACCGGCCTGGGCTCGCTGCCGAATTGGCACATGGTCACCGGCCCGCTGACGGCCCTCAACGGGATCTGGAAGGCCTACGGCGTGTCCATCTCGGTCCAGGGCAAGACGGGGCTCGAGGCCCACAACGAAGTGATGGACTTCATCGACCCCCAAGGTGGGTTGCGCTACCAGGCAACGCCGTTTGCGAACGAGAGCACCCTGGGGAAGTTCAGCCTTGCCCCGGCCGACATTTCCCGCTGGGCTCAGGGGATCGCCACCTACGCGGAGCGGAGCGCCAGCCCGTGACCGACCTTGCCGCGTCGGCGCCGAAGAAGGAACCAATCTGGCAGCGCCACCGCGGCCTGGCGATCGCGGCGGTGGTCTTCGTGGTGCTCCTGATCACCGTCATCTCCGACCTGCCCACGAGCACGTCGAGAGCGGACGACATCACCGCGGAACGCAGCGTCATGAGCGAGGTGAACACCGACCTCGGACCCTGCGCGCTCGGCGTGCGCCAGGCAATCGGGATCTGGAACCTTCAGGCGGCCCACACGCTGACGGCGGCCGACCGCGCGCCGACGCCCGGCCTCCTCAGCGACGACCAGACGGCGTGCTCCTTCACCGACGAGAGCATCTTCGACCTGACGGACATCGACGTCCCGGGAACCCCGGCCGGGAAGGACCTCGGCCAATTGATCGCCACCGCGACCCTTTGGACCACTTCGGATTCTCTGCAGGCGATCGAGGACGTGCAGACGCTGATGAGCGATCCCGGTGACGCCTCGGCGCTGCGCAGCCTGGCCGTCGAGGACAAACGGCTCGCCACCGACCGGTCCACCGCCCTCTCGCAGGAGCAGGCGGCTGACCGCGCCCTGGCCACGCGACTGCCGTCCGTCGACCTGCCTCCCGTCGCCGGCGTGCGGGCGGACTGAGGGTCAGCTCGCCGCGGGCCCGCCGCTCCCAGAGGCCATCGGCGGCATGCCACGGCGGCGCTCGGCCCGGGCCAGCGCCAGGAGTTCGGCGTCCGGGTCCTCCTCGCTCTGGAGCCACCGGTACGCGTTCCAAAAGATCACCGGTACGAATGCAGCCGCCGCCACGAACCACAGCACGGCAGAGGCGATCTGTTGATCGGCCGCCTCGCTGAGGCCGCCCGCCAGATGATGGAAGTTGCGATAGAAGCCGTGATCGGACAGCCCGGCGACGTAAGCCAGGATCCAGAAGCACCACATGGCCGCGGCGCCGAGCACCGCCCGCCGGAGGTGCCCCGAACGGGGTGTCAGGGGTGGCGACCCCACGAGCTCGAGCCACAGACCCAGCCCGAAGACGAGAAGGCTGGCCGCCTCCACGACCACGAGCCAGCCGTGGCGCGTCACCGCGGCGACGACCGCGGGCGCGTGCCACGCGATGGCCGCACCGAGGTCACACCCGACGAGGGCGAGCGACCAGGGCAGCTCGCGGTGCCGGCTCCGGCGGTCGGCGATGCGATCCACGATCCTGGGCGGCGCCCCGGCGGCGGGCCCGCCCGCCAGCCCGAACAGGCGCCATGGCGCGCCGAGGGCGACCAATGCAGGGAGGGCGATGGCGAACAGCGAGAACTGCAAGGAGGCAGCGAATTCGTCGCGCTGGGCGGCCGTCGAGAGTGGGGGAAGCAGGGCAAGCAAGGCCACGACGACCGCGCCCCCGAGACACCAGGCACGCCACCGGGACGCACCGGTACGGGGCCACCGGGACGCACCGGTACGGGGCCGCCGGGCGGCAGCCCCGGGGCTCACCTGGTCGGTCGGCGCTGGAAGAACCCCCAGACCATCACCAGGAAAAGGACTCCGAGGGGAATGGCGAACGTCAGGGCCTGGGTAGCGGCTACGTCTGCCGTGATCACCGTGTCAACCTCCCAGCCTAGATGACGTAGAACATTACCCAAAAGAGCGCCGCGACGACGGCGATGAAGCCCCAGAAGTACGTGCAGCCGTTGAGGTTCGCCCGGAACAGGCGGGCCACAGGGAGCTTCGAATTGGGGGCGCCACCGTCCTGGGCGATGGCCCGTCGGAGGCGTATCTCCCGAGCGAGGATGGTCTCGATCCAATAGGTGCCGCCCAGGACGACTGCGATATTCAGTATTGCCCACCCGACGAAGCAGGACGCATACCCGCTCGATCCCGGGAAGAAGGGCAGCTCGGTCAACTGCCAGATCTGCAGGCCGACGACGAGCAACCCGCCGAAAACGGCCAACCAGCCGGCCACCTGCCAGTCCAACGTTTCGTCGTTGCGGAAGCGCCGGTCACCGAAGTTGACCAGGACCGCGCTGGCCACGGTAATGGCGAAGATCGCCGCACCGACCCCGGTGGGCGCCGTGATCCCTCCGGGCCGCCACAGGTCCTCGTTGTTGGCCGAGCGAAGATAGAAGTACGCGAAGGCAAGCGCGGCGAAGGCGAAGGCCCAGATGCCGATCAGAAGCCGCCCGCCGGTCCAGAGCGAGCCCTCCTGGGCCCGGAGCTCGAACGCGATCTCCTCCGGCGTCTCATGGAGCTCGGGGAAGCTCTCGAATCTCTGATTGTCGACCGGGTTCTGCTGCATCGCCTCTTCTCTTACGTGATCGGGGGTCGTGGATCGCCGTCGCCGTCGCCCACCCCGCGCGACAGCTCCTCATGGCCGACGGACCCCGCGGGGGCGACGGCCGACATTGCCAGTCCCATGTCGGCCACCGGAGCAGCGTCGGCCACGCCGTAGTGGTACGGGTCGTTGAGCACCACGGGGATGTGCTCGAAGTTGAACCACGGAACCGGGGTCGGGGTCTGCCATTCCAGGCCCAGCGAGTTCCAGGGGTTCGGCGGGGCCTCGTGCGGGGTCAGGTAGATGGACCACACGACGTTGATGATGAAGAAGAAGAAGGACGCGCCGAGGAGGTATGCGCTGATGCTCGAGATGTCGTTCAGCGTCTGCAGGTTCGTTGCGTACTCGAACACGCGCCGCGGCTGGCCCAGGAGCCCGATGAGGAACATCGGGAAGAAGGTCAGGTTGAAGAAGATGAAGAACGTCCAGAAGTGCCACTTTGACAGTTTGCGATTCAGCGTCTTGCCGGTGATCTTGGGGAACCAGTAGTAGAACCCGCCGAACAACGCGAAGATGAGGCCTCCCATGATCGTGTAGTGGAAGTGGGACAGCACGAAGAAGCTGCCGTGGACCGTGACGTTGACCGGCACGTCGGAGAGGAAGACGCCGGTCACGCCCCCGATGAGGAAGTTGAAGAGCATCCCGAGACAGAAGAGCATCGGAGTGTCGAATCTGATCTTGGCCTTCCACAGAGTGCCGAGCGTCACGAGGTACAAGAAGCCGGTCGGAATGGAGATGAGTTCGGTGGTGAGCATGAAGAGCGGCCGCATGTCCGGATTGATCCCGCTCTGGAACAGGTGGTGCTGCCAGACGAAGAACGACAGCAGGGCGACACCGAGCATCCCTGCCGCCGCGATCCTGTAGGCGAAGAGCGGTTTGCGTGTGAACACCGGCATGATCTCCATCACGATGCCAAAACCAGGGAGGGCCATGATGTAGACCTCGGGATGCCCGAAGAACCAGAAGAGGTTCTGCCAAAGGAAGCTGCTGCCCCCGTGCTCGTTCACGAAGAATGCGGTTTCGGCGGTACGGTCCAGAATCCCACACAGACAGGCCACGACCAGCGTCGGGGTGGCCAAGGTGAGGAGGGCCGTGGTTGCCAGGATGGCCCAGACGAAGATGGGCAGCCGGGCCCAGGTCATGCCCGGCGCCCGGTAGTTGATGATGGTGGCGGCCAGGTTGAACCCGGCGAGGATCATGCCGATGCCGATGACCGCGAAGCCCACCAGATAGGAATCCATCCCGCCGGAGGCCTGCGTCTGCAACGGGGCGTAGCCGGTCCACCCGGTCGGGAACCCGCCGAAGAAGAGGGCGCTCACAATGACCAGATAACCCGCAGCGAAGATCCAGAACGAGAACGCCTCGACACGGGGATAGGCCATGCGCCTCGCGCCGATCATCAAGGGGATGAGGAAGTTGCCGAGCGTCCCCGCGACGGCCGACGAGGCCATCATCATCATGATCGTGCCGTGCTCGCTGACAATGGCGATGTACGTGCCAGGCCCGAACACGTGACTCGTCGGGCTCAGCAGCTCGGTACGGATGAGCATGGCCAGGAGCCCGCCGGTGAAGAAGAAAAGCAGGACGCCGACCACGTACTGCATCCCGACAACCTTGTGATCGTCGGTCATGCGGAAATAGCGCACCCAGCTGTGCTCAGGAGGGGCTGGCCTCACTTCGTACCCGAGGACCTTGGCCAGCGGATAGGTCAGCCCGCCGATGCCCGCCATCCACCCGACGACCCCGAGGCTCAGACCGAGCACGATGGCGACGTCGTTCTGGTCTGAAGCCCCCGCCGTCTGCGGGTAGCCGCTGGCGATCACGTTGCCGAGCCAATGGCCGATCAGGTAGCCGATGACCCCACCGGCCATCGCCCACAGGATGCTCGGGCGGAGCCAGGGGGACCGACGCCAGACCGGAGGCTCCGACATGGGGGTGCCGACGTCCTCCTCCCCGGGGTACTCGAGATCGCCTAGGTCGGCTGTGTCAATGGCCATGGCCGATGTCCCCCGTCTCGGGAATTGGGTCACGTTGGCACTGATGGTGATGGCGCATGTCAGCCCCCGCCCTTCGGCTGTTTGGCGCCGTACATCTCGACCTTGGAGTAGGGGTCGACGTTGTCCGGGTAGAACCCGCCGTCGGCCCCGTTGGCATCAGGGGTATAGGTGAGCGCGTAGGGGGGCAGCAGCTTGGTGTTCTTCTGCAGCAACGCCTCCGTCGCGGTCGCCCAGGTCTCGAATTGTCCCGGGGTCACGACCTGGCCCGAGTTGTACATCGCTCCGTGCCAGATACCGCACAGCTCGGAGCAGCGAACGATGAAGGAGCCGAGCTGCCGTGTCGTCGTGAAGGCGACGTTGTTGTAGTCCGGGTTGGCGTCGGCCTTCACACCGAGCTGGTAGGCCCAGAAGCTGTGGATGACGTCGAGCGACGTCACGTTGAACTCGAGGGTCGTATTGTCGGGGACCACCAGCTGGTTGGTCTCGAACCCACCGAACGTCGGGTACCGGTAGGTGAACTTCCACTGTTGGCCGATCACCTGAATGGGGAGCACCGTTTTCGACGTCGGGGTCCAGATCGGACTCGAGCCCTGGCCGCCGCCGGCCCCGCCGGGTTGGACGAGCTCATAGGTACCGAAGCCGAACAGGAAGAGCACGATGACGGTGGTGGTCAGGATCCATCCCAACTGAATGCCGAAGTGACCCCGCGCATCCTGGCCTCCGACGGGTTCCGGGCCGCCGCGCGACGCCCTCCACATCACGATGACGTAGATGATGTAGATCCAGACCGCGAGTAGGACCGGCAGCGCGATCACGAAGAGCACGTTGAAGTCGAACTGTGCCCCTTGGGCCGTGTCGGTCATCGTCCCGGGGGGGATATGCGGACCGGCGAGGAAGTAGAAGAGCGGATCGAGGACGGCGGAGAGGACCACCCAGATGGTGATCAGGCGCCACCAATGGTGTGCCCCGTCCCGAGGCGGCTCCGGCTCGCTCCCGACCGGGGACCCCGCGCTCGGGGTGTCGCTCATGTCGCCACCTGCATGAAGCCACCCATGTAGCCCAACGTCGACATGGGCCCGCCGTTGCCGAACAGGAAGCCGAGCCCGCAGGGGACGAAGCACTGCCACCGGTAGTTGCCCGGGCCGGGCGAGACGAAGGAGAACCTGATCACCTGGTGCGGTGAACTAAACGTGCACGGCGCCGCCCCACAGAGGTTGGCGTTCCCGTTGTTGCCGTACAGCGGCACGTTGACGCCGATGGACGGGATGGAGAAGGTGTGTCCGACGCCGTTCCCAGCATTGGAGTTGATGACCCGGAACCGCTTTCCGTTGAGCAGCGCCACACCGCCAGTCGTGCCGGTGACCTGGCCGAGCTGTTGGTTCCGCAGGGGGCTCCCCGAGTCGTAATTGATGATGGTGACGTTGAGGCGCGTGTGCGCGGGGACCTGGAACACCGTGGTGTGGACCCACTGTCCCTGCGGCGACTTCACGAGGTACGACACCCAGTCCGGGTGGGTCCCCGAGCCATAGGCCCCCACCGCCTGCAGCGTGACGTTGACCGGCTGGCCCGAGGGCTGGGAGGTGAAGTCGACCGTGGGCGGCGTGCCGAGGAGGTTGACGATGAGAACGACGGCGGCCACCGCCGCAACGGCGAAGAGCACGGCCGTCACGCCCACCTTCCACGCCAAGCTCATCAGCGTCTCCCCAGTCGGTGTTCTTGGTGTTCTTTCGTCCGCGGCACCCCTACCGAGGGACTTGTCGGTGACGTTACGGTTCCGTTGCTTCCGAGTCAACTATTTCTGGGCAACGCCTGTATCCCTGCTGGAATCCGGCTGGGTCCAAGGGAGTCAGCCCTGACCGGCGCGGTCACTCGAGGCCCGGAAGGCTTCGAGGGATGGTCCCGGGTCGCGGTGGAAGAGACGGTCGACACCGAGCGAGAACCCGCCTTCGCTGTCGATCGCACGCCGGATGGTCACCGCGAGTGCCGGCACGGCCCAGAAGTCGCCGCAGATCCACAGGATGGCGGCGCCGATCTGCTGGTCGGCGTAGGGCGAGAGCGTGACGCCGGGTACATGGGCGTAGGCCGCGTACCAACTGTCCGACGTCAGAATCGAGAGCGACATGGCCATGACGAACATCACGACGTTGGTCGACAGGATGGCGCCGACCTGCCAGAGGGGGGAGGCCTTCAGCCGGAACGGGTACGAGGGGATGATCTGGAGCCAGAACAGGACCCCGGTGACGAAGAAGCTGCCGTGCATCAGCCAGATGTGCACCGTCTGGTTCTCCTCCGCGGCGTCGAAGAGCGCTGGGACGTGCCAGAGCACCATCACCAGGTTGAACGAGATCAACGCCGTCCACGGGTTGATGGCGAACCGACCGATCGCCCTGAGTGGCTGGGACAACCGTCCGAGGAGAACGGCGCGGATGAGCCGTCGCCGCGGCCCCACCGGCAATCCGTGGAGGAGCGTCAGCCAGGGGGCCCCGGCGACGATGAGTATCGGAGCGAAGAAGGCGATCACGATGTGCTCGATCATGTGCACGAAGAAGTAGTCGTCCGCCCAGTAGTCGATGGGTGATGTAACCGCGATGAGCAGAAGTGCGAGCCCGCCGTAGAAGAAGAATGACCGGAGGCGCCGGCTCCGGCTCCGTTCCGGGACAGAGCGCCGGCGCAAATTCGCGAGGCCGAGCTCGTTCACGATCACGATGACGGCCACGACCACGACGAAGGGGTCGAAGCTCCAGTTGTCGACGACGTAGTTCACCGGGTGGATCCGTCCCTTGTGCGTCTGCGCGTCAGGGTAGCCCCCGGCCGTTAGGAAGACGAGCCGTAGGAGATGGGCACCTGCGTGGTCTGCACACGGCTCCACGTGGTTCCCGAAGGGGTGAGTTCGAAGACGCGCAGCGTGCTCCCGTTGACGCTGAAGACGTCGAGCGGTGGGGCGTCGAGGGTCGGAGCGTCGCCGGGAAGGGCGAGTGCCGTCGCTCCGGACGGTGGAGGCGGCAGGGAGGACCAGGCTCGGCTACCCGGTCCCACTTCGAAGACGGCCCCGTTGGAGTGCGGCCCGCCGACGAGCACCGCGACCCGCCCATCCGATCCGACGGCGCTGGCACGGATCGATTCCGCACTCGGTACGGGAAGCGGGGCCGACACGGTCCAGGCGGAATCGTTCTGCGCCCAGGCGGCTTCGAGTGCCCGATGCCCTGCCCCGCCCACGGTGGCCAGCAGCGTCGTTGTCACGCCGGACGTCTCCAGCCGCACGACACCCGTTGCTCCCCTCCCGTTGCCGGTCAGGGCGGGTCCCGCCACGCGCCATGAGCCGTCGGTCCGGCTGAACAGGCCCACCCGCCCGCCCCGCCCGCAGCCGGTGGCCACGAGCGGGGCGCCGGCCGGCGAGAACGCCACGGCAGCGATCGCCGAGGCTTCGCACGAGGGTGCAGCCCTGCGGAGGGCGGCGGTCGAGACCAGCGGCGTCCAGGAACTGAGGGTCTTGGCCGCCGCCAAGACCGTGCCGCCGCGCAGGACAGCAAGGCCGGCGGGGGTGCCGGACGTCTCGATCGCGAGTGCGTCGGCCGACCGGGCCAGGGCGCCCGGCAGGAAGACGGGGTTCCAGAAAGCCCCGCCATCACTGCTCGAGGACAGTGGTGAGAAACGGAGCAACGCGCTCGGGAGCACGCCGGCGGCAACCGAGTCGCCGGAAGCGCCCGCAACCAGGCCCCCGTTGTCGGCCGTCCCCTCCGGTGTGACGAGTGTCCAACGTGAGGATCCGGGGGCGGCGTGGAAGAGCTCCCAGAAGGTGTTGCTCTGCTCCGAGAGCTGGCCCATCGGGAGCGTCGACCAGGAGCCGTCGGGAGTCGAGACACCGCTCGCCGGGAGCGCGGGGACGGTCGCCCCTCCAGCGGGGACAGCGGACGCAACGACCCAGAGGACACATCCCGCGACGCCGATGATGGGCCACCGGACCACGCGGAGCCGACGGGCGACCGTGGCCGAAACCGGCCTCACGAATGGACGACGTCGTCGATACGGCTCAGGAGCAAGGAGGAGAACGACGATGCGTATGACTGCGTTGGGCCCGGGTCGTCGATCAGCGCATCGCGTTCTCGACCTTCGGGGTCGATGACGAAGGCCAGATCGCTGTGCGCCACCATCGCCCCGGCCGTCAAGGTATTCACGAGCACGCCGTAGGAGCTCCAGACGTGTTGGAGCGCCGACAGTGAGCCGGTGAGGTAGTGCCAGTTGGCCAGGTGATTCAGGCCCTCCTGCCGGTCGAAGGCGTTCGTAAAGGCGGCGGTGCGGTAGATCGGGTTGGCCACGATGGCGACGAAGTCAACGTTCGAGCGCTGGCTCGTCAGCTCCTGGTCCACCTGCCGGAACTCCTGCGCGATGAGCGGGCAGTCCGTCGTGCAGACCGGGTCGAGGAAGGTGAGCGCGACCGTGTGGCCGCGCAGGCTGTCCAGGCTGACGGGGCGGCCGTCCTGGTCGGTCAGCGCGAACGGCGGCGCCGGCGAGTCCAGGGCGTTGGGCGTGCCGTCCAGCGCTTCGCTGAGGATCGGATCGGTGCTCTGGTTGACCGCCGCCGTCGCCATGGGAGCAGCGCCGATCACCACGACAGCCAGAGCCGCCAGGGCAGCGAACGAGCGCAGTACGTACGCGGGGGTCGCGCTCCCGAGCCATGCGGCGCCCAACCGCGGGTCATGCGTCGGCGCCAACGCGTTCGCGTTCGAGGCGCCTTCGACCACCATGGGCGTCGGGACGTCGGCCTCGACCGGCACCCTGAAGGCCGCCAGGTACCCCGCGACGAACAGCAGCGCCATCGGCAGCATGGAATTCGGGTCGGTGCCCAGGCCCCCGAGGAAACCGAGGTCCTCCACGAGCACCCAGTCGGCGAGGCACAGCACCACGAGCGCGCCCGTCCCCACGAGGACCGCTCGCCGGCGGCCACTGATGAGCAGGCCTCCGATGGCGGCCAGGGCGACGACAGCGAACAGGTTGACGGCCCATCCGTGGGCATCGTCAAACGAGCCGAACGAGGCCACCCACGACGAGAGGAACCCAGGCTGCGACGTCCGCGACATCTCGCCGACCATGGACGGCAGGGTGCCATCTCGGCCCTGCCAGAAGCCCCGACCCGGCCAGGCCTGGAGCACCGCCATGCCGACCAGGAACACTCCCCCAAGGCGCAGGACGATGCGTCCGAGGCGCGGGGTCGTGAAGGCCCGCTCGGGCAGCGCCACCAGGAGGCCGCCGACGCAGTAGAAGAGCACCGCCCCGGGGGTGCCGAAGAGCCACGTCGCCCCCGGGGCGAAGATGCCACCGAAGGACTCGCCGAAGATCCACACCACCAGGCCCCAACCGGCGCTGGCCGCCCCGCCCAACCGCGACCAGCGGCCCCGGGGTGCCACGAGGAGCCAAAGGCCGAGACCGAGCTGGATCCACACCGCCGACGAGGCCGCCTGGATCGGATGGTTGGACCAGATGCTCACGCCCGAATTGACGACGTGCTGGACCCACTGCGGCGACGCCGCGGCCGAGGGTTGGATCACGTTCGACGGGAGCCCCAGGGGCATGGCCGATTGCAGTTGCAGGAGTCCGTCGAGGATCCAGAGGCTGCCGAAGCCGATGCGCAGGACCCTCCGGGCGACCGCTTCGGGCGTCGCGTCGGCTGCCACGCTCGGGGCGGGGGCTCCCTGAGCCCTGAGCTGCCGGTACTGCACGGTCCGGATGACGTTGAAGGCAATTGCGCAGATCGCTCCGACGAGGAGGACCACCAGGAGCTGGTGGAACAGCTCGGTACGGAACGCCGAGACGATCAACGAGTTGCCGTTGTTCGGTGCGCCGCCCATGCCGGGCATGCGGATCAGTCCTCTCCGCAGGAGTTGGTGATTGACCCCGGGTGCACCGCGCGGAGAATACCGCCGGCGACGCGGAGACAGCCATCACGGTGGTGGGCGGCAACGACGAGGGGCCGTTCCCCTCAGGGAGTCATCTCTTCGTGAGCGCGACCGCAGGAATCATGGATCGCGCCTCGTCGGGTCGACGATGGCCCGGGGACGCGATGTCAATCACCGTCGTGCCCACATCGATGCGCCGAGGGAATTCGTGCCAAAACGCCCGTCGGCAAGGGTCACGACGTGGACGAGGAACGGGTCGCCCGGTCGGCGGCCGCGGCCAGACCCTCCACGCTTTGCTTGATGAACTTCCCCAGCTCGCGGCGGTAGAGCCAGCCGCTTCCGGGCACCTTGGGCCGGAAGGTCGAGTGCCAGGTGATCGACGTGCCGCCGGGGGCCCGTGTCAGCGTGACCACTGCCGTGTAGTCCCGCAGGGGCAGCCCCGACTCCAGGGCATAGGAGAAGACCTCGCCCGGCCGGCACTCCACCACCCGCTCTCGGCTCCGGTGGCGCCCGGTGGTGAACAGCCGCACCGCGCCCAGGCCCTCGGGGCTCCCCGCGCCGGCCTCGAGCAGCGTGAACGCGTCGATGGGTGACCACTGGGGCCAGGTGGAGCCGTCAGCCAGGAGTGCGTACACCGACGCCGGGTCCGCGCCCGTCGTCGCCGTCTGGTCGATCACCTGCAGGGCCATGGCTGCTCCTCTCCGTCCGCCATCTCGTTCGTCTCGATGGAATGTACCATTTGGTACATGCTCGGACAAGAGGACAGCGGGCCGACGGCAGCGGCACCCGGAGGCAACCGGCCGGAGACGGAGCCCACCGCCCGCGACCGCCTGCTCGACGCCGTCATCGAGCACTTCACCGCCGAGGGCCTGGCCGACCAGAGTCTGCGCCGCATCGCGGAGGCCATCGGGAGCAGCCACCGCATGCTCCTGTACCACTTCGGGTCCAAGGACGGCCTCCTGACCGAGGTCGTCCGCGAGGTGGAGGCGCGCACCGAGGTCCGATTGGCCGGCTTCGGCGAGGATACGCAGGGCCGGGGCGACGAGCTGATCCGACGGATGTGGGCCTACCTGGCGGATCCCGCCCTCGGTGACTTCGAGCGCCTGTTCTTCGCCCTGTACGGGCGGGCATTGCAGGGCGACGAGTCGATCCGGCTGCTCCTGAAGGACAACATCGAGCACTGGCTCGACGCCAACGTGACCATGGCCGTCGCGTCGGGCGTGCCCGACGACGTCGCCCGGACTCATGCCCGCCTCGGGTTGGCCGTCACGCGCGGCCTCCTGCTCGACCTGCTGGCCACCGGCGACCGCGCCGGGGCGGAGGCCGCCGTCGAGGTCTTCGCCCAGCGCTACCGCGGGCGGTGGTCGGACCCTCAGGACGAGACGGACAACAGCGACCGCGCCTCGTAGAGGCCGCGGTGGCCCGGGGAGACCGTGAACACCACGGTTGTTCCGACCTCGATGCGCCGGCTCCCGTCCGCAATGGCGGTGGCGTGGAACCCGTACGTCGTCCCGTCGTCATCGTCGACCGCGCCGAGGCCCCGGGTGGGGTCGAAGGCGGCAATCCGCCCGTGGCGCGGTCCGCCGGCGGAGACGGGGCCGGCCACGTCAGTGGACGATCTTGGACAGCGGGATCTCGAGGATGTCGCTCGCACCCTGATCGCGCAGCGCCGGAATGAGGATGTTGATGTCGGACTTGGCCACCACCGTCTCGAGGGCGAAGGCGCCACCGCCCGAGAGCTCCGAGATCGTCGGGGCGCGCATGGAGGGAAGGACGGCGAGCACCGAATCGAGGTTCTCGGCCGCGACGTTGAGCTTGACGAGCACCTTGCCGCGCGCCTCGAGCGTGCCCTGCAGCAGGGTGAGGATCTGCTCCATGGCGTGACGCTTTTCGGGGTCGGCCGCCGCCCTCGGATTGGCGATGAGCTCGGTGTGCGACACCAGCAGCGTCTCGATCACCCGCAGGCCGGCGGCGCGCAGCGCGCTCCCGGTCTCGGTCATGTCGACGACGGCGTCGGCGATGTCGGGCACCTTGGCCTCGGTGGCGCCGTAGGACAGCGCGATGTCGGCCTTGATCCCGTGCGCCTCCAGCGCCCGGCGGGTCAGCTCGGGGTACTCGGTGCTCACGCGCAGGCGGCCCGGGCGGTCCGCGACGGTGGCGGCCAGCTCGGCCAGCGTGTGCGCCGATGAGTCGGCGGCGACGGCGAGCACGATGCGGGCCGGGTTCGCGGTGGCTTTGGAGTACGCCAGCTTGCCCAGCGACACGACCTCGCTCCCCCGCTCCTCGATGCAGTCGCGCCCGGTGATGCCGAGGTCGAAGAGGCCGTCACCCACGTAGACGGGGATCTCCTGGGGCCGCAGGATCCGCACCTCGGCGATGCGCGGGTCCGCAATGGTGGCCCGGTAGGCCACGTCCGACGCACGGTTGACGGCGAGGTCGGCGTCCTCGAACAGCTGCATGGTGGCGCGTTCGAGCGAGCCCTTGGGCAGGACGAGGCGGAGCATGGGGGTAGATCTTCGCAGACGCGCCGGCGTGGTCCGGCCGGGGCGCGCCCGGTCGGGCAAGCTGGACCCATGCCGGCCCCCGTACGACCCCCGCAACTTCCTGCAGCTCCTCGGGATCGACGTGCCCCTGCCCGACGAGGAGCGTGACCCGGTGGCGCGGCTGACTGTCACCCATGCCCTCATCGCCGGCACCGGCTTCCTCTGGGCGCCCGTCGTCATCACCATGGCCGACGCCCTGTGCGCCTTCGGGGTCAGCCACCACTGGCCCGAGGGGGCGCGCAGCTTCACCACGGTGGACTGCTCGGCCAACTTCATCTCGAGCGCACGGGAGGGTGAAAAGGTGGCCGCCACCGCGGCACCGCTACACCTCGGGCGGACGACGCAGGTCTGGGACGCCACGGTGACGAACGAGACCACCGAGCGGTTGATGGCGTCGTATCGCTGCACGCAGCTCATCCTCTACTGAAGGCCGTCGCCGGCTCCGGGCTGAGACCCGGTAGAAGGGGGCATCTGCCATCTAGGACAGCGAGCGGGCGAACCCCGGACGCTCCGACGCCCACCAACGCCTGCGCCGGTCCCAGCGTTCCTGGCCGCCCATCCATTCCCACATCAGGACGAAGCCCGGCTCGCCGGCATCCGCATGGCGCTTGACGAACTCCCCGCTGCGCGCCATGGCGTCGTCGAGGATCTCCAACAGCTCGTTCCGTCCTGAGAGGTCGAGGCCGTAACTGTCGCACGCCTGGCGGAGCCGGTCCGGGCGGTCCGGGCGCTCCCAGCCGAGCAGGGCCGCGCTCTCGTCGTCGTCGATCGGCACGCACATCCGGGCGAACTGCGCCAGGTCGTAGACCGGGCGGCCGGGCGCGCAGTAGTCGAAGTCGAGCAGCCCGACGGCCAGGCCGTCGCGAAACACGACGTTCTCGAGACAGAGGTCGTTGTGGCACACGATGGGGCCGCCCCGGGGGTCGGCGAGCTCGTCGTTCCACGTCAAGCCCGGCCGGGCCGGGTCGAACGCTGCCGACGCCCGGTGGAACCGGGCCATGAGCTCCGCCACCGACGTCAACGCCTCGTCCGTCAACGCCCAGCTCGGGTACGGGGCCGCGGGCGCATCGCCCTCAATGAACTCGAGGCGCTCGCGTCCGTCTGCGTCGACCCGCACCGGCCGCGGCACACCGCCAAAGCCGGCGGTCCGCACCTCGCGTAGGAACGCGAAGATGGATTGGGAGTGATGGTTGGACGGCCGCAGCACGTGGGGACCCACCCGCACCACCTGGCCCTGGTTCGCTACCCCGCCGTGCAGCACTTCCTCGTCTCCAGAGCGCTCCACGGCGGGCAGGCTACCGACGGGCGGTGCCCAATCCTCCAGGGGGCTCGCTGGCGTGTTGACGGGGGCAGTCGGCGGCGAGCCTGAAACCGAGGTGCGCGCTCCTCGCCGCAGACGAGCCCGCCACCCTTCGGGGTCGAAGCTGGCGGGCATGGAGCGCTCCACGAACTCGCGCAGGACCCGGACGAAGCGCGGCGGGTCCGTGTGGTGGGGGAAGTGCCCGGCCTCGTCGAAGACCTCCAGCTCGCTGCCCGGCATCACAGTGTGGATCAGACGGCCGTGGCCCAACGGGATGATGGCGTCACGCGCTCCCCACACGATCAGCGTGGGGACGCCCTCGGCCAGGTATGCCCGGTCGAGCATCGTGATGACCTGGCCTGACCAGTCGATGCTCGAGCGCAAGGTACGCAGGATGACCTGGCGGGCCTCCGTGTCGGGGAGCGAGTCGAACACGGCCAGGATCTCCTCGGCGTCGCGCCCGAGTGCGGTGTCGAACACCCGCAGCAGCCCGGCGCCGAGGCGGCTGACGAAGCGGATGGGCGGCAGGCCGAGGAGCGGCATGAGGGCCTCGACGCCCGGGACGGCGGCCAGGCGCAGCAGCGGGCTGACCGTCCGGCCGACGCCGCCGCTCCCCACCAGGACCAGGCGCTCACAGCGATCGGGGAACTGGTAGGCGAATTGCGCCGCCACCCCACCGCCCAGTGAATGGCCGACGACGGTGACCTTGTCGACCTCGAGCACGCTCAGGAGGTCGCGCATCCCGTTGGCGAAGCCCGCCACCGAATAGTCGGCCCTCGGCTTCTCGGAGCGGCCGTGCCCGAGGAGATCCGGGGCGATGACCGTGTAGTGCTCGGCCAGTTGCTCCACCACCGGTCGCCAGGTGTCCGAGCTGTCGCCGATCCCGTGGATGAGGAGGAGGGCGGGCCCCGAGCCGGCCTTCACATAGGCCCGCCGGTAGCCGTGGATCGTGACGTACTGCACGCAGAAGGCGCCCTCGCGCCGGACGCCCGGCCGGTAGCGGATCTCCGCCGGGTCAACGGGCTCCGTCGGGTTCGTCCTCTTCGCCGCGGGCGCCGTCTCACCCATGCCGATCTCCCGTGTTGATGTGCCAGTTCCAGCCTCGGTGCCACCGTAGAGGCCGGACGTGTCCGGGCAGTGTCGACCCTGTGAACGGTCGATGAATGCGGGGCGCTGCCATCGGTGCGCCCGCCCTGGCGCTACGAGAGCGGTCCACTGCGCAACAGGCGCACCATCTCGATCGCGGTCAGCGCCGCCTCGCGTCCCTTGTTGGTCTCGTCGGGCAGCGAACGCACGAGCGCCTGCTCGAGCGTGTCGGTCGTCAGGACGCCGAAGACCACCGGCACACCCGTGGACAGCTGCACCTGCTGGATCCCCGAGGCGCACTCCCCCGCCACGAAGTCGTAATGCCCCGTGTCCCCCCGGATGACCGCGCCGAGGCACAGCACGGCCTCCACCTTCCCGGCATGGGCGAAGGCCCGGGCGACCAGTGGCAGCTCGAAGGCGCCCGGCGCCCAGGCCACAGTGACGTCCCTGCGGTCGGTCCCGGCTCCGGCCAACGCGTCGAGGGCTGCGTTGAGCAACCGCAGTGTGATGCCGCCGTTGAACACGGCGCAGGCGATGCCGACACGGAGCCCGGTGCCGTCCGCCGTACCGTGCAGGCTCGCGCCGACGCGGGAGGCGACGTCGTCCAGCGCGTCGGCCGGCAGGGCGACCAGGTCGGATTCGGCCATCAGCTGGACGCGGCGCGCCCCGTCACAGGACGTCGTCGAGGCCGTGCAGGAGATGCCCCATCCGCTCTTGCTTGGTGCGGAGATAGGCGATGTTCTCGGGGTTGGCCGCGAGCTGCAGCGGGACCCGCTCGGTGATGTCGAGGCCGAAGCCCTCCAGTCCGCCGTACTTGACCGGGTTGTTCGTCATGAGGCGCATGGTCGTCACGCCGAGGTCGACCAGCATCTGGGCGCCGATGCCGTACTCCCTGCTGTCGACCGGGAGTCCCTGCTGCAGGTTGGCGTCCACCGTGTCGTGGCCCTCCTCCTGCAGTTGATAAGCGCGGATCTTGTGGCCGAGGCCGATCCCGCGGCCCTCGTGGCCGCGCAGGTAGATGAGGACCCCCCGCCCTTCCTGTTCGATGAGGTCGAGCGACGCCTGCAACTGCGGGCCGCAGTCGCAGCGGAGCGAGCCGAACACGTCGCCGGTCAGGCACTCGGAGTGGACCCGCACCAGCACGTCCTCGGTCCCCGCCACGTCGCCCATCACCAGTGCGAGGTGCTGCTCGTTGTCGAGCACGGACTCGTAGACGAAGGCGCGGAACTCCCGTCCCTCGGCCGGGATGCGCGCCTCCGAGACGAGGCGCACGAGCTTCTCGTTCTGCCGGCGGTAGCGGATGAGATCCGCGATGGAGATCAGCGGGAGGTCGTGCTTCTTGGCGAAGCGCTCCAAGTCGACCAGCCGGGCCATCTCGGACTTGTCCTCGGTCACGATCTCGCAGAGCACGCCGGCCGGCGACAGCCCGGCGGCGCGGGCCAGGTCCACGGTCGCCTCGGTGTGACCGGCCCGCTTGAGCACCCCGCCGGTCCGGTACCGCAACGGGAAGATGTGCCCGGGGCGGTTCAGGTCGTTCGGGCGGGTGGCGGGGTCGATCAGGGCGGCGATGGTGGACGCCCGGTCGGTCGCCGAGATCCCCGTGGTCGTGCCGTGCCTGTAGTCCACGCTCACCGTGAAGGCGGTCCGCTGCGCCTCGGTGTTGGCCGTGACCATCAGGGGGAGGTCGAGCAGGTCGGCGCGCTCGGGCAGCAGCGGGACGCAGATGACACCCGAGGTGTGGGTCAAGAAGAAGGCGATGTTCTCCGGCGTCGCCGCCTCGGCCGCCATGACGAGGTCGCCCTCGTTCTCGCGGTCCTCGTCGTCGACCACCACGGCCATGCCCAGGCGCCCGATGGAGTCGATCGCCTCCTGCACCGTCGAGAACCCCATCAGGCGGCCACCTCCACTCGAAGATCCTCACCAAGTTGCTCGACCGAGACCAGCCTGCCCTTCCACACGTCCCCAATTGTGCCAGCCCCGGGGCCCGCGAAAATCGGGCGGCCGTCGTCGCCCCCGAAGAAGACCGGCGCCAGGTACAGGACGTAGCGGTCGACGAGGCCCGCTGTGTGGAAGTCATGGGCCACGCTGGCCCCGCCCTCGACGAGGAGCTGGAGCACACCCCGGCTCCCCAGCTCGGTCAGGACGTCCCGGAGATCGCCCGACAATTCGAGGGCTGGGTGCACCTTGGCCCCGGCCGGAGCCCGGCCGAGGACGACGCGCAGGGGCTGCTCGCGCTCCACCCCGTCCTCGAGGCGCACCGTCAGTTCGGGGTCGTCGGCGCGGACCGTGCCCGCGCCGACCAGGACGGCGTCGGACCGGGAACGCAGCAGGTGCACGTCCCGGCGCGCCGCCTCCCCCGTGATCCAGCGGCTGGTGCCGTCGGGAGCGGCTGTGCGGGCGTCGAGGCTGGCCGCCATCTTGAGGATCACCCAGGGCTGCCCGGTCGTCCGGTGCTTGCGGTAGGGGGCCAGCTGTTCGGCGACCTCGTCGGCGGCCACGCCCACGGTCACCTCCACGCCGGCGTCGCGCAGTGCGGCGATGCCCCGCCCGGCCACCTGCTGGTCGGGGTCCTCGATGCCGACCACGACCCGGGCCACCCCTGCCGCGATGATGGCGTCGGTGCAGGGCGGCGTGCGCCCGTGGTGGGCGCAGGGCTCGAGCGTGGCGTAGAGGGTGGCTCCCCGCGCCGCCTCACCCGCCGCGGCGAGCGCGGCCACCTCGGCGTGGGGGCCGCCCGGAGGCGCCGT
Source organism: uncultured Acidimicrobiaceae bacterium (assembly GCA_963745175.1). GTDB lineage: Bacteria > Actinomycetota > Acidimicrobiia > Acidimicrobiales > RAAP-2 > Bog-473. The sequence goes on from CAVUWK010000006.1 coordinate 609,951, forward strand.
CGCGCCGGCGAAGACAGTCCCGCCGTCCGGGCCGGAGTCCGGCGGGACGACCACGCTGCCCACCCAGGGGTTGGGTGCCGTGGTCGAACGGACCGTTGCGGCCTGCGCCATCGCACGGCGCATGTGCTCCACATCGTCCATGGGTCAGGTCCTTGCCCGGGGTGGATCCCCGGCCTTGTGCGTGCAATTATAGAACACGTTTCAGTTTTTGTCGAGAGTGCCTGGTCAGCCGCTCAGAAATCTGCACGGTCAGCCACCGCCGAGCACGGCGAGGAGCCCGGTCACGTCGGCGATGATCGCCGTCGGCGAGGCGGCTGCCAGCGTGGCCTCGTCGTGGGCGCCGCTCAGAACGCCGACGACCGCCCCGGCTCCGGCGGCATTCCCCGCTTCCAGGTCGCTGACGGTGTCCCCCACCACCACGACCGCACCGGGGTCATCGACGCCCAGGCGGGTCATGGCACCGAGGACCAGGTCGGGCGCGGGGCGTCCCCGCCCGACGTCGGCGGGTGAGAGGGCCAGGTCGATCTCGGAGCGCCAGCCCAGGGCGTCGAGCAGAGCGTCACGGGTCGACGGCGCGAACCCCGTCGTGAGGCATACCGCGAGACCGGCGGCGCGCAGGTCGCGGAGCACCCCGAGCGCGCCGGGGATCTCCGTCACCGCACCGCCGGCGACGATCGCCTCGTAGGCGCGGGCAAACGCCGCAGTGGCGTCGGCGGCCTCCCCCGGTTCGAGCAGGCTGGCGAACACGTCCGCCTTGGACCAGCCCATCGTCCGGCGTACCACGGCCTGGGCCGCCTCGAATCGGGGGCTCCCCTCGGCGATCCCGACGGCGGCCAGGGCGCTGGTGAACGCCGCCTCCACGGCACCGTCGTCGCGCACGGTCGTCCCGGCCATATCGAGACAGGCGAGGGCGAAGGGCCCGATCACGCTGAGGCTCCCACCGCGCCGGCGGCGCGCAGCGTGTCCGCCGCGATCGCCGGGGCGCACGTCATGCCCCGGCCACCGGGTCCGGTCACCAGCCACACGCCCGGATGGACCTCCTCGCGCAGGCACACGTCGCCATCGAGGCACTGGGCGTAGACGCCCTCCCAGCGGCGCCGCACGGGCGGGAGTTCCGTCCCGAGGATGCGCTGCGCCCGGTCCATGATCTCGTGGGTCGGGTCCTCGCTCAGCGCGAAGTCGAACGGCTCCCCGTAGGCGTGCGTGTCCCCGATCGTCAGCCCGCCGTCGGGGCGTTGGACCAGCAGGAGCTGAATGTGGTGATCGGCCGCGACCGGGGTCTGCTCGCCGAGCTGCGCCAGCGGCGCCGACTCGTACGCCGGGTAGTAGCGCAACGTGTCCACGTCGGCGAGCGACGTCGTGAGCCTGGTGGCGAAGGGGGCCGTCTCGAGCATCTGCAGCCGGACCCGGCGGAGGCGGGCGGCGATCGGCTCGGAGCCCGGCAGGTGGTCGTAGGCGGCGCCGGTCGCCAGCACGAGGACGTCGCCCTCCCAGCGGGTCCCGGTGGTGTCGACGAGTGCGTGCGGCCCGGCGGCGACGACGCGCCGCCCCGGGTGGAAGCGGTACCGCTCCCCGTGCATCTCGGCGAGATGCGCGCGCAACGCAGCCAGAGCGTGGCGGGGCTCGACCACCGCGTCGTCTGCACCGTGCAGCGCGCCCGCGACGTCGCCCCGGACGGCCGGATTGCACGCCCGGACCTCGTCGGGTTCCAGGAAGGAGATCGAGCGCGCCGCGGCGTCGGGGTGCGCGGCGAATGCCTGCATGACCGCGCGTGCCGATGCGTCGCAGGCGACGGTCAGCGAGCTCATGGGGCGGAATCCGATGCCGGGCACTGCCGCGCCGACCTCCTCCCAGCGCCGCCGGGCCCGGCGGGCCACATCGAGCTCCGCCCCGGAGCGCCGGCCGCTCACCCATACCAGCCCGAAGTTGCGCACCGACGAGCCGATCGGCCCCGCCTCGGCCTCGAGATGCTCCACGGAGAAGCCGGCGGCGGCGAGCTCGAGCGCGTGCCAGGTGCCGAGGATGCCGCCACCGGCGACGACCGCGCGGCTCGGTCGTCCGCTCATGGCGCTCGGGGCGTCACGCCCCGCTGGTCGTCACTGCGTGCCGGCGGCGACGCGGACCGACGCCCGGATGGCGTTGGCCGCCTCCCATGGCCGGGGCTGCCCGAAGATCGCACTGCCGGCCACCAACACGTTGGCGCCCGCCGCGACGGCCACCGGAGCCGTGGTGGTGTCGATCCCCCCGTCCACCTCGATGTCGAGGTCGAGCGAGCCGGCGACAACCTCGGCCCGCACCTGTGCCACCTTCGCCATGACGTCGGCGATGAAGCTCTGACCTCCGAAGCCGGGGAACACCGTCATGCACAGGACGAGGTCGACGTCGCGCAGGTACGGGCGCACCGCCTCGAACGGCGTGTCGGGGTTGAGGGCCAGACCCGTCCGCAGGCCGAGACCGCGCATCTGGGTTATCAGCTCGTCGGTGTTGCCCACCTCGACGTGCACCGTGCAGCCGTCCGCACCTGCCTCTGCGAAGTCCTTCAGGTAGCGCCCCGGCTCGGTCATCATGAGGTGGCAGTCGAAGAACAGCGGTGTGTGGTGGCGCAGCGAGGCGACCACGGGAGGCCCGATCGTGACGTTCGGGACGAAGTGCCCGTCCATGACATCGACGTGGAGCCAGTCGGCCACGGGCGCCACCTCCCCCACCTGCTCGGCCAGCATCCCGAAATCGGCCGAGAGCACCGACGGCGCGATGCGGAGGTCACCGAAACGGCCGGGGTCGCGGCCCGGCGTCGACGACCGTCCCTCCATGTGTCCGGCGCTCAGCTGAAACGCGCCCAGCACACGATGCGCCGGAACCCGTAGAAGTAGGGCTCGCGCTCGCCGAGCTCCTCGATCAGTCGTTCCCGGTAGCGCTCGACGAACGCGTCGAACAGCTCGGGACTGAGCCGTTTGCGGTAGGGCGTGAGCAGCGTGCCCATGACCCACTCGACGACCTCACCGGTCGACTCGAGCTCGTGGCCGTAGACCTCCATGCGCACGACCTGATCCTTCGCCCCCAGCTCGTAGAGCAGGTCGGCGTAGAGCTCGGGCGAGAGCACGAAGCGCCCGCGGTCCTCCGGGACATCCCCGTAGAGCGCATCGATGAACGGGGGCTCGTTGGCGACGGCCAGCGCCAGCAGGTGCGACGGGTGGCGGTAGTTGGCCGGCACCTGGAAGGCGAGCTGCCCGTCCGGGCCGAGCGCAGTGCGCATGCGCGCCAAGAGGTTGAGGTGATCATCGATCCACTGGAGCGACGCGTTGGCGAACACGAGGTCGAGGCCTTCGTCGAGCCAGGTCGCGATGTCACCCTGGGCGAACGACAGCCCGGCGACGTCGCCGTGCGCCGACTGCGCGCGGGCCAGCATGGCCGGTGAGGAGTCCACGCCGACGGTCTCCTTGGCCGCCATCTCCTCGTGCAGGATGGTGGTCAGATCCCCCGTGCCGCACCCGAGGTCGGCGATGCGTCCACCGGAGACGGGGTGGCACAGGGCCAGGAGGTCATCGAAGGGTTGCTGGCGTTCCGAACGGAACCGCTCGTACTGGTCGGGGCTCCAGCCATCGATCGGAGTCACGGTCACCGGTCTCATGTCTACTCCGTCCCGAGAAGCTCGCCGACCGCGGGCCGCACGCCGCGCAGCCACTCCTCGGCTGACATGGGAGAACGGCTCTCGGGCTGCACCTGGCGCAGGACCAGGTTGCCCCGGCCGGTCGCGACAATGGGGCCGTCGAGCGAACCGGGCGGGCGCTGTTCGCCCTGCGGCTCGCTCGGACCGAGCGCGGCGTCGAGCACGGTCAGCCGTTTGCCACGGAAGGTCGTCCAGGCCCTGCCGAGTCGAACCACCCGCGTCAGGTCGACAGCCGGTGTCGCCCAGTGGAGATGGAGATCCTCTTTCGTGATCTTCTCCGCGATGGTGACGTCGCCCTGCTGCGGCGTGGGCTCGGGCAACCCCGACACCCCGCCGGCGAGCGCGTCCACCACCAGCGCGCTGGCCACGGTGACCAGGTGCCGGCGCAGCGCGTCGAGCGTGACGACATCGTCGAGCGGCACGGTGCGCACGGCGTAGACCGGACCGGTGTCGAGGCCCTCTTCGACCTTCATGAGGCAGACACCCGTCTCGCGGTCGCCGGCGAGGATGGCTCGCTCGACCGGGGCGGCGCCGCGCCAGCGCGGCAGGAGGGAGAAGTGCAGGTTGACCATCGGGATCTGCGCGAGCAACCGGGCGGGGATGATACGGCCATAGGCCACCACCACCGCCAGTTCCACCCGGGCCGCAATCAGGTCGTCCATGTCGTGGGTGACGGCGAGCCCGAGCTCGGTGGCCGCCGCCTTGACCGGGCTCGGCGTGGTCTGCCCGCCGCGGCCGCGGCGTCGATCGGGTCTCGTCACGCAGAGGGCGATGTCGTGACCCGCCTCGACCAGCGCGCGCAGCGGCGGGACCGCCATGTCCGGGGTGCCGAGGTACGCCAGCCGGGCCACCCGCTCACCGTAGGGCAGACCGCAGCTCCCGAACGAGCCCTGGGCTTCAGGAACGCCGCACGCTATGCAGGATGGTCCCGGCCGATAAGGGGATTGCGCTCCGATGCCCCTTGCCCGATGGCGCCGGAGAGCATATTTTCGTCGCCATCTACAACCCGAAAGGAGTTGAACATGGCGTATTCGCTGAACTGCTCAGATGCCGGTCAGGACTGTCCTTTTGCGGTGACCACGGCGACAGAGGATGAGCTGATGCAGCATGTCGGAGCTCACGCGGCGGCTGCTCACCCAGATATGGAGCTGACGCCAGAGACGATCGCACAGGTCAAGGGGCTGATCCGCACGGTCTGACTTAGCCGGTCGCTCCTTCGTGACCCGAAGGCAGCGATCAGCTCTCGTGGGCGTGGGAGAAGAGCTCTGACGATCACTCTCCTCAAACGGCTATCGACCGGGCACCGAATCGATGATGGCGAGGATCGAGGGACATTTTACGCCGAGAAGATCGGTGAAGGAGCCGAGGCCTGGTTGAGTGACGAAACCGTCATCTCACGCTCCGGCCAGCTGACTCTTTCGCCAGGTTCGGTCCGCCGTCGAGCTGAACGGCCCAACCGGACTTGTCGTCGGCCAAAAGGGCGACGTGCTCACCTGGGCGGGTGGTATTCGTGACATGAACTACTACTGAAGTGCGCTCGACTGGCGTAGGCGCAGAACGACAGAGAGGACTGAGCCGTGACAGAGGGAAGCAAGCAAGTCGAAGTGTCACGCAGAATCGAAGCACCGGCGGCCCTCATCTTCGAGATCCTGGCGAATCCGCAACGTCACGTGGATTTCGACGGATCCGACATGCTCCGGGGAGCCGTCGTGGACCGTCCCATCTCCGACGTGGGCGACACGTTCACCATGAAGATGCATCGGCTCGGAGACGACTACCTCATGCTCAACTATGTGGTGGCGTTCGAGCCAGATCGGCGCATTTTTTGGGAACCGGCTCCCGGAGACCCTTCACGGGCTGAGGGTGACGATCCATCCAAGGTCGGCATTCCTGCGGGCTACCGCTGGGGCTACATCCTCACTCCAGACGGTGACGACGCCACCGTCGTCACCGAGGTCTTTGACGGCGGCCCCTTGCCGGAGGACCTCCTTCATGATGGCGGGACGTGGATCAACGGGACCAATTCGATGCTTGAGTCCATGGCGGCCAGCTTGGAGAGACTCGAAAAGATAAGTACCGAGTAGGACCGCTGCCGGATCGTCTTCTCTCGCTCCAAGCTGTCCCCGTATGTTCCATCGATCACGACGTCCGCGGGTCGCCCGTACTGCCGGCTTGGGTGCCACCCTCCGACACCATGGGGGCAGGCCGCGGACGCATCGTCGACAGGCCATCATGGTCCTGTGGGTGCGAAACTTCGCCGTCACCGGTGGTGGCTAGGCGGGGCTGCAGTCATGCTTCTCGTCCTCGTCTATGGCCCCCGTGACGTCTCAGATGCCAGCGGTTCTCCCACTGTCGTCGGTACTCCGACGCACCCCCAGATCCTCACCTGTTATGAAGAAGCGACGCAGTTCACCGGCGGCACTCTGCCTCCCGTCGGGCCGCATGACATCGGATTCGGCGCTGGGTATTTCCCGAAGGCGCGCGGGCTGGCCACCATGAATCCGCCCAACTCGGGCCGAGCGGCTCAACTCACCGGGTACAAGCTCCCTCCGGTTGTCTATCCGGGAGCCACGGTGACCATGACAATCGCCCGCGGCGCGCGGTCCTACGTGGTGCAACAGAACCCATGGTCGCCACCTCAAGGGAGCGTGTCGGTCACATACCGAGCCTGTTCGCACAAGCCTGGTTTCTTTCCCCAGAGCTTCCGGTTCACCGATGGTAGAAAACGGGGCTGCGTTCCCCTCGACGTGCGGGTCGGCGGGCAGCGAAAGACGAGCCACATTGTTCTGTCGTTCTTTGCTGGACGGTGCAGAACCTCGTCCGGATCCGTCGGGAGTGCGTGACCCAGGCATGGGTCGAGCACGTCATAAGTAACCCCACGCCGGGATGCGGATCGCGTCGCCAACGTTGAAGCGTCCCTCCGACCGTTCAGACGGACGCAGCGAGCTTGAGGATGGCCTCGATCACCACGTCGGGATTCGAGAGCATGGCAACGTGGCTGCTGGCAACCTCATACGTTGTAGCGCCCATCCGCTTCGCGACGAAGCGTTCTAGTTCCGGATTTACGGTGTGGTCTTCCGTACCCACGACGTACGCACACGGCTTCGACTTCCAAGCGGCACCAGGAATCTTCTGATTGAACAGGTCCACTACCGGGACGCCCTGGGTGGCCCAGACGAGCTGCTGCTCTTCAGCCGACAGGTCCCCACAGAAGTACTGAATGCCCTCGCGCTTCAACCAGATACGGCCTTCCGCTACTTCAATGTGATCCAAGACATCGGTTTTAGGGAACTTTTCCTGCTGGCTCTGCGACGTCTCGTCGTCGTCCGGGGCGAGCGCGCAGATATAGACCAGACCCACAACGCGGTCGTCGGTTCCAGCCGCGGTGATGACGGTTCCTCCATATGAGTGACCGACAAGAATGGCCGGGCTCTTGACCTGCCCCAGAGAGCGCTTCACCGCTGCCACGTCGCCCTCGAGTGAGTCCAGGCTGTTCTGGGTGGAAACCACCTCGTGTCCATCCTCGATCAACGCGGGGATCACTTTGCTAAAGCACGAGCCGTCAGCCCAGAGCCCGTGGGCGAACACGATGCTCGGCTTGTTTTCGTTCGACATAGTTCCTCCCTTAACTGGACACGGACCGACGATCCGCGTCACCTACGAACCCAATGCTTGCGCCAAAAGACCGTCACGTCTACCGAGTCCTCGGAGTAGTCCGACCTGCACTTTTAGTTTGCATGGCGATTTGTAATCGCCATGGTGATCTAGGTAGCCCAGTGCGCCGGGTCCGTCTCGTTACGAAGGGCTGCTTCCTAACCAGGCGGGCAGCGCAGACGACGCTTATGCGACCTGCTGACCGTGGCGACCCCACGCAGCCATCGTGACCGGGGACAAAAGGCTGAGTCGAGGATCGTTACAGAGGGTGATGGCAGTATCGATCTCCTCGGGAGTCATCCGTCCAGTTTCGATCATGCCCTGTCTCAACTGAGCGAGAGTGAGTTGCCACACGAGCCCGCCAGGTTGGCCGGCCTTCCACACCGAGACGCGACCAACACAACCGACATCCAAAAGGTTCGCATTCGCCATGTCGTAAGCGACCCGGCGCCCATAGAAGGGATCAAAAGCATGCTGCTCGATCAATGCGGCGTTGTGAACGTCCACGAGACGAGCGAGGAGAGAGCGCTCGTGCTCATCTAGCCCGGGGCCCCCAGATAGGGATTCAAAGTCCATCTCCTCGGCCACGAGCCATCCTCCTGGCTTCAACGATGCGATCAACCGTTGCATGGCATCCCGTGGCCTCTCGAGCCAGGCCAGTAACAGTCGACAGTGGACGAGATCAAAATGGCCCGTGGGAAGTTCGTCCTCAAGGACATTGTGGACACGGATATCCAGATTTGCGTAGGCCAGTTGTTCGAGGGGCATGGTGTTGATGTCTGTGGCTACAACGACCCCGCCGGCCCCGACTCGTTCGCAAAGCCATGCTGCGACCGAGCCCCCGCCAGCACCGACTTCCAAGCAATGCCAGCCAGCCTCCACACCCCTCGCCTCGAGTATCTCGATCGTTCCCTCGTCGAGCACCGCCTCAAGGGCGCGTAACCGCTGGAGCTGGACAGGAAGCGCATTGTCAAAGGCATACGTCCCCTCGTGCGCGGTCACGTCGAGGCTCCCCCTTTCCAGCGCAGCGACAGCTGGAGGCTACCCGACGGCGTGCGCACGAGCCCTAGACGAGGTCGATACGCCACGATGAGGGCCTCGGCTTTCGCTGGTCCCCGTTCGCGGCATTCGTGATGCTCATCGCTGCTTCTCGATAACCCCTGTCCATGTGGTGCACCCTAAGCAAGCACTGCCCCCGTTCGCTGCCGGGATGGGGTGCCACCCTGCGGCACCATGGGGACACCCACCGATGACGAATTCCTAGGCTTGAGATTAAGGGCTGCGTGTATCGACGCCGCAAGCCGAGGGTGGCGACTGCGAGACGCTCAGTAAGCGACGGCGTACAGCGTCCACTCCTCCGGAACACCCTTGAGGGAGTGGACACCCCTGTCGGTGAAGATTAACCCCGAGCCCGTGGTGAGGTCCTTCACGGTTCGACTGGCGAGAACATCTCCGGCTCCGGCCAAGGCGGCAATCCGTGCGGCGATGTGGACGGCGATGCCGCCGATGTCATCATCGCGGATCTCTACCTCTCCCGTGTGGAGCCCAGCTCGAACGGCCAGCCCGATGCCCTCGGCCTCTCCACCAAAGTCCGAGGCAAATCGCGCTGCCCGGGCCGGACCATCGAAGGTGGCGAGTACACCGTCACCCGTGGTCTTCACCACCCGCCCTGAGTACCTCTCTGCTGTTCGCCGTGCCATCAGATCGTGACGATCGAGCAATCGCTTCCAGTCGGCGTCACCCATCCGAACGGCCATGTCGGTAGAAGCGACGATGTCGGTGAACACCACGGTAGCCAGCACCCGATCGGTGACCTTTTCGTGGCGGGTCCCCGTCAAGAACTCCTCGATCGCTCCTGTCCAAGCCGCGGTGTCCCCGAATGTGACATGGTCGACGCCTTCGAGCGCAATGAACTTGGCGCCCGGGATCTTGGATGCGATGTACTCACCTGCCGCTATCGGCACGACCAGGTCTCCCCGCCGATGAAGCACCAGGGTCGGTACCTGAATCGTCGGTAGCACTGACCGCACGTCGAGTTCGCCGACCATGGTCTGGAGAGCGCGGAGAGAACCAGGGCTGGCGGACATGCGTGTCAGCGTCGACCACCACTCCCGGATCGCCGGAATGTCAGCAACGCTCGGGGCGTAGGTCTCGATGTCTAGGGCGTCAGGAAAATTGGCGAATGCGTCGTCAACGGACCGCTTCCAGTCCTCAGCCGGTATCCCAGGCCACCCGGGCGCGGCCGTTGCTCGAGGGAAGGTTCCGAAGAGGACGAGAGCGGTTGTACGTTCAGGGTAGGTAGCGGCGAACAGCGCGGCCATGGGACCACCCTCCGAAGCCCCGTAGATGGCGGCGCGTTCACTGCCGGCGGCATCCATAACGGCTCGGACGTCGTCCATCCGCTCCTCGAGCGAGGCTACGCCAACGTCCCGGTCGGACATCCCGGTACCCCGTTTGTCAAAGCGGATCAATCGGCTGAACGCTGCCAAGCTCTCCACAAATTGCGCATGGCTGGGATCGGTCAACAGGAACTCGAGGTGGCTGTAGATCCCGGGCACCCAGACCAGGTCCATGGGACCGTCGCCGACGACCTGGTAGGCGATGCTCACCTCGCCGCTTCGGGCGTACCTGGTCTTGGGAATCACGTCTCAAGGATGACAGGCCAGCGGTTCAATGCAAAGCGGCGAACCCAAAGGCGCCCGGGCGAAGAGTCTGGAGTCTCCAGCACCCCTCGGCTGCTCCGATCCGATGGTTTCACAAAGGTGCCCCCGTCCGCCGGTTCAGTGAGACCTGTCAGCGATGCCGCTGTTCTGATCTTGGGTGCAGATGACCGATGTGATCAGCCCGAGTTTCTAATTCCTCGCACCGTCCACATCGCTTTGGGTCACCCGAATCGAACGCGGCCAGCCCTGGGCAGCTGAGAGCCGGACCCAATAGGCGTCCCCGTCGAAGGAGATCCATGACACCGTAGGGGGTGATCCCTCGGGTCCGGATAGCGCGAGAAGATTCGACCGGTACTTTGGGTCGATTCGATAGCCGCGAATCGGGAGGTCGACTTCGGCGGTGCAAGTACTACCAGCACGACCCCGAGCCCGCCACGACAACTTCGCGAGTCTCTTCACGGAACCTTCTTCCGGTTCGGCACCTCTGGTTGCGAGTGTACGCCTTCATCTCAAGATGTCGGGTCCGGGAAGCTCAACCGTCTGCTCCCGTTTGCCGGAACTGAGCGTGGTGGTCTGCACCCGCCACTCCTTCTGGGTAGAAGGGGCATAATCCGACCATGAGCGCGGGAGAGAACATCGAGGTAATCAATCGGCTGGCAACTGCTTACGCGGTGGCTGACGTCCAAGCCATCGACCGGCTTCTGGCTGACGACGTGGTCTTCCACATCCCAGGGCGCCACCCCCTATCCGGGACCTACGTTGGCAAGACCGACGTGTTCGGCCTTTTGGGAAAGGTGGTTGCTCTAAGCACCATGGGGTCACCTAGAACGACCTCCGATGGCCGACATTTCTCGGCTCACTACACCCCTCCGACGTGAGCGTTCGGCTCAGAGAAGTGTGAATTCAGTTCCCGGCCAGACCCAGCGAAGCGTCGACCAGTGGTTCACTAGGGGTGCATCGTCGGCCCAACGCATATCGAGCGATTACCGGGCGACAATCCCGTCCAACAGCACCGCGGCGACCGTGGCCGCGTAGTCGTCGGCGTCGATGTCGGGATGGCTGTCGAGATAGCCGAGCATGGCGTCGACGGCGCCCTGGTAAGTCACCGCCAGCAAGCGCGGATCGAACGTGCTGCGAAAGTAGCCGTCGGTTTGGCCCCGCCGGAAGATGGCCTCCTGAGCGCCGTACATCTCCTCGTAGTCCTGCAGGCCGAGGCGAAGCGAGCCGTCGGCGTTGCGGAGATTGACGACGATTTCCCCGATGGCCCGACGCTCCTTGCCGTGCGTCCGGCCCAACGCCGCCGCCCCCCGGATCGCGGTGCGGATCACGTCGGGGGTCGGTGCATCAAGGTCGAGCGTCGAGCCGACGGTGCTGCGCAGCAGGTTCAACGTGCGGTGCGCCGTCATTTCGAACAGCTCGTCGAGGTCGGCGAAGTAATGCCACAACAAGCCCTTGGAAACACCGGCACGGCGGGCGATGGCATCCGCGCTTGCTCCCCGGTAGCCGTGAGCGGCGAGCACTTCGACGGCCGCAGCCATCAGTTGTTCTCGCCGCTCCTCGGCACTCAAGCGCTGTCGCCGAGCAGCTTCTGCCACCTCACCTCCACGCCCGTCCACGAATGGACGCGATTATGACCCCGCCCATGAGGGCGGCGATCGCCACCATTTCGAAACGCATCCAGGTGGGGAACGACCCGGGCGCTGCCGCCTCGATGATGTTGGCGACCAAGAGGACCGTGGCGATGATGAGGACGGCGACGCTTGCGCGGCGACTTCCCCGGCGGGCCGCCCGCATCCGAATCTCGAGTAACACGGCGGAAAAGGGCACGATCACCGCGTGGGCCCAGGCGCTGGACGCCGCCTCCTTGGATCCCACGGCCGACAGCAACCCGAGTACCACCAGTGTGGCGACGGAGATGGCGAGGTAGAGCCCGATCAGTGTCGGTACCAGTCCTGCCTGGTGGGTGCTGGTGTGGAAGGTGGAGCTGCGTTCGTCGTGAATCCTAGTATTGACCATAGGGTCAATACTATTGACCCTATGGTCAATAGTCAACCCGGCGTCGTCGCACCATCGCTGGCTGTTCAGCGAGTGCCCCCTTTCGCCGGATCAAGGCGTATCAGTGCCCTCGGTTCACATGCCGTCGCTGGATTACATCCTTAGAGGAAGTTGGGCATCCCGATGTTCTGGTCGAAACCGGAAGGTCTGCCCCGTCGGCGCGACCACGGACGCCAGAACCAGAGGACCGCGCCCAGCCCGGCAAGCCCGACGAGCAGGAGGACCAAACCGGCCGCCACGAGGCTCGGCGGCGACACCGGCCCAAAGACGGCAGGGTATCCACCCGACGGGGTGACGAAAATGGACGGGAGCGGCGGACGGTGGAGGTGCGCGAAGGGAGCAGCGGCGCTGGCGCTCACAACACCTCGGTTGACCACAGGAGTTCCGAACAATAAGGCCAGTCCCAACGCGACGAACGCAGCGGCGACCACCGTACCCAGCACGAGGACGAAGGTTCGCACTTGGATGGTGCCTCGCGCCGGCCGGGTCCGGCGGACGAAACCACGGGATGCCGCCCAGGAGGCGGCGAAGGACCTGGGGTCGAAATAGCCGTTGCCCAACACCTCTTCGGGTGAGACGCCCTCAGCCTTCGCCTCTGCGAGATCCGCTTCCAGGTCAGCGGCCATCTCGCTGGCCTCGGCTTCAGGCACTCCGAGGCGGCTCCACTCCTTCCGGCACTCGTCGACGAAACTACTCATGCGTGCACCTCCGCTGCTGCGAGGCCGAGAACGGCATCGACCGCGTCGCGTGTCGCCTGCCATTCTCGTGTGCCCGCCTCGAGAGCATGCCGGCCCTGGCGGGACAGTCGATAGTACTTTCGGGGAGGTCCGCCGTTACTCGCGGCCCGATGGGTGTCTACGAGTCCGTCGCGCTCAAGGCGGCCGAGCAGCGGATAGATGGATCCCTCACCGACGATCGAAAGGCCGCGCTCGCCGAGACGCTTGGTCATCTCGTAGCCATAGGCGGGATCGTCGCCCATGACGGCCAGGAGACACAGGTCGAGGACCCCCCGCAGTAGCTGCGTACGCCGGCCACTGGTCACTCCCATGCCTTGCATGATAGTGGGCTTTGCCTTGCGGTGCAAGGCAGCCCAGCGTCGGCGTCCCAATACATTGCTCGCCGGCTATGTGCCGCACCTTCGGACTACAGCCCAGTTAGTCCAGGTCCTTCAAGACACGGGAGAACCTGGCGGCGGTTCGACACCAAAAGCACGAGGTCTATGGCTTTGCCTCTCACCTCGGGACCACTTCCCTTGGTCCATTCGATGTCCGTCGCCACCAGGCGGCGACCCCGCTGAGGTTCGGCATGGACGAGCATTCGACCTCTCCGCCAATAGGCGTCCAGGACAAGGGACACGGCGGCTGGCGGCGCATCGACATCGAGGCCGAGCGGCCGGAAGGCGTCAGCACTGTGCACGAGGACATCACCCAACCCCATCGCCTCGGGAAATCCGGGGAGAGGGAATCCCCCCTCGGCCGCCAAGCGAAGACGATCAGCCAGCTCCGCCACGGGCACGTCACCGAGTTGTTTGGCCGCCTTGCTCACCGCTCGATCCGGTCGCAGTCCGCCTCGAAGGAGGATGCGTGTGAGTGCCAGAGGCGTCATCTCAGCGCCTCGTACAAGGTGGGCGAGCACGTCACGCACCCGCCAACCCGTACACCAGGACGCGGCGTTCCACGCCGTCTCGTCGAGCGATTCAACCTGGTCGGCGAATTGGAGACGTAGACGGGCGACCTGTTGCGGAACATCGACAATCTCCACGGTCTTCAGTCTTGCAAATCATGGGTCGCACGGCTCAGGCCCCTGTCCCAGTTCGCCGGCTTGGTGCGCATCTCGACCATCTGGATCGGGCGATCGAGGTGTCAGCTATCACCTTCGGCGACGTAGCCGGGCGGCCAGACGCGCTTCAGGTTCTCACGACGGCGTCGGCGCACCCAAAGTGCAAGAGTGGCGACACATGAGGGCGGCATGGTGGTGCACGGCGAAGCGAGGGGCCCACAACTCGGGTCGACGCGCCCTGGCTTCTGCAGTCGGGATCGGAGCGGTAGCCGGCTTGCTCGCGGCATGTGGCGGGGGCGCACCGGGAGCCGACTCAACGGTAAACCAATACCTCTCTGCTTGGAACCATCAGGACTATCGGTCGATGGCTCTGCTCGTGGCGAAGCCTCCTTCGGACTTCGTCTCGTTCAACCGAAGCGTGGCGAGCGACCTCCGTCTCACCGCCGCGACCCACGACGCCGGCGCGGTCTCGACCGCGGGCTCGAGCGCCACTGCACCGATTACAAGCCACCTGCTGCTGGGCACAATCGGCTCGCTTACGGTCCACAGCAGTTTGCGTCTTTCCGACACCTCGGGTACGTGGAAGATCGTGTGGTCTCCGCGCTCGATCATCCCGTCGCTCGGTCCCGGCGACACCGTGGCGACCGAGGTGACCTGGCCGGCACGGGCCGCCATCCTGGGAACTGGAGGCACGCCCCTGACCACGGACGCGCCCATGGTGTCCGTAGGCATCGAGGGGTCGCGGGTCACCGACGGCAACGCGCTGACCGCAGCCCTGCTCCAGACCGGTGCATCCGCCGCCCAGATCCAGGTCGCAGAGACGACCGCTCGCGTCCATCCCACTTGGTTTGTGCCTGTGATCTCACTGACCCAGGCTCGCTACGAACAGCTCAAGCCAACCATCTATCCCGTGCCCGGCACCGTCTTCAACAATTTCGGCGCCCGCAGCCCGCTCACCACTGAGCTCGGTGCGCACGTCGTCGGCACGCTCGGGCCCGTCACGGCGCAGGAGCTGCGGCTGCTCGGTCCGGCGTACTCGGCCGGTGACTTGGTCGGTCAAACGGGCATCGAAGAAGCGTACGAACACGAGCTTGCCGGGTCGCCGGGCGCCACCGTCGCCGTCACCGACCACGCCGGCAACACCGTGGCCACCCTAAAACGTGATCCGGATCGCCCAGGCATGGCGCTGCAGACGACCATCGACCCAGCGATCCAACAGGCGGCCGAATCCGCCCTCAGTGGGGAGACGCTGCCCGCCGATCTTGTCGCCATCCAGGCGTCGACGGGTGACGTCCTCGCCTCGGTGAGCCTGCCTGACACGCAGCAGGTGAACGAGGCCTTCACCGGCGCGTACCCGCCAGGATCGACGTTCAAGGTAGTGACTTCGGCCGACCTTCTCGAACATGGCTCCACCACCTCGAGCCCGGCGTCGTGTCCACCCACCGTCACGGTGAACGGCGAGGTCTTCCACAACTTCGAGGGCGAGACGACAGCGTCCCTCTCAATGCTCCAGGCTTTCGCCATGTCGTGCAACACCGCTTTCATCGGTATGTCGACCTCGATCCCCGCCACGAGCTACGCGCCGACGGCCGATCAGTTCGGCATCGGTGCGGATATCAACATGGGACTGGCCGCCTTCGGTGGCAAGGTGCCGACACCCAACTCGATCTCTGATGCCGCGGCCACCGCCATCGGGCAGGCGCAGGTCGTGGTCTCACCTCTCGCCATGGCCACTGTCGCTGCCTCCGTGGACTCGGGAAGCCTGCACCTTCCTCGCTTGGTGTCGGGAGCAGGCGACGACACGGCACCGTCAGAGTCCATCGATCCCAACGTCGTGGCCGGCCTGCGCACCATGATGCAGGCCGTTGTGACGAGCTCGATCGGCACCGCCGCGAGCGCCGGGCTCCCAGCCGGCACATTCGGCAAGACGGGTACGGCGGAGTTCGGCACGAACAACCCCCCGCAGACCGACGCCTGGTTCATCGGATATCACGGCGGGCTCGCCTTCGCAGTCCTGATCGTCGGGGGCGGCGTCGGCGGCGCGGTCGCGGCACCGATCGCCACCAAATTCCTCAACGCGGTCGGTTCGACGCCCGTCCCATGATTCGAGTTGGAGGCCCAACGAAGGGGAACACGCGCCGACAGTCAAGAGCCGTGACCGCCCCAGTTCGCCGGATCAGAGGCTTTCTCGATTCACGTAGCCCACAAACCCGATTACCCGGATAACTCTCGCCGCCTCCTGCGCTTCTTGGACTGCCTCCGCCCCTATGGACCGGCCTTGTGAACGACCTTCCCGGTGCGTCGGTCTCTGACAACGAGGTCAAGCGGGGGGTCTGAACCGGCGTAGGAACCGTCGAAGATTGCTATAGCCGCCGTCAAGACCCAGTAGACGCCTTGCTTCAGCCAGTGCCGCCCAGCATCGAGTGAGATTTCGGCCTCGTCGGTCAGCTCGGTGTACTTCGTCATCGGGACCCCGCTAAATATCCCCATACATTGCCGGGAGGGTGCGATTATGCGAGACGGTCTTTCCACTCCCGAGCGGATTCAAGAGACAGAGGCCCGTTGATTTCAGGCGTCGAAATCTCAAAAAGAAACGCCTTCAACAGGTCCGAGGCTCCGTCTTCAAGCTCGACATCCTCTCGGCTTTCGATGGCTTCGGCCCAGGTTTCGCACTGCTCGGCGGTAAGGCGCTCCGTGAGGTAGGAGTCGAGCAGCCGCACACAGTCTGCCCTGTTCAAAAGGACAAAGGCGGTCGAACTGTCCCACGGCAACGCCCGGACCCTCCCGTTGGCTTGGTCTACTGGAACCGTTAAGGAGATGAGGTCCTGGAGCACGGAGCGGCGGTCAGGCTCGGACGGCATTTGTCCATCATCTCGCACGTAACGGTTGCCTCCGTTCGCCAGGACTGTGCCAAGGTTGCAGCCGACCAGCTGCTTGCTGACCTATTGCGCCAGATCGAAGCCCTCAAGCAGCCACCTCGGCGACCACTACAGAGACATTGTCGCGGCCCCCATGGCTGATGGCACCGTCGATCAGGTTGTCAACGATGTCGGCCACGTCTCCGCCTGCCGCCATGGCATTCGCGATCTCCTCGCGGGAGAGCTCGTTGAATAGGCCGTCAGTACAAACGACGATTCGATCTCCTGCCTCGACGGCCAGTGTTCTGCGGTCGATCTCGACATCGGACCCGACGCCCAGAGCTCGGGTGAGAACTCCGTAATGCGGGTGCTCAGCTGCATCCACCTCTCGTAGCTCGCCGCGCTCGATGAGTGCGGCCGTCACGCTGTGGTCCTGGGTCAGTCGGGACAGCTCATCGCCGTGCCAAAGATAGGCCCGGCTGTCGCCCACATTGACGATCGCAAGGTGTCCGTCTGTGAGGAGTCCTGCTACACAGATCGTGGTGCCCATGCCCTCGAGCCCGGGCTGCGCGAGCGCCCGGTCCCGGATCGCCCAGTTCGCCGCACGCAGCGCCGCTTCGAGCTCGTCTGCTGATTCGCCAGTGAAGACCGCAGGAATCACACCCGCGGCTGCATTCGCTGCGATCTCGCCGCCGGGATGTCCGCCCATTCCGTCGGCGACCAGCGCAAGTCGATCATTTGTCACGATGGCGTCTTCGTTGCTTTCGCGTACCCGGCCGATGTCGCTGCGCCCAGCGGTTCGCAGGGTGATCATGAACTCCTCCTTGAAATCTGGGTGAACGATCGGGAAATGTGCATTGAGGCTCACCGCAAAAAGGTGGCGGGCCAGGGTGAGAGCTCTCTGCCGGTGGCTCGCGTTGGCGTGGAGCTGCCTCTCCCAGACATCAAGCCTCTCCCGGGATGGTTGACGCATGAAGGCGCGGATGTCTGCTAGCGGCATGTTGGCATGTCGTAGGGCATCAATGACCTGGGCGTCAGCCAACTGCCCTGGCGAGTAGTAGCGGTAACCCGAAACCGGGTCCACCGCGGCGGGGGCGAGAAGTCCCTCGGCGGCGTACGTCCTGAGCCGTTTTGCGGAGAAACCGGAGCGCTCGGAGAACTCACCTATTGCCATGAGATCGTCCACACGTTGAAGCATGAACCCTCACCGATGGTCAGAGTCAAGTGGGCCGATCAAGACGTGCTACCTGCCCCCGTTCACCGGGACTGGGTGCCACCCTGCGGCGCTACTGCCGCAGGCTTCTCGCTGGTGAACCTTGAACTTATGGGGGCAGCCCGACGACCTGCTCACTCTGGATTGCCAACCCCGGTGAATATACTGAACCGCTTCTGGGATGGCCGTTTCCCCGACCATCCGGTCCAAACAGGAGACGCCGCATGGCCGAATTACCAACCCGGACACAGGCACTCGATCACGTTGTGGTTGTGCTGTTCGAGAACCGATCGCTCGACAACGTGCTAGGCCGCCTCTACGGCCCGGACGACGAGCAGACCTTCGAAGGCGTGCTCGGCAAGGACCTGAGCAATCCGATCCCCGAGTGGGCCGAGCACGGTGTCGACCGCACGGTGGTTCCCTACAGCGTCGCCAAAGACATGGACTCGCCCAATCCCGACTCGGGTGAAGAGTTCTTCCACACGAATACCCAGCTCTTCAGTACCCTCGACAACCACAACCGCTTCAAGATCGGTGAGGAGGCGAGCGAACCCTGGAACACACCACCGCCCGGTGCGACGCCGACCATGGAGGGTTTCGTCACGGACTACATCTCCACCTTCACCGGGGAAGTGGGATCGCCAGCCCACTTACGACGAGTACGCCCAGATCATGACCGGCTACACCCCCGAGCAACTCCCGGTGTTGAGCGGCATCGCCCGGGACTTCGGCGTGTTCGACCACTGGTTCTCAGAAGTCCCGTCCCAGACCTTCATGAACCGATCGTTTTGGACCGCCGCCACGTCTTCGGGGCTGGTGGTGAACAGCCCGTCCACGAAGTGGATGACCAAGAACACCGCCGAGACCCCCTTCGAGCGCCTCGAAGCCCACGGCAAGACCTGGAAGGTCTATGTCACCGAACCCATGCCTCTGTCGATCACCGGCCTCATCCACTTTCCCTTCCTCCAAGGCCGCCTGGCCACGCACTTCGTGCCGCTTGCCGAGTTTGAGAAAGATGCCGCCGCCGGGACGCTGCCGGACTTTTCGTTGATCGAGCCGGACATGACCTCGGGCCACAATGACTACCACCCTGCTTATGGCCGATCATTCATCGGTTCAGACATGGACATCGGGTTCGACCCGCCTTCGTCGATGCTCGGTGGAGAGTCCGTTCTGCAGCGCATCTACGACGCCTACCGGTCGATGACCTCACCTTCGGGCACCAATGTCTGGAACACCGCCCTGCTGGTCGGCTGGGATGAGCCGGGTGGCACCTATGACCACGTGGCACCGGGACCAGTCCCACCGCCCGATGCTGCGGCGCCAGCGGGAGAACTTGGATTCACCTTCGATCGCTCGGGCTACCGGGTCCCCGCCATCATCGTCTCGCCCTGGGTCGAGCCAGGTTCGGTCTACAACGAGGAGTACCGGCACACCTCCCTCATCGCCACACTCCGCCTGTCGTGGGACCTGGGCGAGCCATTCACCCAACGTGACGCGTCGGCTCGAACCTTCAACCAGGTGTTCTCCCTCGATAAGCCGCGCGGTCCCGAGAACTGGGTCAACGTCGAGGCCCAGCCCGTGCCAGCGTGGTCGGTGGACATTGCCGCTGCCGGTGGAGCACTCAGCACGCTCGGCAAGGCCATCGGCCCAGGATTGATAGATGCAGAGAAGAAGATGGGAGTGCCACTGCCGTCAGAACTCGAAGGACCCAACGTAGAGTTCACCCCTGACATTCTCATCAAGTTCCTAAGGCAGATTTGCTGGCACCTCTTCCCTCGGCTGGCACCCAGCGACGCAGCTGTGTGAGAAGTGCCCCAAAACAATCAGGCCGAGGATGTACGAGGTGTCTCCGTTCGCCGGGTCGGCGCTTATCGAAGCACCCTCCTGGAGTCGGCTTGCAATCGAGCACCGTTCATGGATGGAGTGCGCGTTCGGATTGGGGAACGCAAAGGCGGGTAGCAGCGGGTGTCGCACCCTCGGGCACTATGTCCGGCGTGAGCCCCGGCCTTCAGGCCACCTCCATCACACCTATTTGCCAGGACTTAGCGCGAGAACAGGTTGGAGAGACCGTCCGGGTCCGACTCCGGCAAGTCCAGCGTGCGGCTGCGCAGGATCTTGACCGCTTCCTTGCGCTGGTCCTCGTTGAGGCGCTCCACCAAGAGGATGCCGTCGAGGTGGTCGAGCTCATGCTGGAACACGCGGCCCTCGAGCTCAGATGCCTCGAGCGAGATCTCGTTCCCGTCGAGGTCGAGGCCGACCAGGTGCACAGTGTTGGGCCGCACGATCTCCCAGCTGAGGCCGGGCACCGACAGGCAACCCTCGTCGTAGGCCCACTCCCCGTCGCTCTCGATGATGCTCGGGTTGATGACGGTGCGGGCGCCGTCGCCGACGTCGTAGACGAAGATGCGGCGCTGCACTCCCACCTGGTTGGCCGCCAGCCCGGTACCGGGGGCGGCGTACATGGTCTCGATCATGGAATCGACCAGGCTGACCAGGGCCCCGTCGATCTCGTCCACCTCGCGGGTGCGCTCCTTGAGCACGGGGTCCCCGTACTGCCGAATGGGAAGGCCAGCCATGCCACCATCCTACCGGCGGGGCCTGTGATTCCCGATCCGCTCCCAGGTCGGCACGCCGCCCTTCCAGGCTCCCGCGCTCAGAGCGAGACGGGGTCGACCTCGACACGCAGCCCTCGGCCCGACGGTCGGGCGGTCCGGGCCAAGAGGTCGCACAGGGACTGGTGCGTGTCCGCCCGGACGAGGAACCGGTCGTCGCCGAGCGGCGACACCGTGGTGGTGGCGGTGGCGCCCGGGCTCGCCGGCGCGGCGGCCTCACGTCGCAACGACTCGGCGTACACCGGGGCGAGGGTGCCCGACACGAGGGCCAGCGCGGCAAACGGGGGCAGGCCCGACGTACGGCGGACGGCCACTTCGTCGGCCAACACCTCTGCGGGTTCGCCCTGGGAGATCGCGGTCAACAGCGGGTGGTCCGGCACCCGGGTCTGCACCTGCAGGCGCGCCCACGGTGCGCCGGCGCTCCGGGGTCCGACGAGCCGCGCCGCGTGGACGAACAGGGCCAAGGTCTCCTCGGACGCGGAGAGCCGGGGGGCCAGCAGGTGCAGGTCGATGTCGAGGAACACCACGGCGGCGGCACGGCGGACCCGGTGCAGCACCGCCTCGGTGCCCACGAGGACCGGGGCCGCCGGGACGGGCGGATCCGACCCGGCCGGCGGTGGGCCAGCCACCTCCCCGACCCCGACACCGAGCAGCGCACCCAACTCCTCGCGGAGGCGGCTCACCCCGACCCGCAGGGTCTTCATCTTCAGGCGACCGCAGGCGGTGCAGACGACGGGGCGGGTGTCACCGCACCGCGGGCACTGGAGCACCTCGGTGCCGCGCGGCTGGGCCGCGGCAGCGCCGCAGCGCGCGCAGCGCGCCAGCTCCCCACAGTGGCGGCAGGCCAGCAGGCGGGCACCGCCGGTGCGGTTGTAGACGCAGACGAGCGGCCCGCGCTCGACCGCCGCGGCATCGTCGAGGACCGACCGGGCCAGGCGGACGAACTCCTCCGAGAACATGCCGCTCCGCGGGTCAGCGGCGCGGCGGTCGACCCGCTCGAGCACGGGCCAGCCCGCTCGCTCCTCTCGGCGCGAGGGTGCCAACGTACGCAGCCCCTCTTGCCCGGCCAGCGCCACCGGCGGCACGGGGGACGCCAGGACGCAGGGAACGTCCTCGCGGTGGGCTCGCTCGAGCAGGACGTCCACCGCGCTGTAGGTCGGTGCGCTCTCCTCCCGGTAGGCGGCGTCGTGCGCATCGAGGATGACGACGGCAGCCAGTCGCGGGACGGGAGCCCAGGCACCGGCCCGGCTGCCGACCACGACCGGCCAACCCGCTCGCGCCTGCTCCCAGGTTCCGGCCGTCGGATACCCCCGGCGCACCAGCCGCGCCGTGAGCCGCTCCGCCCACCCCGCGGACGGGACGAGCACCAGGACGCTGCCGCCGCGGGCGCGCACGGCCGGGTCCCCGACGACCGACGACACGAGATCGATCGGGTCCGTGAGCGGGGGTTGGCGGACGATCGTCACGCCGGGCTGCGCCAGCTCGAGCTCCGCCCGTTCGAGCGAAACGGCCCCGTCGTGCCGTGCCGGCAGCGGAGGTGCATCGGGCAGTGCGCGTACGATGGTCGGCGGGGACGCTATCCGCAGGAAGAAGGAGGCTGGACCGGCCCAGCGCCAGGCCGCCCACTCCGCCAGCTCGATGAGCGCGGGCGGCGGACCCCACCCCAACCACGACTTCAGCGGGAGGACGGCGACACCGGCCGGTGGAAGGACGTCCTCCTCGACGACCCAGCCCCGCACCGTCCGCCCATGGAGGGGCGCGCGCACCCGGGTGCCGATGTGAACCTCGTCGCTCCAGCCGGGGGGGACGGCGTAGTCCAACGTCTTGGCCACTGCCGCCACTTCCGTGCGCACGCGCACCGCACGCGGCTCGTCCCGGGTCCCAACGTCCTGCGTCATGCGGTCATGGCCAAAGGACGACGGCCCCCTTCAGGGGAGCGATCGAGAAATCAGAGTTCCAAGGCGGTCCGCAGGTCGTCCACCCGCGGGGTGGCCTCCCACGTGAACTCCTTCTCCGAGCGCCCGAAGTGACCGTAGGCCGCCGTCTTCTTGTAGATGGGGCGGCGCAGGTCGAGGTCGCGGGAGATGGCAGCCGGGCGCAGATCGAACAGCTCGCGCACTGCTTCGGCGATCTTCTCGGGATCGACCGACTCCGTGCCGAAAGTTTCCACGAGCAGGGACACCGGGTGCGCGACGCCGATGGCGTAGGCCACCTGCACCTCGCAGCGCTTTGCGGCGCCGCAGGCGACAACGTGTTTGGCCACCCAGCGCGCTGCATAGGCCGCCGAGCGGTCGACCTTCGAGGGGTCCTTGCCCGAGAACGCCCCGCCGCCGTGACGGGCCATCCCGCCGTAGGTGTCCACGATGATCTTGCGTCCGGTCAGACCGGTGTCGGCGTGGGGACCGCCCAGCTCGAAGATCCCCGTCGGGTTGACGAAGATCCGTAGGCCGTCGGTGTCCAGGTCCGTCGGGAGGAGCGGATTGATCACGTGCTCGGTGAGATCCGGTCGCAGCTGCTCCTCGAGGTCGATGCCGCCTGCGTGCTGGGTCGAGATCAGCACGGTGTCGATGCGCACCGGGCGTCCATCCTCGTACACGACCGAGACCTGCGTCTTGCCGTCCGGGCGCAGGTAGGGCACGGTGGCGGCCCGGCGGACCTGGGCCAGGCGCTCGGAGAGGCGGTGCGACAGCCAAATCGGGAGGGGCATGAGGTCCGGTGTCTCGTCGCAGGCGTAGCCGAACATCATTCCCTGGTCTCCGGCACCCTGGGCATTGAGGATGTCCTCGCCGCCCTTGCCACTGCGGAGCTCGAACGCGGCATCGACGCCTTGCGCGATGTCCGGCGACTGGGCGTCCAGGGACACCAGCACACCGCAGGTCTTCCCGTTGAAGCCGTAGGAGTCGTTGTCGTACCCGATGTCGCACACCGTCTCGCGCACAATGGAGGGGATGTCGACGTAGGTGGACGTCGTCACCTCGCCGGCCACCACCACGAGGCCGGTGGTCAGCAGAGTTTCGCAGGCAACGCGGCTCGCGGGATCACCCTCGAGCATGGCGTCGAGGACGGCGTCAGAGATCTGGTCCGCCATCTTGTCCGGGTGCCCCTCGGTGACCGACTCCGAGGTGAATGTGGTTCTCACGTCGTGCTCCGCTTCTCGTTGTGGTGGGCGTTCACCCTATCCAATACGGCATTTGCCACTGCGTCTTTGGAGGTCAGAGGGATTTCCTCTGCGCTCCCGTCCGCCTCCAAGATCACGACTGCGTTGGTGTCGTGGTCGAAACCAGCGCCGGGCGCGCTCACATCGTTAACGACGAGCAGGTCGACCCCCTTGCGGGTGAGCTTGCGCCGGCCCCGTTCGAGCGCATCGTGGGTCTCGGCGGCGAATCCCACGAGCACCTGCCCAGGGCGGCGCCGAGCTGCCAGGCCGGCCAGGATGTCGGGCGTCGGCTCGAGGACCAACTCCGGGATCCCCTCCTCCTTGGACAGCTTCGTGCCCGCCGAACGCTTGGGACGGAAGTCCGCCACGGCCGCGGCCATCACGACGACGTCGGCTCCCTCGGCTGCTGCGCCGACCGCGTGCTCCATGTCGGCGGCCGTCTCCACGTCGATCCGCGTCACCGCCGATGAGACATCGCGGGGCAACTCGAGGGGTGACGATGTGACGAGCGTGACCGACGCGCCGCGGCGGGCCGCCGCGCTGGCGATGGCATGTCCCTGCTTGCCCGAGGAGCGGTTCGTGATGAAGCGCACCGGGTCGAGCGGCTCGCGCGTGCCCCCGGCACTCACCACCACACGCACCCCGTGCAGGTCGCGCCGGGTCCCGCGGCCGAGCCGTTCGAGCACCCGCGCCGCGATGATGCCCGGATCCGCCAGCCGGCCCTCGCCCGCGTCTCCTCCGGCCAGCCTGCCGCTCTCCGGAGGGATGATCTCGACGCCGCGTCCCTCCAGCGTGGCCAGGTTCTGGCGCACGGACGGGTGCTCCCACATCTCGGTGTGCATGGCGGGGCAGACGATGACGGGTGCCCGTGTGGCGAGCAGGGTGGCGCACAGGAGGTCGTCGGACAGCCCGGCCGCATAACGAGCGATCGTGTGCGCCGTCGCCGGCACGATCACCACGAGGTCGGCGTTCTGGCCCAGTCTCGTGTGGGGGATGGGTGACGCTTCGTCCCACAGGGACCGTTGCACCGGCTCTGAGGCCAAGGCCGAGAACGTCACCGCGCCGACGAACCGTGTCGCGTCGTCGGTCAGGACCGGCGTCACGTGCACCCCGGCATCGACGAGTCGTCGGCACACCTCAACCGCCTTGTAGGCGGCGATGCCCCCGCAGACGCCGAGGACGACTCGTGGTCGGGATGGGGCGAGATCAGCGTTCACGGGCGAGTCCTCACTTCGGGGATCTCCAGCCATCGGCGCCGCTCGCCGCGCCTGTCCCTCGGGCGCCTAGCTCGCAGCCGGGTCGTCGCCCCCGACGTCGAGTGCTTCGATCACTTCGGCGGTCTCTGCCCCCTCGGCTGCGGCTTCGCCCTCAGCGAGCAGGCCCGCTTCGGCGGCATCCGCGATGGCGGCGGCCAGTGCCGCCTCTTCCTCTGGGTCGGGTCGGGTGTACGTCGCCTTGCCGGCGGCGATCTCCTCGAAGGCGATGGAAACGGGCTTCCCCGACACCGATGCCACCTGGGGCGGAACCACCTTGCCCAGGCCCTCGCCGAGGCTGTTGTAGTAGGAGTTCACTTGGCGGGCGCGGGCCGAGCCCAGCGCCACCAGGGTGAACTTCGAGTCCACCTTGTCCAGGAGCTCTTCAATTGGTGGGTCCATGAGCGTGTGGCGGCCTTGGGCCATCAGGATTCCTCCGGGCTCGCGGCGCAGGGGGCACCAGTCCGAGTCCGATCAACTATAGCCGTCAGCTGGGCCAGGGCCTGACCAAGGTCGTCGTTGATGACCGTGTGAGCAGCAATTTCGGCTCCACGCTCCACTTCCGATCGCCCCAATTCGACCCGTCGACGGATGTGCGCCTCATCGTCTCCCCGTGCCGCCAGGCGCTCCGCTTGCACCTCCGGCGACGGCGGGAGGAGCAGGATCACCGTCGCATCAGGGCGTTTGGCCAGGACCTGCTCGGCCCCCTGGACGTCGATCTCGAGGAGGACGTCGGCCCCAGGGGGCGGATCGGGGACGGGCGTGCCCATGAGATAGTCGAGGAACTCGGCCCACTCGAAGAATCGACCCTGGGCAATGGCCTCTTCGAAGGTGGGGCGGTCAACGAAGACGTAGGCGTCACGTTCACGCTCGCCCGGGCGCGCCTCCCTCGTCGTCCAGCTACGGCTGAGCCAGAGGTTCGGGTCCTGCTCGATCAGCGCTGCAGCAACGGTGCCCTTGCCGGCCCCACCAGGGCCGATGAGCACGAAGATGCGCGGCTCGTCGACGTGCGGTTCAGCGCGCAGTCTCTTTGAGCAGCGATTCGCGCTGCTTGGCACCGAGGCCCTGGAGCCTCCGGCTGTCGCTGATCCCGACCGTCTCCATCAGGCGACGCGCCTTGACCTTGCCGAGACCGGGGAGGGACTCGAGAACGGATACCACCTTCATCTTGCCGATGGTCTCGTTGGAATCCGCCTCCGTGAGGAGGTCCGCCAACGACAGGTGGCCCATCTTGAGCTTGTCCTTGACCTCGGCCCGCTCACGGCGAACCTTGGCAGCCTTTTCGAGCGCAGCTGCGCGCTGCTCTGGAGTGAGTGCGGGAGGTTGCGGCATGGCGAGACCATAGCGCCTCGGCCAGGGCCGTTCACACCCATTTTCCCTCTTCAGCCCATCGCCGCCGCCAGCTCGCGATTCAAAGAGCGCGCGTTGCGCCGCAGTTCGGCAGGATCCGGCCCCTCCTGCAACAGCCCTCGTGAGCTGCTCGGGAGCACCGTCCCGGGCGGGCACTCGGCGAAGCGCGTGGCCACGTCGGCGGGTCCGGCGCCCTGGGCACCCAGGCCGGGAGCCAGAATTATGCCTCCCAGCTGGGACAACGCGAAGGGCGAGGGCTCCAGGGTCGCCCCGATCACCGCCCCCACCGTTCCCACCGGGACCTCGGGCGAACCGTTCAGCTCGGCGATCCCGGCGAGGAGCATGTCCTCGACTGCGGTTCCCCCCTGGGTTCGCGCCTGCTGCAGCCCCCGGCCCTCGGGGTTGGAGCTCCGGGCCACCACCAGCACGCCCCGCCCGTTGGCGGCACCCAGTCGGACCAGGGGCGCCAAGGCACCGAGGCCCAGGTAGGGGTGCGCCGTGACGGCATCTGCTGCCAGCGGGCTGTCCTCTCCCAACCACGCGTCGGCGTAGGCCTCCGCCGTCGAATCGATGTCGCCCCGCTTGGCATCGGCGATGACGATCAAGCCGGCAGCCCTCGCCTCGGCGATGAAACGCTCCAGCTCCGCCATCCCGGCCGAACCATGCCGCTCGAAGAAGGCGACCTGCGGCTTGACCACACTCACCGCTCCGGCGAACCCTTCGACGCACGAGGCACAAAAGGAACGCAGTCCCTTGGCGTCGTCACTCAATCCCCACGCGGCAAGCAACGCCGACGACGGGTCGATCCCCGCGCACAGCGGCCCCGTCGCGGCGACTGCGGCGACGACCCGGTCACCGAAGCTGTCAGCCATGACGTCCTCCTTCTTCGAGCAATGGAACAGCGGCGTCGGCCGCACCGTCGTGATCGGCGTCAGGGGCCGCACGGGCCGCACCCTCGTCGACGCGGCGGCGTACCCGCTGGCGGATCTCGCCCACCGTCGTGGCGTGGGCCTCACACCACTTGGCCAACTGGCGCAGCACCTTCCAGGGCGCTCTGGGGTCCCGGAACGTGGCCGTGCCCACCTGGACGGCGTCGGCACCGGCCAACAGCAGCTCCACGGCGTCACGACCCGAGAAGACGCCTCCG
This sequence comes from uncultured Acidimicrobiaceae bacterium, assembly GCA_963745175.1. Lineage (GTDB taxonomy): Bacteria > Actinomycetota > Acidimicrobiia > Acidimicrobiales > RAAP-2 > Bog-473. The sequence goes on from CAVUWK010000006.1 coordinate 637,362, forward strand.
ACGCCCACGATCGGCAGCTCGGGGAAGGCGGACCGGCACTCCCACACGGCCCGTACCGCCACCGGATGCACCGCTCCACCGGAGAGCCCGCCGCCACCGGCGCCCAGGACAGGACGACCCGATTCGGTGTCGACGGCCAACCCGAGCAGCGTGTTCACGAGCGTCAACCCGTCGGCACCGCCCTCGATCGCGCCGGCGGCGATCTCCACCACGTCGGGCACGTTCGGGCTGAGCTTGGCCCAGCGCGGCAGGCCACAGGCCGTCGCCTCGAGCACGCGCGCCGTGGCATCGGCGGAGTGGGCGAACATGCGCGACCGATCCTCCACATTGGGACAGCTGACGTTGATCTCGAGCGCCTCGATGCAGGACCCCGCGCCCGAAGAGGCCGCGACGGCGACGAGCGCAGCCGCTCGCGCGTAGTCCGCCACCGAGCAACCCCAAATGCTCACGACGACGCGCGCGCCCGCGGTCCGCAGCGCGGGAAGATCGTCGGCGATCCAGGCCGCCAGCCCGGGGCCTTGCAGGCCCACGCTGTTCAGCATGCCGGCCCCGACCTCGTGCACCCGCGGGGCCGGGTTGCCCGGCCAGGGCTCGACGGAGAGCGACTTGACGACGACAGCACCGAGGTCGCCCAGCGCGCCGTATTCGGACAGTTCCGTGCCGTGGCCCGACGTCCCCGACGCGGTCATGACAGGGTTGGCGAGTTCGAGGTTCCCGACGCGTGTGGCGAGCATGGCGCCGCGGCGTACGTCGGGAGCGGCGCTCACCGCGCCGGCCGACCTGGAATCGGGTGCAGATCCTGCAGCGGGCGCACCTCGAGCGGATGCGACCGCGCGATCGGCCATGCCCGCTGCCGCCGCCCGGGCCGCGGCCAGGGTGGTGAGGCACGGCACCTTGTAGACCACCGAGGCCGTGCGGATGTGCTGACCGTCGGCCCGGGGGCCTAGGCCGCGCGGGGTGTTCACGACCAACTGCACCTTGCCCTGCGCGATGAGCTCGACCGCGTCCGAGGCCACGCCCTCCTCCCCCACCTTGGCCACCAGGGTGTCGACGACCAGGCCGGCCGAACGGAGGTAGCCGGCCGTTCCCAGGGTTGCCGCGATGGAGAAGCCGAGAGCGCTGAAGGCCCGTGCCACGTCCAGTCCGGCCGGCTTGTCCCGGTCGGCCAGCGACAGAAAGACGGTGCCCGAGTCGGGCAGGCGAGTCCCCGCCGCCATCTGGCTCTTGGCAAAGGCGAGGCCGAAGGTGATGTCCACCCCCATGACCTCTCCGGTCGAGCGCATCTCGGGGCCGAGCAGGGTGTCCACGCCGGGGAAGCGGTCGAACGGGAGCACCGCCTCCTTGACGCTCACGTGGTCGAGCACCGGCACCCGGCCGATGACATCGGCCGGCAAGAGGCCCTCCCGGCGAAGGTCGGCCAGCGTCTGGCCCACCATGACCCGGGAGGCCACCTTGGCGAGCGGCACGCCCGTCGCCTTCGCCACGAAGGGGACCGTCCGGCTCGCCCGGGGGTTGGCCTCGAGCACGTAGACCTGTCCGCCCTTCACCGCGAACTGCACGTTGATGAGACCGCACACGCCGAGTGACTCCGCCAGCGCGCGGGTGTGGCGCTCGAGTTGCTCGATCACCTCGTCCCGCAGTGTCTGCGGCGGCAGGGCGCAGGCCGAGTCACCCGAGTGCACCCCCGCCTCCTCGACGTGCTCCATGACACCGGCGATCAGGATCTCGCCCTCGCCGTCGCGTACGGCATCGACATCGACCTCGACCGCGTCCTCCAGGAACCGGTCCACCAGCACCGGGCGGTCGGCGGTGACGCCGCCCTCACGGGCCAGCACGCCGCTTGTCATCGCCTGCATGACGCGGCGCACCCCATCGTCGTCATAGACGATCTCCATGGCGCGGCCGCCCAGGACGTAGCTCGGGCGCAGGAGCACCGGGTAGCCGATCTGCCCCGCGATGGCGAGCGCCTCCGTCGAGGTGGTCGCCGTCCCGCCGGGCGGTTGCGGGATCTCCAACTCGCGACACAGCGCGTTCCAGCGCTCCCGGTCCTCGGCCAGGTCGATCGACGCCGGGCTGGTACCGAGCACCAATTCCGGGGGGAGGGAGCCAGCCAGCTTGAGCGGTGTCTGCCCACCGAGGGAGACGATGATCCCGGTCACGCTTCCCCCGGCCGCCAATTCCGCGTCGAGCACGTTGGCCACGTCCTCGTTCGTCAGCGGCTCGAAGTAGAGCCGGTCCGACGTGTCGTAGTCGGTCGAGACGGTCTCCGGATTGCAGTTGATCATGACCGTCTCGTAGCCGGCGTCGCGCAACGTCATGGAGGCGTGCACGCAGCAGTAGTCGAACTCGATGCCCTGGCCGATGCGGTTGGGGCCCGAACCCAGGATGATCACCCGAGGGCGATCGGACGGGCGGACCTCGTCCTCCTCCTCGTAGGTGGCGTAGTGGTAGGGCGTGAAGGCCTCGAACTCCGCGGCGCAGGTGTCGACCGTCTTGAACGTCGCCCGCACGCCGTGCGCCAGCCGGGCCGCCCGCATGTCCGCTTCGGTCGCATTGCGCAGGTGCGCCAGTTGCGCGTCCGAGAACCCGAGCCGCTTGGCCCGCCGGAAGTCGGCGGGCCCGAGCGAGTCCGCCGCAGCGATGCGCCGGTGCTCGACCGCGATGCGCCCGACCTGGCGGACGAACCAGGGGTCGATGCCGGTGGCGGCGACCACCTCTTCGACCGCCACGCCTCGGCGCAGCGCCGCTTCGAGCTCGAAGACCCGTTCGGGGGTGGCGATCGCCATCCGCTCGAGGAGCTCCGCGGGGGAAAGCGCATCGAGCGGCGCTCCGGCCGGATCGGCGTTGAGACCGGCCCGGCCCTGCTCCAGCGAGCGCAGAGCCTTCTGCAGCGACTCGCAGAAGGTGCGCCCGATCGCCATGACCTCGCCGACGGACTGCATCCGGGTGCCGAGCCGTCCGTCGGCTCCGGGCAGCTTCTCGAAAGCCCATCGTGGGACCTTGGTCACGACGTAGTCGATCGTCGGCTCGAACGATGCCGGCGTCGCCTTCGTGATGTCGTTCGGGATCTCGTTGAGCAGATAGCCGACGGCGAGGCGGGCGGCGATCTTCGCGATGGGGAAACCGGTGGCCTTCGACGCCAGAGCCGACGACCGGGACACGCGGGGGTTCATCTCGATGATGACCCGCCGCCCCGTCGACGGCTCCACCGCGAACTGCACGTTGGAACCACCGGTCTCGACACCCACCCGGCGGAGGCAGGCGAACACGTCGTCGCGCATGGCCTGGTACTCCACGTCGGTGAGCGTCTGCGCGGGAGCCACCGTGATGGAGTCACCCGTGTGCACGCCCATGGGGTCGAAGTTCTCGATGGAGCAGACGATGACGCAGTTGTCCGCGGCATCGCGCATCACCTCGAGCTCGAATTCCTTCCAACCGGCGATGGACTGCTCCACCAGGATCTGGCCGACCGGGCTCGCGGCCAGGCCCTCCACGGCGAGCTGGGCGAAGTCCGCCGCGTCCTCGGCGATGCCCGTCCCCTTCCCGCCGAGGATGAAGCTCGGTCGCACCATGATCGGGAACCCGATGTCGGATGCGATCTCCTCCGCCTCCTGCAGGGAGTGGGCGAATCCCGAGCGAGGCACCTCGAGCCCGATCTCCTCCATGGCGGCCTTGAAGCGGTCCCTGTCCTCAGCGGTCGAGATCGCTTCGGGCCTCGCCCCGATCACCTCCACCCCGTAGCGCTCCAGGGCACCGAGCTCGACGAGCTGCATGGTCAGGTTGAGCGCCGTCTGCCCGCCGAGGGTCGGCAGCAGCGCGTCAGGCCGCTCCTTCTCGATGATGGCAGTAAGGACCTCCGGGTCGAGCGGCTCGATGTAGGTCCGGTCCGCCGTCCCGGGGTCCGTCATGATCGTCGCCGGGTTGGAGTTGGCCAGGATGACCCGGTACCCCTCCGCGGCCAGGACCCGGCAGGCCTGGGTGCCCGAATAGTCGAACTCGCAGGCCTGGCCGATCACGATCGGGCCCGACCCGATGACGAGGATCGACTGGAGGTCGTCGCGGCGCGGCATGCTCAGCGCGCCCCGGTGGCGGCGCCGGTCGGGCGGGTGGGATGGCCGAGCATGAGGTCGCGGAAGGCCCCGAACAGGTAGCGGGCGTCGTGCGGGCCCGGTGCGGCCTCCGGGTGGTACTGCACCGAGAACGCCGGTGCCGTGAGGGACCGGAACCCCTCGATCACGCCGTCGTTGAGGTTGACGTGGGTGGTCTCGGCGTCGGGAATGGAGCCCGCTGCGACCGCGTAATTGTGGTTCTGGCTCGTGATCTCGACGACCCCGGTCTCCAGGCGCTGCACGGGATGGTTGGCGCCGTGGTGACCGAAGGGCAACTTGTAGGTGGACCCGCCCAGGGCAGTGGCCAGGATCTGGTGACCGAGGCAGATGCCGAAGACCGGCACCCGCCCCACCAGGTCCGCCACGGCGGCCGTCGGGCCCGGGAGGGCCGCGGGGTCGCCGGGGCCGTTGGAGAGGAACACGCCGTCGGGCTCCAGGCCGAGCACGTCGTCCGCCGCGGTGCCGGCGGGCACCACCGTGACGGTGCCCACCGTGGTGAGGAGCTGCACCATCGTCGTCTTGACGCCGAAGTCATAGGCCACGATGCGCAGGCCGCTTCCCGCACCCGGCCCCGTGCCGGGATGCATGCTGGGCGCGGCGGCAGTGACGCCCGACACGAGGTCCATGCCGTCGGTGCCGGCGGCGGACGCCGCTGCTGCCCGCAGCTCCGCCTCCGGTGCCGTCCCGAAGGCACACGGCACGGCTCCCGCGGTGCGGACATGGCGGGCGAGACGGCGCGTGTCGACGCCGGTCAGGGCGGGGACCCCGTGGCGGCGCAGGAAGGGCTCGAGACCCTCGGTCGCCCGCCAGTTGGACGGCTCGCCGGCCAGGTCGCACACCACGATGCCGCGGCAGTGCGGCGCGACGGCCTCGTCGTCCGCGGCGTTGGTCCCGTAGTTCCCGATGTGCGTGCTGGTGAAGGCGATGACCTGGCCCGCGTAGGAGGGGTCGGTGATCACCTCCTGGTAGCCGCTCATGGCGGTGTTGAAGACGAGCTCGCCGGTCGCCACCGGCACGTCGGCGCCTGCCGCCTCGCCCGTGAAGACCGTTCCGTCCGCGGTCACCAGGAGCGCGGCAGGCCTGTCACCGTTGCCGGTCGAAGCCGTCCTCACCGTTGCGCCGTTGCGTCGATCACGACCGCCTCGCCCCGCAGCACGGTGTGGCGCACGGCGCCGGCAAACGTGCGTCCGGCATAGGGCGTGTTGCGGCTGCGGCTGGCCAGACCCGCCGGGTCGACGACCGTCGTCGCGGCGGGGTCGAAGACGCACAGGTTGGCCGTCGCTCCCTCCTCGACCGGTCCACCCTGCGCGCTGTGGCCGGCGCCACGGAGATCCGCCGCCGTCAGCTTGGCGATGACCGCCGGCTGCGTGCTCATCAGCGCGAAGAGGCGCTCGGGTGCCAGGTGCGGTGAGAGGACCTCCCAGGCGATCGGCAGCGCCGTCTGCAGGCCCAACATGCCCGGCGGCGCCTGATCGAACGGGACGTCCTTGGACTCGGGCGCGTGGGGCGCGTGGTCGGTCGCCACGGCATCGATGGTGCCGTCGCACAACCCGGCGACGACGGCGGCCACGTCCTGGTCCGTGCGCAGCGGCGGGTTGACCTTGAAGACGGGGTCGTACCCGGCCACCGCGGCGTGGGTGAGGAGCATGTGATGCGGTGCCGCTTCGGCTGTGACCGCGAGGCCCTCCTCCTTGGCCCGGCGGACCAGGTCGACGGACCCCGCCGTGGACAGGTGCAAGAAGTGCACCGGTGCGCCGGTCAGCCGGACCAGGGCGATGTCGCGGGCCACCATGGCTTCCTCCGCCGCAGCGGGCATGCCCGGGATGCCGAGCCGGCTCGACCAACACCCCTCGTGCATGGCGCCCCCGGCGGCGAGGCAGCTGTCTTCGCAGTGTTGGGCCAGCGTGACGCCCAGACCCTTGGCGTAGTCGAGTGCACGCCGCATGACGGCGCCGTCCTGCACGCCCGCGCCGTCGTCGGTGAAGAGAGTGACGCCCAGAGCGGCCAGCTCGCCGAGCGGCGCCAGCGCGTGTCCGGCCCGCCCGACCGTGATGGCACCCGCCACGGCGACCTCAGCCGTAGAGCCGGCACCGAGGGCCAGTACCTCCGCCGCCACGCCGGCCGTGTCGATGGCCGGCTCGGTGTTGGGCATGGCGACGATGGCGGTGTAGCCCCCCAGCGCGGCCGCCCGCGCCCCAGTCTCGATCGTCTCGGCCTCCTCGCGGCCCGGCTGGCGCAAGTGGGTGTGCAGATCGACCAGGCCGGGGCCCACCAGGCAGCCGGTGGCGTCGAGCACCCGCGCGCCACGCGGCGCGTCGATGGACTCGGCCAGTCCGACCACGTCGGTCCCGGCGACCGCGACGTCGCGTCGGGTCAGACCGCCGGGTGCGACAACCGTGCCGCCCCGGATGACAAGGGTGATCTCAGGCAACGGCCGGTACCTCCGCGGTCCTCGGGAATTCGCCGCCGAGCAGGAGGAAGAGGATGGCCATCCGCACGGCCACGCCGTTGGCTACCTGCTGGGTGACCACGGTGCGCGGCAGGTCGGCCACGTCGGAGGCGATCTCGACCCCGCGCACCATCGGCCCGGGATGGGTCACGATGGCGTGCTCGGACAGGAGGTCGGCCCGGCGCGCCGTGAGCCCCCACCCCGCCGTGTACTCGCGCAGGCTCGGGACGAACGACCCGCTCCCCCGCTCGGCCTGGAGGCGCAGCAGCGAGACGACGTCCGTGTCGCCCAGCGCGGCATCGAGGTCGGCCGCCACCTCGACGGGCCAGCCCTCCAACGAGGGGGGCAGCAGGCTGCCCGGTCCGGCGAGGGTGACGTGGGCTCCCAGGGCGGTGTAGGCCAACACCTCGGAGCGGGCCACCCGGCTGTGGCGGATGTCGCCGACGATCAGGACGCGCAGACCCTCGAAGCAGCCGATGCCGAGCTCCTCGGGCGCCACGCCCTTGCGCTCGGCCAGGACCTGGCGCACCGTGAAGCAGTCCAGCAGGGCCTGCGTCGGGTGCTCGTGCCAGCCGTCGCCGGCGTTGACCACATGGGCGCGCTCGACCCAGCGCGCCACCTGATGGGGCGCCCCGGCCGACGAGTGCCGGATGATGACGGCGTCGATGCCCATGGCCTCGACTGTCTCGACGGTGTCCCGCAGGCTCTCGCCCTTCTTCACCGACGAGTTGGCCACGGCCAGCGAGAGCACGTCGGCCGAGAGCCGCTTGGCCGCGGTCTCGAACGAGAGCCGCGTGCGGGTCGACTCTTCGAAGAAGAGCGTGGCCACCACCTTCCCGCGCAGGGTCGGGACCTTGGGCACCGAGCGGCGCTCCACCTCGGCGAAGGCCTCGGCGACCCGGAGGACCTCGGCGATGTCGTCCGGTCCGAGGTCGGCGACCGAGAGCAGGTGCTGGGTCCCGGTCACTTGTCCTCCAGACTGCCTATCCAGACGCCGTCGTCACCGACGTCGACCATCTCCTCGCGCCGCGTCGGGAGGTTCTTCCCCACGTAGTCGGGCCGGATGGGCAGCTCCCGGTGGCCGCGGTCGACCATGACCGCCAGCTGGATGGCCCGGGCCCGGCCGAAGTCATTGAGAGCGTTCAGGGCGGCGCGGATGGTGCGACCCGTGAACAGCACGTCGTCGACGAGCACGACCACCTTGCCGGCCAGGTCGACCGGGATGTCGGTGACGGCCTCCGGGAGGACGGGGCGCAGCCCGATGTCGTCGCGGTAGAAGGCCACATCGAGGCTGCCGACGTCGAGCCGGTCGATCGCCTCGATCTGGCGGAGGATCTCGGCCATCTTCGTGGCCAGCGGGACGCCTCCCGTCTGGAGCCCCACGAGGACGATGTCTTCGACGCCCCCGTTGCGCTCGACCACCTCGTGCGCCATGCGCGTGAGGGCGCGGAGGACGTCGCCGGAGGTCAGGACCTGGGAGTGGGCCACGAATACGCCCCCGAGGGGTCGCGTATGACTGCGTTCGCGTTCGGCCACTGCTCCTCCAGCCGTGTGAGCCTCACGGGACTCACTTCACGGTCAGGTGCCGACTCTAGCGCGCCGGGGTGCGGCCACGGGCCGGCAGCGCGCTCCTCGCGCTAGCGCGGGGCGATGTCGGCGGCGATCGTCGCGAGGATCCCGTTGACGAACCGGCCCGAATCGTCGGTCGAGTACTCCTTGGCCAGCTCGACGGCCTCGTCGATCACCACCGCCGGCGGCGGGCCGTCGGGGTCGAGCAGCTCGGCCACGGCCAGGCGCAGCACGAGGCGATCGACGACCGCCATGCGTTCGAGCGGCCACCCCACGGAGGCGCCGGCGATGCGCCGGTCGGCCTCCTCCCGGGTGGCCGCGGCGTGCTGGAGGAGGATGCGGACGTAGGGGTCGGGCGGCACGGGGAGGGCGTCGACGACCTGGAGCAGTCCCTCGCCCTTGAGCTCGGCCTCGTAGAGCAGGGAGAGCGCCCGCTCCCGCTGCTGGTGGCGAGGCGCGGTGTCGCTCATCCGGGCCGTCAGGCCCGGGTCAGGTACTCGCCGGAGCGGGTGTCGACCTTGATCACGTCCCCGATGTTCACGAAGAGGGGGACCTGGACCACGTGGCCGGTCTGCAGGGTGGCCGGCTTGCGGGCACCCGAGACCCGGTCGCCCTGCATGCCCGGCTCCGTCTCGGTCACCGTCAGCTCGACCGCGGCCGGGAGCTCGACGCCGACGATCTCGTTGTTGTACATCTGCACGTTCGCTGCGTCGCCTTCCTTCAGGTAGTCCGGCGCCTCACCGAGCGCGTCGGGCGGGACCTGCAGTTGCTCGTAGCTCGTCGTGTCCATGAACACGTAGTCAGTGCCGTCGCGGTAGAGGAACTGCATGTCCCGCTTGTCGATGATGGCCTGCTCGAGCTTCTCGTCGGCCCGGTAGGTGCGCTCGATCACGGCTCCGCTGCGGACGTTCTTGAGCTTCGTGCGCACGAACGCGCCGCCCTTGCCCGGCTTCACGTGCTGGAACTCGACGACGCTGAACAGGCCTTCGGGAAGGTCGAGGCTCATGCCGTTCTTCAGGTCATTGGTCGAGACTGCCATGAATATCCTTTGTAAATCGGGTCAGGGGGCGGGCGCCGTCCTCGGTCACCACCAACGTGTCCTCCACGCGGACGCCGCCGTGCCCGGGAACATAGACACCGGGCTCGACGGTGACGACGAAGCCGGGAGCCAGGATAGCAGTGCCCAATTGGCTGACCGTCGGGGCCTCGTGGATATCGAGGCCGACGCCGTGCCCGGTGCCGTGCTCGAAACGCTCGGCCCAGCCGGCGTCCGCGATGATCTGACGGCAGACGTCGTCGACCTCTTTGGCGCTGATACCCGGACGGACGGCGGCGGCGCCGGCGGCCTGTGATTCGCCGACCACGGCGAAGATGCGGGCCAGTTCGCCCTCGGGGTCGGTACCGACACAGAAGGTGCGGGTCATGTCGGAGCGGTACCCCTCGAACGTGGCGCCGAAGTCCACGACTACGGGGTCTCCCCCGTTGATGGTCCGGGAGCCGGGGTGATGGTGCGGCTTGGCCGAGTTCTCACCGGCGGCGACGATCGTCTCGAACGCGGTGCTCTCGGCCCCACCTCTGCGCATGGCGGTGTCGAGCTCGAGTGCGAAATGCTCCTCGGTGACGCCCTGGCTCATGAGCGGGAGGACCTCGTAGAGGGCGGCGTCGGCGATGGCGGCGGCCCGCTCCATGCGGGCGATCTCGGCCGCGTCCTTGCGCTCGCGGAGTGCCTCGACGGCATTGGCGGTGGGGACGAGCTTGTCGCCACCGACGAGGTCGGCCCAGCTGCGCTGCCCGCTCCAGGTGACGCTCCCGGCCTCGAGCCCGATCCGTCCGGCACCCTCGAGCGCGGCGAGCGCGGCGAGACGCTGCTCCGAGCCGGGGCCGATGGCGATCTCGACCTGGCCAGCCGCACCGGCTTGCTCGATCTGCTCGGCCGATTGCGTGCGGTAGCGGCCGTCGGTGGTCAGCAGGGCGACGTCCCCGGCGACGACGAGGATGGCCGCCGAGCCCGTGAACCCCGTGAGGTAGCGGACGTTGGCAAGCGTCGTGACCACAAGGGCATCGATCTCGTGGTCGTCGAACCCGGCGCGCAGACGGTCGAGACGGCCGGCCACAGTGATCGCCGGGAGCGGCGCGGTGGCGGGCGAGTACGGGTTGGCACGGACGGTGGTCGTCATGCGATTCAGGCTCCCTTCAGGAGTGCGGCAGCGGCGTCGATGGCGAGCTCGTACCCGAGCCCACCGAAACCCGCGATGACCCCCGAGGCCACGGGCGCCAGTACCGACGTGTGTCGGAAGGGCTCTCGGGCGGCGGGGTTTGAGATGTGCAGCTCGACGACCGGGCCCTCGAAGGCGGCCACGGCGTCGTGCAGGGACCAGGACGTGTGGCTCAGCGCGCCGGCGTTGATCACCAGGGCATCGGCTCTGCCCCGCGCGATCGTGCACGGCGTCGATGAGCTCGCCCTCGTGATTCGACTGCAGGTGCTCGAGCTCGAGCCCGAGGCGCGCCGCGGCCGTCTCGGCCCGCGCCACGTGGTCGGCCAGCGCGTCGGTCCCGTAGACGGCGGGTTCCCGCTCCCCGAGCAGATTGAGGTTGGGCCCCGAGAGGAGCAGGACGAGGCTCACGCGTGGGCACCCATGGCAGCCAGGGTAGCGACCACGTCCGTGGCCGCGACACCTCGTACCGCCTCGACCCCGTTGGGCCCGTCGAGCACGAAGGTGAGGTCCTGCTGCGCCTTCTTGTCCCGCCTCATGAATGCGAGGAGCTCGTCGGCCCGCGCCCCGGGGGGAGGTCGGTCGGCAGGTCGAAGCTCCCGATGACGCGGCGGTGCTCGGCGACACGGCCCTCGTCGATCCGGCCCAACCGCTGCGCCAGGAGGGCGGCGAAGAGGATCCCGATCGCCACCGCCTCCCCGTGGCGCAGGTCCCACTCGTCGTGGTCGGCCAGCGCCGACGCCTCGAGGGCGTGCGCCAGGGTGTGGCCGTAGTTGAGGATCATGCGCCGACCGCCCTCGCGCTCGTCCTCGGCCACGACGGCCGCCTTGATCCCGGCGCAGCGCGCCACCTGCTCCTCGATCGGCTGGTCCGCTCTGGGGGCGTCGCCCAGGAAGGCGTACTTCGCGATCTCGCCGCGGCCGCAGGCCCACTCCCGTGGCGGCAGGGACGACAGGGTCTCGGTGTCACAGAGCACGGCGTTCGGTTGCCAGAACGCGCCGACCAGGTTCTTGCCCTCGGGGAGGTTGACGCCGGTCTTGCCGCCGATGGCCGCGTCGACCTGGGCGAGCAGCGAAGTGGCCACGTTCACGTAGGCGGTGCCCCGGTGGTAGGTCGCCGCCGCGAAGCCGGCGACGTCCGTGACGATGCCGCCCCCGACCGCGACGATGGCGTCGGCCCGGGAGAGGCCGGCGCGGGCGAAGAATCGGGCCAGCTGCTCGACCGTTGCCAGCGTCTTGGCTTCCTCCCCGTCGGGAATGACGCAGACCTCGGTCGTGACCCCGGTGTCGAGGCCGTCCACCCAGCCGGCGTCTCGGATCGCCTCTTGGGTGACGATCACGGCCGACTTGGCGCCCGGCGGCAGGAAGCGGGCGACCTCATGGCGCGCCCCGGGCCCGACGAGGATCGGGTAGGAGCGCTCGGCCAGGTCGACGGAAAGGGCACGCACCGGTCTCCCCCCTGCTATTCGGCTTTGCCCGGCGCACTCGCCGCGTCGGTGTCCGTCGCGGCGTCCAAGGCGTCGACGATGCGGTCGGCCACGGCGGAAGGAGCGAGGTCGTCCACGTCGATGATCACGTCGGCGACCTCGGCGTAGAGCGGGTTCCGCACCGCTTCGAGGTCGACCAGGGCCTTGGCCGGGTCGTCGTCGAGCAAAGGACGGCCGGCACCATCCCCCACGCGTCCGGCCAGGGTGTCGGGCCGCGCCCGGAGCCAGACGACGATCCCGCTGGCGGCGATGAGCCGGCGATTCTCGGCGTCCAACACGGCCCCTCCGGCCACGGACACCACCGAAGGCAGCGGGTCGGCGCACGCCGTCGCGAGCACGGTCGCCTCGGCCCGACGAAACGCCGGCTCACCATCACGGGCGAACAGCGCGGGCACCGTCAGCCCGGTGGTCGCCTCGACGTCCGCGTCGGAGTCCCGGTAGCGCCAACCCAGGCGTTCGGCCAGGAGGCGCCCCGTGGTGGTCTTGCCGGCGCCCATCATCCCGACGAGCAGGATGCGGGGGGTCATCCCGCTGCGCTGTCCGGGTCCGGGCTGCCGACGGCGGACGACGGTGTGGTGCCGAGCGAGGCGACAAACCCGTCCCGGTTGCGCACGACCTCGGCCAGCGAGTCCCCGCCGAACTTGCGCAACGCCTCCGTGGCCAGCACGAGCGCCATCATCGACTCGGCCACGACCCCCATGGCCGGCACGGCGGTCACATCGGTGCGCTCTCTGAAGCTCACCGTCGACTCCTTGGTCACGACGTCCACGGTCTCGAGCACGGGCCGGTTGAGCGTGGCCAGCGGCTTCATCGCCACCCGTGCCACCAGGAGCGCGCCGTTGGAGATGCCTCCCTCGATCCCGCCCGCCCGATCCGTCGGCCGCACGTAGCCCTCCGCCTCGTCGTAACGGATGGCGTCGTGCGCGTCCGAGCCCCGGCGCGCCGCGTTGTCCCACCCCTCCCCGATCTCGACGGCCTTGACCGCCTGGATCGACATCAGCGCCTGGGCGAGGTTGGCGTCGAGTTTGCGGTCCCACTGCACATGGCTGCCGAGGCCGACCGGCACGCCGTAGGCGAGGACCTCGGCGACCCCGCCGAGCGAATCGCCCACCTTGGCCGCCGCCTTCACGGCGGCGATCATCGCCTTCTCCGCCGCCGGATCGAAGCAGCGCACCGCGCTGTCGTCCACCTGGTGGAGGTCGCCCGGCCCCGGTCGGGGACTCTCGGGTCCGCTGGCCGCTTCGCCCAACGCCACGATGTGGCTCACGATCGAGACCCCGAGGTGGGTCAAGAGGAGCTTGGCCAGCGTGCCGGCGGCCACCCGGGCGGCGGTCTCCCGGGCCGAGGCCCGTTCCAGCACGTCTCGGGCGTCATCAAAGCCGTACTTGAGCATGCCGGGGAGGTCGGCGTGCCCCGGGCGGGGCTGCGTCAGCACCTTGGCCGGTGCGCCCGGTTCGGGGGACATCTCCTCGGTCCACTTCGGCCATTCGGTGTTGGCGATCTCGATGGCCACCGGCGACCCCAGCGTGCGGCCGTGCCGGATACCGCCGACGAGGGAGATCTCGTCCGCCTCGAAGCGCATGCGCGGGCCACGCCCGAAGCCGAGGCGGCGGCGGGCCAGCTCGTCGGCAATGTCGGAAGCCTCGACGGGGAGCCCGGCGGGCAACCCCTCGACGATGACGACCAGGGCGCGACCGTGGGACTCTCCGGCAGTCAGAAAGCGCAGCACACAGCCACGCTACCGGACGGCCAACGCCGTCCCGGAGCCGCGAGGACCCCCGTACTCCCCTATTCGTAGAAGGGGTTCTCGCCGCTGCCGTGATCGGTGACATCGAGCACGCGGGTGAGCTCGGGTACCTCCTCGAGCAACGTGGTCTCGATTCCCTGACGGAGCGTCATCTGCGACATGGCGCAACCCTGGCAGCCGCCGGAGAGCCGGAGGTAGGCGCTGCCGTCCTCCTCGTTGAGCGCAACCAGATCGGCCCGGCCACCGTGGCTGGCGATGGAGGGGTTGACCGCCTGTTCGAGGACGGCGACCACCCGTTGGGCCAGTGGCCCCGCGATGCCCTTGGCGAGCACTTCGGGCGGGACACCCGGCGACGCCTCCTCGGGCGTGGGCGAGTTGGGGTTGACCAGCACGAGGCCGCCACCGTCAGCCTCCGACCACTCGAGGCGGGCGCCCCGCAAACGGTCGACGCTGGCGGCGGGGATCACGATCTCGAGCTCGTCCTGGGTGTGGCGTGCGTCAGCCTCGTCGGCGTCGGAGACCGCCTGGAAGTACAGGTCGTAGATGAAGGACCCGGCCTGCACCCCTCGCACCTCGAGCCACAGGGCCAGGCTCGCCGGATCCGGTTCCTGCCCGATGGCGTCCGTCACGATCTTGTGGGCCTCGGGTGTGAGGGTGATGACGGGGGTGGTCGCCTGCAGGTTCTCGGTGGTCGTTGCCATGGCGTCCAGTGTACGGCCTGCCGCCCGCCGAGCGGTTCCCGGCCCCTGTGCGGGGCCTGGACGGCCGGGCGGGGCACCCTTGCCGACGGGGTTTCACGGGCTCGCCCCCGGCGGCCTTGGATCCGGCCGGGCAGCCGGTGGAGTGACCTGCGCAATTCTCCGTGGAACTCAGATTGGAATCGGACTACGTTGCCCGGCGGGGGTGGCGGCGGCGACCAGTTACAACTGGGCAAAGGAGATTCATCGTGACGAAGTCACTCGTCCGTTTCATTGGCGGCCTGTTCCTCATCGCAAGCACGATCGGGGTTGGAGCGTTCGGCATCGCACTCGCCACCGCCGGGCCGGCAGGGGCCACGACGACCCTCATCGTGAACGACGCCCTCGACGGAACGGCGACACCAGCCAACTGCACGACCTCGACCGAGGCGACGGGTCCCGACTGCACACTGCGGGCTGCTCTCGAACAGGCTCAGAACCTGGCAGCCGACACGACGATCACGGTGCCGGACGCGGCCGACGTGGAGTTCAACCCGAGCACGAGCCACATCTACCAGGTGCTCTCCACCAGCGGCTCTAACAGCCAGCTCGATGTCAACGACGACACCCATACGGTCACCATCAACGGAGCCGGGCCGACTGCCTCCATCCTGCAGGCGCAGTGCACGGGCACCTGCACCGGCTTTACAACTCGAGTCCTCAAGGTGGAGACCGGGACCACCGCGGACATTTCGGGGGTCACAGTCGAGGACGGCAACCCGTCCGGCGCCGTCGGCGGCGGCATCCTCAACTGCGGGACGCTGGTCCTGAACGACTCGTTCGTCTCCAACAACACGGCGGCCGACTCGGGTGGCGGGATCGAGGCCTCGAACGGCGCTTCGACGACGCTCACCTCGGACACGATCAACAACAACACCCAGAGCTTGTCGGGCGAGCAGGGCGGAGGCGGGATCTACATCGTGGGCGACGCCACAGCGGGCTCACTTCTGAGCATCTCGGAGTCCACGATTATTGAGGGCAACGTCGCGGACGGAGGACCCGGCGGCGGCATCACCCTGGGTGGCAGCGCGAACGTCAACACGGTGGCGACCATCGACTCGTCGACCATCTTCGACAACACGACGAATACCAACGGTGGCGGCATCGCCCAGGTCTCCGACAGCACGCTCACCGTCACCAACTCTTTCATCATCGGCAACGGTCCCACCGAAAGCGCCACGATCGACGGCGGCGGGGTCTACCTCCTAGCTGACTCGACCTCGGTCGACTCCTTCACCAGCGACACCATCGGGGAGGCTGTGGAGGCCGCCGGCGAACACATCGTCGCCGAGGACACGAACACGGCCGACGAGGGCGGCGGCGTCTACATCCAAGGGGTTGACCCCACCTTCACCGACGTCAACATCACCCACAACGTCGCCACCAACAGCGGCGGCGGCGTCTACATCAATAGCGGCGGCACCAACACGTTCTCTGGAGGCTCGATCGACTTCAATTCGGCCGCCGATGACGGTGGCGCAGTCTTCATCGACGATGGAACCAATTCCTTCACGGGCGGCAGCATTTCCAACAACGAGACGACCGGCAGCGGGGGGCGCGGTGGCGGCGTCGCCATCGACGACGGCATCAACACGTTCTCCGGCGAGACCATCAACTCGAACCAAGCGCAGAACGACGGCAACGGTGGCGGTGTCAACATCGACGACGGGACCAACACCTTCACCGATACGGCGGTGAACTCCAACCAAGCAATTTGGACCTCGTTTGGCGGACTCGGCGGTGGCTTCTTCTACGACGGCGGGACGAACACGTTCACGGGAGGCTCGATCGACTCCAACCAGGCCTACGAGGGTGGTGGCTCCTACCTCGATGGCGGGACCGAGACGTTCACCCAGGCTGACATCAGCTCGAACACCGCGACCGAGGGCGGCGCCGGCCTCTTGATCGTCGTCGAGAACGTCACCACGCCGACCACCATCACGTCTTCGACGATCAGTCAAAACGCTCTCCCTCCGGTCCCGTCGGGAATCACGACGTTTGTTGGTGACGGCGGCGGGATCCTCGCCGAGGGTTGCAACCAGATCAACCTGACCAATGACACCATCGCCGGCAACACGGCCAGCCTGCTCGGCGGCGGCTATTACGGGGCGGAATGCAACCTCGAACTCGGACCTAACCAGCCCGCGGCCAAGCCGAAGGCAACGCCGCAAGCCACGTCCCACGTCGCAGTGCAGCCGGTCACCAACTTCCTCTTCGACACCATCGACGCCAACACGTCGGGCGAGGGGGGCGGCAACGTCGTCACGAGCGACACGTCCAAGCTCAACGCGGCCGAGACGATCATCGCCGACGGCGTGGGCGGCCCGATCGTGGGGAACAACTGCACCTTCACCGATGGAGGCACCCTCAACTCCGGCGGCTACAACCTGATCGACGACTCGACCTGCGGGACGCCGGCGGCCACCGACATCATCGGGAAGAGTGCCCTGCTGGGCTCGCTCGGCAACAACGGAGGCCCGACGGCGACCGAGGTCCCGGGAACGGGCAGCCCGGCCATCAGCGCCATCCCGTCGGCGGTGTGCAGCGGCACCGGGGTGACGACCGACCAGCGGGGCAACGCCAGGGGGGCGGGAACCAACGGCTCGTGCACCATCGGGGCGGTCGAGGTGGCGGTGGCGGCGCCGCCTTCGTTCAACCCCAACGGCTACCGCATGGTGGCCGACGAGGGCGGCATCTTCGACTTCGGGCTCAACTTCAACGGCTCGCTGGCCAACAACCACCTCAACGCGCCCATCGTCGGCATCGCCAACTCGCCGGGGCCCAACGGCTATCTCATGGTGGGCTCCGACGGCGGGGTCTTCGCCCTCGGTGGCGCGAACTTCTACGGGTCGCTGTGCTGCAACCCGCTGCCCTCGCCCGATCGCGGCCATCGCGGCGACGCCCGCCGAGGACGGCTACTGGCTGGCGTCGCAGTCGGGCACGATCTCCCACTTCGGCAACACGCCGGCCCTCCCGGCGGTCCAGGTGCCCGCGGGGGCCCACATCGTGGGCATGGCCTCGACCAACGACGGCAAGGGCCTGTGGCTGACCGACAACTTGGGCGACGTCTACGCCGTGGGCGATGCCCTCTATCTCGGTGGCATGGGCGGCATACCGCTCAACGCCCCCGTAGTGGGGATCGCCGCCGCGGCCACCGGTCAGGGCTACGTCCTGGTTGCCTCTGACGGGGGCACCTTCAACTTCGGCGTCGGCTTCTTCGGCTCGGTCCCGGGCTCGTTGGCCCCCGGCCAGCACCTCGTCGCCCCCATCGTGGGCATCGCGGTCACCCACTCGGGCAAGGGGTACTGGATGGTGGGCGCCGACGGCGGACTGTTCAACTACGGGGACGCGCCGTTCCTGGGCTCGATCTACACCGCCATCGACGGCACACCCCTCAACGGGCCCATCGTCGGGATCCAGCACCTCGGGTCGGCGCCACCGGGCTGATCAGTATCGGTACCGGAGGGCGGGGCCTGGTCCGGCGGAACCGGGCCCGGCACCCGCCGCCGAGTCCGGCGGGTTGCAGCCGGGCGAGCTGCCCCTGTCTCCGCGCTCGCGGCCGGGCCGAAATGCGTAGGCGCCCGGTGCGCGCGTTGTAACGTGCCAAACCGTGGCCACGACACCGACCGACGCGCACGAATGGATCAGCTTCGAGGACGACGAAGAGGAGCGGACGTGGGTGTTCGACGCCACGTTCTTGACGAGCAACTGGACCTGTATCTTCGGCAACGGCTGCCTGGGAGTGCTCACCGGCCCCGCCCCCGAGCTCGTGCAGGGCTGCTGCAGCTACGGCGCCCACCTGGTGGACAAGAAGGATGCCCGCCGGGTCGAGAAGGCAGCCGCCACGCTCTCACCCGAGGAGTGGCAGAACCACGGCACCAAGAAGGACGTGATCCGCGAGAACAAGAACGGTGAGATCGTGACGCGGCTGCTCGACGACGCCTGCATCTTCCTCAACAAGCCGGGATTCGCCGGTGGCGTCGGGTGCGCATTCCACATCGCGGCCATGAAGCGTGGCGTCGACCACATGACGCTCAAGCCCGAGGTCTGCTGGCAGCTCCCCCTGCGGCGGGAGGACCAGGTCGACGACGAGGAAGGGCATGTCACCTCCGTCATCCGCCAGTGGGACCGGCGCCACTGGGGCAAGGGTGGCCGCGAGTTCCACTGGTGGTGCACCGAGTCGCCCGAGGCGTTCGTGGGGACCAAGCCTGTCTACGAGGAGATGCAGCCCGAGCTGACCAAGATGGTCGGTTCGAAGGCCTACGACCACTTCGTCGAACTGGTGCAGGAGCGCGACCGCCTGCTCACGAAGGGTGTGGCACTCCCCCACCCGGCGGTGCGGAGCCGTGGCCGCGAAGGGGCGACCGAATCCGCTTAGTCGTTCAGCGGGTCGTCCTCCGCCGCGGCGGCACTGGTCGGCATCGAGCCGAGAATCCGGTCGTACTGGTCTTCCTCGGCCAGGCACCATGACGCGTGCACATCGTCAGGCTCAGCCCCGCATTCGGCGCACCGTCCCGTCGACTCGGTCGACGACCGCTTCAGGCTACGCGCTTCCTCGAAGCGCCGATGGCGTCCTTTTTTCACGAGAACTCCTTGTCACACCCGGTCCGCATCTTCGCGTCCGGCCCCCTACGGCCCCACCGTACGGGCCAGATCGACCGTCGGGCCATTGTAGTGGTTTCGGGCGGCCTCCCAGCCCTGCCGCAGGTCAGGGGCTCAATCCTCTGCTCGCACTGTCCCGGTCCTCGAAACCACGGATGTCATTGATGCCGTCGGGCCCGACCCGCATCACCTGCCAGCGCTCCTGACCGTCGTCGAGCCGGAGCCCCACCAGCAGCGCGTTGCCGTGGACCTCGACCTCGTCGACGGTGGCCCGGCGCCCTTGCTCCCGGCCCTTGGCGTACCAGGACAGCACCTGCTCGCGGTTGCGGCACGGCGGCCGGGCGCTGCCGGGCGGGCCCCAGTGCACGTCGGGGCTGAGGAGGGCGCCGAGGGCGTCGAGGTCGGCCATATCGAGACCCAGCCGGACCTGCTCGGCGATGGACGCCGCGGTGAACGGTGGGCCGACGGGGACGGGACCGTCTTCGCGCATGCCCTATTCAACACCTCTAACCTGACCGCCATGCCGGGTTTCGATCCGCAGGAGATGGTGGCCCGCTTCCGGGCGCGGGCCGAGGCGGTCCGCACACGCGGCATGCCGCCGATCGAGGGTCCCGAGCGCCAGCGCTTTCGCGAGCAGGCCCAGCGGGACTTCGCGGACTACGCCATGATCGGCGACGCCGAGGCGGAGCTGGTCGACGGGATCTTGACGCTGCGCATCGACCTGCGGCCTCCGGGTGCGGAGGAGGCCGGCGCCGGGGAAGGGACGGGCGCGTCGCCCTGAGGGCGTGGGCCGGTCCGCCAGCCTTCAGCCGCCGTAGTGCATGCGGGTGTCCTCCATGCGCAACACCTCTGACGGCTCACCGTCGACCCCGATGACCTCACCGATGCAGAAGGTGTGGCTCCCGAGGGGCGTCGCATCGGTCAGGCGGCAGTCGAGCCAGCCGGCGGCGGACGTCAGCACCGGTCGCCGGTCGGGTCCAGGTCCGACCTCGGTGACGGGCTGGCCCGACAGGGCGAGGACAGCCCCGTCAGGGCCGCGTTCGACGTCCTTGACCGGCTTCACGAAGCGGCGCACCACGTCGCGGTCGGCGCGGGCGAGCAGCGAGACGGTGAAGCCGCCCCCGGCTGACACCAGCCGGGCCGTCACCGAGTCGCGCTCGAGCGCGACCCCGACCAGTTTCGGCTCCATGCAGACCTGGACCACGAGGTTGGCCGTCATGAGGTTCACCTCGTCCCCGTGGCGGCTCCCGATCAGGTAGAGGCCGGTCGGCAGCGCCCAGAGAACCCGACGCCGGTGGCGGTCGAACTCCTCGTCGTCGGGAGCGGGAGACGGAGGTGGTGGAGACGAGGAGGTGGTGGAGACGGAGGTGGTGGAGACGGAGGTGGTGAAGGTGGAGACGGGGCGGAGGCGGCGGGGTCATCCGAAGATCCCGCCGATGCCCGAGTTGCCGCTGTTGCCCGATGTGGTCGTGGTGACCGGGGCCCGGCCGTCGATCTGGCGGATGCGTTGCAGCGCCTGGTTGAAGAGCGCCTCGGCCTTGATGGCGTTGTGCTCGGACTGGGCCAGGAGCTTCGTGTTCGTGGCGCCGGCGTCGTAGCACTGGTTGGCGGCGGTCCCCTCGAGCCCGTAGGCCTGCGTGAGCAGCGCGGTGACGTCGGGATCGGGTGAGGGCAGGTTGCTGTTGGCCATCTCGGCGTCATCGAGGAGGGTGCCGCAGGCGGCGTGCACGGCGCCCGTCCCGTTGGCGACGTCCTTCGGAACCCGCGCGTTGTCCGCCTGGAGCGTGCCGATGTCCTGCCCTAGGTTCGTACCACTGACCCAGACCGACATGCGGTGAGCGGCCGAACCCTCCTGATCCGCCCCGGCGCAGGAGGTCAGGGTGAGGGCGCATCCGGTCATGAGCACGAGTGACGTGACGAGAGCCCGACGCCTCATGTGGCCTTGATGATGTGGACCTCTTTCCGGCCCTTGCGGAGCACGAGGTAGCGGTCGTGCAGGAGATCGCCGGCGCTGAAGGTGCGCCCGTCGTCGGTCTGCCGGACGTTGTTGACGTAGGCACCCCCCTGGTCGACCGTGCGGCGCGCCTCCTTCTTCGACTTGGCCAGGCCCGTGCGCTCCAGGGCCTCGACGAGGTTGAGCCCACCCAGGAGCTCGGCCCTGGGGAGGATCGTGCTGGGCGCGTCCTCGGTGACGGCCAGCAGCATCTCCTCGCTCAGCCCGGCGATCTCCTCGCCGAAGAGGGCGGCCGACGCCTCCTCGCACTTGGCCACCTCGGCGTCGCCGTGGACGAGCGCGGTGACGGATCGAGCCAGCGCCCGCTGGCCCTCGCGGCGTTGGGGGTGCTCGGCCGTCTGCTGGTCGAGCGCGGTGATCTCTTCGTGCTCGAGGAAGGTCAGGAACCGCAGCAGCTCGCCCACCTGCTCGTCGGGCGTGTTGAGGAAGAACTGGTACATGGCGAAGGGACTGGTCCGCTTGGGGTCGAGCCACACCGTGCCCGACTCGGTCTTGCCGTACTTGGTCCCGTCTGCCTTCACGATGAGGGGCGTGGTGAAGCCCCACACCTCGTCGCCGCAGACCTTGCGGACGAAGTCGACGCCCATGGTGATGTTGCCCCACTGGTCGCTTCCGCCGAACTGGAGGTCGCAGCCGTGGTCGAGGTGCAGGCGCAGGAAGTCGTAGGCCTGCAGCAGCATGTAGCTGAACTCGGTGTAGGAGATCCCCTGATCCGGGCGCTCGAAGCGGGAGCGCACCGACTCCTTGGCCACCATCTGGTTGACGGTGAAGTGCTTGCCGACGTCGCGCAGGTACTCGAGGGTGGACAGCGTGGTGAGCCAGTCCGCATTGTTGAGGAGCAGGGCGCGGCCCTCGCCGAGGTCGAGGAACTGGCCCAGCTGGGGGCGGATCCCCTCGAGGTAGCCCTCGATGGTCCGGAGGTCGAGCAACTGGCGCTCGTCCTGCTTGCCGCCCGGGTCCCCGATCATGCCCGTGCCGCCCCCGGCGAGGGAGATGGGCCGGTGCCCCGCCTCCTGGAACCGGCGGAGGGTGCAGAGCTGCATGAGGTTGCCGACGTGGAGGCTGTCCGCCGACGGGTCGAAGCCGGCGTAGACCGTGAGCCCGGGCTGGTCGAAGCGCTTCTTGAGATCCGTGTCGGTCATCTGGTGGATCAGGCCGCGGAAGGTGAGGTCCTCCGAGAGCGTGGGCATGCCTCGACTCTGCCATACGCAGGTAGGTTGATCGGCCGCATGGGTGTCCTTCGTCGTGGTCGTGGTCGTCGTCGCCGGGTGATGGGGGACGTCGGGTGATCGGGGCCGACGGGGCGCTCCCCCTCCCGATGTCGGGCACGCTCCCGCCCGACCTGCAGGGAACCCTGTTCAGGGTGGGGCCGGCGAGGCCGTGGGGGGACGAGGGTGCGGGCATGCGTGGCCCGGACGACGAGGGGGACGGCGGGGAGCAGGCCGGAGCCCTCCACGCGGTGGAGCTACGGGACGGCAGGGCCGTGTCGTACCTGCGTCAGGCGTCGGACGCAGATGCCGGGGTGTTCTGGCACGCCGGCTCGGTGCTCGCCGTCCCGGAGGCCGGGATCCCGTCGCAGTACTCCCGCTTTCTCCAGCCCGAGGAGTTCGCCGGCGGGCTGACCGTCCCGATCGCCTCGCACGTGCACCGCCTCGCCTCCGACGGCGGGCGCGTCTTGTTCGGGGTCGACGACGGGAGTGACGACGAGGGTGGCGGTGGTGTCGCGGCAGAGGACGGGGAGGGCATCTTCCTGCGCATCGGCGAGTGGGACGCTCTCGGCTCGTTGCGGTCCGCGCAGTCGGTGGAGTTGGAGCGGGCGACCTGGCAGCACGACATCGGGGTCACCGCTGAGCATGTCGTCTTCATCGAGTCGCCGACGACGCGGGTTGGCGGTGGTGGCGACGACCGCGTGCGTGTGCCGTTCGGATGGGTGCCCGGGGCCGAAGGCTGGTTGGGCGTGGTGCCCCGCGGCGGTGATGGTTCGGGCGTGCGCTGGATCCGACTCGATCCCTGCCTCGTGACGCACGTCCTCGGGGCGTACGACGACCCGCAGGAGGAAGGCGCTGTCGTCCTCTACGTCTGCCGCTACGGCGTGCCCGAGGCCGGTCAGCCCGTCGACCTGTCGGCATCGGTGGTCGGCCCGGCCGGCCTCGGACTCACGCGGGATCGGGGGAACGCTCGGCGTCCTGGAACGATGGCGCGTCGTCGGCGGGGAGGTCGAGCAGACGCAGGTCGACGAGCGCTTCGTCGAGTATCCACGGATGGACGCCCAGTGTGAGGGCGCCCCCTTCCGGTACGGCTACGCCCTGGAGACCGCATGGTCCGAGCTCCCTCCTCTGGCAGGGAGTGGAAACCGTGGTGCCAACCCGTACCCGGAGGTGCGCCCGATCGGCCTCCTGAAGTTCGATCTCGTCCGGGACGACGTCACATCCTGGAGCCCGGGTCCGGGACGCACGCCGAGCGAACCCCTCTTCGCCCGGGCGGTCGACGGCCACAGCGACGACGAGGGCTGGCTGCTCACGATCGTCGACGATGCCAACCGCGGCGCCAGCGACCTCTATGTCCTCGATGCCTCGTCACTGGGCCGGGGCCGCCCGGAGGCGGTCATCCACCTACCGGCGCGCCTCCCCGTCCGCAGCCACGGAGAGTGGGTGCCGGCGGACCGTTATCGCTGACCCTGCTCTGAGGGAAAATGGGATGGCCGGATGGCCGGATGGCCGGATGGCCGGATGGCCGGATGGCCGGATGGCCGGATGGCCGGATGGCCGGATCGCAGGTCTGCGTCTCTTCCGCGCGTTGCCGCGACCGTTCACTGTCTGCATGGCACCCTCCCTCCTCAGAGACGGACCCCGACCGGCCGGCGTCTCGCGGCGCACCGACGCGCTCGTGGCCAGCGTCGCCCAGCACCACCGGGCGATCTCGGCACACCAGAGCCAGCTCCTCGCAGCCGTGGCCGAGCTCGACCGGCGCCGGGCCTGGCGGGTCGACGGTGCCACCTCCATGGTGGCCTGGCTCGTCCAGCGCTGCGGCGTCTCCGCCGCCACCGCCCGCGAATGGGTGACGGCGGCGGCCAAGCTCCCCTCGCTCCCCAAGATCGCTGATGCCCTGTCACAGGGAAAGCTGTCCTTCGACCAGGTAAAGCCACTGGTGGACGTGGCCAAACCGGAGACGGACGCGCAATTGGCCGAACAGGCGACGCACTGGTCCGCCAAGCAGGTGCGGGAGCTCGCGCTGGCCGCTCGCAACCAGTCGGACGAGCAATCGACGGGCTTCTACGCCCGGCGCTTCCTCCGCTTCGACGACAAGCGCCGGAGCTTGACGGGTGTGCTGCCCCAGGACCAGTACGCCGTGGTCAAGAGCTCACTCATCGCGCGAGCCAGTCGTCGCCAGCGTGACCGGGTCCCCTTCGACCAACGCATGGCCGATGCCCTCGTCTCCGTCTGCAAGGCCGACACCGCGGGCGGCGACGGAACGCCGCGGGACGTGAGCGGTGCGAACCAGGCGGGTGGCCTGCGCCGCAACCGCCCGACGGTGGTGGTCCACGCCGACATGAGCTTCCTCGCCGGCGGCGACGGTGGTGCGGATCTCGACGTCCTGGGACCGGTTTCACGAGAGGTCGCCCGCCGGCTGGCCTGTGACGCCAAGGTGCTCGTTTCAGCCGACGGCCCGGACGGCCGGAGCCTCAACCTCGGCCGAACGCGGCGGGACCCGAGCGACGCCCAGCGGATAGAGATCAGACGCCGCGACAAGGGATGCCGCTTCCCGGGCTGCACCCACGTCGAGTTCACCGACGTCCATCACGTCCGACACTGGGTCGACGGCGGGCCCACTGACATCGACAACCTCGTTGAGCTCTGTGATCAGCATCACCGCTGTGTCCACGAGATGGGATGGAAGATCTCCGGCGACGCCAACGTGGAATTGACCTTCATGAGCCCCACCGGCCGCCGCTCCGCCTCGACCCCCTCTCCGACCCTCACTGCAGCGCGAGACGGACCGCCTCGTTGATCGCATCGTGCAGCGCGACGTTCTGCGCCCGGCCGGGCACCATGACCCGGACGAGCGCGGGCGCGGGCGCGGCCAGGGCCGGCTCGAGCTGGGAGAGCGCGGTCACATCGTGGACGGGCAGACCGAACCCCGCGCGACCGCGCCCAGGTCATTGGTCGGGGGCGTTCCGAAGAGCTGCTCGAACACGGCCGGCTCGAGGGAGGCCGCCTGGGGCAGGAACGAGAAGATCCCTCCCCCGCCGTTGTCGAGCACGACGAACGTGCAGGGGATCTCGGGCACGTTGACGAGCCCGGACACGTCATGCAGGAAGGCCAGGTCGCCGAGAAGCGCCACCGTCCGGGCGCCCTGACCGGCCCCCGACGCCGCGACGCCCAGCGCGGTCGACACGACGCCGTCGATCCCGTTGGCTCCTCGGTTCGCCAACACCCGCGGAGGCCGCTCCTTTGCCTCCGCGTACCACTCGAGGTCCCGAATGGGCATGGACGCCGCCACCACGAGGGTGGCACCCGTCTCCGCTGCGTAGCTATGGACGGCGCGGGCCACGCGCGGCTCGCTCAGGTCCGACCCCAGGACCTCGGCGATGGCCGCTTGCGCCAGGGTCTCGAGGGACCGCCAATGGGCGAGCCAGTCGGGATCGCACGGTTTCGCCGTTTCGCCGGCGGCCTCGAGCCAGTCGTCGGCCTCGCACTGGTGGAACTCCGTGGCGACCCGGGACGGATCGGCCCACTGCCGCCACGGATCGACGACGATCACACGTGCCCCGGCGCGGGCGGCGTCCGAGACGTAGGTGCCGAGCGCCCGGGAGAGCCAGGGCGCTCCGAGCATGACGATGCACTCCGGCAGCGGCAGGCTCGGTGCGGACGATGGCGTCAGCCGCGGCGATCGTTCCTTCGACACGCACTCCCGACAGCGGGTCGGCCAGCACCGGCCACCCGAGCCGGTCGGCCAGTGCAATGACACGAGGAGGCGGCGCGGGGTTCGGCAGTGAGCCGCCCACGATGATGAGTCCTCGGCCCTGAAGGGGTTCCAGGTCGGTGCCTTCGCCGGAACCCCTCCCCCTGCGCCCGACCACCACGCCCGGACCGGCGCGCGCCGGGAGCGGCGCCCCGACTCCGATCAGCGGCTCTCGGAACGCGAGATTGAGATGGACCGGGCCCGGACCGTCCGGCCCGTGGGCCGCCTCGGAGAAGGCGCGGGTCGCCAGGGGCCTCCACGTCTCTTCCTGGCCCTCGGTCGGGACGCCGGGCGCGTAGGCCCAGCGGGTCGCAACGCCGTACAGGCCGTCCTGCTCGATGGTCTGCGGGGCCCCCGTGTGGTGGAGCTCAGGCGGCCGGTCGGCCGTGCAGACGATGAGCGGCACGCGGGCATGGTGGGCCTCGACGACCGCCGGATGGAGCTCGGCGGCAGCCGTGCCGCTCGTCACGCAGATGACCGTCGGCCTCCCCGTCGCCATCGCCAATCCCAACGCGAAGAACCCGGCGCTGCGCTCGTCGAGGCGGACGTGGACCCTGAGTCGATCAGCCAGGGGCAGAGCCAGCGGTGTCGAACGCGAGCCGGGACAGATCACGGCGTCGGTGACGCCGAGGTTGACCCACTCGTCGACGAGAGTGGCGCTGAAGGTGGCCTGTACGCTCATGCGGCGTGCCCCTCCATGCCGAAGTGCGCGGTTCCGGGCCGCCGCTGGTCGTGCTGCACGGGTTCACGCAGACCGGGCGCCTCTGGGGCCGCTTCGGTGACATCCTGGCCGAGTCTCACACATTGGTCGCGGTGGATCTGCCGGGACACGGCGGTTCGGGGTCGGTGCGCGCCGACCTGGGGACGGCAGCGGGCCTCGTGGCGGAGGCAGCACGAACCGTCGTCGGCGATGAGCCCTGCGCGCTGCTCGGCTACTCGCTGGGTGCCCGGGTGGCACTGCAGGTGGCGCTCGGTACGGACCTGCCCCTGCGCCGAGTCGTCTTCATCGGTGTGACCGCCGGCATGGAGGATCCGGCGGCACGTGAGCGCCGGCGCCGAGTCCGACGACGCCCTGGCCGACGAGCTCGAGGCCTCGGGCGACGTGGAGCACTTCATCGATACCTGGCTGCACGGCCCCATGTTCGAGCGGCTCGCCCCGGACGAGGCAGGGCGCTCGGAACGTCTCCGCAACAGCGCGCCCGGCCTGGCGTCGAGCCTCCGGCTGTGCGGGGCCGGAACGCAGGAGCCCGTCTGGGACCAACTGCGGGCGATGGCCTGCCCGATCCTGGCCATGGCGGGGTCTGATGACATCCGTTTTGCGTCGCATGCGCTCCGGGTCGCCCAGCTGGCGCCGCATGCGGTGGCGTCCCTGGTTCCGGGTGGAGGGCATGCGGTGCACCTCGCCCAGCCCGAGCAGGCCGGCCGGATCGTTCGTCACTGGCTCGGTGATGCAGAGGCGGGCCTCACCTGACGTGCGCACGGCACGGCCTCACAGGAGGAGCCCGATCGTGAGGAGCGCGCCGGTGAGAATCTGCAGGCGCGCGGTCGTGCCGAGCATGGGGAGCAACGCCCGTCCCTCCTTGTCGCTCAGCGCAAGGCGGAGTGGTCCAACGGCCAGAGGGGTGGCCAGGAGGGCCAGCAGCGACCAAGGCCGGTAGCTGTAGAGGATCCCGACGGACAGCGCGACGCCCATCAGGGTGAAGCAGAAGAACAGCCCGGCCCGGCGCCGGCCGAGGCGCACCGCGAGAGTCCTTTTGCCGGACTCAGTGTCGGTTGCGATGTCGCGCAGGTTGTTCGCCTGCAGGAGGGCGGCAGCCAGCAGGCCGACCGGCACACCTGCCCACAGCACGAACCACCAGTTGTAGCTGTACGAGAAGAGGTGCCCGCCCAACGAGATGATGAATGGAGCGTGCTGCACGTAGGCCGAACCCGCCGTGGCCACCAGCCCGAAGAAGACGAACACGAAGAGCTCGCCGAAGCCGAGATACCCGTACGGTCGCGGCCCTCCGGTGTAGGCCCACCCCGCGACACCGCACACGATGCCGAGCGGGATGAACCACCAGGTGACCCGGGCCGCCAGCACCAGGCCCGCCAGCCCGGCCACGCCGAAGGCCATGAGCGCCGCGATCTTGACCTCGCGCACCGTGGCCAGCTTGCCCGCCACCAGCCGGATCGGACCCACCCGGTGCTCGTCGGTCCCCCGCACCCCGTCCGCGTAGTCATTGACGTAGTTCGTCCCGATCTGGATGCCGAGCGCCACGACGAGGGCCAGCACGGCGTTCAGCCAGGAGAGCTGCCGGTCGAAGTTCGTGCACACCGCAGCGTGGCAGGCACTGGAGATCTGGGGCGTGGTGATGACGAAGCGGCCGCTCGAGAGGTAGCCCGCCGCCGTCCCCACGACCACGGGGACGACCGCCGCCGGAAGGGTACGCGGGCGCGCGCCCGCCACCCACAGCTTGAGCGGAGGGCTCACGGGCGACGCGGGAAGCGCGAGAAGTCGGGGGCCCGGTGCTCCACAAAGGCGTTGCGGCCCTCCTGCCCCTCCTCGGTCATGTAGAAGAGCATGGTGGCGTCGCCGGCGAGTTGTTGCACGCCCGCCAGGCCGTCGTCGGCGGCGTTCATGCCCGCCTTGATCATGCGCAACGCGATCGGTGAGAGCGTGAGCATCTGCCGGCACCAGGCCACGGTCTCGCGCTCGAGATCGTCCAGCGGGACGACGGCGTTCACCAATCCCCAGTCGAGGGCTTGCTGCGCGCCGTACTGGCGGCAGAGGAACCACACCTCCTTCGCCCGCTTGAGACCGATCGTCCGGGCCAGGATGGACGAGCCGTACCCTCCGTCGAAGCTGCCGACCTTCGGACCCGTCTGCCCGAACCGCGCGTTGTCGGCCGCGATGGAGATGTCACAGACCAGGTGCAGGATGTGCCCACCACCAATGGCGTAGCCCGCGACCATGGCGATGATCGGCTTGGGGATGCGGCGCATCAGGATCTGCAGATCGAGGACGTTGAGGCGGCCGATGCCGCGCTCGGCGACCTCGTCGTCACCGATGTAGCCGTCGTCGCCCCGGATCTTCTGGTCCCCGCCCGAGCAGAAGGCATCGGGACCTTCGCCGCAGAGGATGATGGCACCGACGTCCGGGTCGTCCCGGGCCAGGGTGAAGGCGTCGGTCAGCTCGAAGAGCGTCTGGGGTCGGAAGGCGTTCCGCCGCTCCGGCCGGCAGATCGTCAGCTTTGCGATGCCCTCGGCGACCTCGTAGCGGATGTCTTTGAACGTGCCTCGCTGCTCCCAGGCCGGAGGGGGGAGGGGGCGGAGATCGTCGAGGGGATCATGGGGTTCCCCGGTGACCACGGTCTGCACGGCGACCTACGCTACTGGCCGGTGCCTGAGCTCGTCGCACTCGACCTTCCTGGTGGCATGGGGTTCGTCGATGCACTCCGCGCCATCTGGGACACCGGCGACGCCGCTGCTCCCCTCGACCCGCGGCTTCCACCCGTCGGCGCGCCAGGTGCTGCTCGACGCGCTGCGGCCCACGCGTGATCGTCGGTTCGGACGGGGACCAGCACGCGATCGCCGGACGGCATCCCCGTCGAGGAGGGCGACGCGCTCGTCGTGGCGACCTCGGGCACGTCGGGCCAACCGAAAGGTGTCGTGCTCACCCACGAGGCGATCGCCGCTTCGGCAGTCGCGACGTCGGCCCGCCTCGGTATCGATCCGGCTCGCCACACCTGGCTGGCCTGCCTGCCGCTCGCGCACATCGGGGGCCTCGCCGTCGTCACCCGCTCGATCGTCACCGGCACACCTGTCGTCGTCCTGCCGGGATTCGACGCCGAGGTCGTCGAGGACGCCGGCCGTACGGGGACGGTCTCGCACGTCTCCCTGGTCGCCACCGCGCTCCTCCGCGCTCGACCCCTCGGTCTTCGCCTGCGTCCTCCTCGGGGGCAGCAAGGCCCCCGACGTCACTGCCGCCGAACGTCGTCTCCACCTACGGCATGACCGAGACGGGCTCGGGCGTCATCTACGACGGATGGCCCCTCGACGGGGTGGAGGTGGCCATCCGCGCCGAGACGCCGGCGGGGTCGGGTCGGCGGCTCGACGGGCCGCCGTCGAAGGGGAGATCCTCCTCCGGGCCCCGATGTTGTTCCGCCGCTACCGCGACGGGGACGACGGGCGGGTCGAGGGTCCCGACGGCGACAAGGACTGGTTCGCCACCGGCGACGCCGGACGGCTGGACCCGACAGGGAAAGCTCGTCGTGTCCGGGCCGCATGGAGGACGTCATCACGACGGGCGCCGAGAAGGTCTGGCCCGACCTGGTCGAGCGCGTCCTGATGGCGCACCCGGGCGTGGCCGAGGTGGCGGTCTGGAAGCGGTCCGACCCCGAATGGGGCGAGCGGGTCGTGGCCTGGGTCGTGCCGACCGACGACGCGCCGTCACTCGACGAGCTGCGGCGAATCGTGGCGGACGGCATCGCGCCGTGGGCGGCCCCCAAGGAGCTGGTCCTCGTCGACGACCTGCCCCGCACGGCGGCGGGCAAGGTCCGGCGGCGGGAGCTCGACGCCTTCGACCCCTCATAAGGGGACCGGACCGGGTCAGGCGAGGTTTTCGGTGGCGCCCTCGGCAGCCGGGCGCTGAGGCGCTCGAGCTTGTCCGGGTTCGTCACGGACCGCACGGCCGACGATCGCAGCCGTCCAAGATGTCGAGCACGAGGGCCGCCACGACCACGCCCCCGTCCACGAAGACGGTGGCCGGTTGCCCGTTGAGCACGGTCGACTGCGGCGACGCCGTGCAGCTTCTTGGCGACGTTCAGCAAGAACCGCGAGCTGCGGTGCGGCCCGACCACCGGCCGCATGGCGGCGCGGACCTTGCCGCCGCCGTCGGTCCAGACCACGACGTCGTCGGACAGCATCGACGAGCAGTCCCGACAGATCTCCGGTGGCGCAGGCCACGAGGAAGCGGTCGGTCAGCTCGCGACCATGGCGCAGATCGGCATCGAAGCGCTGGCGACGCTCCTCGATGTGCTTGCGGGCCCGCGCGCCGAGCTGCCGGCAGGCGGCCGCAGACCGCCCCAACGACCGCGCCACCTCGTCGAAGGAGTAGCCGAAGACGTCGTGGAGCAGGTAGGCGGCACGCTCGAGCGGCGTGAGCTCCTCCAGCAGCACGAGGAAGGCGAGCGACAACGAGTCCGCCTGCTCGGCCGCCGCGGTCTCGTCGACCACAACCGGCTCGGGCAGCCACGGGCCCGCGTAGGTGACGCGTGCTGGACCGGGCCGAGTCGAGCTGGTCGAGGCAGAGCCGGGTGACGATGGTGACGAGGTAGGCGCGGACGGATCGGACCTCTTCGTCACCCCGGCGCAGCCAGCGGATGGACGCGTCCTGGACGCACGTCCTCGGCGTCGGCGGCGCTGCCCAGCATGCGATAGGCGATGCCGAACAGCAGCGGGCGCCACTCCTCGAACGCGGCCGCGTCGGCCTCGGCGTCAGGCAACGGGACTCGGCGGTGACGGCTCGCATCGGGATCTCGCAGTTGTCCGAGAAGCCCTGGCTGCTGCAGACCGAGGCCGGCGTTGAAGCGGGACCGGAAGTTCTCCAGCGCCACCCAGGCAGCGAGCTCGACGAACTCGGCGTCACTCAGGTGGGCCCGGATCCGGGCGGCCAGCTCATCGGAGACCTCGGCCGGGCAGCCCGTCGCCACCTCGGCGTACTCGAGGACGACCCGCTCGCGCTCGTCGAAGAGGTCGCTCGTGCGCCAGCTGCCGACGGCCCGCACCTTGGCCGGGTCGACACCGTCGTGCATGCCCTCGTAGTAGCCGTAGTCGATGCACCAGGAGCAGCCGATCTGGGTGCCGGTGGCCTGCACGGCCAGCCAGCGCAAGGTCGGGTCGAGCTTCTTCCAGCCGAACTGGACCGCCGTCTCCAGGCTGCCCATGGCGACGAGGACCCCGGCGTGGTGCGACGCCGCCGCCGTCGGCTCGACCATCTGGCCGAAGCGGCGCTTGGTGTAGCGGGAGGCCAGCCGGGCGACGAGGCCCTTGGGGTGATCCGACAACGGGACGTGGGCCATGTCTCCACCTTTCTTCTTTCTTCCTTCTGTGCATTGTCTGTCACCCACACCAGACGGAACAGGGCACCGGTGTGTGACAAGGCAAGGAGACAGGAACGGGAGCGCCTGCCTCTCGGTTCAGCCAACCCCGCCCGAGGGCTGGGCCGTCGTGCCGCCGTCGACGACGAACGTCTGGCCCGTGACCCACGAGGAGGCGTCGGAGGCCAGGAACAGCGCCGCCGTTGCGATGTCGTCGGGCAGGCCCAGCCGGCGCAGCGGGATGTGGGCGGCGATCCGGTCCTCACCCGTCCCTCCCAGAGCGCGGCCGCCAACTTCGTCTTGACGAGACCGGGAGCCAGCGCATTGACCCGCACGTCGGGCGCCAACTCGAACGCGAGCTGGCGGGTGATGTGCAGCACCGCCGCCTTGGTCACGTTGTACCAGCCGATGCCCGGTTCGACCCCGAGGCCGCCGATGGAGGCCACGTTGATGACCGAGCCGCGCAGGCCCGCCTTCACGGCGGCCGCCGTCCAGACCAGCACCGAGAGCTGGTTGACCTCGAACGTCTTCTGCGCCCGCGCGATGTCGATGTCGATCATGGGGCCGAAGTACGGGTTGGTCCCGGCGTTGTTGACCAGGATGTCGAGGCCCCCGAAGCGGGCCAGGGTGGCGGCCACGCACGAATGACGCGTCCTCGGGCTTGCCGACGTGGGCGGCGACCCAGGCCACCTGGTCTTCGGCGGCACCCCCGGCGACGA
The DNA here is from genome assembly GCA_963745175.1 of uncultured Acidimicrobiaceae bacterium. GTDB lineage: Bacteria > Actinomycetota > Acidimicrobiia > Acidimicrobiales > RAAP-2 > Bog-473. Next base: position 670,049 of record CAVUWK010000006.1, read on the forward strand.
GCCCGGCCGCCGCCTCGGCCAGGTCCTCGGCGGTGCGGGAGGTGATCATGACATTGGCCCCCGCCTCGGCGAAGCGCCCGGCCATGCCCAGCCCGATGCCGCGGCTCCCGCCGGTGATCAGCGCAGTCTTTCCCCTGAGTTCGAGCTCCATCGCCCGAGCCTTGCACGACACGCGGCGATGTGCCGCAGCCGGAGACCTAGCATCGCGGCTGTGAACCACCTGGCCGACGAGACGAGTCCCTATCTCCGCCAGCACGCCGACAATCCGGTGGAGTGGTTCCCCTGGGGGGACGAGGCCCTGCAACGGGCACACGACGAGGACAAGCCCCTCTTCGTCTCCATCGGGTACGCCTCGTGCCATTGGTGTCACGTCATGGCTCACGAGAGCTTCGAGGACCCGGCGACGGCGGCGGACCTGTCCAAGTGGTTCATCTCGGTCAAGGTCGACCGTGAGGAGCGCCCCGATCTCGACGCCGTCTACATGTCGGCCACCCAGGCCCTGACCGGTTCAGGGGGCTGGCCCATGTCGGTCTTCTGCACCCCCGACGGGCGCCCCTTCTACGCCGGGACCTACTTCCCACCGGTCGAACGCCACGGCATGCCTTCCTTCCGCCGCGTCGTGCAGTCGCTCGGCGAAGCGTGGGTGAGCGAACGGTCCCAGGTGCTCGAGCAGGCCGACGCGCTGGTCGGCGCGGTGCAGCGGGAGCTCCGGCTGGCCGAAGCCCTGCACGAGGAGGCGGCGGGCGCCGGACGTGGTGGCGCCGAGGGCGCACCGTTGCTCCGGCTGGCCGGGCCGGCACTCGACCCCGAGGCGCTCATCGAGCACGTCGTGTCCGGGCTCGTGCCGGGTTTCGATCCCGAGTGGGGCGGTTTCGGTCCGGCGCCGAAGTTCCCCCGGCCCACCCTGGTCGAGCTCTGCCTGCGCCGCGCCCGCCGTGGTGGCGCCGAGGCGCGCCCGGCCCTGGACATGGCGGTGCGCACGCTCGATGCCATGGCGGCCGGCGGTATCTACGACCACCTCGTCGGCGGCTTCTGCCGCTACTCCACCGACGCCCGCTGGCTCGTGCCCCACTTCGAGAAGATGCTCACCGATCAGGCCCAGCTGGCGCGGGCCTACCTGCACGCGTGGCAGGACGGCGGGCGGGCCGACTATCTCGGCGTGGTGACCGAGACGCTGGACTTCGTGCTGCGGGACCTCTCGACCCCCGAAGGAGCGCTCTACTCCTCGTTCGACGCGGACGCCGGGGGGGTCGAGGGCGCGCACGCCACCTTCACCCTGGACGAGCTGCACCGGATCCTGCCCGCTCCCCTGGTCGGGCCGGCGGCCGAGTGGTACGGGATCACCCAGGGTGGCAACTGGGAGGGGCGCTCGATCCCGGTCCGTCCCGTCGGGGCCCCGCTCGAGCGCCCGCCCGAGGTGGAGGAGGCCCGCTTGCTCCTCGCCGCCGCCCGGGCCGAGCGGGTGCAGCCGGCCCGCGACGAGAAGGTGCTCACCGAGTGGAACGCCATGACCGTCGCCACCCTGGCGGAGGTGGCGTCGGCGACGGGCCGCGCCGACTATGGCCGCCGGGCCGAGGAGATCGGCGAGTTCCTCTGGGCCTCCATGTTCGTCGACGGACGTCTGCTGCGCAGCTGGCAGGGCGGGCGGGCGCGCCATCTCGCCGTCGCGGCGGACTACGCCTGGCTGGCCGAGGCTTCGGTCCGCCTCTCGGAGTGGACCGGGCGGGCTGTCTGGCGCGAGCGGGCGCTCCTCGCCGTGGGAGAGCTCATCGACCTCTTCTGGGACGACGCCGCGGGCGGATTCTTCACAACGGGCAGCGACGCGGAAGCGCTCGTGGTCCGCCCGAAGGAGTTCCTCGACGGAGCGACCCCGGCCTCCAACTCCGTAGCCGTCGCGGCACTCCTGCGCGCCAGCGCCTTCGTCGATGACGCGAGGATCGACGAGGCGATCGAGCGCACGGTCGCCCTGGCCGCACCGTTGCTGGAGCGCCACCCGGGCGCCCTGGCCGACTTGGTCGCGGCGCTCCCGATGTGGCGGGCGCGCGACGAGATCGTCGTGACGGGCGAGCGCCCGGAGCTCGTCGCCGAGGTGCGGCGGCACTGGCTCCCCGCCGCTGTCCTCGTGTGGGGTCAGCCTGACGGAGGCCCGCTCTTCGAGGGACGCCCGCCTGAGCCGGGACAGGCCTATGTCTGCCAGGGACGCGCCTGCCGGATGCCGGCGGCCGACATCGACACGTTGGCCGGCCAAGTGGAGACGCTGCTCGGATGAGCGGCGCCTTCGTGGACCCGGGGACTGGCGCCGGCGCTGAGAGCGACGGCGGCCGTGGCGGCAACGCCGTCGGCCCGGAGACCGACGTGGAGCACACGGTCCACGAAGAGGTCGCCGACGACACCGGGGTCACCCGCCGCACGTCCGAAACGCCGACCGACCCCTCCCGCCTGGTGCGGCGCTCGGCCCGCCGCAAGGAGCGCGTGCCCACCGCCGGCGGCTCGACGCTCCATCTCCTCGTCCTTTCCTCCACGCTCGAGGACACCACCGTGGTCGACTTGGCCACCCGCACCGTCATGCGGGTCCGCGTGCCGTGGCCCGAGGACTACGAACCCGACATCAGCACCTTCGACGTGGTGGAGGTGACGCTGGCGGACGATCCCGAACGCGACGATCTGGCCCGGCCGGAGGCGACCACCGTCGCCGACCTCCCCCGCCACGTCGGCACGCTGCGGGGCCGCCACCTGCGCAAGCTCCTTCGCCGGCTGGTGGCGTCTCCGGACGGCCCGCTGCTCGGTTTCCCGGGGCCTTCCGCGCCCTACTGGGAGTTCCGCGGCTTCCGGCCCTCGGTGGCGCTGATCGAGCCGACGCGCCGGCCGCAACTGATCAGGCGTCAGGCCGACGGGACCACCTGGGTCCGTTTCGGGTGGGACCGCGACGACGTCTGGCTTCCGGTCGAGGACCGCAACGCGGCCCGCGCCCTCGACGCGGCGCGCCGCGAGCGTCTGAGTGGCAAGAGCCTGGCCACCGCGCTGGGATTCGAGCCCCAGTACCTCCTGGTCACCGTCAGCCCCCCGCGGGACGGCCACTGCTACAAGGTGTGCGCTGCCGTGTTGCCCCGGGGCTGACAAACTCCCGGCTCAGCTCAACGGCCGAGCCAGCTCAGCGACCGAGCTTGCCCCCCGCCAGGTCCTCGGCCATCGCCCAACCGAAGGCGACCAGGCGATCGCCCCGGTCGGCCTTGAAGTTGTCGAAGTGCGTCTCGACCCCTTCGGGGATCTTGACCTTGGGGGCGACGAAGTCCAGGCCGCCGGCCACCGAGCCGTCGCCCTTCAGCACGAAGGTGCGATCGTCCAGCCGGCTCTCGCAGCCGAAGCGCTTCGAGAGGCGCCGCGCCCAGGCCCGCTCCTCGCCGGAGGACTTGTGGCCCGGGAAGGGCACGACGTCCTGCAGGCCGTTGAAGGCACGGAAACCCTCGGGTGTCAGGAGACGGGTCCCCAGCAGGACATCCTCGTCGGGGAAGGCCAGCAGGGCCCGGCGGTACTGGTCCGCCATGATGCTCTTGAGAGCCGCTTCGGCCCGCGACGTGCGGTCGACCAGCGCCAGCCCGACCAGCAGGGAGGGGGTCCCACCGATGCGCTCGAGGGTGCAGAAGGAGTACCCCCGCAGCTTGTTCCCCTCCCGCGCCTGGGTGATGAGCACCCACGCTTCACGCTCTTTGGAGAGGTAGCCGATGTCGAAACCCGGCGGCCGGTCCGCACAAAGATCCGCCATTTCAACCAGCTCAGTGTCACTGAGCGCAGTGCAATCCTTGGTGCTCACTACGATCGGCATGGGTCCAGTCTACTGGTTGCGCCGCGTGCGTTCCCAACCAGCCCGACCCGGCGGGAGGCCGCATCGGCCCACCTGACCAGGTCAGATGGCATTTTGACGCAGCGTCACGTCCTCAGGAGAGGACGGCGCTCTGACCGAGCAGCCGCTTGAGCTCGCCCACCAGGCCGTTGCGGCAGTCCACATTGAACTCCGGCGGGAGGCGCAGGACCTTGGCGCCCACGTGGAGGAGCACCGGTGACTGCCCCGGATGCCCGCTCAGGACGTCCTTCAACCCGTCGACCTTGGCGTCGGTGAGGACACCCAACGGCAACGTGATGTGGAGGTCCTCCCGCCCCCGCTCGAGTGCCGGACGGGTCACCTCCATGCAGACGATCTTGGGTTCTTCCTCCCGGGTGTCGAGCCGGCCCCGCACGACCAGGATGGCGTCGTTCTCGATGAGGGCGCCGTACTCGGCCATCGTCTTGGGGAACACGAAGACCTCCATGGCGGCCTGCAGGTCCTCGAGCACGAACCGGGCCATCAGGTCACCCTTCTTCGTGTACGAGCGCCGCAGGTCGGTGACAACCCCGCCGACCGACCGCACGGGCGAGCGGTCCGCCACCGCGGCGTCGTCCTCCCGCATGTCGGCCAGCGTGGAGTCGGTGTGCCGGGCCAAGGCCGCCTCGTAGCCCATGAGGGGATGGTCGCTCACGTAGAGGCCGAGCA
>CAVUWK010000007.1:0-326480 GCA_963745175.1 uncultured Acidimicrobiaceae bacterium
ACACGACCTCGTGATCCGGGGTGGGCAGGTGGCCGACGGGCGAGGCGGCGGACCCGTGACGGCCGACGTCGCGGTGGACGCCGGGTCCATCACCGCCGTGGGAACGGTGCCGGGCCGGGGTGCCGAGGAGATCGACGCCGCCGGATTGCTGGTCACGCCCGGTTTCGTCTACATCCACACGCATTACGACGGCCAGGCCACCTGGGACGCAAGGATGACGCCGTCGAGCTGGCACTCGGCGTCACGACGGCGGTGATGGGCAACTGCGGCGTCGGCTTCCGCCGGTGCGGACCGACGCGGACTACCGCCTCATCTCGCTCATGGAGGGTGTGGAGGACATCCCCGGTGCCGTGCTCGACGAGGGCATCGACTGGCTCGTGGGAGAGCTTCGGCGAGTATCTCGACGCGGTCGAGCGGCTTCGCCACGACACGACCAGTGCGCGGAGCTCCCCCACGGCGTGCTGCGCCTCTACGTCATGGGCGAGCGGGCCGCCCGCCTGGAAGAGGCGACGGCGGAGGACGCGGCGGCCATGCGCAGCCTGGCGACCGACGCCATGCGGGCGGGGGCGATCGGGTCTTTGACGTCGCGGACGCTGAACCACCGCACGGCCACGGGGGCACCGACGCGGTCCCGGCGGGCCGGTGCCGACGAGCTCGAGGCCACGCCCTGGGGCGTGGCGGACGCCGGCCACGGGGTGGTCGAGTTGATCTCCGACTTCTGGCCCGACACCGACGGCGAGTTCGAGCTCATCCGCTCCAACTGGTGGCCGGGCACCGGCGTGCCGCTCTCGCTCTCGCTGGCCCAGAGCCACCGGCAGCCCGAGGCCTGGCGTGGCCTGCTCGCCCGGATCGAGGCGGCCGTGGCCGAGGGACTGCCGATCCGGGCTCAGGTCGCCCCGCCGCCCGGTCGGGGTCGTGCTGGGCTCCAGTCCTCCTATCATCCCTTCCTGGCGTTCCCGGCCTACCGGAGATCGCCGGCGCTGAGCGGTGGCCGGTCAGGCGCGGGCCTTGCGCGACCCATCTTCCGTGCCCGACTCTTCGCCGACGTCGCGGGGAGGTCGATGGGGAGGGAACGGGGCGGACCGGCGCGGGCGGCGCGCCCCATCGACTACGCGCGCCTCTACCCGCTCGGCGAGGTCCCCGACTACGAGCCCCCACCGGAGACGATCGGTCTGCGGCTGGCCGCTTCCGGGGGTCGACCCCGGCTGCTGCTCGACCTGCTGCCGAGAAGGACGGCGACTTCCTCTACACGCCGTTCTCCAATGACGCGACGGGAACCTCGACGCCTGCGGCGAGATGCTCGCCCACCCCGACACCGTCTTCGGCCTCGGCGACGGCGCGCCCACGTGGGCCTCATCGCCGACGCCAGCTTCCCCACCTACTTCCTCTCGCACTGGGCGCGGGACCGTCCCACGGGCGCATGGAAGTGGGTCCGTCGTCGAGCAGCTCACCAGCACCAGGCGCGGGCCGTCGGGCTGCACGACCGCGGCATCGTCGCCGAGGGCATGCGGGCGGACCTGAACGTCATCGATTTCGACAACCTGAGCTGCGTGGCGCCCGAGATGGCCTACGACCTGCCCGCCGGGGGCAAGCGACTCCTCCAGGGCGCCCACGGCTACCGCGCCACCGTGGTGGCGGGACGATCACGTATCGAGACGGGGAACCAACCGGCACACTGCCGGGGCGCGTCGTCGTGGAGGACGGGCACGGCCGGGACAAGGCTGGCCTCGGACGACAGCCGAACCGAGAGGAGCGGCCATGGGGCCAGCGAACTCCACCAGCTCGAGCCGGCGGCGGAGTGGCGGGCGGCCGACATCGCCGATCCGGCGCGGGACGGTGCAGCTGAGCGGGGCCGACCACGCCGAGCTCGAGCCTCCGGCCGCGGCCGAGCGCAGAAGCGCCGATCCGTTCGAGCTCACCCGCGACGACTTCCCCCTCGATCGCCTGGGCGCGAAGCTCGGGGCGTGGTCGAACCCTGCTCGACGGCCGGGGCTTCGCGCGCATCGCCGCGCTCGACACGGCCGCTACGACGACGACGACCTCACGCTCCTCTATTCGGGCATCGGCCTCCACCTCGGCGAGCCCTGGGCGCAGAACAAATACGGCCACGTGCTGGGCGATGTCACCGACCAGGGCAAGACGATCGACGATCCGACGGTGCGCGGCAACGAGCTCGGCGGCATCGCGCTCGACTACCACACCGACGGCTCCGACCTGGTCGGCCTGCTCTGCCTGCGCACGGCGCGCACCGGCGGCCTGTCCTGTGTGGCCAACGCGGTGGCATCCACAACCAGCTGGTGCGCGAGCGGCCCGATCTGGCGGCGGCGCTCTACGAGCCGTTGCCCTACGACACCCGCGGCGAGCAGGCCGAGGGGCGCCGGCCTTCTATTCCGTGCCGGGGTTCACCGAGCACGGCGGTCGCTCTTCGTCCGCTTCATCCCCCAGTACATCCTGGCCTCGCAACGCCACCCCGATGCGCCGCGACGACCCGACGGCACGGGAGGCCATCGCCACGGCGTCCGCCATGGCCAACGACCCGGAGTTCAACGTCTACATGGACCTGCAGCCCGGGAGATGCAGTTCATCAACAACTACCACGTGCTCCACGGCCGCACCGCCTACGAGGACGAGTGGCCCACGGCTACAAGCGGCACCTCAAGCGACTGTGGCTGGCCACCTACGCGTCGACCACCGGCCGGCGCACTTCGCGGCGCTCGGCGGCGCGGCCACTGGGAGGCCAAGCGCTCGGTGAGCACCCTGCCGGCGGTGGAGCGCTGCAGGGTCGTAGGGGCCCGGCGGGTCGGCTGGCGGCGGGCGGCAGGCCCGGCGGGCGGCAGGCCCGGCGGGCTGCGGCGGCTTGCCGTGATTTTTCCAGACTCTCAACCGATCTGTTGATAGTCGCGGAGAAGAAGTCGCCGGCCGGCGGCATGGAGCGCACCGGCCCGGCGGGGCTCAGCCCGCGTCGGTCTGCTTCGTGCGGGAGAAGGAGCCGCCGCCGCGTGCCGATCAAACATCGTCCCTTCGATGAAGGAGGACGGCAGCGCGCCCTCGCGCAGGACGCCGATCGGCGTGACGGTCGCGTCCACCAGCGTGGGGAGTGGGCCTCGCGCCGGCCACCGTCGATCACCAGCGCCACGTCGTCGGCACCGAAGGCCTGGGCGACCTCCGCGGCCTCCGTGAACCTGAGCGGGACGGTCCGCCACGGACCCAGCCCGCGGCACAGGCGCCGCAGCGCCCGTCCGTCCGGCATGCCCACGACAGCGGCCCACGGCGCCGGTCTCGCCGGCGCCGTCGTCCGGGCCGGCCGGCACGCCGACTCGGAGCCGTCGGTCCAGCCGGTTCCCCGGCCCGCGGCAGGAACACCTCGACGGGCCCGGGCCAGCAGCGCTCCAACAGCGTGCCAGCTCGTCGGTCCAACCCGAAGTGAGCGCACGCACATCCTCGATCTGCCCGACCGCGTAATGGGGTCCGTCGGGGTCGGCCGCCAGCTCGACCAGCTTCGCCTCGTCGTCCACGGAACCGGCACGCACGGCCAGGCTGTAGCCGCCGATGTTGGGCACGGCGACGATCGCGCCCGCCGTGCGTCGACCACCGCCGCCGCCCCCACCCCGACCGAGGAGGCCGGGGCTCGTCGGGATCAACGGCGTCGTGCATGGCTCTATTCTGAGCCGCCCAGCCGGGCGACCAGGCCGCGGGGCCGGCCCGCCAGGTCGGGTTCGACCCTGACCTCGTCGTACCCGAGTTGCCGCGCCCGTCGCTGCGCCGCCCCGGCCTGGTGCGGCGCAAGCTCGACCACCACGGCCCCGGGCCGCCCGAGCCAGAGCCTGGCCTGCTTACGAGCACGGCCTCCACGTCGGCCAAGCCCGCGTCGCCACCCGTCCCGGGCCCCACGACGAGGGCCTCCCTGGGCTCGGCCCGCACCTCGGGGTCCAGCCCGGCCCACTCGTCCGCGGTGACGTAAGGCGGGTTCGAGACCACGAGGTCGACGTGCTGCGCAGCCCCTCCGGCAGGGGGGTCAGCCAGCTGCCTTCCACCAGCTCGACGCGGGGAGCGCACCGGCGCCGCCTCGGCCCGGCGGCGAGCAGGTTCCCCGCCGCCACCTCCAGTGCGCCGGCGCTGCTGTCGGTGGCCCACACCTGGTCCACGGCCCCCGCCCCGAGCTCGGTGGCGAGCGCCAGGGCGATGGCACCGGACCCGGTCCCCGCGTCGACGGCGACGAGGCCCGCACGACCCGGCCCGAAGGCGCCGAGCAGGCGCCGGGCCTCGCCCAGGGCCACCTCGACCACCTGTTCGGTCTCGGGCCGCGGTATCAGGACCCGGGGGTCGACGCGCAGGTCGAGCCCGCGGAAGGGCCAGTGGCCCAAGATGTACTGCAGCGGCTCCTCCGCCGCCCGGCGTGTCGCCATGGCCCGGGCCGCCGCGGCCTGGGCGGCCGGCACGACGTCGGGCCGGGGGCCACCGGGCCGGACGTCGAGCGCCTCGTCCACGATGAAGCGGGCCTCGTGGCGCGCCCCGCCCAGCACCGCCGTCAGCTCGGCCACCAGCGCCCGCGTTGTCACCTGGCCGCGCGATCGCAGCCGCCGGCCCGGCGCTCACGGCCCGTCGTCCCCCTCGCCACCGAGCTGGCGCCCCCGCTTGTCGGCCATCAGCGCGTCGGTGAGCTCGTCGAGGTCGCCCGCCAGCACCTGGTCGAGCTTGTAGAGCGTCAGGTTGATCCGGTGGTCGGTGACCCGGTTCTCCTTGAAGTTGTAGGTGCGGATCTTGTCGGTGCGGTTCCCCGCGCCCACCTGGCCGCGCCGCTGGGCCGACATGGCGGCCGACTGGCGGTCCTGCTCCGCCTTCAACAACCTCGCCCGCAGCACCACCATCGCCTTGGCCCGGTTCTGAATCTGGCTCTTCTCGTCCTGCATGGCCACCACGGTGCCGGTCGGGAGGTGGGTGATCCGCACCGCGGAGTCGGTCGTGTTGACCGACTGCCCGCCGGGGCCGGTCGAGCGGTAGACGTCGATCTTGAGGTCGTTCGGGTCGATGGCGATCTCGACCTCCTCCGCCTCGGGCAGCACCGTCACGGTGGCGGTCGAGGTGTGGATCCTCCCCTTGGCCTCGGTCACCGGCACCCGCTGCACGCGGTGGGTGCCGCCCTCGTGCTCCATGCGGATGTAGGCATCCGGGCCCTTCACGAGGAAGACCGCCTCGTTGATGCCGTCCTTGTCCGACGTGTCCTCCGACAGGACTCCACCTTCCACTTCTTGATGGCGGCGTAGCGCAGGTACATGTCGTAGAGCACACGGGCGAAGAGGTTCGCCTCGTCGCCCCCCACCGCGCCACGGATCTCCATGATCACGTTGCGGCCCTCGTTCGGGTCCTTCGGCAACAGAGGGTCTCCATGCGCTCTTCGAGCGACGCTGCCAGCGCCTCCGACTCTTCGACCTCCTGGCGCATGAGCTCGCGCTCGTCCCCGGAGGTCTCGGTCAACATCTCGCGGGCGGTCGTGACGTCCTCGCGGGCGGCGCTGAGCTCGTGCCAGGCGCGGACGATCTCGCCGAGCTCCTTATGGCGTCGCGACAGGTCTCGCAGCCGGTCGGGATCCCAGAGGGTGGCCGGGTCTGCCAGCTCGGTCTCGACGGCGTTGAACTCCGTCTCGAGCGCGGCCATCCGGTCGTCGAACATGCGGTTCGGGCGCTCCTCGTGAGGGCGGGGACGCGGCGGGCGACGCCGGTCCCGGCCGGGTCAGTCCTGCGCCGCCGGGGCGGGCTTGGCCTTCGCCTTGCCCTTGCGCTCGCCGTAGCGGCGCTGGAAGCGCTCGACCGGACCACCGGAGTCCACCAGCTTCTGCTTGCCGGTGAAGAAGGGGTGGCACTCGTTGCAGAGCTCGACGTGGAGATCGGCCTTGGTGGAATGCGTGACGAACGTGTTCCCACACGAGCACTTACCGTGGCTTCTACGTAATCGGGGTGGATGTCGGTCTTCATGGTGTCTCCAGTATGCGTGCGGGTCGGTTCATTGTACGGGTCGCGGCCGGCGCCTGCCGGTCAGGTGCCCGGCCCCTTGGCGATCTCGGCCAGGAACTCGTCGTTGCTCTCCGTGGTGCGGATCTTGTCCATGAGCAGCTCCAGTCCGGCGGCGTCCTTGCCGTCGCTGGCCAGGGCGTTGAGCACCCGGCGCAGTTTCCAGACCTGCTGGAGCTGGCCCCGCTCGAAGAGCAGCTCCTCGTGGCGCGTCGAGCTGGCGTTGACGTCGATGGCCGGGTAGAGCCGGCGCTCCGAGAGCCGCCGGTCGAGTCGCAGCTCCATGTTCCCGGTGCCCTTGAACTCCTCGAAGATGACCTCGTCCATCTTCGAGCCCGTCTCCACGAGCGCCGAGGCCAGGATCGTCAGCGAGCCGCCCTCTTCGACGTTGCGCGCCGCACCGAAGAACTTCTTGGGCGGGTACAGCGCGCCGGAGTCGACACCACCCGACATGATGCGGCCGGTCGCCGGGGCAGCCAGGTTGTAGGCCCGGGCGAGCCTCGTGATGCCGTCCAGGATGATGACGACGTCACGGCCCATCTCGACGAGCCGCTTGGCCCGCTCGATCGCCAGCTCGGCCACCTGGGTGTGCTCCTCGGAGGGGCGGTCGAACGTCGAGGCGATGACTTCGCCCTTCACCGAGCGCCGCATGTCGGTGACCTCTTCAGGTCGCTCGTCGACGAGGAGGACCATGAGGTGCACATCGGGATTGTTGGCCTCGATCGAGTGGGCGATCTGCTTCATCACCGTCGTCTTGCCGGCCTTGGGCGGCGACACGATCATGCCGCGCTGACCCTTGCCGATCGGCGAGAGCAGGTCCACGATCCGCGCCGTCAGGTTGTCCTTGTCGCCCGGCATCTCGAGATGCAGCCGGGAGTCCGGGAACAGCGGGGTGAGGTCCTCGAAGCGGGGACGGTTGCGCGCCTCGTCTGGGTCCATGCCCGAGATCTGGTCGATACGGAGAAGCGCCGGGTACTTCTCGTTGTTCGAAGCCGGCCGGCACGCGCCTTCCACGTAGTCACCGCGTCGCAGCGAGAACTGCCGCGCCTGGCTGATGGAGACGTACACGTCCTTGGTCGAGGGCAGGTAGCCGTCGCAGCGCAGGAACCCGTAGCCCTCGTCGCGCAGATCGAGCATCCCCTTCACCTCGACCAGCTCGCCCGAGTACGGCTGCTCTTGGCCGCCGCCCTGCAACTCGCCACCGCTTTGGGGGCGGTCACGGCCACGCCGGCGCCGGCTTCGGCGGTTGCCGACGTCGCCGTCGGACTGGGTTGTTCCGGTTCTGGTTGCCCTGGTTCCCGGTTCCGGTTGCGGTTGCCCTGCTGGTTGTTCTGCTGGTTGTTCTGGCTGTTCTGGTTGCTGTGGCTCTGTTGCTGCCCGTTCTGGCGGGGACCGGGGTCCGCGCCGTCGGCGAGCTCCGGCGGCTCGACGAAGACGGCAGGTCCGGCGTCCCCGCTGCCTCCCGCCCCGGTGGTGGTGGCGCCCGCCGAGCCGGCCGCGTCGGCCGTACCGGCCTCGCCGGCTCCCTCGGAGACGCCCGCGGCCTCACCGTCGCCGGCGACGAAGGAGGCGGCGTGGGTGGCACCCCGGGCGGCGGCGGACGCCCGGGAGCGGCGGGCCGGCTTGGCGCCGTTGGTCCCGGCCTGCTCCCCATCGCCGTTGCTCTGCCGCCCACGCGGACCCGGAGGTCACGCCGGTGGCGTCGAGTATCTGGTCGATGATGTCGGCCTTCTTGGTCCGGCTCGTCGTCTTGAGCGACATGGCCTGGGCGATGGCACTGAGCTCATCTCGCTCCTTGCCTTCGAGAACTGATCGTTCGAGCTGCTGTTCCGCAGTCATCGGGCTCCTCTTCCAGGAGGTTTATCGCCGGCTCGGGTTGCTCCACAGCGTGGCGAGGGAATTTCAGGGAGGAGAAGGGATTCGCGTGTGAATGCCCTTCCCCGGATCACCGCTGCCCTGATGCTCTCCCGGGACCGCTTGTACCCGCGGAGAGCGCTACGAAGCGCAGTGGGGATGTCTCTACTTTAGCGGGAGCGGATGGGTCATGCCAACACACCCCGCTTTCCCGCAGGTCAGTGGGTGCCTGACCCCGGCCCGGGATCTGCCCTACAGGGATATTTCGGCCAGAACGGACTCGAGCTTGAGGTCGATCACCGACGGAACCGAGATCGCCTTGATGGCGAGGTCAGGATCCTTCAGCCCGTGCCCGGTCAACACGCACACGACGGTGCAGCCCTCGGGCACGCCGTGCTTGATCAACCCGGCCACCGACGCCGACGACGCCGCCTCGCAGAACACGGACTCGTGCTGGGCGAGAAAGGTGTACGCGTCCATGATCTCTTCGTCGGTGACCGCCGTGATGGATCCGCCGGACTCGGACGCGGCGGCCGTGGCCGAGTACCAACTGGCCGGGTTCCCGATGCGGATCGCGGTCGCGATGGTCTCGGGGTTGTCCACCGGGTGCCCGAGCACGATGGGCGCTGCACCCGCAGCCTGGAACCCCAGCATGCTCGGGAGCTTCGTCGACCTGCCCGCCTCCCTGTACTTGAGATAACCCCGCCAGTAGGCCGAGATATTCCCGGCGTTGCCCACGGGGATGCAGTGCACGTCGGGGGCATCGCCCAGGACGTCGACGATCTCGAATGCGCCGGTCATCTGCCCCTCGATCCGGTGCGGGTTGACCGAGTTGACGACCGTGATCGGCGCGTGGTTCGGCAGATCGCGCACGATGGTGAGGAGCTGGTCGAAGTTCCCGCGCACCTGCAGCACCCGGGCGCCATGCATCAGCGCCTGCGCCAGCTTGCCCAGCGCGATGTGGCCGTCGGGGATCAACACCACGCAGGCCAGGCCGGCCCGCGACGCGTACGCCGCCGCCGACGCCGACGTGTTGCCGGTCGACGCGCACACGACCGCCTTGGCCCCTTCGTCCACGGCCATGGAGATCGCCATGGTCATGCCGCGGTCCTTGAAGCTGCCGGTCGGGTTGGCCCCCTCGACCTTGAGCCAGACCTGCGCGCCGACGCGCTCGGAGAGCCGGGGGGCCGGCACCAGCGGCGTCCCGCCCTCGAGCAGCGTGACGACCGGGGTCCTCTCGGTGATGGGGAGGAAGTCGCGGTACTCCTCCATGACGCCGCGCCAGCCAGCCGTCATGGTGCGCCACCTGTCCTGTCGTCATCTCGCTCGCCGATGACCCGGAGGACCCCGCTGACCCGGTCCACGGCCTGGTGCCGGCGCAGCTCGTCGATGGTGGCGAGCAGGTCCCCCTCGCGGGCGACATGGGTCAGGAAGATCAGCCGGGCCTCTTCGGCCAACCCGACCTGCTCCATGGCCCGGATGGAGACATCGTGGTCCCCGAAGATCTTGGCCACGGCAGCCAGGACACCGGGCCGGTCGGCCACGTCCATGCTGAGGTAGAAGGCCGAGTGCATGTCGCTCTGCGAGAACACGGTCGTGCTCGTGCGCTTCGGCGCGGGCGCGGGCGCGCCGGCCAGGAGGTTGCGCGAGGCGTCGACGAGATCGCCGAGCATGGCGCTCGCCGTGGGCCCGCCCCCGGCGCCGCGGCCATAGAGCATCAGTTCGCCGCTGACGGCGCCCTCGACGAACACCGCGTTGAACGCACCGCGCACCGAGGCCAGGGGATGGGTCTTGGGGACCATGGCCGGGTGCACCCGGACCGAGACCTCGGGCCCGCCGTCGATCAGTTCGGCGATGGCGAGCAGCTTCACGGAGTAACCCAGGCGACTGGCGTAGGCCACGTCGGCTGCACTGATGGCGCTGATGCCCTCCCGGTGCACATCAGCGTCGACCACATCACTGCCGAATGCCAGCGCAGCGAGGATGGCCGCCTTGGCGGCGGCGTCGTGACCCTCCACGTCGGCGGTGGGGTCGCGCTCGGCCAGTCCCAGATCCTGCGCCTCGCGCAGCACGACGTCGTAATCGGCGCCTTCCTCCTCCATGCGGGTGAGGATGTAGTTGGTCGTGCCGTTGACGATCCCCATGATCCGGACGATCTGCTCGCCGGCGAGCGACTCGCGGAGGGGCCGAATGACGGGGATCGCCCCCGCGACCGCCGCCTCGTAGAGCAGGTCCACGCCCGCCGCCGCGGCCACCTCGGCCAGCTCGGCGCCCGCCGTGGCCAGGAGCGCCTTGTTGGCGGTGACCACGGGCTTGCCGTTACGCAGGGCAGCCTCGACCAGCTCGTGCGCGGGGTGGAGGCCGCCGATGACTTCTACGACGACGTCGACGTCAGCGCGCGCGACCAATGCCGCGGCGTCCGTGCCGAGGAGATCGGCGGGGATGGCCAGCGGCCGGGGTCGGTCGGAATGGGCCACGGCGATCGCGACCAGCTCCAGGCGGATGCCGGTACGGGCGGCGACGTCCTCGGAGCGGGTGAGCAGGATCTCGGCCAGGGCGCCCCCGACGTTGCCGCAGCCGAGCAGACCGACGCGCACGGTCGGAGCCTGGTGGGCGTGCGGGAGGACGTTGGCCTGGTCGGCGGTCACCTCCAAACGGTACAAGCTGCCGCGCTCCTGACTGCCCATACATGCTGGTGGCAGTCAACGGTCGGTCGAGCACACGTCGTCCGAGTGGTGCCACCACGACACCGAGACGAGGGTCGCCGCCGCCGGTTCAGGCGTCGAGGCCGAGGAGGTCGTCGAGCGTCTCGCGCCGCACGACCACCCGGGCGTCGCCGCCTGCCACGAACACGACGGCCGGGCGGGGCACCTTGTTGTAGTTGGAGGCCATGGCGTACCCGTAGGCGCCGGTCACGGGCGTCGCCAGGACGTCGCCTACCTCGAGGTCCTCAGGCACGTAGGCGTCGGGCACCACGAGATCGCCGCTCTCGCAGTGCTTGCCGACGACACGCGCCGGGCGGGGACGTGACGCCCCCACGGCGCGCGGGAGGAAGGCCTCGTAGCCGCTCCCGTAGAGGACGGGCCGCGGGTTGTCGCTCATCCCGCCATCGACGCTGACGTAGGTCCGGATCCCCGGGAGGTACTTCACGGTCCCCACCGTGTACAGGGTGATGCCGGCGGTGGCGACAATGGAGCGCCCCGGCTCTGCCGAAATCCGCGTGGCCGGGCCCACGCCCGCCCGGGCGCAGGCACGCCGCGTGGCCTCGGCCCAGGCCGCCTGGCTCGGAGCCGACTCGCCGTTGACGTAGGGAACACCCAGGCCACCCCCCACCACCAACTCGGGCAGATCGAACGGGGCGAAGAACGCGCCGAGCACCTCGGCCGCCTGCTCGAACGAGGATGCCTCGAAGACCTGGCTGCCGATGTGCGCGTGCATCCCCACCAGCTCGACCGCGGGCATGAGCTCGAGCGCGGCGACGGCCTCGGCCGCCGCGCCGGAGGAGACGGAGAACCCGAACTTCGAGTCCTCCTGCCCGGTGCGCACGAATTCGTGGGTGTGCGCCTCGATCCCCGGCGTCACCCGCACGAGGACCTTGGGCCGGTCCGGTCCTGGCGGCGACGAGAACTCCAGCAGTCCACCGAGGCGGGTGATCTCGTCGAACGAATCGACGACGATCCGGCCGACCCCGTGCTTCAGGGCCGTGGCCAGCTCTTCCGACGACTTGTTGTTGCCATGAAGGATGAGCCGCTCCGGCGGGACGCCGGCCGAGAGCGCGACGTGGAGTTCGCCACCGGACGCGACGTCGAGGTGCATGCCCTCTTCGTGGACGAGTCGCGCCATGGCACGGCACAAGAAGGCCTTGGTGGCGTAGGCAACGCCGTCGCCCCAGGCCGCGACCGCCTCACGGCAGGCCTGACGCAGGTGATCTTCGTCGTACACGAAGAGCGGGGTGCCGAACTGCGCGGCGAGCTCCAGGAGGTCGATGCCTCCGACGTGGAGGTGGCCCCGCTCGTCGACCGATGCCGAACGAGGCAGGAGATGCCGCTCCAGCGGTGCAGTGGCGACATCGTGGTCCGGCGGCATGGAGATGCAGGATACGGCAGCATTCGACCGTACCGTCAGAGCGGGGAGGGCTGTCGCCAGGCGCCGAGTACGATCGTCCCCTTGCTCATGCAACTCCCGCCCCCGTAGCTCAGCGGATAGAGCACCGGCCTCCGGAGCCGGTGGCGCAGGTTCGAGTCCTGCCGGGGGCGCTTTGTGATGTGTCAGGTTTTCTGGGACAGGTGAACCCTCAGACGATATCTCTGACGCGTCCCTGATAGTCGACCGATGGGTCGAGTTCGAGGTGTCGCAAGGTGACCCCGTTTTCGTCGATCACACGTATGTCGAGGTCAGCCACCAAGACCAGGACGCGCTCGCCCTTGTGTGCTCGTCCCACCAAGACGTGGTGGAGCTTGGATCGATAGCGCAAGGTGAAACAGCCCGTCTGGTCGACGCGGTCCCGGCGGACCCGGGTGTGAGCCGACAACGGCTGCCCGCCGATCTCGATGACGGCCTTGTCGAGGCCGCGCCAGGCCTCCATGGGTGGGCAGCCCCGGGCGCTGTGGGGGCGTTCCTCGTTGTAGATGAAGACGAAGCGATCGATCTGGGCCTGGAGCTCGGCCAAGTTGGCCGCCGCTGGTTTCTTGGCCAGCCACTTCTTGAGCGTGAGATGGAAACGCTCCACCTTTCCCTGGGTCTGGGGGTGGTAGGGCTTGCCGTGTTTGAAGGTGATGCCCAAGGAGGCGAGCTCGATCTCCATGCCGCTGTGGCTGCCCCGGTAGGCGGTTGTATAAATGGCACCGTTGTCGCTGAGCACCGAGGCCGGAAGGCCCCAAAGGGCCGCCGTTTCGTAGAAAACCCGCACCACCTCGGGGGCCGTGGCGACGGGAACGGCCACGCTCGAGAGCGCGCACGCGAGTAGTCGTCGACGAAGTTGATGATCTCGACCGGTTGGCCATCTCCCAGATGCCAGTGCGTCATGTCGGACTGCCACGTCTCGTTGGGCAGGTCTGACTCGAAACGGATCCAGCTCGAGCGAGGTCGCTTTTGGGGCTGAGGCGTCACGAAGCCACGGCGCCGCAGCACCCGGTGGATGGTCGAGAGCGAAGGCGCCTCGACCCCCTCTTGGCTCAGGTGCCAGGCGATGGTCCGGGCCCTGGCGTCGAGGCCGTCCTCTGCCAAGGCCTTGCGCCGGGCCACGATCCGATCTTCGAGAACGGCCGAGGTGAGGTTGGCCGGCACCTTGGGCCCTCGCCGCAGCGGCACCAGGGCCTGGTCGCCGCCTTCTCGGTAGAGGGAGACGCGGCGCTGGACCCAGGACTTCGAGCGCCCGGTCGCCGAGGCCACCGCCCGCACAGAGCGGCCCTCGATCAGCACGGCGTTGACGCAGTATTGGGCCAGCTCCACGGAACCACCTCAGAACGGGTGTCCCAGAATTGCTGACACATCGTGTCCCAGAAACTATGGAACCTCAGACTGCCGGGGGCGCTTGTGTGCCGGGGCGCTCACTGCCACGGACGCCACTGCCCGGGGGCGCACATCGTCGCCGGATCTTTCCAAACGTCGCAGGCCACATTCGATTTCGGCGTAGTCCGACTCGACCCCTTTGATGTCACGAAACCACGGTTGAACCTCACGCGCACACCCTGAAGACGCCCGTTCTCAGTCACCCAGACTGAAGACGAGAGCAACCGATGTTCACCGTTCTCTCGCTCAACCCAAGCACAAGTTTTGACGTCAGCCCACGTTTTGCTTCCGCTCTCGTTGGAAATATGTGTGGCACTGGGAAGAGGACAAGGGGGAATCACCGTGTACCGCCGTGCTCGTCGTCGCGTCGCGATCCTGCTGCCGATGGGAGTTATGACCATCATCTCCATTACCGTCGGGCTCACCTGTGTACCCGGCGGAGCCGACGGGATCGTGCCGCCGGCAAACCCCGCGTCGAACATCGCGCCCAGCACGACAGACTGGCTCAGCTCGATCGATGCGGCCCGCGCCGAGGAGGGTGTCGGGACCATGGACATCTCCGAGTCCGCGCTGGGCGCGTTGCCGCTGTCGGAGCAGATATTCGCGGTGGTGAACTTCGAGCGCGTCGACCGCGGCCTGCCGCCGATCGACGACATGACCGCACAGCTCAACTCCTACGCGCAGGCCGGCGCCAACTCGATGACGGATCCGCCCATTCCGACCTCCGTCACCGGCGGATCGCCGATCACGTTCGGCGGGTCTCTTTGGGCAGGTAACTCCTCCGCACTCGAAGCCGACTATTACTTCATGTACGACGACGGCTACGGCGGGTCCGCCACGACAAACACAGCCTGCAGCCTCGCTACGCAATCTGGGTGCTGGGTCCACCGTGACATCATCCTGCACGAGTTCAGCGGCTGCCCCACGGGACCGCCAGTTCTTTCAATGGGGGCTGCGACCTCGTCGGGCTCCGTCGCGGCCCTCATGGTCTCATCGTGTGCGCCGCCAAGCGATGTCACGTTGACGTGGAGCCAGGTGGAAGCTGTCGTCTCCGAACGCACGATCGGCATCGCACCGCTTGCCAGCGGTTCCGGGTATTGGGAGGCCGAGGCGAACGGCACAGTCGCTGCCTTCGGCGCGGCGCCTAGCCTCGGGTCGCTCACCGGACGACTCGACGCGCCACTCGTCGGCATCACGGCCACACCCGACGGCGGTGGGTACTGGCTGGTGGCCTCGGACGGTGGCATCTTCACATTCGGGGACGCCAGCTTCTACGGATCGACGGGGTCGTTGCACCTCAACGAGCCAATCGTGGGTATGGCCTCGACGCCCAACGGCAAGGGGTATTGGCTGGTGGCCTGCGACGGTGGCATCTTCAGCTTCGGTGATGCCGCTTTCCACGGCTCCATGGGCGGCTCGCCACTCAACCAGCCGATTGTCGGCATGGCCGACGACCCGGCCACGGGCGGGTACTGGGAAGTCGCGGCCGACGGCGGGATCTTCAGCTACGCGGCCCCGTTCTTCGGCAGCACGGGCAGCATCCACCTCAACAAACCGATCGTCTCCATGGAGACGTCGACCAACGGCCAGGGCTACCGGTTCGTGGCCGCCGACGGAGGCATCTTCACCTACGGGCAGGCGACGTTCGACGGCTCGACCGGCAATATCCGCATGGCCTCGCCGGTGGTGGGTATGGCCCCGGACAACGCGACAAGCGGTTACTGGATGGCGGCTGCCGACGGTGGGATCTTCACGTTCGGCGGTGCTGCCTACATGGGACGGCTCGTCAGTTCGGCCGGCTAGCGCAATCGCTGGCCACCTGTTGCTCGACCGCCGCCCGACGGGAGAGCCGCCGCGACGTTGCGATTCGATCTCGTCAAGATCGGTCGCCAGCAGCGGGCTTCTTCAAGCTGGCAGCAGCTGACCCGAGCTCATCTTCGAGGTCTCCGAGGCTCTCGATTCAGTTAACCGCGTTCACACGTTCCGTGCGGCCTCGGGTCCCGTGATCCGGCTTAGCAGTGGAAAGGTCGAGGCCACTATCGCTAGTGCAACCGCGAGACCGCCGAACACTGCTGCCCAATAGGTAGTCCCTGGAACTTCGAACGATATGCCGACTTGAGAGCTGAGGTAGAGGGCTGCAGCAACCAGACCAACAACTAGCGAAACCCCGGCAACGACGAAAAGTGGCAGTGCGCTTTCTAACGTAATCACACGACGCAGGGTACTGAGCGGGAGACCGGCGAGACGGAGCAGACTGAATGGACGTTTCCGCTCACCCAACCCGGCCATAACGTTCACTGCGAGACTGCAAGCGGCGATGATCAGGCTCGCAACGATAATCACAGCAGTCATGTCCTGGATCGCCGCCAGTAGCCGCGCGGTAGAGGGATTGAGGGCCACGACCGGCACGGGAGTCCCTTCAAAGGGAAAGGCTCGTTCGAGTGACGTTCGCGCCCGTTCGATAGAGCCCGACGACCCGTCGGTGGCGACGACCACTGCGTCGACTGGGAGCCTCGTGATCTGGGCAGCAGAGAGATCCGCGCTCGGCCACACCGTCGTGGAGGCGTGAGAGGTATGCCCGAGGACGTTCGAGAGAAAATAGCCGACACTCGCCGCCGTAGCTCCTGGGGCGCACTTCCCGATGGCGGGCGTCTCCGCCAGCTGGTCGCACGAGACGACTCCGAACGAATCCACGAGTGGACCTTGGGACCGTCCGAACGAGCTCCTCAGCGGAGCTTGAGGGCTGTCGTGCACCACGGTCACACCGCTGACTCCGGGCGTAGTGCGGAGCGCAGCAAGCGTCTGGCTCGTAACCGAAGGAACTTGCGCGGAAGCGGGACAATTTGTCGAGAAGCCGCAGAACGGGACTGCAAGCGTGTCGTTCCCGATGCTTCCTCGCCCCGCACTGCTCGCAGCAGCGATCGAGCTCAGTGCTCCGATAGCCGCACTCGTGATGAAGAGAGCAATTACAAGCCCACTGACGAACCGGAAGGCCGTCTTGGGATTGTCGAGGAGACGGCGGCCGGCGATAAGGGTGGCGGGGCGGCTCGCGCGACGGGCCATCAGGCGAGCGCCCGCAGTGGTGAACCACGGCCCGGCCAACACCAGCCCGACAACAAGAAGCCCGAAGCCCAGGAGGAACTCGAGCTGCTGGCCGTTGTTGCTGTGCGGCTTGCCGGCGGCGTCAAAGTAGGCGAGCAAGGCGATCCCGGCGAGAAGCGGGATGACCCGGAAGACCCGCGGCGGGGCGGAAGTCGTTCGTTGACTCACACCGAGCGGCGAGATCCGAACACGCTGGAGCGCCAGACGTGCGGACACGATTGCGGCGATCGGAACGCCGATCACGACGATCGCGATGTCGATCGCCCGAAGCGAGAGGTCTCCTGCGGCGAACGGCGCGCCCGTGAAGGGGACACGGTAGAGCAGGGGTCGGAGGAGAAAGAACAGCACGAAACCGAGCGACACCCCAGCAAAGGCCGCCACCGTCGCCTCCACGGCCGAAATCACCGAGACCTGCCGCGGCGTGGCACCCACGAGCCGCATGGCGGCGAAGCGCTCCTCTCGCCTGGCGGCGGACAGCCGACTGGCGGTAGATATCAAGATGAGCACAGGCAGCAACAAGGCGACCGCTCCAATGGCCAGGATCCACTGCAGGCCGACCGCGCTACCGGCGCCGCTCTTACAGGCATCGCAACTGGACGGCGTCTGCTGGATGCCTCGGACTTCGACGGCCCCCGGGACAAGCGAGAGTTGGTGCGAGTTGTGGCCGATGACGATGATCAGCGAGTTGGGAGACGGGAGGCCGGCTGGACCGATGGTTCCGGTCTGTTGTCCGGCAAACCGCTCGGCCAGCTGGTCTGTCGGGGTCGACGCCAACAGGCGTTCGAGCGCCGGCGAGGCGTAATACTGTCCGGGTCCCGGCAGATCCGCGAGTCCCGGCGGGACAGGCGAGGTTGGCCCCGTGGCGGCGACATCGACCCGGTCGATTGCCTGGTCGCCGAACTGGTCGACGCTGAGCAGCCACCACAACGGATCCGAAGCCGAGGTGCTCGTCGTCCGTGGAGTTGTCGGCGAGGTGTCGAGCCAGGCGCCGCGCTGGGTTTGGCTATGAAGCCCGTTGACGCCGGCGAGTGCCATCAGGAGCAAGCCGACCCCGAGGGCAACCGCAGCAGCGGTGACAAGGGCGCGCAACGCCGCTTCGCGCCCACCGCCGAGAGTGAGGCGCAACCCGAGGCGAATCATCGAACGGCGCGATCGAGCGAGGCGACGATCCCGTCCCGGACGATGACCTCGCGATCGGCGTAGGCGGCCACCCGCGCTTCGTGGGTGACGAGGACAACGGTTGTGCCCTGTTGACGCGCCGCGTCCGTCAGAAGTTCCATCACGAGCTCACCTGTGAGCGAGTCGAGCGACCCTGTCGGTTCGTCAGCGAAGAGGACCTCGGGCTGAGCGACGAGGCCGCGGGCGAGTGCCACGCGCTGGGCCTGCCCCCCTGACATCTCTCCTGAACGGTGGCGCTCCATCCCACCGAGCCCGAGGCGCTCGAACCAGGAACGGGCCTCATTGAGGGCCTGGACGCGGCGCATCCCGCCCAAGAGCAGCGGAAGCGCGACGTTTTCTTCGGCGCTCAGTTCGGGCACGAGTTGGCCGAACTGGAAGACGAATCCGAAACGATCGCGACGGAGCGCACTGCGCTCTTGCTCTCGCAGGGTGTCGATGCGTGTCCCGGCGAACCAGATCTGGCCGGAGTCGGGGGCGAGAATGCCAGCGAGGCAATGGAGCAAGGTCGTCTTGCCCGAGCCGCTCGGGCCCATGACAGCGAGAACTTCGCCTCGGGCCACAGTGAGGTCGGCACCACGAAGCGCCGGCGTCTCGCCGAACGACAGCACGGCCCCTTTCGCCTCAACGATGGGGCTATCGCCTGCTACCGCTCGGGGGAGCCGATCGGTGCTCACGACCGCACCTCGTCCGCCAACACGCTGAGCCGAGCGGCAGTGAGGTCGATCCAGCGAAGGTCCGCTTCAAGGTGAAACAGGCCGTAATCGGCGAGGAGAGCGTCGACCACGGCATCCTTTCGTTTGAGTTCGGTGAGCTCCCTCATGCGCTTGAGATGGGCACTGCGCTGGGTGTCGAGGTAGAGCTCAGCGGAGCGCCCAAGCATGAGGGAGAGCACGACCTTGGCGAAGAGTTCAGTCTGGAGATGCGGCTCGGGCTCGATCGGTTGGCTCAGCCACGATTCGACCTCGTGCCTGCCCATCTCGGTGATCGCGTAGCGCTTGCGTTCGGGCCCGGACCCGGGCTCCACCTCGCCTGGGAGGACCTTTCCGTCGCGCGCCAAGCGACCGAGCGTGGCGTAGACCTGGCCGAACGGGAGCGGCTTGCCGCGCCCGAAGTAGCTGTCGTAATCGCGCTTCAAGTCGTAGCCGTGGCTGGGCTCCCGATCCAGCAGGCCGAGGAGGGTAAGAGGGACGCTCATACCTGAGAGCATACACTAAGCGTATACACCAATCAACCCTCAAGTTGAGTGCACCAGGGCACGAGGTCGGCCTCGACCGACTCGAGCGTTGTCGCGGCGCTTCGCGGTTGCCAGGTAATGCCACACGTCGTTGCGATTGCGGGATCTTGGACCATGTCACCGCGCGTGGGACAGAGGTCGCGCACTCCCTCTTGGGCGGGCGTCGGGATGGCGATCTGGGTCAGCTCACCGGCGCGGTGCGACCCTGCCGGTCGTCTGCCGTCCCCGACGGTGGGTCTTCACCCGATCGCCCGAGCCCCCCTTCGGGATCAAGGAAGGGCCACCACGTCGCACCGCACCCCGTCGAGACGAGCAGGCGTTGGAGGCCATAACCGGTCTGGCCCGCTTCGTAGCAGGCCCAGATCACCTTGGGCTTGCCCAGTCGTTTGACCAGGCGTCGGACCGAGTCGCTGTGGTGGAAGATCCTGTCGGACCTCGGCGACGTCACGATCGGGCGACAGCGCCGTCACAGCGATCGAGTCCTTCGACACGTCCATTGCTCGGTGGACGAAACCTCGGTCGGCAACCTCCTTCCTCCGAGGTCCGGCGTCCTTCAATTGGCGATCCGCTTGTTGTCTCAATGTTGTTCAAGTCGATCGGGACTTTGATCGAGACTTGTTGAAGGTTGCGTGGCCTCCGCCAATCGACGCTGCGCCCTATTGGGGGAGAGACCGTGGAGGATCGCCGACGGGCAGAACGCCAATCGGCCCTATGGATGGGCCGTTGCCATATCCAAGATGAGCCATTGGACCTGTGGCGGGACTGCGCGATCATCGACGTCTCGACGCTTGGTATGGGGATAGACCTTTGCCACCCCGACCCAATCGAACTTCTTGGTTTGTGGCAAGACGGTGAGCTCCGACTGGATCTGAGTCGTCACATTACGTTGCGCCTTGAGCTCGGTCCCTCCGTCGATGTGACGGTCGCGGGTGAGGTGCGAAATGCGGGGTCGGGACAGGATGGCATCGTCCGGGCCGGCATCGAGTTCGTAGGCCTAACCGAAATTGAGCGCTCTATGCTCGATCTTTTCGAACGTCACGCTGCGCCGCGGCTTCCAGAACCAGGACTTGTCCCATCGGTCCCACATGTCGGTGTCCTCGGTCAGCTTGCCGAAAGTCCAGTCCTCGGGCGAGCCGCCGACTACGGAGATGTCACGACGCGGGGTGGTGACCGCCACCGGGCGCTCTTAGGACAGCTGGAGCGTGTCCTCACGGATGGGTGTCCGGCTGATGCCGAACTCAGCGGTCAGCTGGTCGAGATGGAGGCGGTCGCCGGGCCAGAGGTACCCGGAGACCGACTCGGAAATTGCCCGGTTCCCATTGGCATTCCTGTATACGAACTCTTCGCCAAAGGCGTCTCATACATGACGAATCGCCCCTTCTTGGGAGAGGCGACCAGGGGCCTCGACCTCGTCGGCCGCCCACTGTGCAACATCCTGGGCAGTTGCCACGGCTGGCTTGCGAAGTCGTGGCGAGCTGCCCCGGGCGTGGAATAGGCGTGAAAGAGCGAGGTCGCAAAGCGTGCCATCTTGAGCCGTCTTGTGTCACCCCATACATAATGTGACGAGGCAAAACACGTTTGACATGCGGCGGCGCCGTAGGATTGGGCAAGGGTAAATGTGTCATTGGACTGACGGGATTTGGACCGCCGGCTCTTGACCCACAGATATTCGCCGCCTATCTGTGTTCTATCAGCCATCCCACCAGGTTGGATCAGACCAAAGTGGTCACGGTTAAGCGCGGCTCATCCAAATGTTGTCATCTCCTGCGGCTTTGCACGTCGAATGCGAGCGTTCGGCGCCGAGTTATCGGCTCACGGTGAAGACCGTCCCGGCGCGAGAAGTAGGTGTCTCGCCACGTTCATTTTCAACGAGGGGCCCTTTATTGCTCGGCCCGCTCCAAGAGCGAAACCATTGATGGTCGATACCGGCGAGCTGTTGGCATAGTCGGAGCGCCTCGCTTTCCCACCAGCCAAGTTCCGCTGAGGAGGGCATGAACTGTACGTCTCCACCGTGACACGCCCCCAGTAGATCCTTGACCATCGCTCGGCCGTCGCCAATGAATTCATCAAGAGACTGAGTATCAATGAGCGCGGATCTATCGAGACATTCCTTCAAGTGCCTGAGTCCTGGCAAAAACGAGGCTACGTAGCACGCTTTTCCAGAAGCGCGGCCCGCACGTATCGCGAGCTTGCCTCCGCACCCGCAACGACAAGTGCCCATTTTCTTATGCCGCCTCTATTCATTGAGCCATTATCGACCTATAACTCCGCACTCGGCGGAGTATCCCCTAACCGATCAAGTGCAGACTCGAACCTGGCACACGATCATCCCCAGGCAGTCCCACCACCTCATAATTCATAATTCCTAATTCATATTCGGCCGTATTGGCGCTGATCTTTAGATTGGCAATTGAGGGGACCATCCGATCGGTGGCGCCGTGCGGATAGCGGCGCGGTTCGAGCGAGCCATCGACGACGCGCCCGAGCGCAGTGGACCGGAGAACTGCCACGTTGAAGCTCGTCACATTGAGGGCATTAGTCCCGGAATCGTGGCCGGCGAGGCGATGATCACGATTCCGAGGCCAATGATCGCCAGCGCCAGCGAGAAATCAATTGCGACCTTGGGCAGAAGCAGCTTCTGGGCGACAACGACAACGCCGATCCGCTCTGGGGTACATCCCCGCGGACGATCTCAGTCCGTGGCAGGCCCTATTGGTATCTTCAGCATCCTGATCCGGGCGTTCCAGTCCTGGTCGAGCTTCGGCTGATCTCCTGTCACCATTGTCGTTTTGGGTTGCCGGTGCGGACCGACTCTTGAACTGGCCTGCTCCCGCAGTCGCTCCCAGCTTGACTTGGCAATCCGGTTGGCAATCGAATCGGCTTTACCGAGTGACGCCAATCGTCTGGACAGTAGACCGCGTTCAGATTGGCGCGTTTGATGCGCACGTTCCCAGATTGACGAGATGATCGACAAGCGGGTTGGTGTTGTTGGCCTTCACCATCATTTCTCGATCGCCGCCCGCCACGGCCCGAGGTCGAGCGCTGGGTACCGCTCCTGTGTCTGCTCGATCAGCCGCTCGTTCCAGACAGCGTGCCCCGGCGGTGGCCAGCCGAAGAGCGCCAGTTCCCGGGGGCTCGAGCCCTCCACGAAGACCGTCCACTCGATGCTCGTCGACACGGACTGCTGGGTGTTGTACCCGATCCAATCGACTTCTGCGTTCTTGAAGGCGATCGAGGCCACGAACCGGGCTCCAGAGGCCGAACCAAAGGGAGCCCCCCGGTGCCAACAATCGGACCGGTAGGCCAGATACGAGCCCCGGGCGCCGGGAGCGCGTCGCTCGGCCTCATAGACACCCGGTTCCATGTTGGGCATGACGACGCCGTAGGGAGAGTCGATGTGGTTCGAGTCGCGGACCGACACGAGGCGGGTTGGGTTGTCGGAATCAGAAATGTCGGAGAGGTAGAGGAATCCTTCCAGGTTCCACCAGGGGGATTCGCTGCCCGGGGGTAGCCACGAGTGGTTGCGGTCGATGTGCATCGGCTGCTCGTAGTTGGTGACCCCGGCGTACTTTGCACTGGCGCCGGCCTGGTACAGCCGGATATCGGTGCTTCCGAGAGCACGTTCGGCGAAGTTGACGATGGACGGGTGAACGCACAGCCGGTTAAGCGCAACGGTGCCCGGAAAGGGGAAGGTGGATGACCATCGCTGTTGCTCGGGGCGGAACCCCGGACCCTCGTCAGGCCACTCGAACACTTCCTTGGATTCGAGTGGGTGGCCCTTCCACCTTTCAGTCACACCCTCCGGGTCTGCGTGAAGTTCCTCGGCACTCGGAAAGATTTCCCGGAGGTCGTCTGCCACGGCGTCGATCTCCTCCGTGGCCACTAAACCCTCGATGAGGATCCAACCCTCTTCTCGCCACCTTGCGACTTCGGCGTCACTCGCGAGTCGTGAAGTCACGATCGTTGTCATCCCCTTCCGCTGCTTGACCGGCGGAATAGTCGTCCAAGATCCCCGCTAGGTCCGGGACGCTTGACCGAACACAGGCAGCGACCGCCCGTCGAAGTATTTCACCATCGAACGCTTGCCTTGGTTGAAATAAAGGCGAATAGCAGTAAAGAACCAGCTCTCCGCCACGGATTCACGTGGAGATGACGACCTTGCCGCGTGCCTTGCCCTGCATGAAATAGCAAACGGCCTCTGCCGTCTCGCCGACTGGGAAGGACCGGTCGATGGCCGGCGTGACCTTCCCTGCTTCGATGAGTTCCCGCAGCACCGATAAGTCAGCCCCATTTTCTTTTGCGCCCAAGATGCCGAGCGTCTGCCTCACGAGCGGGGAAAGGATGAGCGCCCGGACTTGACGATCGAAGCCACCGAGCCATCTTCCGTCGGTCTCGCCTCCGATGATGACAAGCTTTCCGCGCGGGGTGAGTGCTCGGCGGAGATGCGACAAGGGGCTGTTGCCCCCGATGTCCAGGATCACGTCATAGCGTTTCTCCCCCTCGGCGAAATCGTCCTGCGTGTAGTCGAGGACGTGGTCTGCGCCCACTCCGCTGATCAGGTCCATCTTGGAGGTGCTGCAGACCCCCGTCACTTCGGCTCCGAAGGCCTTGGCGATCTGGACCGCGAACGTTCCCACTCCTCCCGAAGCACCGATGATCAGAACCTTCTGCCCCGGGTGGACCGCGGCACGGTCGCGCACGCCCTGGAGTGCCGTCAGGCCCGAGACCGGGACGGCGGCGGCTTGCTCGAAGGACAGGTTCGCCGGCTTGAGAGCGAGCCTTCCCACCTTGGCAGAGGCGTACTCGGCGAAAGAGCTGTCGGCCGTGCCGTAGATCTCATCCCCCGGCTCGAACTCAGTGACCTTCGCGCCGACAGCTTCGACTGTGCCCGCGAGGCTCCGGCCCGGGTTGGATTGCCTGGGCCGACGCAGCCCGAACCCCATGATGCGTATGAGGTTGGGCAGACCGGTCATGAGATGCCAGGTTCCTCGATCCACGCTCGCGGCACGCACCCGCACGAGGACCTCGTCGTCCCCGGCGGCGGGCAGAGCGACCTCGGCGATACGCAGGATCTCCCGAGGGACCGTTCCGTAGCGATCCTGAACGATCGCAGTCATGGTCCCAGTGCCGATTGGGCTCTGTTCAGTCGTTGCTCGGCCGTTGGTCGGCGTCTTCATGGTTCTCCTTGTCTCGTGAGACTGGGGTCGTGGTCGGTGCCAACCCGGGTGCCCGTTGGCTTACGTTGTAAGTCAATGTATACTTACATCGTAAGCCTGTCAACCCTCGGAGGGGAGTTCTGCAGAGATGGCCCGATCCAACAAGCCCGCCACCGCACCGAGAATTCCGCTCAACCGCGAAAGAGTGCTGCTCGCTGGTGTCGAATTCGCCGACGATCACGGAATCGCGTCGCTCAGCATGCGCAAGCTCGGTCAGGCACTCGGCGTCGAAGCAATGTCGTTGTACAACCACGTCGCCAACAAGGAGCAGCTGCTCGATGGCATGGTCGACCTGGTCTTTCGCGAGATCGATCTGCCCGCCATTGGAGCCGACTGGAAGACGGCCATGCGCCAGCGGGCGGAATCAGCTCGCCAGGCTCTCGGTCGCCATCCCTGGGCGATCAATCTGATGTCGACCCGAACCTCACCCGGCCCCGCGACGCTGCACCACCACGACGCCGTCATCGGGTCTCTTCGAGCCGGCGGCTTCTCGATCGCCATGACGGCGCACGCGTTCTCGATCCTCGACAGCTACATCTATGGCTTTGCCCTGCAGGAGGCAACGCTGCCCATGGGCGATACAGAAGAGGAGACGACCGAGGTGGCGAAGACGATGATGGCGGGCCTATCCCGGGATCTTTTTCCCCACCTCATTGAGCTCACTGTCGAGCAGATTCTCCAACCTGGGTACGACTACGGCCATGAGTTCGAGTTCGGCATAGACCTGATCCTCGAGGGTCTCGAAAGAGCTCGTGACAGGGGAACTGACTCGTCGTCGGCCATCAGGCCCTCGGAACAGATGAGCGCCGACGGACGAGACCGATCGCAACCAGTTGTCAATCAGAATTTGCAGAAAATGGGCACGGATCACGAACGTAAGAGAAATGCCTGACCGAAACGTCCAATGTCGGGGCGGAGGGCGGGATGAGCCAGACGGCTTGGACAATCCGGAGAGGCCTCCGGAGTCGGTTGCGCGGATTCGAGTCCTAGGGGCTCCAACGCAGTCGATCCGCCGGGCCATTCGTCCTTCACGATCGGGACGGCAAATCAAGCTGTACAGGGAGTCCACCCCGCATGCGAGGCCGACAGATCGAACAGCGGGTCGCCGCGGTAGGCTGAGAGGTCTCGTCCCCTTGGGAGAGTCGCTTCGCTTGGGCAGGACGGCCATGTCGGCCGACGTCGCCCCGTGCAGGTTTGACGCCTCGACCGAGCCTCATTGAGGAGCATCTGTGCGCGTCCTGAATTTGCCCATCGAAGACTCTGATGGACGCGCCCGTTCCTTCGGCATTCTCAGCTCTTTTCCTC
The DNA here is from genome assembly GCA_963745175.1 of uncultured Acidimicrobiaceae bacterium. Lineage (GTDB taxonomy): Bacteria > Actinomycetota > Acidimicrobiia > Acidimicrobiales > RAAP-2 > Bog-473. The sequence goes on from CAVUWK010000007.1 coordinate 25,410, forward strand.
CGACGGCATGCGGTCTGGCTACGTTCACTGCTGCGCTGGGGGCGGGATTGGCGGCAAACGGTATGCAGGTCGGCGTGGTACGGGTCGTTGACACCAGCCAAGAGGACTCGCCGAGCGACCGTGTCGCCGGCGAGTTGGTCAATGGATCGCAACGCTCCGTCATCACGAGTACAGACTTACTGAACCAGTTCCATGTCGCAGTGATCCAGCACGAGTACGGGCTCTACGGAGGCACCGACGGGGACGAGGTGCTTGAGATCCTCGGCGGACTCAACGTTCCTTCCATTGTCATCGCCCACACCATCCTCGCCAGTCCGACACCGCATCAGCGCTCGGTGCTGAACGAGGTTGCGGCTCTGGCCGACCACGTCGTGGTCATGACCGAGGCGGCTCGGGCTCGGCTGTGCGATGGCTTCGACGTCGATGCTTCCAAGGTGGAGACAATCGCCCACGGCGCCGCCATTCCTCATGCGCGTGTCGTGCCTGACCGGGTGGGGCGGCCGGTCATATTGACCTGGGGGCTGATCGGGCCGGGCAAGGGCATCGAACGCGCGATCGACGCAATGCGATCGTTGCAGGACCTCCCGACGCGACCGCGCTACCTGGTGGCCGGCCAGACTCACCCCAAGGTACTGGCGACACACGGCGAGTCGTACCGTCGGGCGCGAGTTGAACAGGCTGAGCGCCACGGGATTGCCTCGTCCGTCGACTTCGATGCGGGCTATCGCGACGTGGCCTCGCTAACGGCTTTGATCCAGTCCAGCAAGGTCGTCGTCCTGCCTTATGACTCCAAGGACCAGGTGACGTCTGGTGTCCTCGTTGACGCGATTGCCGCCGGCCGGCCGGTGGTCGCGACTGCCTTCCCGCATGCTGTTGAGTTGCTCTCGAGCGGCGCCGGACTCGTCGTCGACCACGATGATCCCGATGCGATGGCGCTCGCGCTCCGGAGGGTCCTGACAAGACCTGAGCTCGCCGCCAACATGGCAGCAGAAGCGTCGCGGATTGCACCTAGCCTTGGATGGTCGGTCGTTGCAAGCCAGTACCTGCGACTGGCCAATCGCCTCCTCGAAGAGCGACTCGCATTGGTGTGAGCTTGCCGCTGAAAGCTCCCGAGCCGGACTTCGGCCACCTGACCCAGATGTCCGATCAGCGGGGCACTTTCGAGCATGCCCGCTTCACGCAACCCAGACCGGGGCACGGCTACTGCAGTGACGACATGGCCCGCGTGCTTGTCGTGTCTACTCGGGAGCCAAGGCGTACACGGGCAGTGCGCGACCTCACGACTCTCAGCTTGAGGTTTGTCCTGGACGCGTTGGACGTCCACGGCAGGTGCAGAAATCGAATGAACAGAAGGGGTGCTTGGGAAGATTCCCCAGACGTCAATGACAGTTGGGGCAGGATCATCTGGGGACTAGGCACGGCCGCTTCGCACAGCGACGAACGCCTGATTCGGCACTCGGCTACAAAGGGACTCGAGCGGGCCATGAGGCAGCGCTCACCATGGCCCAGGGCGATGGCATTCGCAGCGTTGGGCGCAGCCGAGGTCCTCAGCGTCGATCCCGACAACATGTCTGCCCGTGCCCTTCTCTCCGACGCGGCTGATGCAGTGACCGGACCCGGCCAATCAGCTGCGTGGCCATGGCCAGAGGCACGGCTCACCTACGCGAACGCCACGCTCGCCGAGGCGATCATCGTGGCCGGCTCTGCACTCGGGCGTCCGGAGCTGCTGCGGCACGGTTTGGAGCTGTTGGAGTGGCTGCTGTGGCGCGAGACCGAGCAGGGCCATCTCTCTGTCACTCCCGACGGAGGGAGTGGTCCGGATGACAGAGGTCCGGGATTCGATCAACAGCCCATTGAGGCTGCAGCGCTCGCCGATGCCTGTGCCCGCGCCGTGGCCGTTGACGGAAACCAACGCTGGACCGATGGGATCACGGCGGCTGCAAATTGGTTTCTCGGCGACAACGACAGTGGCGCCCTGATGTGGGATCCGACGACGGGTGGAGCCTTTGATGGCTTGGAAAGGAACGGTGCGAACCTCAATGAGGGAACTGAGTCGACGCTCGCCCTCCTTTCAACCCTGCAGCATGCACGGTCCTTCCGGAGCGTCCTCCAGTGATCGGACAAGCAACCGGCCTGGCCCGTCGTGGCCCGGTCCACATCGCGGCAGACCGGTCGCGGGTCGTGACGCGACTGTTCGTGCCCGGACACGAAGGCTTCGACCACCAAGAGTCGCGATCCTCCACTGTCTTGGAACGCGTTCTGGCACTCTCAGACGACGAGGTCCAGCACAGCTACGAAGACGTTTGCGCGCGGTTCGAGAATCGACACCGCGGTTTACCGGAGATATTTCTGCGGCACGCCGACGAACTCTCCGACCGCCTCGACCCAGACCTCCAGCTGTCCCCAATCCGCCGCTTGCTGCTTGGTGCGACCTTCACCAGTGAATACGCCGTAGAAGGTGCCGCGCTCTGCAACCCGAGCATGGTGATGCACCCGGATCAGACCGGCGTCAGCCCCGGGGGTCTGCGGTTCGTGATGAGTGTCCGGGCCATTGGCGAGGGCCACAGCTCCTCGATCGGGTTTCGAACAGGAACAATCTCCATCTCGGGCGAAGTCGGGTTTGACCCCATTCCGACCTTTGCGTGCACAGGGCGTCGAGAAAGGCCGATGCTGGAGGCTGAGGTATTCAAAGGGGAGCTCCGTCGGCTCCACCGCGGTGGCGATGACGCCGACTACGTCCTCGGTCGCCTCGGACCGAGATTCACTGAAGCGCAGCTGGAATCGCGGCTCAGGGTCCTCGAGGACCACCTTTCCACTCGCAAACAGGCCAAGAGGACCGTCAACCTCATGCGCAAGATCGCCGAGCGGAGCTACAGCATCCAATTCGAGGATGGCGCGCCGCTGAGTGAGCACGTGCTCTTGCCGGCAATGAGTGCCGAGGCAAAGGGCATGGAAGACGCCCGATTCGTGCGATTCGTCGAGGACGATGGCCACGCGACCTACTTCGCCTCCTACACGGCGTACAACGGCACCGACATCGGTCAACAATTGCTCGAAACGAGCGACTTCTTGCACTTCACCTCTTCGCCCATGGTGGGAGCGGCAGCCGCGAACAAGGGCCTCGCCCTCTTCCCTCGCCGGATCGGAGGCCGTTTCGCCGCACTCTCTCGGAGTGACCGAGAGTCGAACACCATCGCCTACTCGGAGAACCCGTTTCGCTGGGAAGACGGTCTCACATGCCAAGTGCCATCGAGATCGTGGGAAGTCGTTCAACTCGGTAATTGTGGGTCACCAATAGAGACCGACGCAGGCTGGTTGGTGCTCACTCACGGCGTCGGACCTATGCGCACCTACAGCATCGGAGCCATCTTGCTCGAACTCGAGGACCCCACCAAGGTCATCGGGCAGCTTCCAGAGCCACTTCTCACCCCAGCCGCCGATGAGCAGGACGGCTACGTACCAAATGTGGTCTACTCCTGCGGTGCGCTCCTCCATGAGGACGTCTTGGCGGTGCCGTATGGAATCGGCGATTCTGCCATCGGCATGGCCACCGTTCCTCTCGACGAACTTCTCGACTCCCTCCAACCAATACCCGATTGAATCGATATCGCCCACGAACGATTGGAGTACACCGTGCCCGACAGATCCCCACAGAAGCCTTCTGGAAAGAAGCCCGGCAAATCGCTCAAGGAGAAGAGGGAAGTAAAGAAGGAAAAGCGGGAAAAGCGAGACACCAAAGCTCACAGCCTCGGTCTGGGGCGCTGAGGGCACCGTGCGCATTGCGGTACTCGCGCCGATTTCGTGGCGAGTCCCGCCGCGCCACTACGGACCGTGGGAGCTCTTTGCGTCACTGTTGACGGAAGGGCTCGTGGCGAGGGGCCACGACGTGACGCTCTTCGCCACGGGCGATTCGGAAACCTCGGCTGTCCTGAGCAGCGTGATCCCCCGAGGTTGGTCCGAAGATCCGAACATCGATCCGAAGGTCGCCGAGTGCCTCCACGTGTCGTCGGTGTTCGAGCGGGCATCTGAGTTCGACGTCATTCACAACAGTTTCGATTTCCTGCCGCTCACCTATACGGGGTTGATCTCGACGCCGGTCGTCACCACCATTCATGGCTTCTCTTCGCCGCACATCGTGCCGGTGTACGCCAAATACAACGAGAACACGTTCTACGTGGCGATCAGCAGAGCTGACATGCATCCCTCTCTCGAGTATCTGGCCACGATCCATCACGGAATAAGGACGGACGATTTCACCTTCAACCCGGTATCTGGGTCTTATTTGGCCTTCTTCGGACGTATCCATCGGGACAAAGGATTGACCGCCGCGATCGATACCGCGGAAGAGACAGGGATACCCCTCCGGATAGCCGGCATCATTCAGGATGAGCTGTACTTCAAGCGGGAGATCGCACCACGCCTGGACGGCGATCGTGTGCAGTTCATTGGTCCCGTCCCAGCCGAGGATCGCTCAACGTTCCTGGGAGGCGCCAAGGCTCTCCTTCACTTGATCGATTTCGATGAGCCGTTCGGGCTCTCAGTCGTGGAGGCGATGGCCTGCGGAACACCGGTCATCGCCTTCGACCGGGGTTCCATGCCCGAAATCATTATCGAAGGCAGGACGGGTTACGTGGTGCCAGACGTAACGTCAGCGGCGAAAGCAGTCAGAAGTATCGGCCAACTCGACCGTCGGGCCATTCGAGCCGCGGCCGTGGAACGATTCAGCTGCGACCGCATGGTCGACGAGTATGTCGCGGTCTATCAGCGGGTAATGGCGGAATCTGAACAACGCTCATCGTGGGGGTCCGGCAATTCGCCATCGCCTTCTGATGTTCCTCGGCCGTGGTCCGTTCCCACTCAAGAACATGCCCAAGGCGGCGATTACGGCCCGTCAATCCCGACGAGGTAGTCATCCGATCGCCACGGCGAAGCCCTGAAGATCGTCTGAAAGACAGGCCCCAACACAAGAACGCCGTGTCACCTCTTCGGGCGTACCGACTCGACCTCAGTCGGCCGCGCCTCAGTCCCCTGCTCCGAGGCGACCGCGCCGGTCACAGGAGTGCGGTCCATGCCGAAAAAGGCGACCAGGCAACCAATCCCGGCGAAGACCGCACCAAACCAAAAGGCAATAGAGAAGCCATGGGTCAGCGCGTCCTTCATTGTGGACGCTGTGTGCGCGTGCGAGACGATGAATCTCGTTGTCGCTGAAACTGCGAGTGAAGAGAGGATCGCCACCCCGAGCGCCCCGCCGATCTCTTGCGTCGTCGTGATCAATCCCGACGCGACACCTGCCTCATTCGGAGCAACGCCGCTCACCGCGCCGATGGTGACTGGGACAAACGAGAGACCGAGGCCCACGCCGGCCAGGAGGAACCCAGGCAACAAAGTGCCGAGGTACGTCCCGTGGGGTGAGATTTGGGCAAAGTAGATGAGCCCGCCGGCCGCCAGCGCCATGCCTATCGTCATCACGAGTCGAACTCCGATTCTGGCTACAAGCGATTGAGCGGCTCCAGCCGCGACGATGATCGCTCCGGCGATGGCCAGATACCCGACACCCGTCTTGAGGGCTGAATATCCCAGGACTTGCTGCATGTAGAGAGACAGGAAATAGAACATGGAGAAGATCGACGCGCCGAGAGCTAGTGAGACCAGGTTGGAAACGCTCAGGCTCCGATTGCCAAAGATCGCCAGGGGGACAAGGGCGGACTTCGTCCGGCGCTCGATGGCGACGAAGGCAACAATGAGCACCAGCGACGCCGCCAACGTCACAAGGGTGTTCGCGGAACCCCAACCCCAGGTCGTGCTCTTCACCAAGGCGAACACCATCAACACGAGGCCGGCGGTCAATGTGATGGCGCCCGGAATGTCGAAACCCCGGCCTTCGTCCTCAGCGAGGGAGTGCGTAAGGAAGAAGAAGCTCGCGATCACAACGACCGAGCCGATTGGGACATTCACGTAGAAGATCCATTGCCAGCCGAACTCCTGGGTGAGGATGCCGCCGAGCAGGACCCCGAACGCGCCGCCCGCTCCGGCGATCGCCCCCCAGATGCTCAGGGCGGTGTTCCTCTCCCGACCCTCGTCGAAGGTGACGGTCAGAATGGAAAGAGCAGCCGGAGACAGGAGTGCGGCCCCCAGCCCCTGCGCGGCGCGGGCAGCAACCAACCAGCCGCTCGAGGTCGCCAATCCACAGAACAGAGAGGCCGTGGTGAACAGGACCACGCCCGTCACGAACACTCGACGCCGTCCGAGCTTGTCCGCCACCCTTCCGCCGAGCATGAGGAATCCGCCGAAGAACAGGGCGTAGGCATTCAAGACCCACAGCAGGTTCTGCTCGGAGAAATGCAAGCCGCTCTGAATGGAAGGCAGCGCGACGTTCACGATGGAGACGTCGAGAATGACCATGAACTGAGCGACGCAGATCACTGCCAAGGCGAACCATTTGCGCTTGTCAGCGGTCATCTTTCCTCCCGCAGCTCAAATCGTCTGGGTCCTGTTCCCCAATTCGGCCATCGGAGACGGCCAGCGGCATAGCGCCCCCTGCAGACAGGCTATGGAGAGCTGGCGTTGGTCGAGACGGGCGGAGGGAGAGCGAGCCGGAACAGCCGTTCTCTTCAGGCCGGATCGAGCCAGCGGCGCACACGACTGGATCCGAACTCCGTCATTTCGTTGGCGATGGCGGAGGAAGGATTGTCGAAGCCGCCCACCGGCGGTTGGCCGCTACGGAATGTGACATTCACCCGGGCAACCTAATCATGTCCGAACTCGACATAGCAGGTGCCGGTGCCGCCGTATGTTGTCGTGCTGGGTAGCGAGTTCACACGCGATGATCGCTTCCGCGACGACGGCGGCTTGTCCCTCTGCGAACACGCCGGCCTTCGGTGTGCCGACACTGGTCACGTCACCGAAGGCGTAGACGTCGGAGAATTCCGTCTCCAACGTCAGCGGGTCGACCGGGATCCAGCCATCGACGGTCATACCCGATTCGGCAACGACAGCGGGCACGGTGTGCTTGGGGACGCCGAGGAACAGGTCGAAGGGCATCGTCGACCCGTCGGCCAGAACTGCCTCACTGCGAACAGGGTCGAGGCTTGTGACCATCCGTTGCGGATGCCATTCGATCCCCCGCCCGGCAAACGCGGTCAGAAATGCCTCGGAAGCGAGCGGGGAGGGTGGGACCGGCGCCAGCATCGGCATCATGAGTGAAATCGTCGAAATGTCGCGAAGCCCGCGACCAACGAGGTAGTCGTGCATGAGGGGAGCTGTTTCGCTCGGTGCGGGCGGGCATTTGAAAGGGGTCGACGTCACCCCGACGATGACCCGTCCACCCTGGAAGTTCGCCAGCACGTCGCGCAGGGCAAACGCGCCGCGGTTGGTGTAAAACTCGCACACCGGATTGGGATCGGTCAAGGTGAACGTCACGCGAACACTCCGCGAATTCTTGGGGTTCTCCCCAGCTAGCCTCGGCCGGCATGGGGTCGGGACCAGGGGAAATCGAAACCATCGAAGTTCTGGTTACCCAACTCTTCGCCATGGTTTCCGAGGCATTGGCCGGGGCGACCGAGGCGCTCCTGGGGAATGACGTCGCCATCGGGCTGGCCGTCGTCGAGGGCGATCAGGCAGTCGATGACCTGACCGCGGAGGTCGAGCTGCGGGTCTGGCCCCAACTGGACGTGGAGGGCACGCCGACCTCGACGCTGCGCCATCTGGTCGGGGTCCTTCTCATCCTGCCCGAACTCGAGCGAAGCGGCGATTTGGCCGAGCACATAGCCCAGCGGGCTGTCACCAACATCGGGGTCGAGATGAGCCCTCTCAGCCGAGGGATTGTGCAACGGATGTCGGAAGTGGCCCTGCAAATGTGGCGTGACGCTGCCGACGCCTACGTCGATCGGGTCTCCTGGGCCGGTGCACTGGCGGAAGACGACGAGGAGATCAATATCCTCCACGACCGCCTGACCCGCGAGATTGCGGCTGGCACCATGCCGACTGCCATCTGTGCGCAGGTGACCCTGGTCGCCCGGTTCTATGAACGACTGGGCGATCACGCCGTCAACCTGGCTCGCCGGATCGAAATGCTGCACGGCTTGGCCTGAGCCGTACGGCTCCGCATGTTCTGCGCCAGGCCGGGTACGGACCGGACGGGAGATCGCGTATTGGGCGTCTCAGCCAGAGACAAGGAGGATTTGTGTCGACCGTGAGCACCTCAGGCCGGTTGGCCCGGCCACTGCTGGCATCCATATTCATATCCAGCGGCCTCGATGCCATGCAGCATCCCGACGGCAAGGTGAAGGCGGCTGAGAAGGTGACCGGACCCTTGAGCGAGCGCGTCCCGATCCTTCCCGACGACACGGCAACCCTGGTCAGGGTCAACGGAGCCGTGCAGGTCGTCGGAGGAGCGCTCTTGTCATTCGGCATCTTCCGCCGGATGGCGGCGGTTGCGCTCATCGGCTCACTGATTCCGACCACGATCGCCGGCCACCGCTTCTGGGAGGAGCTCGACGAGGGTGCTCGTCGTCAACAGGTCGCCCAGTTCTGCAAGAACCTCGGTCTGCTCGGTGGCCTCATTCTCGTGGCCACCGGAGGCGCGGGGCGGAAGGTCAGGCGTTCGGACGATTCGGCGCAGGGAGGCGAAGCCCCGGCCAACGCGACGCTGTAAGGCGATGACCAAAGAAGTGCAGGGTTCCGGTGTGCACAACCGAACCCGTTAGATCTCGAACGTCTCCCCCCGCACGCGGTGGATGGTGAGCGCAGCCACCACGGCACCGGCCAGGATGAGGCCGCCCGACAGGGCCAGCGCCTCGTGCAGACCCGAGCCGAAAGCGTTGTAGGCGGCGTTCACGACCTTGGTGGCGATCTGGGCCACCGCCGCGTTCTTCGAGTGCTCGGCGTTGCTCGCTGCTCCGCCGCTGGAGGCACCGCCAGTCTGAATGGCGTGCTCGACCAGGCTCTGGAAGCTCGGCGGGATCCCGATGGCCTTGAGCCTGGCCGCGAGGTCACCCGTCAGCTTGGCGTTGACGATGGAGCCCAGAATGGCCACACCGAACACCGCGCCCATCTCCCGGCTCGTGTTGGTGGCCGAGGCCGCCATACCCGAGCGCTCCGGCGGCACGACCGTGAGCGGGACCGACGTCACGGGCACCAGCAACATGCCGATGCCGATGCCGGCGACAGGAAGGACCCAGCCCAATGTCCCGAAGTCGACCGTCGGCGAGAGCACCGCGTTGGCCACGAGGATCCCGCCGCCGGCGAGCAGGCAGCCGAGCACCATGGGCCAGCGCGGTCCGAAGCGCGCCACCAGGGGCCCGGTGAGGGCGGACGCGATGATCAGTCCCGCCGCCATAGGGAGGAAGTCCACCGCCGTCTGGTAGGCCGACGCGTTCGCCACGACCTGGAGGTAGAGCGCGGTGAAGAAGAAGATCGAGAAGGTGCCGAAGTAGGCGACGAAGGCAACGAAGTTGGAGCCAGCCATCGGTGGCCGGCGGAACATGGAGAGGTCGAGCATCGGGCTCTTGACCCTCCGCTCGGTGACGACGAACGCAATGCCCGAGAGCCGCGCAGATGACGAAGAGCGTCACGATCCACGGCGCCGTATAGCCGGATTCCTCCCCCTGGATCACCCCGAACGACATGCAGGCCAAGAACGCGGCGCCGAAGATGAAGCCGAGGACATCGATCCGACGTCCCTGGCGGTCCGACGTCTCGGGGACGGCAACCGCGGCCAGGACGAACGCCACGGCACCGAAGCCCAGGTTGAACCAGAAAATGGCCCGCCAGCTCGAGAAGCCGACGAGGAAGCCGCCGATGACCGGACCAAGGGCCAAGGCGAGGCCGGACACCGCGGCCCACACGCCAAGGGCATCGGCGCGGGACTTCCGCTCCGGGTAGACGTGCCGGATGATGGACAGGGTGCCGGGCTCGCTGGCCGCGGCGCCGACACCCATGATCACGCGGCCGGCGATGAGCCAATCAACGTTCCCCGCCAGTGCGGCCACGACGGAGCCACCACAGAAGATGGCCACGCCCGCGAGCATCACGCGCTTACGGCCGAGGATGTCGCCGAGCATCCCGGCGGCGAGCATGAAGCTGGCGAACGTCAGCGCGTAGCCGTTGACGACCCACTGCAGCGAGGTGACGCCGGCGTGCAGATCGCTCTGGACGTTGGCGAGACCGACGCTGACGACCGTGTTGTCCAGGAACGTCAGGAAGAGGACCCCGCACAGCGTTGCCAGCGCCAGCGCCTGGGCGGCCGAGCCGAGCCCACCCTCTTTGATGTCGAAGCCCGCCGGCGCGCCTTCGGCGACCTGGGAGCCCTGGGCTCCTTGCGTCAGCATCGGGCACCTCCGCGTGATGGCCCGGTTCCGGTCCACCGGGGCACGAGGTTCATGGACACGAGTTTTGCGTACCCATGTTACGGGTAGAGGAACCCTCACGGGGTGGCCTCGGGCCTCGGCAGCGGGATGCCATGGCCCGAGCGGTCCACCCCTCGGCCGTGCTGGGCGGAAGGCTTGGAGGATCGGCGGTGTGTTTCGCGGCTGCAGATCGGGCGCACCGGCGATGACCGAGGCCACCGAGGATCTCACGGCGTTCTTCGACCTGATCGACTACCCCTACTACGTGGTCACCGTCCGGTCGCGTGACGCCGACATGAGCGGCTGCCTGGCCGGGTTCGTCACCCAGTGCAGCATCGATCCACCGAACTTCCTCGTCTGTATCTCAAAGGTGAACCACACCATGCCCGTCGCCGAGCGCTCGCCGGGAATGGGCCTTCATCTCCTCGGGAAGGACCAGGTCGACCTGGTCCGTCTCTTCGGTGAGGAGACAGGTGACGTGGTCGACAAGTTCGCATCGGTGGACTGGCGGCTCGGGTCGACCGGGGCGCCCCTCTTGGTGGATGCGGCAGTGAGCATGGAGGGCCAGGTCCTCGGTCACTTCTCGGTGGGCGATCACGAGGCGTTCCTCGTGCGTGCGATGCGCTCGGTCGCCGGCGCACATGCCGGGTTGCTCACCTACCGGGGCGCTCCGCCGCTCAAACCCGGCCACCCCGTCTGAGACTCCATCCCTGCGCCGTGGTGGACGTGCAAACGACCTGATCGCTCGGCCCGCCGCGCCCATCGTCAGCCCGTCATCCCATCGAAGGCAAACGACTGGACGAGGCTCATCATGTTGCCCGAGTCGTCGCGCAGCGTGGCCTCGATGCCATACGGACGCTCGGCCGGCTCGGCGAGGAACGTCACCCCTTTGGCGAGCAACTCGGCATACGTCCGCCGGCAGTCGTCGGTGGTCATCACCCCGATCCCCATGGACCCTCCGGCGACCAGCTCGCGCAGCTGCGCGGCCGCCTCGGGCGAACGACCCATGTCACACGAGGACAGGATGATCTGGAGGTCGGGCTGTTCCTTCGAGCCGACGGTGAGCCAGCGGAAACCTGCTCCGGCACCTTCGAATTCCTCTCCCATCGTGATATCGAACCGCACTTCGAATCCGAGCTTCTCGGTGTAGAACGCCTTCGCGGATTCTTGGTCCAGGACGAAGACGCTCGTGTGGGACATGCCGGTGATCATGTCGTCAGGGTACGACGCACGACCTTCCCTTGGCTTCTCCGCGCTTGCGGTTCTTGGTCAGCCGGATCCGGGCGAGTTCGCACCGGGCGCCCATCCGTTGGGGCGTGGACGCCCCCAGTCCATGAGGAAACACCCCGGTATCGGCGGCGGGCCGCCCCGAGCTGCCGACGCCCGCTGGAATGCGCTCGGCGGCATGCCGACCATTTCGGAGAACCGGGAGCTGAACGAGCCCAAGCTGGAGAACCCGACCAGCATGCACACTTCGGTCACGGTCAGGTTGGCCGACCGGAGGAGATCCTTGGCTCGCTCCACGCGGCGCCGGGTCAGGTAGTTGGCGGGCGTCTCGCCGTAGGCGTCCTTGAAAGCCCGGGCGAAATGGAACTTGGAGAAGCCCGCCTCTGCCGCCATCAGGTCCAGGTCCAGTGGTTCGGCGAAGCGCAGGTCCATCAGGTCCCGCGCGCTGCGCAGATGGGCAATCTTCTCGCCGCCACTCACCGGTCTGCACGGTACCGCCCCGGTGCGTCGGGGGGTCGACGCACCGGGGCGGAAGCCGCACCCGTGAAAGGCCGGGATCAGGCGTGCGAAGCCCAGAAGTCGCGCAGCAGCGGCACCAGGTCGGCTGCCCGCTCGTCGGGCCAGAACAACATGGCGTCGGGCACCAGGATCACGCGTTCGACGCCGGGGATCATGGCGGCCAGGCGGTCCGCCCACGACGGCTCGAAGAACAGATCGCCCGTGCCCCAGGCCACCTGGACCGGGGCCCGCAGCTCGGCGAGCAGCGGCTCGACCGCCATCAGCTCCGCGGCCGACGACGCGGTGAGGAAGTGCTCGAGCCCTCTTCCCTGATCGGGCACGAACGGTCGCAGGTAGCTCGCCAGGAGGGCGTCGGAAAGTTGCTCCGGGTGCGCGTAACCCATGCCGAACCCGGCTTCGGAGCGGGCCAGCTCGAGGTCACCGGCCATCGCCGCCACCATCGGGCCGAATTCACCCGACTCGGCGAGTGCGATGAAGGGCTTGAACGACTCCGGCGGGAAGTTCTCGTGCACGTCGCAGTTGGTCAGCGTCAGCGTGCGGATGCGCTGCGGGTGACGGGCTGCGAAGACCTGCGCCACCGCGCCACCCGTGTCATTCGCCACCACGTCGACTTGGGCCAGCCCGAGTCGCTCGCACAGCTCGTCCAGCATGCCGGCGAGGCCGTCGAGGGAAAGATCGGCCGCCGGGGCATCGGGGACCGGCGTCGCACCGTGCGCGGGGAGGTCGGGGGCGATGCAGCGGCGCACGTCCGCCACGTCCCACATGACGTTGCGCCAGATGTCGGCGTTGACGAGGACGCCGTGGACGAAGAGCGCGGCGGGTGCGGCGCCATCGCCGTGGTCCACGTAGGCCAGGTCGCCCCGGCTGAGGCTCATCGTCCGGCGGGGCAGCAGCGTGGGAGCTGCTCCGGAGGTCTTTCCAGTTTCTGTCTTCATTGGAGGGGTCATGCCTTGTACTTTTACATACCAACTGTCTGTTTGTAAAGCTCCGATTAGGATTTCCCCGTGCCCACGCAGGCAGAACGCACCGAGGCCACCCGAGGCCTGCTCATCACGACCGCACGACGCCTCTTCGCGGAGAGAGGATTCGCCGCCACCTCCATCGAGGAGATCCTCAGCGAGGCCGCGGTCAGCCGAGGTGCGCTCTACCACCACTTCCCGAGCAAGACAGACCTGTTCCAGGCGACCTTCGAGGAGGTCGAGGACGAGCTGACGGCGCAGATCTTGCAGGTGGCGACAGCGACCGGTGAGACCGACCCGATCCGGATCCTCCAAGTGGGGTTCGACGCGTTCTTGGACCAGTGCGTCAACCCGGAGGTGCAGCGCATCGTGATGCTCGACGGCCCGACGGTCCTCGGGTGGGATCTCTGGCACGAGCTCGATGAGCGCTACGCCTTCGGCACCATCAAGGCCGTGCTGACGGTCGCGGCCGACACGGGTCGGATCGAACGGGCGACGGTGGATCCGTTGTCACACCTGCTTCTCGGCGCCATCATGCAGGCCGGCATGGTCGTGGCGCGAGCCGAGGACCCCTTGGCGGCCAAGAGATCGATGACCGAGACCTTCGCCGGGATCGTCTCGGGCCTGTAAGCGTCAGCCGCGGTCGTCGCCGGCGGCGACGGTCTCGCGGACCCACGCCGGTAGGCGCGCCGGACGCCCGTTCCCGTCGACACACCCGTGCACGGTCACTGCGGTCGCCCGCGCCGCGTCGGTGACCGCCAGCAGGTAGGCGATCTGGAAGGTGGCGCCGCGCACGGCGCCGATGCGCAGCGACACGTCGACTTCGTCGTCGAAGTGCAGCGGCTGGCGGTAGTGCACCGAGACTTCCAACACGGGGAACTCACGGGCGTCGCCCGCGCCCCCGCTCCGCACCCAGTCGTACGGGTGCCCGATCGCCCGGAGGTACTCGACCCGCGCCTCTTCCAGGTACGGCAGGTAGGCGGCATGGTGGACGACGCCCATGGCGTCGGTCTCGGCGAAGCGGGTGCGCAGCCGGTGCGTGAACGCGTAGTCGGCCGGGTCGCGTGAGGGCTCGAGGGACTGGCGGGCCACGATCGCCCGTTACTCCCCCGTCGTTCCGGCGGAGGACGCTGACCCTGTGCCGGCGTCGAAGGACCGCCGGCGGCTCGAAGCCATACGGTTCACCCCGTCCTGGTTGAAGATGGCGAACTCGCCCTCGGCCTCGACGGTCACGACTCCGCCCTGCACGATGCGCCCCTTGCTGAAGATGCGACGTTCGGTGACCTCGGTCACCCACCCCTCGAACACGGCTTCCTCGTTGATCAGGGTGGGCCGGAGGTAGCGCAGGGCCAGCGAGACGGTCGGTCCGACCGAGCCTTCGATCGCATTGGCCGCCGTGAGGATGATGTCGAATGCGGCGGCGAGCACCGCTCCGTGCACGCAACCCGGCGCCCCCTCGTAGGTGACGTCGAAGACCCCGCGGCCAAGCGCCATCGGGGGTTCGAAGTCGAGCACGACCGGCAGCGCCACCGGATTGAAGGGCCCGACGACGACGTCGTAGGGCATGGCGCCCCCGAGGGGCACGTCCTTCGGGGGGCCGTCCTCGTCGGGCGGGATGAACCGGGGCAGTGGGACCTCGGGCAGGTGGGTCTCGAGCTGGTCGGCCAGCGCCGCCAGGCCGGCCGTCAAGCGGGCGGTCTCGGCAGCGGGCGGGGACGCGCTGACCGAAAGCCTGATGAGGCGACGGAGGACGTCGGCCAGCTCACGCGCTTCGGGCTCGCGGTCCCGGAGCCCGGGGTGGTCCTGGAATGACGTCGGCCTGGGGTCGGGCGTCAACACGGCGCGAAGAGTACCGCCGGGCCTCCGCCGGACGACATTCAGCGCCGGGAACCGCCGGCGTCGCGACCGTTCTCGATTGGGCGCCGCTCGGCGCTCGTAACATGGCTCGGTGACCCCCGAGCATGCCGTCCACTTCACGTCCGGGAGCCCCGAGACCGTCCTCGAGCCGCTGGATCCGGAGTTGGCCGCCGCTCTCGACGCGGCCCGGTCCCTCCCTCCGGACCGCCGTCGGGGGGCGGTGGCGGCCGTGGCGGCCGAGGACCCGCACTGCCTCCAGGCCTGGGCGGACCTGGCCGAGCTGGCCGGGGATCCCATCGATCGCTACGCCTTCGCCCGGGTGGGCTACCACCGTGGGCTCGATGCGCTGCGGGCCGCCGGCTGGCGCGGATCGGGCTACGTGCGCTGGCGCCACGAGCCCAATCGCGGCTTCCTCCGCTCGCTCCACATGCTGCAGCTGGCGGCCGGTGCCATCGGGGAGGCCGACGAGGAACAGCGCTGCGACCTCTTCCTGCGCCAGCTCGACCCCGAATGGGGCTCGCGGGGCGACTGACGCCGGCCGGGCGGCCCTTCCCCGGCCCCCGCTGCACGTAGTTAGAGTGTCTAACTGTATGATGGCGCAAATGTCTGTCACCTCACCCCCTTCCATTGGCGCGGCATCCGGCGGCAAGGCCGGCGCCCGCGCCGGGTCGAAAACGACCGCCGGACCCCCCGTGCTGGGGACGTACGGCCGCGTCGCGGCCTGGCTCTCCAAGCGGGTGGAGGTGGCGTTGGCCCAGGTGGAGCTGACCCTCCCCCAGTACCGGGTGCTGGGGATCCTGGCCGAGGGTTCGGCGGCCGCCTCGGGTCTGGCCGACCGTCTGGCCGTGCGCCGACCCTCCATCACCGCCCTGATCGACGGCCTGGTGGCGCGGGGCTTCGTGGACCGCCGCCAGGAGGACGCCGACCGGCGCCGGGTGGAGCTGCGCCTGACGCCCGAGGGCGTCAGCACGCTGGCCCGGGCCGACGTGGCCGTGGACGAGTACCTGGTCGCCATTGCGGGCCACCTGCCCGACAAAGAGGAGGCCATGGCCCTGCGCTCGCTCGAGTTGTGGGCCCGGGCGATGGTGGAGTCCCGCCAGGGCCCGCGCCCGGCCGACGGCGTGCCGGCGGCGCCACCGGCGCCGCGAAGGACGCACCGATGAGCAAGACCGAGGACAGGCTCGAGGGAGCGCCCGGCGGGGTGAAGACCGCCGGAAACGGTCGGGCCGCGACCGGGGCGGCGGACACCCAGGAAGCCGAGACCCAGGACGGCGTGGCCGGCTGCCGCTGGCCGCCTACGTCCCCATGGGGGCCACGAGCCGCTACACCAAGCCCAAGGCCACCATCGACCCGGACCGCTCCAAGTCGTGGATCAAGCGGGCGACACCCATCGTCATGGCGCACAAGGTGGCGTGGTTCAGCGCGCTCATCTTCTCGTTCCTCGGCCTGATCATCCAGGTGTGGATCCCCAAGATCCTCCAGAACGGCATCACCAACTCGCTGATCAACAAGACGCAGCCGTTGCACAACTACGTGGAGTTGATCGCCGTGCTGGCGCTGTTCACGGGGGCCTTCGGCTACATCTCGCGCACCAACCTCTTCAAGGTCGCGTACGCGATCGAGTTCGACCTGCGCAACATCCTCTACGAGCACTTCACGCGGATGTCCTTCCCCTTCTACGACCGGGTCCAGTCCGGGCAGCTGATCTCGCGGGCCAACTCGGACATCCGCTCGGTGCAGATGTACCTGACCTTCGCGCCGATGATCCTGGTGCAGTGCTCCATCGCGCTGGTCGCCTTCGCCTTCATGCTCTCCATCAGCGTGCCGCTGGCCTTCGTCGCCATGGCGTCCATGCCGTTCATCTACATCGTCGGCATGAAGATGCGGAAGTCGCTCTTCCCGGTGTCGTGGCTCATCCAGTCCCGGCTGGCCGAGGTGGCGACCGTCGTGGACGAGAACGTCAACGGCGTGCGCGTCGTGCGCAGCTTCGCCGCCGAGCAGCAGCAGCTGGGCCAGCTGGCCAAGGCGGCCGACCGGGTCCAGTGGGGCTACATCAAGGACGCCGACCTCCGCGCCCGCTTCGCCCCGCTGGTGCAGAACCTCTCCCAGGTCGGTCTCGTCCTCGTGCTGCTCGTCGGCGGGTGGCTGGTCATCCACGAGCACCTGCCGGTCGCGTCCATCGTCTCGTTCAACCTCTACCTGGTGATGATGCAGGCCCCGTTCATGATGCTCGGGATGCTGATCATGATGGGCCAGCGCGCCTCGGCCTCGGCCGACCGGATCTACGAGATCATCGACGAGAAGCCCACGATCGTCGACCGGCCCGGCGCCATCGACCTGGTCAACTGCCAGGGTGACGTCGAGTTCGACGACGTCAGCTTCGCCTACGCCGACGACAGCCTGCTCACGAAGCCGGGCGGGGACGACGGACCGCGCGAGATCCTGCGCAACCTGAACCTGCACCTGCACCCGGGCGAGACCATCGCCCTGGTCGGGCGCACCGGCAGCGGCAAGTCCACCGTGGCCCGCGTGCTGGCCCGCTTCTACGACGCCACCGGCGGCACGGTACGGGTCGACGGGCACGACGTGCGCGACCTCACCCTCACCAGCCTGCGGGCCAACATCGGCGTCGTCCTCGACGAGCCCTTCCTCTTCTCCGTGTCGATCCGGGACAACATCGCCTACGGGCGCCCGGACGCCTCCTTGGAAGAGGTCGTGGCCGCGGCCGAGGCGGCCGGGGCCACCGGCTTCATCAATCGGCTGGCCGACGGCTACGACACCGTGGTGGGCGAGCGGGGCTACACGCTCTCGGGCGGGCAGCGCCAGCGCATCGCCATCGCCCGCGCCCTGCTGGTCAACCCGCCCATCCTGATCCTCGACGACGCCACCAGCGCCATCGACGTCAAGGTCGAGCAGCGCATCCACTCCTCGCTGCGCGTCCTGATGGAGGGGCGCACCACGCTGATCATCGCCCACCGGCTCTCGACCATCAGCCTGGCCGACCGGGTGGTGCTGCTCGACGGCGGGCGCATCGTGGCCGACGGGACCCACGCCGAGCTCCTGGCCTCGACGCCGCTGTACTCCGAGGTGCTGGCGCAGGCCACCAGCGAAGAGCAGCGGGCCGCGGCGGCCGCGGCCGGTGCCGAGGACCTCGGGCTGGACGACGACGTCCTCGAGCCGGATGGGGTCGCCCTCGCTCCCGAGGACGGGCTCCTCCAGACCGACGACGAGGTCCTCGAGCCCGGAACGGGGTGCGATCTGATGTTCGGCGGAGGAGGAGTCGGACCGCCGATGGGCGGCGGCGGGGCCCCGGGCTCGGCCCAGGCGGGACTGCCCTTCGGCGGGATCCCGCACGAGCTGCAGGCAGGTGTCGACCTGCTCCTCGAGGAGGAGCCCGAGCGCGGCGAGCCGGATGTCGTCTTCACCCAGCTGCCGACGCAGCACGAGTCGAAGAAGCTGACGCTCACCACGCTGCTCATGGAGTACCCGGGCATGTGCGTGCTCGCCGGTCTCCTCGTGGGCCTGATCGCCTTGTTCACCCAGCTCGGCCCGAGCCTGGTCTCCTACGCCATCAACCACGGCCTGACGCCGCCCCACTACGACTACGGCGTCGTGGTGGCCATGGCGGTGCTGTACCTGGTGTCGATCATCGTCTCGGGCGGCGCGCAGTATGGGCAGGCACGGGTGACGGGCCGCCTCGCCTCGTGGGTCATGAACGACCTGCGCATCAAGGTGTTCCGCCATCTCCAGCGGCTCTCGCTCGACTTCTTCACCGAGGAGAAGGCGGGCGTCGTCATGAGCCGCATGACGAGCGACATCGAGAACCTGCAGCAGCTGCTGCAGGACGGGCTGGCCCAGTTCGCCATCCAGGGCCTGACCATGGTCGTCATCACGGTCTTCCTCTTCGCCACCAACGCGAAGCTGGCCGCCATCACCGTCTTCGCCGTGCTGCCTCCCCTCGTCATCATGTCGATCTGGTTCAAGCGGGCGTCCGAGCGCGGCTACGACAAGGTGCGCGACGGCATCGCGCTCGTGCTGGCCGACCTCTCCGAGAGCCTGCAGGGCGTGCGCATCGTGACGGCGCACAACCGGCAGCGCTACAACGTCGAGACCCACCGCGACATCGTCGGCTCCTACCGTGACGCCAACAACTACACGGGTCGCATCAACGGCGTCTACGGGCCCGGCTCACAGGTCATCAGCGTCTTCGGCCAGCTGCTCATTCTGGGCATCGGCGGAACCATGTACCTGCACCACCCGCAGGAGATCAACCTGGGCCAGCTGACCGCCTTCTTCCTCTACGTGAACCGGTTCTTCTCGCCCGATTCAGCTGCTGGTGCAGCAGTACAACACCTTCCAGCAGGGCCGGGCCTCCGTGTTCAAGCTGCGCGGCCTGCTCGAGACCGAGCCATCGGTGCTCGAGGCGCCCGACGCGGTCGTGCTGCCGCAGATCAGGGGCCAGATCCACTTCGACCACGTCTCCTTCGGCTACGACCCGGCGGTGCCGGTGCTGCACGACGTCGACCTGACCATCGACCCCGGCGAGACGGTGGCCTTCGTCGGCGCCACCGGGGCGGGCAAGTCGACCATGGCCAAGCTCGTCACGCGTTTCTACGACCCCACGGCGGGCCGGGTGCTCATCGACGGCTTCGACCTGAAGCACGTGACCCTCGCCTCGCTGCGTTCGCAACTGGGTGTCGTGCCGCAGGAGCCGTTCCTCTTCGCGGGGACGATCCGGGACAACATCTCGTTCGCCCGGCCCGGCGCGCCCGACGACGAGGTCTGGAACGCGGTGCACCAGGTCGGCCTGGGCGAGCTCGTGCACCGGTTGCCTTACGGGTTGGACACGCCCGTGCACGAGCGGGGCCAGTCGCTGTCCTCGGGCGAGCGCCAGCTCATCGCCCTGGGCCGGGCCTTCATGGCCGAGCCGCGGGTCCTCGTGCTCGACGAGGCGACCTCGAACCTCGACCTCAAGTCCGAGACCATGGTGGAGGCGGCGCTGGACGTGCTGCTGGAGGGACGCACGGCGGTCCTGATCGCCCACCGGTTGTCGACCGCCATGCGGGCCGACCGGATCGTCGTCGTGGGCGACGGCCGCCTGCTCGAGGTGGGGTCGCACGACGAGCTCGTCGCGCTCGGCGGGCACTACGCCGAGATGTACCAGACCTGGATCAGCCAGTCGCACGCGGCGTAGGGCTGCTCGTCTTCCGAGCTCGTCTGAGCCTGTCTGAACCCGGCACTTCTCTCTCGAGACTCTCAACGAACTCGTTGATAGTTTTCCGCAACCCACGCGGCTTCAGGGGCTGAGGCTGGGAGAACCCGAGCCCGGCGCAACTGGCACCATGGCTCCGTGCCCGAGAACTACTTCGTGGGACCCATCGCCACCAGATACGAGGCCAAGTGGCCCGATCTCTTCGATCCGGCCGTCGTCGGCCCGGCTGTCGACTTCCTCGCCGTGCGAGCCGGAGACGGTCCCGTCCTGGAGCTCGGCATCGGGACAGGACGGCTGGCATTGCCGCTCAGCCGGCGGGGCCTGCACGTGCACGGGATCGAGTTGTCCTCCGACATGGTCGACCAGCTGGGGACCCACGACGGTGCGGACGCGATAACGGTGACCCTGGGTGACTTCGCCACGAACGTGGCCGAAGGGTGCTGGGGCAGCGCCACCCTCGCCTACCTCGTGCGCAACACCATCATGAACCTCACCACCCAGGACGCGGCAGGTGGCCTGCTTCGCCAACGTCGCCGCGCATCTGGCGCCTGGCGGCTCCTTCGTGATGGAAGTCATGGTGCCCGGCCTCCAGCGACTCCCACGGGGCGAGACCGTGCAGGCGTTCACGGTGACGCCGACCCATCTGGGATTCGAGGAGTACGACGTCGCGGGGCAAGGGTCGATTTCCCACCACTACTGGATAAGCGATGGCAAGGTCGAGACCTTCTCGGCGCCGTTCCGCTACGTGTGGCCCGCAGAGCTGGACCTGATGGCGCGCCTGGCGGGGATGACCCTGCGCGAGCGTTGGAACGACTGGGACCAATCGCCCTTCACGAGCGAAAGCCGCAGCCACATCTCTGTCTGGCAAAAGGTGATCGGGCCGCCCGACGGGCCGCTAGGAGCGCACCTCGATGATCGCCACCGAATTCCCGTCCGGGTCGAACAGGGTCGCCTTCCGTCCGGCGTCCCCGACCACCTCCACGCGGGACGGGGTGATTTCCCGGGCGGCGAGCTCGGCCAGCGTCGCATCGAGGTCGGCGACGGAGAGGCTGGCCAGGCCGTGCCCGGCCCGGGCCGCGTCGACCACGACATAGAGCCACGCCGTCTCGGCCAGGCACCACATGACCTCGTCGGCGGCGACCTCGACGTCGGCCGGCCGGCCGAGGAGGCGCTCGAAGAAGTCACGGCCGGCGGCCAGGCTCGTCACGGGCACGCCGGTGAAGGCGATCTCGACGTCCATGGCCAACGACGCTAGCGACATCGCGCTCAGCCGTCCCGGCTCCACTCCCGCAGCGTCGCCCGGTAGCGAGCGTCCCACCCGTCGTAGGTCGCACGGAGGAGCGCACCGGGCCAGTCGGCGGGAACGAGCTCGGCGGGCAGGAGTGGATCGGCCTGCAGGTGCCGCAACACGGCGGCCGAGAGCTCGAACCCCGGTGCGAGCGCCGCGGGCCCGTCGGGCGCGAGCGCGTCGAGGCGCCCCAGGAGGTCGCCGGTGCGGTCCGACCACGCCGTCAGGTCCCACAACCGTTCGGCCTGGCCCCGTGAGTCCGCGGGCCGGGCCGTCATCAGTTCGACGTCGTCGTCCAGGGCGTCGGGCAGCCGCACGGCCACGTTGGCCGGCCGCATCCAGACACCCTCACGCAACTCGGCCAGCCGCGCGTAGGCCAGGGCGCGACGGCGGGCGCTGCGGACCTCGGCCGAGCTCCCCGTCGTCGTCACCACGGCCAGCCACCACTCCCCGTCGTAGGCGGCCGTCGCCCCGGCCCGGCTGGCGGACTGCCGCGACTGGCGGGCGGCGAGATGACCGGCCAGGCGGTACCGGCCGGACCCGTCCGTGGTGACCTCACCGGCAGCCACCATCCGGCTCAGCGCCACCCGGGCCCCGTTCTCACTGACGCCGAAGAGGCCGGTGAGGCGGACGAGCTGTGCCACCGGCAACTCGGGTGGATCCATGCCCAGGAGACCGCTGGCCAGGACGGATCGGGCCGTCAGCGGGGCGGGCCGATCGCCGCCGCCATCCGGGGGGATTGCCGTATTACGTGGTTGCGTCACTTGATGGATTCTCGTAATATAGACGTCATGACCAGCACCATCGTGCCCGACCTCGCCGAACCGGCCCGAGGTCCTGCCCAGCGAGCGGCTGCTGGCGAACGGCATGGCCGTCCCGGCGTTGCGGGCCGACCTGCGCCGCATCGACAACGTGCGCAACGGCATCTCGGTGGCGGCGGTGTGGTTCTGGGTGGCCCTCATCATCGGTGGTGCGGTGTGGATCGACCAGTGGTGGAGCTACCTGGTGGCGTTGGTGCTCATGGGACCGATGTACGCCCGCTTCGCCATCCTCATGCACGAGGCGGCGCACAAGCTCCTCTTCACCAACAAGCGGTGGAACGACTGGATCGGCAAGTGGGTGGTGGCCTACCCCGTGTTCACGCCCGTGCAGCTGTACCGCCGGGTGCACTTCGCGCACCACAAGGACGAGTTCGGTCCGGACGAGCCCGACATCGCGTTCTACGCCCCCTACCCCTGCACGCGGCGGGCGCTGCGGCGGCGGCTCTTCCGTGACGCCGTCGGGATCAGCGGGTGGAAGAACTTCGTGCCCCTGGTGAAGAACACGCGCACCAAGCCGTTCCAGCCCATCGGTCTCTCCATCTTCGCCGTCCAGGTATTTCTGTGGGCCGCCATGTGGGCCGCTACCGGGCGCTGGTGGATCTACCCGCTCCTGTGGTTCTTGCCCTGGATGACCGTGTGGCGCGTCATCAACCGCCTGCGCTCCATCGCGGAGCACGGGGGGATGGAGCGCAGCCCCGACCGCCGGGCCACCACGCACAACGTGCGCCAGTCATGGTTGGCCCGCTTCTGGATCGTGCCCTACAACACCGGCTGGCACCTGGCGCACCACGTCGACATGGGTGTGCCCTGGCGCAACCTGCCGGCCTTCCATGCCGAGCTGGAGCGCGCCGGCTACATCACCGACGCCATCACCTACAAGAGCTACTGGGCTCTCTGGAAGGCGCTCTCGAGCGCGGACGAGGCCAACGAGGTCAAGGCCGTCCCTGCCTGAACACCTGACTCAGGCGGGGGTCATTCCGCCGCTCCGACGTGCCCGTTCAGCCAGGACAGCAGCGGGTCAGCGGCACGCAACACGTCGACGACCCTCTTCTTCGCCGCCGCCGTCCCCAGCCACGTGGCTGCGGGCCACGCCTTCATGGCGACCAGGCCTTTGTGGCGGAGCAACACGATACGGGGATGGTCCTTGGGATACCCCCGCGGCGCCGTCTTCAGCGTCTCCATGGCGGTGACCTCCAGGCCCGCGCCGCGCAGCGCGTCGACGATGCCCTGCAGCCTGGGACCAGTCCCGTCGTGTACCACGGCGTCGCGGTAGCGGGTGAGCTGATCGGGTGTCATGTGGTACCAACCGGCGCCGGCCAAGAGCCCGTCCGCCGAGAGCTGCACGTAGCCGTCCCCGACCCTGGCGGCTATCGCCGTCTTGTACGGGGACTTGTCGCGGCTGAAGCGCGTGTCGCGGTAGGGGCGAAAGAGCTTGGTCTCGCCGAACTCGGGGCCGAGGTCGGCCAGCAGGGCGTCCATGGGCGCCTTGACATCGTGCTCGTACACTTGTTTGTGGTCCATCCAGTACGCCTTCGAATTGTCCGCCTCGAGGCCGTCGAAGAATCGGAGCGCGCGGTCGGACCAACCCTTGAACGTCATCGATCCGACGCTACCGGGGTTTCTGCGCCACGACGGAGGGGCACAGACGGACGATGATCCGCATCGACGACCGGGGCCGCCCACCGGTCACGCAGACAGCGCTGCGCTGGGCTCCGGCCGCGGCCGGATGCGGGCTCATCGTGGTGTCGGCGCTCCTCGCGCCGCACGAGGCCCGTGCGGCCGCCGCCCAGGACTGGCCGCCCTTCGTCCTCGTGGCCGGTCTGCTCCTGGTCGGTCTCGTCGCCGACGGGGACGGCCTCTTCGCCGCGGGCGGTCACGCGCTGGCGCGGCTGTCCCCCAATGGCGTGCTGCTCTTCGCCGGCACCGCGGTGCTCGTGCTCACGGTCACGACGCTGCTGAACCTCGATACGTCCGTCACCTTCCTCACGCCCGTCCTCGTCTATGCCGCCCGCAGCCGCGGTGAGGGGGAGGCGCCGCTCCTCTACGGCTGCCTGCTCCTCTCCAACGCCGGATCGCTGCTCCTCCCGGGTTCGAACCTGACCAACCTCATCGTGCTCGGCCACCTGCACCTGTCCGGTGGAGCGTTTCTCGCGCGCATGGCGCTGCCCGCGCTGGCGGCCGCCGTGATCACCGCGGTCGTCGTCGGTGTCTTCTACCACCGCGCGTTGCGCACGACGATCGCCCCGACCATCGAACCCGAACGACCCGTCCTCGGGGTCGGCCTCCTGGCAGTCGCGGTGGTGACGGTGCTCGTCGTGGCGCTGCGCACGCCGGCGCTCCCGGTCGCCGCGGTCGGCGTGGTGGCCGTGCTGCTCCGGTGGCGACGCGATGGCGGGCGGGGCGACTCTGGCCGCGCCGCCCTCCGCATCCTCGGCGTTCCCACCCTGGTCGGGCTCTTCGGCCTGGCCGTCGCGCTCGGCACGCTGGGACGGTCATGGTCGGGTCCCGCCACCCTTCTGTCGCACCTCGATGCCTGGGGCACCGCCGCCGTGGCCGCCCTGACCAGCGTCCTGGTGAACAACCTCCCGGCGGCCTCGCTCCTGGCGGCGCGCCAACCGCCCCACCCGTTCGCGCTGCTCATTGGGCTCAACGTGGGGCCGAACCTGTTCGTGACGGGCTCGCTGGCCTGGTTCCTGTGGCTACGGGCAGCCCGGGCCACGGGCGCGCAGCCCGACGTCCGTCGGGCGAGCCTGCTGGGGCTGGCCAGCGCACCGCTGGCCATCGCCGCCGCCGTGGCCGTGCTGGTCGCCGAAGGCACCCATTGACGAGCGGACAGGCCGACCCGGCCGGGCTCAGTCCCCCTCGACGCCGAGCGCCTGCCGGAGCACCAGCGCCGCCTCGCGCTGCGCCCGCTTCGACACGGCGGCCGACGTCACCAGCGCGGATCCGTGGAAGGTCCCGGGGAATTGGTGCAGCTCCACCGACACCCCCGCCTGCAACAGGCGCTGGGCGTAGGTGATCCCCTCGTCGCGCAGCGGATCGTTCTCGGCCGTCGAGACGTAGGCCGGCGGCAACCCCGAGAGATCGTCTGCCCGCGCCGGCGCCGCGTAGGCCGGCACGTCGGCGGTCCCGTAGCGCGGCCCGAGATAGGCCTGCCAGCTCTGCACGGCGAGCGGCCGGTTCCACATCGGCGAGTCCACGAACGTCTGCATGGAGTTGGTCTGGAGCCGGTCGTCGAGCTCGGGGATCTGCAGCATCTGGAAGCAGACCGGCGGGCCGCCGTGGTCGCGGGCGAGCAGCGCCGTCGCCGCCGCCAGCCCGCCGCCCGCGCTGACGCCGGACAGGGCCACCCGCCCGGGGTCGACGCCGAGCGCGTCGGCCTCGGCGTGCAGGTACTGCAATGCGGCGAAGCAATCGTGCAGGCCGGCGGGGAACGGATGCTCCGGCGCCAGGCGGTAGTCGACCGACACCACGACCGCGCCGGTGCCGATGGCGGTGAGGGCGGCACCGGCGTGCTCGGCCTGGACGCTGCCGATCACGAAGCCGCCGCCATGGATCATCAGGATGCCGGGCACCCGGTTGGACGCCGACGCCGACGACGACGCCGGGCGGTAGACGCGCACCGCCACGTCGGGGTCGCCGACGGAACCGGGCACCATGCGGTCGTCGATCTCGAGCGTCTCGATGCCGGGGATCTCGAACGTGATGCCGGCGAGGATCTCCTCGAAGGCCCGGCGCGCCGCCACCGGGTCCGCCAGGTCCATCTTGGGCAGCACCCCGATCATCCCCGCCAGCTCCGGGTCGATCACGACCAGCCCCCCGTGTCCCGCGACTACTTCGGCTGCATCCGGATGCCGGCGTCGATCCGTATCGACTCGGCGTTGATGTAGGAGTTGGACAACAGCTCGAGCGCCAAGGTCGCGAACTCCGTCGAGTAGCCGAGCCGGTGCGGGAACAGCACATCCTGGGCCAGCTTGCCCTTGAACGCCTCGGACCCCTCGCCGGCACCGTAGATCGGCGTGTCGATCAGCCCGGGCAGAATCGTGTTGACCCGGATGCCCACCACCGCCAGGTCACGGGCGACCGGGAGGGTCATACCGACGACCCCGCCCTTCGACGAGGAGTAGGCGGCCTGGCCGATCTGCCCGTCCTCGGCCGCCACCGACGATGTGTTCACGATGGCGCCCCGGCCGCCGTCGGTGTCGGGCTCGTTGAGGCTCATCTTGGTGGCGGCCAGCCGGATGCAGTTGAAGGTCCCGATCAGGTTGATCTCGATCACCCTGCGGTACTGGGCGAGGTCGTGCGCCGACGCGTAGTCGCCGTCCCGGCCGATGGTACGGGTGGCCCAGCCGATGCCGGCGCAGTTCACCAGCGACTTGAGCGGCGCCATCTCGACTGCCGCGTCCACTGCGGCGATCACCTGCTCGGCGTTGGTGACGTCGGTCGAGACGAACAGCCCGCCGATCTCCTTGGCCAGCGCGATGCCCTTGTCCTCTTGGAGGTCGGCGACCACCACGCGGACGTCCCGCTCGGCCAGGAGGCGTGCCGTGGCCTCACCCAGGCCGGAAGCCCCTCCGGTGACGATCGCCGACGTGCCGTTCAGATCCATTTCGCTGCGACTCCTTGTGGGTTGCTCCAACGTGGGCCCGCTCTCGGGCCTGCACCTGACGTGCGGGCCAGAGGATAGGGGCCGGCCCGGCCGGGGTCACATCTGCTCGGGAGCCTCGATGCCCAGCAGCGAGAGCCCGAGCTCCAGCACCCGTGCCGTCAGATCACACAACCCGAGCCTCGAGGTGCGCACCGCGTCGTCGTCGACCAGTACCCGGCAGGCCTCGTAGAAGGTGGTGAACGAGGTGGCCAGCTCGAAGAGGTAGGTGCAGAGCTTCGAGGGGCTGCACGTCTCCGCCGTCGTCTCCACCGCCGCGGCGAAGCGGAGCAGGTGCAGCGCCAGCGCACGTTCCTGGGGCTCGCCGAGCAACGGCACCGCACCCGGTGCCGGCGGTGCCACGCCGGCGCGCCGGAAGATCGAGCGGATGCGGGCGTGTGCGTACTGCAGGTACGGGCCGGTGTCGCCCTCGAAGGCCAGCATCCGGTCCCAGTCGAAGACGTAGCCCCGGACCCGCTCGGTCGACAGGTCGGCGTACTTGACCGCCCCGATGCCGAGCGCATACGCCACTTCGGCCTGGCGCTCGGGGGAGAGTTCGCTCGAGCGCTCCTTCATGGCCGCCGCGGCACGGTCGATCCCCTCCGTCAGCAGGTCGATGAGGCGCTCCGAGCCGCCGCTGCGGCTGGCCAGCTGCTTGCCGTCGGTCCCGAGGACGAGGCCGAAGCCGACATGGACGGCGGCAGCCTCGTCGGGCAGGTAGCCGGCCAGGGCGGCCACGGCGAAGACGAGGCGGAGGTGAAGCGACTGCTCGGCCCCGACGACGTAGACGAGCCGGGTGGCACCGATCCGACCGGTGCGGTCGCGGACGGTGGCCAGGTCGGTGGCCGGGTAGCCGTACCCGCCGTCCGACTTGCGCACGATGAGCGGCAGGGGCTCACCGTTGCGGTTCTCGAAGCCCTCGGGAAAGACGCAGAGGGCCCCGTCGTTCAGCACAAGGAGGCCCTTCTCGTCGAGCTCGGACACCACCACGGGCAGCAACGGGTTGTAGAAGCTCTCACCTCTGACGTCCTCGGGGGTCAGCAGGACACCGAGCAGCTCGTAGACCTCGGCGGCATGGCGCATCGACTCGGCCACGAAGATGCGCCAGAGATGCAGCGTCTCGTCATCACCGCTCTGCAGGAGCACGACGCGGCGCCGGCTGCGATCCACGAAGTCCGGGTCGCTGTCGAACTGCCGGCGCGCCGCGCTGTAGAACTCGTTGAGGTCCCGCACGCTGAACGACTCGGCGTCCGCCGCCCCGTCCACGTCGAGAAGATGCTCGATGAGCATGCCGAACGGCGTCCCCCAGTCGCCGATGTGGTTCTCTCGCCGCACGTCGTGCCCGAGGAAGCCGAACACACGGGCCAGCGCGTCACCGATGAGCGTGCTGCGCAGGTGGCCGACGTGCATCTCCTTGGCCACATTGGGCGCCGAGTAGTCGATGACGATCGTCTGGGGGTGCGCCGCCGCATCGACGCCCAGCCGCGGATCGGCGGAGAGCGCCGCCGCCTGGCCGGCGACGAAGCCGTCGGACAGCGTCAGGTTGATGAAGCCCGGGCCGCTGACCTCCACCTCCGAGCAGATGTCGTCCAGGGAGGCCGCCGCCACGACCTCCTCGGCCACCTGGCGCGGCGGGCGGCCGACCACCTTGGCCAGGGGCAGGGCGCCGTTCGCCTGGAAGTCGGCCCGATCCGACGCCCGCAACACCGGGTCCGCACCGGGCACGACGGTGTCGAAGGCGGCCTGCAGCCGTTGGAGGAGGACGCTGGAGGCGTCGGGCATCCCTCATTCTCGCATGTCCGGCCGGGAGGCGAACCGGGCGACGCCGGCTCAGTCGGCCGGCGCCCCCATGCCGCCATCGAGCAACCCGTAGCGCCGGTACGGGCCGAAGAAGCCGTGCTCGAGCAAGCCGTAGCCGACGTGACCGTCGTAGGAGAACTCGGCCACGTGGTCGACGATGCCGTACTGGGCGAGCCCCTGCACCTCGTCGACGGCGAGGACGAGGCCCTGGGTCACCGGTTCGGGGCCCTGGTACATCCCGTGCCGCCAGTCAGCGTCGATGCCGTAGCCGGTACCGATGGAGACGAAGTTGGCGAGCAGCGGCGTGCAGGTCACCTCGACTCCGGCCTCGGGGAAGCGCACGACCGAGCGGTCGATGACACGGGTGCCCGGAATGAGATGGTGCTCGTGCTCGGACCGGCCGAGCTCCTCGACGGGACGGTCGGGGTCGACCCAGACCCGCTCGCTCTGCACCAGCGGGCGCTCGCCGTCGTCCCGCTCATGGCAGATGTACATGATGGCGTGGTCGTCGAACTGCATGGGGAAGTAGTTCCACATCCCGCCCAGCACCAACTCGCCCTGACGGATGCCGTCGGTCTCGGGTTCGCCGACGGGCCGCACACCCCAGGAGCGGTCGCGCGTCCCCCAACAATGGTCGGGCGCCACCGGGAGATCCACCCCGCCCACGGAGAGCGTCCCCGACCAGCGACCGGTCTGCGCCAGGCGCTGGGTGTCGAAGACGACCTTGCCCTTGCTGCGCATGTACTGACGCGGCTCGGCCATCGCGGGGATGTGGCCTTCCCACGTCACATCCATCGCCACGCTGTGCTCGGTGGGCTCGACCACCACCCGGAGGCGCCGGAGGGGCTCGAGCACCTCGATGCGAAAGGGCCCGACGGAGAGATCGCCCCGGTCGACCAGGGGCGCCGAGGCGCGCACGACGTGCTGCGAGCCGCCGTGGCGCACGTCGATGAACGCGTCCACCACGCCGAGGTTGGGGTACTGGCCATAGCCGAAAATGGCGAACCAGTCCCCCGAACCGGGGTGCATGTTGAAGTAGTAACGGTCGTAGAAGTTGCGGTCACTCGTCGCCGGGTGGGCGATGAACTCGGCCGCTTGGTGGACGGGATAGTCGTCGAAGGAGGAGAGGGTCATGTCGCGCGCGCTCAGCAACACGCGCAGCCGCTGCCGCAGCCACCCGCCACCGGAGCCCCGCACATGGCGCCGGCGGGCTCGGCCGCCAGGCCGGTGGTGGCGAAGACGGGGAGCAGCCGCCGGGCGCCCACGTGGCCGTCGGGGCAGCTGGCCGGGGCGTCGGCCTCGGCCATCGGCCGGCGCTCGTCGAAGACGGCGTGACAGGTCGAGCAGCGGAATTCGTAGACGGGCACGTGGGTGGACCTCCCTCCGGTCCGGCAGCCTACGCGAACACCCCCGGGGCGGCGCGGCGCGGAAGCGCGGGGTGGGCCCTACGGCTGCGCGAAGCCGTAGATCGGCTCGCCGTTGTACGAGTCGGAGTCCGCCGGCAGGAACGGACCGTCCAGCGCGGTCGACAGGTAGCCGTCGCGGCCCGGCCCCGAGTCGCCTCCGGCCGTCATGATGGAGCCGTCGGGCCAGACCTGGGTCACGATCCCGACATGCGTGGAGGTGGAGGTGCTCTGCGGCCCGGTCCCGTAGAGGACGGCGTCGCCGACCGCGGGCATGGTCGTCGGCGGCAGGTCGGCGCCGTTTGCCGCGGCCCAGCCCCAGATGTCGCCTGTGAAGGCGTAGCG
Source organism: uncultured Acidimicrobiaceae bacterium (assembly GCA_963745175.1). GTDB lineage: Bacteria > Actinomycetota > Acidimicrobiia > Acidimicrobiales > RAAP-2 > Bog-473. The sequence continues at coordinate 55,832 of CAVUWK010000007.1, forward strand.
CGGGATGGGGATGCCGGCCTGTTCCCAGGCCCAGGTTGCGAACAGCGCGCACCACTCCTCGCACGGGCCGTACGGGTTGCAATAGAGGCCCTGGACGTCGGGGTCGGGCTCGATCTGGGACGCCACGGCGGCGGCGATCGTGGTCGAGCCGGGGAACATCGGTTCGGGCGTGGCGGTGGAGAAGCTGTACTGCCAGGCCTGCGGATCGAGCAGCCAGTACCCGGTCCCCTGGTTGTTGCCGATGATGGCTGAGATCTGCGTCGCGGTCGGGTTCAGCGACAGGCCGCCGTAGGCCTTGGCGTCGCCGTAGGGCAGCACGACGCCGTTCTGGGTCGCCAGGAGATAGCCGCCCCCATCGGGTGAGGCCACCATGCCGACGACGCCGTCGGGCAGGTTGGCGGCGCCGGCCGAGCCATAGAAATTCGCGTCGCCGTAGTTGAAGATGCCGCCATCGGCCGCGACGAGCCAGTACCCCTTGCCGTCGTGCGTGGTCGCCATGCCCACGATCGGTGCGTTCAGCACCATGCCGCCGGTGCTGCCGTAGAAGCCGGCGTCGCCGTAGGCGAAGATGCCGCCGTCGGCCGCGACGAGCCAGTACCCATTCCCGTCGGGCGTGGCCGTCATGCCGACGATCGGCTGGTTCAGATGCGTGCCGCCCATGGAGCCGTAGAACTGAGCGTCGCCGTAGGCGAACACGCCGCCGTCGAGTGCGCCCATCCAGTAGCCCTTGGCGTCCGGTGTCATCGCCATCGCGACGATGGGGCCCTGCAGCGGCAGGCTGCCGGCGGAGCCCTCGAAGGTGGCGTCGCCGAACGCGAAGACACCGCCGTCCGCGCTGGCCAGCAGGTACCCGTTGCCGTCCGCCGTGGCGACGCCGGAGAAGACCGGTGAGTTCAGGGGCTGCGGCATCGCCGGATCGGTCAGGCCGACGCTGCCGAAGCCGATCATCCCCCCGTCGTTGTACGCCGCTCCGGCCGGCGCGCTCGTGACGGCGGACACGCCCAGGCTCACGACCAGCGCGCCGGGGACGATGAGGGCCGCCGCCACCGCCATCGTCACCAACGAGGCCACACCGCGGTGCCGCGGCCCCGACCGGCTGACACCCGTGGTGCCCCCGCGTCTGCGCACGACGTCGATTCTGCACGCTGTGGTCCGTGGCCGGGCGCCGGAGTCGTTACGAAGTCGTTACGAAGTCGCCGCCCAACGCGGGTGTCGGCCTTGGCACGACCTCGATGTCGCCCGGCCGGACGCGTTTGGGCGGTCGGGGCAGCCTCACGGCAGAATGGGTCCATGAGCCCGGACTCCCCGACCACAGAGCACCCCGACACGTTCGACGCCAAGGCAGACCTCACCGTGGGCGACCGCACCTACGAGATCTTCAACATCACGGCGCCGGCGCTCAGCGGTCGCTACGACATTCAGCGGCTGCCGTACTCCATCAAGGTCCTCCTCGAGAATCTCCTGCGCCACGAGGACGGGCCGCACGTGTCGGCCGACGACATCGTCGCCGTGGCGAGCTGGGGCGCCAATCCCGAGGGCCATGGCCAAGGGGCCGGCGACAGCGCCCACGAGATCGCCTTCACCCCTGAACGCGTGCTCATGCAGGACTTCACCGGTGTGCCCGGCGTCGTCGACCTGGCGGCGATGCGCGACGCGCTGGCCCGGCTCGGGGGCAACGCGGCACAGGTCAACCCGCTGGTCCCCGTCGAGCTGGTCATCGACCACTCCGTCATCGCCGAGCGCTCGGGCGACGCTGCGTCCTACGACACCAACGTCTCCATTGAGTACGGGCGCAACATGGAGCGCTACCAACTGTTGCGCTGGGCCCAGGGGGCCTTCCGGGACTTCCGCCTCGTGCCGCCCGGCATGGGCATCTGCCACCAGGTCAACCTCGAGTACCTGTCTCGCCTCGTCTTCGCCACCGAAGACGGGCGGGCCTTCTGCGACACGCTTGTGGGCACGGACTCGCACACGGTCATGGTCAACGGCCTCGGCGTGCTCGGGTGGGGCGTGGGCGGGATCGAGGCCGAGGCGGCCATGCTCGGCCAACCGCTCTCCATGCTGCTCCCGCCGGTGGTGGGCCTGCGCATCTCGGGCGAGCCCAAGCCCGGCATCACAGCGACCGACGTCGTACTGACCGTCACCGAGCTGTTGCGCGACCACGGCGTGGTCGGCGCGTTCGTCGAGTGCTACGGGCCCGGCGTGGCGGCACTCCCGCTCGAGACGCGGGCCACCATCGGCAACATGAGCCCCGAGTACGGCGCCACCTGCACCATGTTCCCGATCGACCAGGTGACTCTCGACTACCTGCGCTTCACCGGGCGCGACGACGAGCACCTCGAGCTGGTGGAGGCCTACGCCAAGGCCCAGGGCCTCTGGCACGACCCAGACGCGCCCGAGCCCGTCTACTCCGAGTACGCCAGCCTCGACCTGGGCGACGTGGAGCCCTCCCTCGCCGGGCCGGCCCGGCCCCAGGACCGGGTGTCGCTGTCGGCCGCAGGTGACGCCTACCGCGTTGCGCTCGATCGCACGCCGCGCACGGCGGCCACCGAGCCTGCGGCGGCACCGCACCACCAGATGTCCGACGGCGACGTCGTCATTGCGGCCATCACGAGCTGCACCAACACGTCGAACCCCCAGGTCATGGTGGGCGCTGGGCTCTTGGCCAAGAAGGCCGTGGCGCTGGGCCTGCGCTCGAAGCCCTGGGTCAAGACGTCCCTGGCCCCCGGGTCGCGCGTCGTCGTCGACTACCTGGAGCGGGCCGGCCTGATGGAGCCGCTGCAGCAACTCGGCTTCTACCTCGTCGGTTACGGCTGCACCACCTGCATCGGCAACTCCGGCCCGCTGCTCGAGGGTGTCACCGATGCCGTCAAGGAGGGAGACCTGTCCGTCGTCTCGGTGCTCTCGGGCAACCGGAACTTCGAGGGACGGATCCATCCCGACGTGCGGATGAACTATCTCGCGTCACCGCCCCTCGTCGTCGCCTACGCGCTGGCCGGGACCATCGACGTCGACCTCACCACGCAGCCGATCGGCTATGACGGAGACGGCAAGCCGGTGCTGCTGTCCGACCTGTGGCCGACCATGGACGAGGTGAGCGAGGCCATCCGGGCCTCCCTCACCTCGGACATGTTCCGCACCCGCTACAGCGCGGTCTTCGACGGCGACGAGTACTGGGAGCAAGTTTCCACCGCGGTCGGGCGAGACCTACTCGTGGCAGGACGACTCCACCTACGTGAAGAACCCCCCGTTCTTCGAGTCGATGACCATGACCCCCGCGCCGGTGACCGACATCGTCGACGCCCGCGTGCTGGTCATGGTGGGCGACAGCGTCACCACCGACCACATCTCCCCCGCCGGCTCCATCGGCCCGAGGACGCCGGCCGGCCGCTATCTCGCCGAGCATGGCGTGGAGCGCCACGACTTCAACTCCTACGGGGCACGGCGGGGCAACCACGAGGTGATGATGCGCGGCACCTTCGCCAACGTGCGCCTGCGCAACCTGCTGGCGCCCGGCACCGAGGGAGGGCTGACAATGCACCTGCCCGAGGGCACGGAGTCGTCGATCTTCGATGCGGCCATGCGGTACGCCGACGAGGGCGTGCCGCTCGTAGTGCTGGCCGGCCGCGAGTACGGGACGGGGAGCAGCCGCGACTGGGCGGCAAAGGGCACGGCGCTCCTCGGCGTGCGCGCCGTCATCGCCCAGAGCTTCGAGCGCATCCACCGCTCCAACCTCATCGGCATGGGTGTCGTCCCGCTGCAGTTCTACAAGGGCGACTCGAGGGAGAGCCTGGGCCTGACCGGCCATGAGCGCTTCTCCATCAGCGGCCTCGACGTGGTGAATGCTGGCGAGCTGCCCAAGGAGCTGACGGTGACGGCCACCGCGGACGACGATTCGGTCACCGAATTCCGTGTGATCGTGCGCATCGACACGCCGATGGAGGCCGAGTACTACCGCCACGGCGGCATCCTCCAGTACGTCCTGCGCCAGATGGCGGGCTGAGCTCAGCCGCAGGCGTCAGGCGTCAGGTGTCAGGCGTCGAAGGCGGCCAGCAGCCTCTTCGGCGCCCGGCGGCGCCAGGCCTCGACGAGCAACTCGCGCAGGAGCGGCGCGCTCGCCCCTTTGAGGACCACCCGGCATCCGCGCCGCTTGGTTCCCCACCACAGCTCCTCGACCACATCCGGATACTCGGCGCAGAGGCGTCCACCTTCGTCGCTGACGAAAATGTGCACGCGCCCGCCCTCGGGTGGGATGGTGGCGAAGATCTTCCCTGCGACGCGGAACGAGGTCATGTCGTGGTGCGGCGCCTCGACCGTCGCCGGCAGGGACGGCGCCAGGCGCCGGACAGTCGCCTCGGTGACGCCCATCAGCCCGGCGTCGCCTCCCCGGCGAAGGCGAGGGCGACGAAGCGTCGGACGATGCCATCACCGGCGCGGCTGACGTGCGCCACGTCGGAGGCGCGGAGATAGACGCCCGATGGGAGATGCCGGCCCCAGTGGGCGACCAGGCTGCCGGTCACCTCCACGTGGAACTGCAGGCCGTAGGCGCCGTGGCCGATCCGGAAGGCCTGGTTCTCGTACGCGTCGTTGCCGGCCAGGCGCACGGCGCCCTCCGGCAGGCTGAACGTGTCACCGTGCCAGTGCACGCAGGGCAGCGGCGTGGGTGCCGGCCCGAAAACCGGGTCGCCGATGGCCTCGGTCGTCAGGTGGACCTCGCCGACGCCGTACTCGGGCGCGGGTCCCTGCGTCACCGTCGCTCCCAGCGCGGCGGCCAGCTGCTGGGCGCCGAGGCACACGCCGAGGACGGGTCGGCCGGCCTCGACCGCGGCGCGGAGCAGGGCGCGCTCGTCCGCCAGCCAGTCGAGGTCGTCGTGCACGCCCATCGGACCGCCCATCACGACGAGCCCCGCCACGTCGTCCATCGCCGCGGCCGGCGGGATGGCGTCGCCGCGGTCGACGCGCACGATCTTCAGGTCGGCGACCGGAATCGGCGACGGCGAGAGCGATGGAGCCGGGACCCTCGAAGGCCACGTGCTGCACGAGCAGCCAGGGATCGCCCGCGCCCACTGCGGTTCAGGGGATGCGGATGACCCGGAAGAGCTCGGCGGAGCGGCCCTCGGCGAGCCCGGCCAGCTCCGCGTTGCCACGCGCCCAGTCACGGACGCGCTGCGCCACACCGTCGGGGTCCGGCATCTGGCTCTTGTGAGCACATGAGCGCGGCCACCTTGCGCTCCACCGTGGCCGTCGTCTCGACCGCCACCCCGGCCTGATCCCCACCGGGACCCATGATCCACAGCTCGGCGACGGTCCAGGGCTCGAGACCCTCGACGTCGAGCAGCTCGGGGTGGGCGAAGGGGTTGCGCGCGTCGGGATAGACGGCGTCCACCGCGGCCTCGCCGGCGGCCAGGTGGTCCGGATGGCTGGCGTAGATGAAGTCCAGGTTCCGCTCGGGCGACTGGGTCACGACCCGCTCCGGCCTGACCTGACGGATGACGCGGCTGATGTCACGACGCAGCTCGATGGTCGCCTGGACCCTGCCGTCGGGATGCCCGAGGAAGCGCACGTCGCTGACGCCGACCACCGCGGCGGCGGCCCGCTGCTCGTCCTGGCGGAGCGCCGCCATCTCGGCCCGCGACATCGTGCGGTCCGAGCCCCCGGCGTCGCCGTTGGTGACGATGCAGTAGGTGACCTCGACGCCGGCCGTCGGTGAAGGCGGCGACCGTCCCCGCCGACCCGAAGTCGACGTCGTCGGGGTGGGCGGTCACGACGAGGACGCGCCGCACCCCGTCCTCGGGGGACCAGGTCGGGATCGGTGCGTCCTCGCTCAGAGGACGCTCTCCTCTGGTCTGGGCTGTCCAGGCCGCCAGGTCGGCCAGGCGCGGGTCGTTGGAGAACATCTCGACGATCGGGATACGCAGGCCCAGCCGGCGCTGGATCACCTCCATCTCGACCAGCTGGTTCCACAGCGACAGGCTCACGACGACGCCGGCCTTGCCGGCCCGGGCGGTGCGGCCCGAACGGTGCAGGTAGGCCTTGTGGTCCTCGGGCGGGTCGAAGTGGATCACGCCGTCGACCGCTTCGATGTGGAGGCCCCGGGCCGCCACGTCGGTCGCCACGAGGACAGCGAGCTTGCCGTTCGAGAAGTCGGCCAGCGCCCGCTCGCGGTTGGCCTGGCGCAGGTCGCCGTGGATGGCCGGCGCCCTGACCCCCTCCTTGCCCAGGTTCTCGACGAGGCGGTCGGCACCCCGCTTGGTGCGGACGAAGAGCAGCGACTTCTCCTGGTTCCGGCAGATGGCCGCCGCCACCTTGACCTTGTCCATCTGGTGCACCTGGAGGAACCGGTGCTCCATGAGGGTGACGGTCTGCGTGGTCGAGGCGACCTCGTGGAAGACCGGGTCGGTCAGGTACCGCTTGACCAGGCGGTCGACGGCACCGTCGAGGGTGGCGGAGAACAGCAGCGTCTGGTGGGCCTGGTCGAGCCGGCGCAGCACCCACTCGACCTGGGGCATGAACCCCATGTCGGCCATGCGGTCGGCCTCGTCGAGCACCAGCGTCTCGAGCTCGTCGACCGCGATCTCGCCCCGGTCGCCGAGGTCGATCAGCCGGCCCGGGGTGGCGATGACGAGGTCGACCCCTTTGCGCAGCTTGGCGACCTGGCGGTCGATGTCGGCGCCGCCGTAGACGGCCACGGCACGCAGCCCGAGCTTCTTGGCCAGCGGGGCCAGCACGTCGTGCACCTGCACCGCCAGCTCGCGCGTCGGGAGCAGGACCAGGGCGAGCGGCCTGGCCGGGCGGGTCGGCGGTGCGGGGACCCTGCGCATCCCGCGTCGCCTTGGCCCGCTGCAGCAGCGGCACGCCGAAGGCGAGGGTCTTGCCCGAGCCGGTCTTGGCCTTGCCGCAGACGTCTCGCCCGGCCAGGGCGTCGGCGACGGTCAGGGCCTGAATTGGAAAAGCGCTGACGATGCCTTCATCGGCCAGCGCTTTGGTCAGTTCTGGTGAGACGCCGAGGGACTCGAAGGTCCGGGCGGTCTCGTAGGTGTCGTCGCCGGAGACATCACTGTCCCTCGGGGCGGCGCCGGCGTGCGCGCCGGTCAGGGCATCAACGGTCATTGACCCGCTCTCTCTGTTGTGCGGCGGGGCCGTGCGCCTTCCAGAGGAGTGAGAGTCGGCCCCGACTCACCAGCCCCCGCCGGTGGTCGCACACCTATTGTACCAGCCCAGGACGGGTCAGCACGCGGCGACCCTGTGCCAAAGTGAGCCGTCCTGCATCACGACCGAAGGAGACGCCGACGATGGCCAAACTCGAGGCGGGAGCCACCGCCCCTGCGTTCACCCTGCCTGACCAGGACGGCAAGCCGGTCAAGCTCTCGGACTTCAAGGGGCAGCGGGTGATCGTCTACTTCTACCCGGCCGACGACACGCCCGGCTGCACCAAGGAGGCGTGCCAGTTCAACGACAACCTGAGGACCTTCGAGAAGGCCGGCGTCGCGGTGCTCGGGATCTCGCCGGACAAGGCCGAGAAGCACGTGAAGTTCCGCACCAAGTACAAGCTCAAGTTCCCGCTCCTCACCGACGCCGACAAGAAGGTCATGGAGAAGTACGGGGCGTGGGGCGAGAAGACGATGTACGGCAAGAAGACGGTGGGCACCATCCGCTCGACCTTCCTCGTCGGCCCCAACGGCAAGGTGCAGCGGGCCTGGTACCACGTGCGGGCCGACGGCCATGCCGCCAAGGTCCTCGAGGAGATCCCGCGAGACCTGAGGCAGCGGGGTGTCTCCTGACGGGTGTGGCGTGACGAGTGACGTGACGCGCGTAGGGCGGAGGCGACATGGGTCAAGGAATCAGCGAGATCCTGACGTTCGCCATCGGGGTGGCGATCAGCCCGGTCCCGATCATCGCCGTGATCCTGATGCTGTTCTCGCAGCGGGCCCGGGTGAACGGGCCGGCCTTCCTCGTGGGTTGGGTCGTCGCCCTCGCCGCCGTGAGCACGGTCGTCTACGTCCTGTCGCACGACGGCAACGTGGCCACCAGCAGCACGGCGTCGGACTCGGTGTCGTGGGGCAAGATCGCCCTCGGCGTCCTGCTGCTGGCCTTGGCGCGCCGCAACTGGCGGAAGCGCCCGGCACCCGGGGACGGAGCCGACGATGCCGAAGTGGTTGGCGACGGTCGAGACGGTGTCGCCGGTCAAGGCGCTCGGGCTCGGCGTCGCGCTGGCCGCCGTGAACCCCAAGAACCTCATCCTCACCGCGGGCGCCGCGGCGGGGCTGGCGCAAGTTCTCGGGCTGTCGACGACCGACGCCATCGTCGCCATCGCGGTGTTCGTCGTGATCGCCAGCCTCACGATCGCCGGCCCCGTGCTCTACGCGCTGGTCGGCGGTGCGCGGGCGAGGGCCACCCTCGAGTCGGCCAAGACGTGGTTGACGGCGCACAACGCGGCGGTCATGGGCGTGCTGTTCCTCGTGTTCGGCGTCGACCTGATCGCCAAGGGCCTCCCGCCGCTGACCCAGCTGAGCGCCCGCCCGGTCCGCTGAGCTCAGTGCTGGTGCGGCCGGGCACCAGTACGTGGTGCGCCCGCCCACCACCTCGCGGCGCAGCTCCGTCCCGTCGCGCGGGCAGCGCCCGCCGGCGTGGCGCTCCTCCATCAGGTCGCCCATGTGCTGACGCCGCCCCGGCGTGACAGCTGGCGCAGGGTGGACCGGAGCACCGTGTGCAGGTGCGCGGAGCTCGTCGTCGTCGAGCGGGGTCCGCCGGCCGGGAGCGAGGCCGGCCCGCCACAGGATCTCGTCGGCCAGCAGGTTGCCCACGCCCGGCCAGGCGCTCCTGGTCCATGAGGCGGGCCTTGAGCGGCGCCGCCGTCCCGCTCCGTCCCGGCGCCGATCGCCAGCGCGGCGCGCAGCTCGGCGAGCGTGACGGTCGAGCGCGTCGGGCCCGAGCCGGCCCTCGTCGGGCGCGATCTCGAGCGACCCGAAGCGGCGCGGGTCGTGGACGAGGAGCTGGCCGCCGTCACCGAACGTGAAGCGGGCCCGCACCCACTTCTCGTCGAAGACGCCCGGTCCGTAGCGCAGGCGGTCGAGCGCCTGCTCGCCGTCGACCACGAGGCCGCCCGTCATGCCGAAGCGCAGGCCCAGGGTCGGGCCCCCATCGGTGTCGAGCAGCAGGAGCTTCCCCCGCCGCCGCGCCGCGGTGAACGACCGGCCCACCAGCGCCGCCCGCAGCCGCTGGGGCGTCGTCCCGCCCCGCCCGTAGCGGGAGTCCACCATCCAGACCCGGGCGACGGGCCGCCGGAGCGCCTCGCTCGGCCAGGGCCCGGTAGCGCTCGACTTCGAGGATCTCGGGCACCGCGCGCACGGTATCGGACCCCTGCGGGTCGGGCCGAATATGGTGGGCCAATGCCACCCGAGAAGCCGCAGTGGGCCGAGCTGTTCACCGAGGTCGTGACGTCCGGGCTCTGCACCGGGTGCTCCGCCTGCGTCATCGCGTGCCCCTACGACGTCCTCGGCTACGACGACACCGAGGGCGTCTACAGGCCCTTCCACGTGGACACCGACGGCGGGCCCGACAACTGCACCCACGGCCTGAAGGGCTGCACGCTGTGCACCCGGGCCTGCCCCCGCTTCCGCACCTGGGAGCCCGAGATCGAGACCTACCTCTTCGGCCGGCCCCGCACCGACGACGAGGTCTCCGGCATCGCCCGCCGGACCGTGCTCGCCCGGGCCACCGATCCGGCGGTGCAGGGCACCGGGCAGGACGGCGGGCTGGTGTCCGCGCTGCTGATCTGGGCCTTCGAGCACGACGTGATCGACGCCGCCCTGGTCTCGGGTCTCGAGGGCGACGGCTCGACGTGGAAGGCGGTGCCCCGGGTGGCCCGCAACAAGGAGGACGTGCTCGCCACGGCCGGCTCCCGCTACACCTACTCGGCCAACCCGCTGGCCTACCCCGAGGCCATCGCCGGCGGGGCCGAGCGCATCGCGCTGGTCGGCATGGGGTGCCAGGCCTCGGCCCCGCCGGTCATGGCGGCCCGCAAGGCGGGCAAGGTCGCCCGCCGCTTCACGCCTCTCGATCGGCCTGCTGTGCTCCAAGACCTTCGACGACGCCATCTTCCCCGAGCTCTTCGAGGCGAAGTACGGGCTGGCCCGGGCCGACATCGTCAAGATGAACATCAAGGGCGTCTTCCAGGTCTGGATGAAGGACGGCAGCTACCACGAGGTCCCGCTGAAGGAGGCGCACGCCTGGACCAGGGAGGGCTGCACCAGCTGCCCCGACTTCGCGGCCGAGCACGCCGACATCTCGACCGGGGGCATCGGCGCCTTCGGCGACTGGACCCTCACGCTGCTGCGCACCGAGAAGGGCGAGGAGCTCTTCAACGACATGGAGGCGGCCGGGGTCATCGAGACCCGGCCCATCGAGGACGACCCCGGGGCGGTCACGCTGCTGAACAAGCTGAGCCGGGTCAGCCGCAAGCGCTGGCCGGCCACGGCGGTGCCCATGCCGGGCCGCCTGCCGGCCTCCGCCCCCACCGCCTGAAGGTGCGGCGATGAGCGGGCCCGGGGCGGACGCGTTCGCCGCCCTTCTCGGCATCAGGTGGAGCGGCGGGGCGCCGGCCACACGGTGGCCATCCTCGCCACGGACGAGCGCCACGCCAACCCGCACGGCACCGTGCACGGCGCCGTCTTCTACGCCGTCGCGGGCGCGGCGGTCGCCGCCGCGGCCAACGACACGGAGCACTCCGGCATCATCTCGTCGGTCCTGGTCGAGTACCTCCAGCCCGCCGCCATCGGCGACGAGCTCTACGCCGAGGTGGACCGCGAGGTGTCGACCGACCGCGAGGACATCTTCACCGGGACTGTCCGCCGCGGCGAGCAGGGCGACCTGTTGGCCTGGGTGCGGGCGCGCGGCACCCGGCGGGCCCGCACGGGCTGAGCGGGGCGCGTCTCGAATCTCCTGCGCTCTTCGTGCCTGCGGCCTCCTCATGGCCGAATCTGTGGGAACCATGTCATTGACGCCAGCAGGGCCGGGCCGCAGAGTGGGACCCGTGCAGCAGCGCCACGTCGTGATCGTCGCCTTCGACGGCCTCCAGCCTCTCGATGCGGTCGGCCCGCACGAGGTCTTCGCCGGCGCGGGCCGGGCGGCCGCCTCGCTCGGGCGAGCCGGCGGCTACCGCGTCACCCTGGCCTCCAGCGGCGGTGGCACCGTGCGGACGGAGAGCGGGCTCGTGCTGGGCACGTCATCGCTGCCCGAAGGCTCGGAGCGCATCGACACCCTGGTGCTGGCCGGCGGCAACGGCGCCGAGGAGGCCGCGCGCGACGAGGCCCTGCTCAGCTGGATCCGCCAGACGGCCCCACGCTGCCGGCGGGTGGCCACGGTGTGCTCGGGCGCCTTCGTCGGCGCCGCGGCCGGACTGCTGGCGGGCCGCCGGGTCACCACGCACTGGGCCCGGGCACGCCAGCTCGCCGAGGCGTACCCCGACCTCACCGTCGACCCCGACCCGATCTACATCCGGGACGGGAAGTACTGGTCGAGCGCCGGCGTCACCGCGGGCATCGACCTCTCGCTGGCGCTGGTGCAGGAGGACCTCGGCGTCGACGTGGCCCAGACGGTCGCCCGCTGGCTGGTGATGTTCCTGCACCGGCCCGGGGGGCAGACGCAGTTCGCGTCGCCGGTGTGGGTCCCCCGCGCCGAGCGCTCGACCGTCCGGGCGGTCCAGACCCTCGTGGAGGCCGCGCCCGGCGGCGACCACCGGCTGCCGGCTCTGGCCGCGGCGGCCGCGATGAGCGTCCGCCACTTCACCCGCGTCTTCACGGCGCGAGGTCGGCGAGACGCCGAGCCGCTTCGTCGAGCGCACCCGCCTGGAGGCGGCGCGGCGCGAGCTCGAGGAGACGAGCGACACGCTCGACGTCGTGGCCGCGCGTTGCGGGCTCGGCAGCGCCGAGACCCTGCGGCGCGTCTTCCAGCGCCATCTCGGCGTCGCGCCCGACGCCTACCGCCGGCGGTTCCGCGCCGCCCCGAACGAAAGGACCTCCGCATGACCGACCGCGTGCAGGTCGCCATCCCCCTGTTCCCGAGCTTCACCGCGCTCGACGCCGTCGGCCCCTACGAGGTGCTGCAGCGCATCCCGACCTTCGACATCATCTTCGTCGGCCATGACCGCGGCGAAGTCCGCAGCGAGAACGGCATGCTCGGCCTGCGTGCCGACGCCACCTTCGAGGAGGTGCCGACACCGACGTGATCGTCTTCCCCGGAGGCGTCGGGACCCGGCCACTCGAGCACGACGAGCGGGTGCTCGAGTGGGTCCGCCAGGCCCACGCCGAGCAGCCGGTTCACCACGTCGGTGTGCACCGGCTCGCTGGTGCTCGGCGCCGCCGGCCTCCTCCAAGGCCTCACCGCCACCACGCACTGGTCCTGCTACCGGGAGCTGGCCGCCCACGGCGCCGAGCCGACGTCCGAACGCGTCGTCGAGCACCTCGACGAGCGCATCATCACCGCCGCCGGCGTGTCGAGCGGCATCGACATGGCGCTGCGCCTGGTCGAGCTGCTGGTCGACCGCACCGCCGCGCAGGCCGCACAGCTCATGATCGAGTACGACCCTCAGCCACCGTTCGACTGCGGGTCGGTGGCGAAAGCCGACGATGTCGTGATGACCCGCGTCATCGAGTACGCCGCATTGCGCCAATGACGCGGTTCACATCGTCGGCGAAGGATCACGGCCGGTGTACGCGAGCAGCCTGTCCTGGGCGGGCGCGTCCGCGGCGACGGCGATCTCGGGCTTGAAGACGCCCTTGCGCTGGTCGTCGGTGAATCGGCCGTAGATGATTGCGTAGGCCGCTTCAGGGAGGCCGTCGGGCATCGTCGCGTCCTGCCCGGTGCACGTGGCGAGATCCCATCCGTGCAGGAGCTGATCGCTGAAGGCGATGCCGAGCGCGGGACCGGTCTTTTCGATCACCCCCGGCTCGCCGAACGTCTTCAGTGTCTCGGCGCGGGCCCGGGCAAAGGCAGCGCGAGGCTCGTCGCTGACGAGGTCCGGTGGCGTCCCTGCGGGTGGAGACACGTCCTCGCCACGCGCTGCCCCCACGAAGTACTGCTGCGTTTCGAGCATGTGGTTCATCAGCGTCCGGACGTCCCACCCCTCACATGACGACGGCTCGTCGAGCTTCGATGCCGCTCCTGCCACCTTCGTCGAGGTCCAGTCGCTGGCGCGTCCGTACAGATCAAGCAGGTCGAGGTCCATGGCCTTCTCCTCCTCTTCTTCTCGGCGTCGACCCACTCATACCCGGATCGGGGTCGTTGAATGCGACGCCTGATCGGCCGGGTCGGGGCCTCAGGCCGACGCCGCGGTGGCACTCTCCCCGGCGAATCGTCCGAACAGCGTGCTGTCCCCGATGGAGAGCCCGCTGGCATAGCCGAACGAGCACACCCCGGCCGTCGTGCGACCGGCGGCGAAGAGACCGGCGATCGCCGAGCCGGTGAGGTCGCGGACCTCGCCGGCTACCGTCGTCTCCAAACCACCGAGGGTGAACGGCGCGTAGGGGGCCGGTCCGATCCGGAGGTCGACTGCACCGATCGGCGGCACCAGCGGCCGCACCCAGGCGGGGGACTTGTGGAAGAGGGGGTCCTCCCCCGCCGCCGCGTGGCGGTTGTAGAGGTCGACGGTGGACTGCAGCGAGCCGGTCGGCAGGCCTATCTCGGACTCGAGCTCCGTCGCGGTCTCGCAGACCCAGCTGGCGGCGAGGCCCATCCAGTTCACCTCGTACGAGGCCTCGTCGACGATCAGGTAGACCTCGCCGTCCTGGTCGTAGAGGGCAGACTGACCCACCCGCCCCATGTAGGTGTCCTCGTTGATGAAGCGCTGCCCCTTGCCGTTGACGAGGATGCCGTGGATCAGCGTGCGCGGCGGGGTGAGGGGCAGCGAGACCTCGCCCGCGTACATGTTGCGCACGGCGGCGCCCAGGGCCTGCGCCATGCGGATGCCCCGCCCGTCGTCACCCTCGGTGCCCACCTTGAACGTGCCCCGCACCAGCGGCGGGCAGTGCTGGCGCAGCATGTCGTCGTTGAAGATGAACCCGCCGGCGGTGAGCACCACGCCGCGGCGGGCCCGCAGGGTCACCGTCTCGCCGAAGCGCTGCGCCTGCACGCCGACGACCCGGCCGTCGTCACACACCAGGCGGTCCACCCGGGTGTCGGCCGACACCGTCGCGCCCGCGCCGGTGGCGGCGGCGGCCAGGTGCTGCATGAGGAGCCAGCCGGTGGCGCGTTTCGTCTTGGCCAGGTGGCCGCGTGGGGCCGGTCGGGCGATCTCGTTGAACGGGTAGGCGTCCTCGCCACCCGAGTACACGAGGCCCTCGGTGCCCGTGGGCGCCATGGAGGTGTCGGCGCAGAACGTCGGGTCGAACGGGACGCCCCGGTCGACCAGCCAGTCGAAGTGGCCCAGGCTCTCCTCGCAATAGCGGGAGATCTTGACCTCGTCGGGATCCGGGCCGCAGGCCGCCATCATGTAGCGGTACATGTCGTCGAGGGAGTCCTCGAACCCGCAGGCCGTCTGGATCGGCGTGCCCCCGCCGAGGTAGACGATGCCCTCGGCCAACGCGGCGGCGCCCCCCGGGCCACCGGTCCGCTCAGCCACCAGCACCTGTGCCCCGGCGGCAGCGGCGCTGAAGGCCGCCGCCGAACCGGCCGCGCCGAAGCCGACGACGATCACGTCGGCCGTGTCGTCCCAGCGCGTGATCTCCCCGGCGTCGCACGGGGTCACGTCGTTCGGCTCGTGCACTCCATCCTCCCAGCGGTGTCGCGGAGACGGTAGCCGTTGCCGCCCGTCCGTCCCGGGCCCCTACCCTGCCTGTGTGCCGCCCGAGCCCGAGGATCCCGCGCCACCACCCGTGCTCGGGCGCGTGGCCCCGGGCTGGACCGCCCAACTCGCGTACCGGCTCATCCCGGACCTGACCACCTGGCGCCTCACCGACCCGGCGGGAGAGGTCCGCTTCGCCAAGGTCGCCACCGGTGACCGTGGCTGCTACCCCACGCTGCGCGGCGAGGCCGAGCGCATGGTCTGGGCCGCCCCTTATCTCCCGGTCCCCGTGGTCGTTGCGCTGGAAGAGCTCGAGGAGGCCACCGTCCTGCTGACCGAGGCGTTGCCGGGGCACGACGCCACCCACCCGGCATGGCGCGCCGACCTCCCCGCACTGGTGCGCGCCCTCGGCCGGGGGCTGCGTGCGTTCCACGATGCGATCGGCGAGGAATGGTGCCCCTTCCGCTTCGACCTGGCGCGCGCCCTGGCGCATGTCGAGCAGCGGGTCGCCACGGACGACTACGACCCGGCCGGTTTCCACCGAGAGCACGCGCATCTGACCCCGGCGGCGGCGCTGGCCGAGCTGGAGGCGACGGCCCCGGCCGACGAGGACCTGGTCGTCTGCCACGGCGACTCCTGCCCACCCAACATGGTGCTCCAGGAGGGGCGGGTCACCGGCTACGTCGACCTGGGCGAGCTGGGCGCGGCGGATCGCTGGTGGGACGTCGCGGTCGGGGGATGGAGCGTGGGATGGAATTTCGGGGAGGAGCTCGAGCCCCTGTTCTACGAGAGCTACGGCATCGACCCCGACCCCGCACGCATCCGCTTCTACCGCTTGCTCTACGACCTCGTCTCCTGATCGGACGCGCCGATGAGGGCACGGGCGCGGGTGAAAACGGCGTCGAACATCGGCACGGTCAGCTTGCCCGTGAAGGTGTTCTGCTGGCTCGGGTGGTAGGAGCCGAGCAGGGTCAGCGCACCGGGCAGAGGGGCCTCCGCCAGGTGACCGAACGCCGGGCGCGGCCGCACGCCGTAGTGGGCGGTGACCGCCTGCCAGGCGAACTGCCCGAGAGCCACGATGACCACCGCCTCGCGCAGGAGCGACAGCTCGCGGGCCAGATACGGCCGGCAGGCCTCCCGCTCCTCGGGGGTGGGCTTGTTGGCGGGCGGCGCGCAGTGCACCGTCGCTGTGACGTAGGCGTCGGTGAGCTCGAGGCCGTCCTCGCGCCACGTGCTCGTCGGCTGCGAGGCGAAGCCCGCCCGGTGCAGGGCGGCGAAGAGCCAGTCGCCCGAGCGATCCCCGGTGAACATCCGGCCGGTGCGGTTGGCGCCATGCGCCGCCGGCGCCAGGCCGACCAGCACCAGGGACGCGCCCGGGTCGCCGAAACCGGGGACGCCGCGACCCCAGTACACCTGGCCCGCATAGGAGGCCCGCCCCGTGCGCGCCACCTCTTCGCGCCATGCGACCAGTCGTGGGCAGCGCCGACAGGCCGCCACGTCCCGTTGCACCGCGGCCACGGAGTCCCTCGGCCCACCGTTGGACGCCACGGCGCAGAGCCTACGATGGGCGCCCGTGTCCCCGACCGCTCGTTCCGCCTCCGCACGCCCGTCGACCAGGCGTCGCCGCAAGGCTCCTCCGGCGACTGTCGTCCTCCTGGTCCGCCACGGCGTCACCCCCACCACCGGCAAGATGCTCCCCGGGCAGGCCGCCGGCCTGCATCTCTCCGAGAAGGGACACGCGCAGGCCGCCGCGGCGGCCGAGCGCATCGCGGCCTTGGCGAAGGCCCCGACCGCCGTGTACGCGTCTCCGTTGGAACGCACTCGCGAGACCGCTGCCCCCATCGCCCGCGCCCTGGGCCTGCGGGTGCGGACCGCCGCCGGCCTCGTCGAGGTCGACGTGGGCGACTGGACCGAGAAGCCACTCAGCCGTCTGTACCGGACCCCGGAATGGCCCACCGTGCAACGCTGGCCCAGCGGGTTTCGCTTTCCCGACGGGGAGTCCTTCGCCGAGATGTCGGTGCGCGCCATGGACACCGTCCTCGGCCTCGTGGCCGAACATCCCGGCGAGACGATCGTCACGGTGTCGCACGCCGACCCGATCAAGGCGATCGTGGCCGCAGCGGCGGGGATGCCGCTCGACCTGCTGCAACGCCTGGTGATCTCGCCCTGTTCCATCTCGGCGCTCCTCTTCACCGCCGGCGGCCCGGTCGTGCTTTGCGTGAACTCGCTGGGCACGCTGAACGAGCTGGCGCTGTCGTGACGGGGCGACCGACATGAGCGACGAGTACGACTTCGACGCGCCGGATCACTGCACGGTCGGCGTCCTCGGCGAAGTCGGGCAGCGGCTCTTCCTCTTCTACTGCCGCCAGGGCCTGTCCGAGACGACCGTCAAGGTCGAGAAGCAGCAGGTGGCGATCCTCGCCGGTTATCTCGGGCGCATCGTCAAGGAACTGGGCCGGCCGGGGCACCTGCCCGAGGACCTCGAGTTCTACGGCACCGAGGACTTCGAATGGGTCGTGGGGACCATCGGCGTCTCCTACGACGAGGAGCTCGACCGCATCATCGTGGTCCTCGAGGAGACCGGCGGCGAGGACGATGACGAGGACGAGGAGGAGGACGAGATGGAGAGCGGGCACGTGCTCCGCGTCGCCCTGACGCGCGAGCAGGCGGCCGCCTTCGCCATCCATGCCACGCGCCTGGTGGAGGCGGGACGCCCGCCCTGCCCGCTCTGCTCGCTCCCGCTGGACCCCGCCGGGCACGACTGCCCGCGCACCAACGGGCACCGGCCACCGGTGACCTAGCTGCAGTGTCCGACGCCGAGGTCGAGCGCGTCCTGATCGAGGGAGACATGGAGGTCCACGGCCGCATCGCCGGGAGCTCCAACGCGACACTGCTCGTGACCTGCCGGCTCCAGGGCGACGAGCTGCTCGCGGTCTACAAGCCGTTCAAAGGTGAGCGGCCCTTGTGGGACTTCCCTGGCGGGCTCTTCCGTCGTGAGGTGGCCGCCTACGTCCTCTCCGAGGCACTGGGTTGGGGGCTCGTGCCCGAGACGGTCGAACGCCCCGAGGGCCCGTTCGGACCGGGCTCCGTGCAGCGCTTCGTGCACGAGGACGGGACCTCGCACTACTTCACCCTGCGCGACGAGCCCAGGTGGCACTCGGTGCTCATGCGGTTGTGCGCGTTCGACGTGGTGGCCAACAACGCCGACCGCAAGAGCGGCCACGTGCTCCTGGCCGACGATCGCCTGTGGGCCATCGACAACGGCCTCTGCTTCAACCGCCACGACAAGCTGCGCACGGTGATCTGGGACTTCGGCGGGGAGCGGCTCGAGCCCGCGGCCGAGGAGGACCTGGCCCGGCTGGCCCGCGACGGCCCGCCGGCCGCCCTTTGCGACCTGATCGAGCCGTCCGAGGTGGCCGCCACCCTGGACCGGGTGGCCTGGCTCCTCAGCCTGCGCGCCCTGCCCGAGCTCGTTGACGACGGCGAGTGGCCGCCGTACCCCTGGCCCCTGGTCTGAACCCACCCGTCAACCTGGGCGAACACGCAGAGCCGGCCTCGACTGAATAGATGACCTGATGCATAGGTAATATGAAGTCGCTATGACATCTCGGCCGTGGGGCGCCTTCCGAGCCACCTCCCCGAGGCACCGGGGGTCCCGTGTCGATTGACCCCTACATCGTCCTCGGGAGCGCCGTGGTGGGGTTCTTGGTGGGCATGACCGGTGCCGGCGGCGGCGCGCTGATGACACCGATGCTCATCCTGTTCTTCGGCGTCAAGCCGTCCACCGCCATTTCGAGCGACCTGGTGGCGGCCGTGCTCATGCGGCCGGTGGGTGCCGTGGTGCACATGACCAAGAAGACGGTGAACTACTCGCTGGTCGGCTGGATGGTCCTCGGCTCCGTCCCCTCTGCGCTCCTCGGCGCCTACGTCCTGCATCTGTTGGGCAACTCCAAGGGCGCTGAAGACAACGTGCAGATTCTGCTCGGCGCGGCGCTCCTCCTCGGCGCGTGCGCGATGGTGCTGCGCTACGGGCTCGACCGCCGTTCGGGCCAGGCCCGCCGTGGCCTGATCGGCCAGGTGGTGGTGCGGCCGCTCCCCACCGTGGCCATCGGGGTACTCGGGGGATTCGTCGTCGGTATGACGTCGGTGGGATCGGGGTCGCTGATGATCGTGCTCCTGCTCTTCCTGTATCCGGTGCTCGGGGCCAACCAGTTGGTCGGCACAGACCTGACCCAGGCCGTCCCCCTGACGCTGGCCGCCGCGCTCGGTGCCCTGGCCTTCGGGCACGTCGAGTTCGCCGTGACCACGTCGATCGTGCTGGGCAGTGTGCCGGCCGTCCTGGTCGGCTCGCTGATCTCCTCGCGGGCACCTGACCGCTACATCCGCCCGGTGATCACCTTCGTGATCTTCGCCTCGGGCCTGAAGTACGTCGGTCTCAGCACCACGGCGCTGGGGTGGACACTCGGCGCCGTGCTGCTGGCGGTCGCCGTCGTCTGGCTCGCCTACGTGCGGCCGCGGCGGGCCGGGCTCGGGGCCGAGGCCGCGCCGCTAGTGGCCGCAGCGCCCGGGTCCGCGGTGACCCTCGAAGGGGCGGCACCACCGCGCTGAACACCCGCCCGCCTCGCCCGGCGCGGGGCGGGCGGGTGTTCAGGGGATGTGGTAGCCGAGCGTCTGCAGCTCGTTGATGACCTGCTGCGCCACCACCTGCCCCCCGCCCGAGGTCAGATGCGTGCCGTCGGGCGCGCGCACGTTGACGACCTGGCCGGCGCCGTTCGTGACGAACGCCGTGTACCCACCCTGCGCCGTTCCCAGGGAATGGTCGGTGCTGACATAGGTCACGGGTGGATGTGCCTTCACCGCCTGCTGCTGGACCACGGCGTTGACATCGGACATCTGCGCGTTCAGGCCCGGGTTCTGCATCGGGGGCATGCCGACCCAGACCACGGCAGCCCCGCCGCTTCCTGCGATCTGCATGAACTGCGATACCCGCTGGGCGTACAACGTGTTCCACTGGGAAGAGGTGTACGGCACGTCGGGCGGCCCGAGGAAGTCCTGCGCGTCGTTGGCCCCGATCATGATGATGACGACCTGCGGCTGCGCCACCTTGAGGTCCGCCGTCAGCTCCGCCGGCCAATTGAAGTAGTCGGGTCTCGTCAGCCCCGTGCTCTCGCGGGCATCGAGCGCGGCGCTGACGACGCCCGTCCCCGCCAGGTCGGCTTGCAGGGGCCCGCCCAGGTCGAGCCCGATGGAGTCACCGACGATCAGGACGCGCAGCGGCGCGGCCGCGGTCGGCTCCTTCGGGTCGGGCGGCACGGTCGTCGGGGTCGTCGCGGTGGTGCCGCCGCTCGGCGACGTCTTGGACCCGGGCCGGGGCCCGCGTCGTGGCGCGCTCTGACGCGGCCCGGATGTGATGAGCCCCACGGTCCCGCCGGGTAGTCGGTTCGAACGGCCCGTGGCCGAGACGATGTGTGAGAGCTGCAGTCCGCGGCTCAGCGCGGCCACCGGACCGGTCACGTCGAGGCTGACCGTCCGGCGGGTCCCGACCGGCGAGACCTGCGCGTTGTGCTGCAGGGTCGGCGCGAAGAGCAGGAACCACACCGCGAAGGCGGCCACGCCGAGGCCCAACACACGGGTCCACGGCGCACGCACTCGGCCGTCGATGGGCGCGTCCGGCTCGCCGTGCGGATGCGGCTCGAACTCCGACGGGGGCTCCGAGTCCACGTGGTGCGGGGGTGTGCGGGCGTCGGTCATCAGAAGCGGTAGTAGATGAAGGGCGCGACGCCGACCGGACCGAAGGTGGTGATGCCGAGCAGGGCGACGCCGAGCAGACCGACCTGCACGGCCGCCTTCTGGCGGGAGAACGACGCCTGCAGGCGGTCCACGCGCAGAGGAGGTACGTACTGCAGGGCGATGCTGCCGAGCACCGTGAAGACGAGCAGCGGCGTGACCAGCGGGGACGCCTCACCCCAACCGGTGAAGACGCGCTCGATGAGCGCGAAGGCCTGCGACATGCCGGTGGCGTTGAAGAAGACCCAGCCCAGGCAGACGTACTGGAACGTGAGGAATCGCTGGACCCAGACCCGCACCGGCCCGTCCGGCACCGCCACCAGCCCGCGCCGCTCCCGGCTGGTCCGGCGCAGGTGCCCGAAGCTCTGCCCCAGCCCCATCAGGGCCCCCCAGGCCACGAAGGTCCAGGCCGCCCCGTGCCAGAGGCCGCCCAGCACCATGGTGATCATGATGTTGCGGATGGTCTGGGCCTGGCCGTTGGCACTGCCGCCCAGCGGGATGTAGAGGTAGTCGCGCAGCCAACGGGAGAGGGTCATGTGCCAGCGCCGCCAGAAGTCCTGGAGGTTGCGCGCCGTATAGGGGGCGTTGAAGTTCTGCGGGAACCGGAACCCCAGCAGCATGGCGAGGCCGATGGCGATGTCGGTGTAGCCGCTGAAGTCGCAGTAGATCTGCACCGCGTAGCCCCACGCGGCGAAGATGGCCTCGGGTGCCGAGTGTTGCGACGGTGAGGTGAAGACCGGTGTCACGATCGCGCTCGAGACGTAGGAGGAGATCACGACCTTCTTGAACAGCCCGGCCAGAATGAGCCAGAAGGCGCGCGAGTAGTCGACCGAGTTGGGGTCGCGGCGCCGGCGGATCTGCGGCAGCAACTCGCCACCGCGCACGATCGGTCCGGCCAGCAGGTGGGGGAAGAACGAGATGTACACGGCGAAGTCCAGCGCCTTGGCCGGCTCGAGGTCGCGGCGGTAGACGTCGACCACGTAGCTGATCGCCATGAAGGTGAAGAAGGAGATGGCGATGGGCAGCGCGACCTGCAGAAGGGGGACCGCCCGCCCCAGCCCCAGCGCATGGGTCAGGTTGTCGAGGTTCACCGAGACGAAGCCGAAGTATTTGAACCAGCCGAGGATGGCCAGCAGGGCGCCGACGGACACCCCCATGGCAACGCGGCGCGAACGCTCGCTGCGCGTGGCCGTGACCCAGGTGCCCCCGCCGAAAGCGACGACGGTCGTCAGGAGCAGGAGGAGGCAGTAGCTCCAGCCCACCCAGCCGTAGAACACGTAGCTCAGGCCGATCATGGACAGCTTCCACCAACCCGAATACGGGTTGAGCAGCCAGTTCACCGTGAAGGCGATGGCGAAGAAGATTGCGAAGTCGATGGTGGGAAAGAGCATCGGGAGCGATCAGCGGATTGCGCCGAATGTACCGCCGGTCGCCCGATCTGAGCGTGCACGCGTGGCGTGCGTGAGCCCGGAGTGGCCCCGGCACAGCCGGCTCAGCTTCCCACCCTGCCAGCACCGCCCGCCCGCGCCCAAATCGGGCACCAGGGAGCCGGGGCGCCCGGGCGCCTGGATCCTGGGTGCGGCCGGCCTAGCCCTTGGCCTTCAGCGCCTCGATGAGCGCCGGAAGCACCTTGTGCACGTCGCCGACGATGCCGAGGTCGGCCACCGAGAAGATCGGGGCCTCCTGGTCCTTGTTGATGGCGATGATGTTCTTGGAGCCCTTCATCCCGACCAGGTGCTGGGTGGCGCCCGAGATCCCGCACGCCATGTAGACGGTCGGCTTCACCGTCTTGCCGGTCTGGCCGACCTGGTGCGAGTAGGGCACCCAGCCGGCGTCGACGATGGCGCGGCTGGCGCCGGCGGCGCCGTGGAGGAGCTTTGCCAGCTCCTCGATCAGTGCGTAGTTGGCCGCGTCACCCAGCCCGCGGCCACCGGAGACGACGACCGCCGCCTCGTCGAGCTTGGGACCGCTGCGCTCCTCGACATGGCGCTCGACGACCTTGGCCGTGTTCGTGGCGGCGACGTCGGGCACCGGGGCGGCGACCACGGAGGCGGCGGCCCCGCCCGAGGGCTCGGCGGCGAACGACTTGGCCCGGATCACGAAGATGGCCGGCCCCGCTCCCGTGAAGCGCGCCGTGACGATCTGATTGCCCCCGAACACCGGATGCTGGCTCGACAACCCGCCGTCGCTCTCCACCAGTCCGGTCACGTTGGTCAGCACCGGACGGCCGAGCTTGGCCGAGAGCCGGCCCGCGATGTCACGCCCCTCGTAGGTGGCGGGCATGAGGATGGCGTCGGGCGCGTTGCCACCCTCCACCAGAGCGGCCAGCGCGGCGGCCACCGGCACTCCGGGCAGCGTGCCGCCCAGGTCGCCGACGTCGTACAGCGTGGTCGCGCCGTACTCCCCGAGCGGGCCGGCCAGCGATGCCGCATCGGCGCCCCAGGCGACGGCCTCGACCGCCGACGCGACCGTGCGTGCCTCGGTCAGCAGCTCGAGCGTGACCGGGGTCGGGCCGCTGTCGCCCACCTCGGCCAGCACCCACACCTTGTCGATCGGCATCTCAGACCACCTTCAACTGCTCGAGGAAGGCCACGACGCGCTGCGCGCCGTCGCCCTCGTCCACCACGATCTCTCCCGCCCCGCGTGCCTCGGCGTCGGACACGTCCGTGATCTCCTCCCCGGCGCCGGCCGCGCCGACCAGCGACGGGTCGATCCCGAGGTCGGCCACCGTCAGGTTGTCGACGGGCTTGGACTTGGCCGCCATGATCCCCTTGAAGGACGGGTACCGGGGCTCGACGACCCCGGCGGTGACCGTCACTAGCGCCGGCAGGGGGCACACGATCTCGTCGTAGCCCGCCTCGGTCTGGCGCTCGACCTTGACCGAGCCGCCGTCGACGGCGATCGCCTTGGCGAAGGTGACCGACGGCAACCCCATGAGCTCGGCCACCTGGACGGGCAGCGTGCCGGTGTAGCCGTCGGTGGACTCGGTCGCCATCACGACCAGGTCGGGGTTGGCCCGCCCGATGGCGGCCGCCAGCACCCGGGCCGTGCCGAGGGCGTCGCTGCCCGCCAGCGCGTCGTCGCTGATGAGGATGGCCTTGGCCGCACCCATGGCGAGGCCGGTGCGCAGACCCGAGGTCTCACCGCCGGGGGCCATGGAGACGAGCGTGACCTCGTCGCCCTCGCCCGAGGCGAGCTGGAGGGCCATCTCGACCCCGTAGTTGTCCGAGTCGTCCATGATGAGCTTGCCGGACCGGTCGAGGGTGTTGGTGCCGGGATTCAACGCGCCGGGGACGGCCGGATCGGGGATCTGCTTGACGCATACGACGACGTTCATGGCGGACCATCTTTGTGGACCCGGGCCGCTTCCCGCCATTCGGCTCGGTGACAGGCCCTTTTCCGGGTCGCCCCGCATTGGGGGTCGCTCAGCTCGCCCCGCGCCCGCGCCCGCCGCGGCCAGGGCCTCGACGAGCCGGTCGGTGATCACTGCATCGACGCCCGCGTCCACCATTGCGCGCAGGTCGTCGGGCGCGTTGACCGTCCACACGTTTACCGCAAGGCCCATTGCATGCGCCCGCTCGACCAGCACGCGGTCCACCGAGACGACGAAGGGGTGGACGGCGGCGAAGCCGGAGGCCGCCGCTTCGGCCAGGGCCGGCTCCACCTCGGCGGCGAAGCCCCACAACGCGCCGAGCGCCAGGCGGGCGTCTGCGACCTGAACGGCGAGCAACGTGGCCAGCTGGAACGACGACACGATCACGCGGCTGGTCCAACCGGCCTCGTCGATGGCGGCGGCGGTCAGCGCCGCCACGACCTCCCCGGGATCCCACCCCGGGTCCTGGGGGGCGTTCTTGATCTCGACGTCGACCACCATGCCTTCGCAGACGGCCAGCACGTCGCCCAGGAGCGGCACGTGGGCGGGCAGATCGGCGACGCCGAGCTGGGCGACCGGGCCGAGCCCGGGGATCTCCGCGTCGTGGTGCACGGCCAGGGCGCCGTCCGCCGTGAGACGCACGTCCAGCTCGACCCCGTCGGCCCCGAGCCGCCGCGCCTCGGCGAACGCGTCGATGGTGTTCTCCGTGAACCCCTCACTGCAACCCCTATGGGCGAAGACCGCGGTCACCCGGCCCGTGTCATCTCCTCGTCACGTTTCCACCGCGAGGAGTCCGGAATATTCACCAAAAACTCCTTGCCTGGGTCCCGACGGACCATTACCCTTTGCTCCGTTAACCCGCTTTTCACTGACGGACACCTTCGGGGTTCGATCATGTGAAAAGGATCACAATGCTGGTGGAGGCACATTCCGATGGCTCTCATGTGGAACCGGACCGTCGATTGGGACGCGGACGACTGGCGACGCTCAGCCGCCTGCCGCAATACAGAACCGGACCTCTTCTTCCCTGTTGGCACGACCGGACCGGCGGTCGACCAGATCGAGGCAGCCAAGCGCGTCTGCCACGCCTGCGATGCCCTCGAGCCCTGCCTCGACTTCGCGCTGGCCACCAACCAGGAGTCCGGTGTCTGGGGCGGCACGTCCGAGGAGGAGCGCCGCAAGCTCCGCAAGGCGTGGCTGGCCGCACGCCGCTCGCAGCGCGTCGCCATCTGAAGTCCGCCCTGCTTCGGCGCACCGCGCGCCACCACCCCGTCACCGCGGTGCGCGCACCGGCACCGAGATCGCCACGCGGGTGCCGCCCCCGTCGGCCGCCGGCACCGGCTCCATGGAGATCGTCCCCTCCAACTGACTGACGACCAGGTCGCGCACGATCGAGAGGCCGAGGCTCGACGTGCGCTCGATGTCGAACCCCTCCGGCAGTCCCAGCCCGTCGTCGCGCACCTCGACGCGCAGCGCCGACTCCTCGTTGGACAGCGTGAGGTCGACATGGCCCACCGGTGCGTACCCCGCGGCGCCCCCTGCCCCCTCCAGCCCGACCGCACCGTCGTGCCCCCCGGCGTTCTCCGGGTCGAACGCGTGCTCGACCGCGTTCTGCAGCAGCTCGGCCACCGTCACCGCCAGCGGCGTGGCGACGTCGGCCGCCACCTCGCCGAGGTCCCCGTGCACCGAGATCACGATCGGCTGTGACGACACCACCGAGTCCTCGGCCATCTGCACCAGCGAGCTGACGATCTCGGCGAAGGGCACCTGATCGCTCGGATCACGCGAGAGGATCTCGTGGACCAGCGCGATGGAGCGCACCCGGCGCTCGGCCTCGTGCAGCGCCACCCGGGCCGCCCGGTCCCCCACGCGGCGCGCCTGGAGGCTCAGCAGCGACGAGATGGTCTGCAGGTTGTTCTTGACCCGATGGTGCACCTCGCGGATGGCGGCGTCCTTCGAGAGCAGCAGCCGGTCGAGGCGCCGCACGTCGGTGACGTCGCGCAGCAGGATCATCGCCCCGGTGACCACCCCGTGCGAGAGCAGCGGGATGCAGTGGACGAGCACGATGACGTCGGGCCGGCGCTCTACTTCCTCGACGACCGGTCGACCGGTGGCCAGTGCCCACTCGACGGCGGACTCCTCGACGTCGAGATCCCCGAAGCGGCGCCCCTCGGGCTGGGTGTAGATCCCCATCCGGTGGAAGGCGTTCATGGCGTTGGGCGACGCGAACTCCACCCGTCCGTCGGCGTCGACGACCACGACGCCGTCGCCCACCCGGGGGGACTCCTCGGTACCGACGTCCTCGTCGGGGAACGGGAAGGCCGACTGAGCCACCATGTCGGCCAGGCGCTCGAACACGTCGAGGTACGTCCGCTCGTACATGCTCGTCGGCCCCTTGAGCGGTGCCAGCGAGACGCGCAGCAACGCCGCGATGATGCGGCCGTCGAAACGGACGGGGATGTTCTCCACCGGCACCTGCTCGCCGAGAATGGGGTGGTGGATGCTGCCCCGCACGATCTCGCCCGAGTGCAGGCACTGGGCCACCAGGGTCCACTGCGACTCGTTCACCGTCTGGCCCACGAGGTCCTGGTCGACCAGTGTGGGCCGGTTGTTCGGACGCATCTGGCCGAGCACGACCAGCTCGGGATCCTCGTCGTCGGGGTCCCGCTCGGTTGCCGCGGTGGTGGGCGCGGCGTCGCCGCTCGCGGCGGCGTGCACCGGGACGAGGAGGAGCAGGTCCGAGAAGGACAGGTCGGCCAGGACGCTCCAGCTCCCGAGCAGCCGCTGCAGGTGCTCGAGCTCCTCGGGCTTGAGATCGGTGTGGCTCAGGGCCAGCTCGGCGGGGGTCGGCATCAGGTCACCGCTACCGGGTAGGCGGCGCGCGCGCGGTAGCCCTGCAGGGTGTCGGCGCCGGCCGCGGCGAGGACGCCCCGCAGGTCGTCGGCCCGGTCGGCCACGTGCTCGAGCCGGTGCGCGTCCGAGGCGGTGGTCAGCGGCACCCCCCCGGCCACGAAGCGCCCGAGCAGACCCAGGGCGGGGTACTGCTCGCCCACCGGCTTGCGCCAGCCGGCCGAGCTGACCTCGGCCGCCATGCCCGACGCCACGGCGGCCTCGGCGATGCGGTCCCACCACTCCGCCGGCGCATCGGGCACGTAGCCCGCCGCCTTGATCAGGTCCGGATGGGCGAGCACGTCGCAGGCGCCCGACGCCGCCAGCTCCTCCAGCGCCTGCGTGTAGGCATCCCAGCAGTCGTCGACCCGCCGGGCCGACCACTCGGCCATCGACGCGGGGTCGTCGACGTCGTCGAAGCGCCACCCGCCCACCCAGTGCACCGAGCCGAGGAGGACGTCGAAGGGGTAACCGGCCAGGAGGTCGGCGACGGCGTCCATACGGCCCTCGTAGTAGTCGACCTCCAGCCCGATGACGACGGGCAGGCCGGCCTCCTTGGCCGCCAGGGCGCACTCCACGTAGGCATCGAGGTCCGCCGTGGCGTGGAACTTCCAGTACTCGGCCATGTTCTCGGCCAGCGGCGGCGGCACCCGCTCGTCGTCCCAGAAGCCGCCGACGAGGGCGTCGGCCTGACGGAAGCGGAAGAGGTGCTCGGTCACCGCCAGCTCGGTCACACCGGCCTGCCGGGCCCGTGCGCAGTACTCGGCCAGCTGTTCCAGCCGGAGCGGCGTCTCGTGCTCGGAGTGCGGCCAGAGGTGGAGGTGGTAGTCGAGCACGGCGGGCGTTGTCAGGCGGCCCGGCGGACCAAGGTGACGCCGTCGCGGATGGTCGTGAGCACGCAGACGACCCTGGGGTCGTTGACCAGCTTGTCGTTGAAGGCGCGCAGCGCCCGGGCTCCCTCGTGCGGGTCCTTCTCCGAGGCCAGGACGCCGCCGGCCTGCAGCGTGTTGTCGAGGACGATCAGGCCGTGCCGGGCCAGCTTGGGCAGCACTGCCTCGAAGTACGCGTCGTAGGTGACCTTGTCGGCGTCGATGAACACGAGGTCGAACGGTCCCTGCAGCTCGTCGAGGGAGCGCAGCGCCGGCCCCTCGATCACGCTGATGTGGCTCTCGAGCCCGGCGGCGGCGATGTTGCCCCGCGCCACCTGGGCGTGGTGCGGGTCGACCTCGAGCGAGATGATGGAGCCTTCCTTCCCGAGGCCCGCCGCCATGGCGATGGCCGAGTAGCCGGTGAAGGTGCCGATCTCGAGGACGCTGGTCGCCTGGGTGGCGAACACCAGCAGCTCGAGGAACCGGCCCTCCTGGCGCCCCACCATCATCCCCCAGGCGGCGAAGTCCTCCCTGGTGGCGGCGTCCACCGACGTCAGGTGGCCGGGCGGCGCCGTCGTGTGCGCGTCCGCGTACTCCTGGACCTCGGGATTGATCAGTTGGACCATGCCACCGATGGTAGGCGCCGACCGACCCCGCTATCCCCAGACCTGCGCGCCCAGCCGCAGGAGCCCGCCCATGTCGTAGATGTCCGCGTCGAAGAAGGGCACGGTCACGAGCACGTCCGGCGAACCGGTGAGCTCGTCCTGCTGCTCGGCTTCGCGGCGCGCCACGACGCCGAAGTTGAGGAAGCTCTCGGCCACCTCGCCCAGCACCCGCGCCGCCACCACCGGGTCGTCGGAGAGCCCGCGGGCCAACTCGTCGGCCCGGGCCGCGATGGACTCGGCCAGCTTGTCGGTCTTGGCGTCGCGCAGGTACTCGGGCAGCACCTTGTTCAACACCACGGCGCCGAGATGCAGCTTGCCGCGCCGTGAGCTCGGCCGAGAAGAACTCGGCCTCGCGCACCGGCGTCGCCTCGAGCGTCGACACCACCATGAAGGTGGTGCGCCGGTCCGACAGCAGCCGCGTCACGGCCTCGGCCCGCTCGACGAAGCCCGCGTACATCGATTGGAACAGGATGAAGAATTCCGAGATGTCCGCCAGGAACTGCGTGCCGAGGATGCGGTCGGCCACCTGATAGAAGGGGCGCGACGCCATGTTCACCAGGCGCGACCGGTAGGGCACGATGAGCCAGCGCAGCAGGCGCGACGAGAAGAAGTCCGCCATGCGCTGCGGTGCATCGAGGAAGTCGAGCGCGTTGCGCGTCGGCGGGGTGTCCACCACGATGAGGTCGTACGTGCCCTCGGAGTGGATCTCGTAGAGCCGCTCCATGGCGATGTAGTCGTGGGACTGGATGAAGCGGCCCGAGATGTTCTGGTAGAGCGGGTTGGCCAGGATCTGCTCGCGCGTCGCCTCGTCTGGCGCGTGCGTGCGGATGAGATCGTCCCAGCTCTGCTTCATGTCCAGCATCGCCGCCCAGAGCTCACCCCGGGGGCGGGCCGCCGAGCGGGTGAAGACATCGTCGGGGATGCGGACCTCGTCGTTCCCGATCCCCTTCAACCCCAGCGCGTCGGCCAGGCGCTTCGCCGGGTCGACCGTGAGCACGAGGACACGGCCGCCCTGCTCGACCACGGCCGTGGCGGCAAGCGCGGCCGCCGTCGTCGTCTTGCCCACACCGCCGGGCCCGCACGCGATGACGATGTCCTTGGCGGCGAGCAGCTGCCCCACCGTCTTGGGCGCCGGGACGCCGGCCGCGGTCACAGACCCAGCTCTTCGCCGAGCGCATGGGCCACCTGGCGCGTCGTCCGGACACCGAAGCTGCGCGCGAACAGATAGGGCAGGAGCAGGACGGGCAGGTCCTCGGGCAGCCCGGCCTGGAGCCGCTGGAGGTGGGCCGAGCGCGTGCGGCGCAGGGTGACGGCGAGGCGGGCCGCCTCGAGCACCGGCGCCACGCTGCCGCCGGCCCGCTCCGACAGGGTGCGCTCGACGTCCGGGGCGCGCAGCTGCTCGAAGATCTCCTCCTCGCGCTGGCCGAACAGCTCGGGGAGCACCCGGTTGACCACCACGGCCGACATGCGCACCGTGGTCTCCTCGCGCACCCGCTTCTCCAGCTCGAGGGTCTCGCTGACCGGCATCTCCTCGGGCGTGCACACCGCGACCAGGCCCGTCTGCCGCGGGTCCGAGAGGATGTCGAGCATCCAGTCGGTCTGGCTGCGGATCAGCCCGACCTTGACGAGGTCGTTGATGGCCTGGGGCGCCGCCAGCTGTCCGATGATGTGGCCGCTGGCCGGGGCGTCCACCACCACGAGGTCGTAATGGGACTCGCGGACCTCCCAGCAGAGCTTGCCGACGGTGAGGATCTCCCGCACCCCCGGCGCCGCCGTCGCCACGAAGTCGAACGCCTTGGCCAACGGCCCGATCCGGCCGACGATCGGGATGCGCAATTGCAGCTTGAGGTACTCACGCAGCGACGCCTCGGTGTCCATCGACATGGACCAGACGCCGGGGGCGATCTCCCGCGGCGTGAAGTCGGTGGGCGGCGCCTCGAAGAGCGACGTCACGTCGCCCTTGGCGTCGATCTCACAGACCAGCACGCGCTTGCCGTGCTCGGCGGCCAGCTGGGCCAGGCCCGCCGCGACCGTCGTCTTGCCCACTCCGCCCTTGCCGGTGACGAACACCAGGCGCAGGTCCAACAGCCCGGGTGCTGCGCTCACCGCCCCCGTGCCCGTCCCGCCGCCACTCCCGTCCTCAGGGGGCGCCGAACCCGACACGGCGGTCGCCCGCGGGCGCGCCCACCTCGACGTAGGCGACCTTGACCACGGGGACACCCACCCGGCGGCCCTTGCGGTCGGTCAGCCAGAGGACCCCGTCGCCGGTCTTGAGCAGCTTCTCGATGTCGGCGACCACCTTGTCGCTGTCGGCATCCTCGGGCATCTCCACTTCGAGTTCCTTGGGGGTGTGGGTGATGCCGATGCGCACGTCCACCTGGTCTCACTCTCCTCACGGCCTCGCAGACGGTTCCGAGGCCACCTGGACGTTACAGCGACGCGGCAGACTGCCGGACATGATGTCCGGTGAGACAGAACGCAGTGCCCGCTGGGCAGCGACGATGGCCGGCTACTCCGGCCCCGTCCGGCTGGCCCACGCCGACTCGCACGCCCGCGTCGGCCCGACCCCTCCCGACCAGGCCCATCCGGCCCGGTTGGAGATGCCGAGGGCGCGGGCGGAACGCCGGGAGCTCGAGGACTCGCTGCTGGCCCCCGGCGCCACCCGCTCGTCGGACGCCGGCGACCGGGCCGAGCCCGAGCAGCCCGACGCCTGGCGGACCAGCTTCGAACGCGATCGCGACCGCATCTTGCACGCCACCTCGTTCCGCCGCCTGGCCGGCAAGACCCAGGTCTTCGTGTTCCCCCAGGACCACCAGCGCACGCGCTTGACCCACGCGCTCGAGGTGGCACAGGTGGCCACCGCCATCGCGCGGGCCTGCCGCCTGAACGTGGCCCTCACGGAGGCCATCGCCCTCGGGCACGACTGCGGGCACGGGCCCGGTGGGCACGCCAGCGAGGACGCGCTCGACCCCTACGTGCCCGGAGGGTTCGACCACGCCCCCTGGGGGGCGCTGGTCTCGCTCGCGCCCCTCAACCTGTGCGCCGAGACCGTCGACGGCATCGCCAACCACAGCTGGTCGCGCCCGGCCCCCACCACCCCCGAGGGCGAGGTCGTCAGCTGGGCCGACCGCATCGCGTACGTCTGCCACGACTGGGAGGACGCCGTCCTCTCCGGCATCGTGGCGCCGCACCAGCTGCCAGCGGCGGTCCGCACCCTGTGCGGCGAACGTCGCAGCGCGCAGCTGGGTGCGTTCATCACGGGCGTGGTCTCGGCCTCCCTGCGCACGGGCCAGGTCGGCATGGAGGAGGAAGCGGCCGAGGCGCTCGCCGCCTTCCGGACCTGCAACTACGAGCGCATCTACCTGCGCGAGGCGTCCATGCGGCAGGGCGACGCGGTCATCAGCGTGCTGCGCGCGCTGGTCGAGCACTTCGCCGACCGGCCCCACCTGATCACCGAGCACACCAACGGCCCCCGAGAGCCCGCCGACGTGATCGCGGGGAGTGAGGCGGCGGTGCGGGCCGGCGTCACCTACGTGGCGGGCATGACCGACCGGTTCGCCTTCCGCCAGGCCGTGGCGCTGCTCGGCTGGGACCCGGCCAAGCTCCCCGCCGGCGTCGACAGTTGATCACGCCGGCCGGTCGGGGAAGGCCGGCGGGCGCTTCTCGGTGAGCGCCGCCACACCCTCGGCAAAGTCCGCGCCCCGCATCATCTCGGCCATGCCGGGTGCCGGCGTCACGCACGGACGACGCGACGTCACCGTGCAGATCGCGGTAGAGCTGCAGCTTGGTCGCGGCCAGCGACGACGGCGCGATCTCCGTGGCCAGCCGCCCCGCGTAGTCGTAGGTGTGGGGCAACAGCTCCTCGGCGGGCAGCACCCGGTTGACCAGGCCGAGCTGCTCCGCCTCCTCGGCCAGCACGACCCGGCTCGACAACAGCAGGTCGGCGGCCCGCGTCACTCCGATCAGACGGGGTAGCAACCACGACAGGCCGTACTCGGCGGGCAGGCCGAGGCGCCCGTGCGAGGTGGTCAGCTTCGCCCCCTGGGCGGCGAAGCGCAGGTCGCAGTAGCAGGCGAGCACGAACCCCACGCCCGCCGCCGGGCCGTTGACGGCGGCGATGATCGGCTTGGGGATGCCGAAGTGATACGCAAAATCTGCATCGAACTCCGGCCGGACGCCGTAGCCCGGCATCGCCACGTCGTCACCGAGGCCGGCATCGTAGGAACCGCGCTCGACGTGGCCCTCGAGCGCCCGCGCGTCCGCACCGGCGCAGAAGCCACGGCCCGCGCCGGTGACCACGATCACCCGGACCTCGGGGTCCGACGCAGCGCGGTCCAGCAGCGCCCGGTACTCGGCGTGCATACGGCCGGTCCAGGCGTTCAGGCGATCGGGCCGGTGCAGGGTGACGGTCGCCACGCGGGCGCGCACCTCGTAACGGGTGACCTTGAGCTCCACGTCAGTCCAGGGTGGTGTAACGGGCCAGGTGCAGGGTGCCCGCCTCGGCCGCCTGCTCGAACTCGAGCTGGAGCGGATCACCCTCGACCGCCCGCTGGAAGGCGCCCGCATCGTCGTCGCTGGCCCACAGGGTCACGACCAGCCAGTCGTCGCCGTGGCGCGCCGTGGTACGGCGCATGAAACCGGGCCGGTTCGGCACGAGCTCGGTCTGCACCCGTCGGTCCAGGTCGAGGAAGGACTCGTCGCTGACCCCCTCGGCCAGCCTGAACGTGGTGATCTCGACGATCGGCACCGTCAGGCCTGGACCAGCATCACGGGGTTGCCCTCGGGGTCCGTGATGCCGGCCAGTGTGGGGCCGCCGGGAACGTCGAAGGGCTCGGCGACAATGGTGGCGCCGAGGGTGACCGAACGGTCGAGGGACGCCCGCAGGTCCGCCACCTGCACGTAGAGCGTCACGCCGGACCGTTCACTGCCCCGTATATGACCGCCGGGGCCGGGCTCCGGCCCGCCGATCCCGGGGGGATCTGCATGATGAAGCCGTCACCGATCTGCCAGTTGAAGAGGTCGGCGTAAAAGGCCTTCTGCCGCTCGGGATCCGTCGCTTCGATCTCCCAGTGCACCACCGGCCGTGCCCAGTCCTGCGCCATGCCACCTCCCTCGCCGCGGTCCACAGTACCCAGCCCGCCGGGGGGTGATCAGGCCGCTCGCCGCCGGTATCGGTGCTGTCGGGGCGCCGGGCATCTATCGTGGTGGCATCGCGCGGTTGGCGGGTAACAGGCTGCGGCGCCGCGGTGAGAGAAGGCGCGAATTCGGAGTGAGACCCGGGGTCGCGGAGAGCTGGCGGAGCTTTCCGAAGGCAGGTCCGCCCGAATGAAAAGAGTGTGAAATGCTTCCCGCGGAGTACCGTCGAGGAGTACAATTCCAACGAAGTTCCGGGGGTGGCGCATCCGGAGAGGGGACCGCTGCGGGCCTTGGCGACTTGTGCCATGCGGCGGAGGAGGGGCACACGCGGTGACTCACTGGACACAGGTCTTGTCCAACGTCTCGCTGGTCGAGTTCGTCCTCCTGGCGGCGCTCACGACCCTGCAGTGGGTTCGTCACCGCATCCGCGGCGCCGGCTGGGTCGCACTCTCCTTCGCCATTCTCGGCGGACTTTCCCTGGCCCTCAAGATCGACCCCGACCTGGTGACCAACCTGAACGTGGCCAAGTCCGTCATCGCCCTGCTCCTGATCATGCCCTACTGCCTGTTCCGCTTTGCGGCGACGTTCCGCACCCCGAGCCGACCTGTCCGCTCGCTGGCGATCGTCCTCACGGCCGGCATCGTGCTCTTCACCTTCACGTTGAAGTACCTGCCGGCCCCGGGCTTCCCCCCACCACCGCATTTCCTCGCCTACCGGATCTCGTTCCTCGTCGCCTTCGGGTTCCTCTGCGGCTACGTGGTGCTGTCCTTGATCCTGGCCGGCCGGGGCGAGCCCCCGATCGCCGCCTCTCGCATGCACCTCCTGGCCGTCGCCGTCTTCGGGCTCGAGATTCAGGTGCTGGTGGTCGCACTCGGGCTGCAGGGCCCGACCGTCGACCTCTTCACGCAGGCGCTGACGGTGGTGATGGGCGTCCTGTTCCTGACGGCGCTGGTGCTCCCTTCCTTCCTGCGCGTGTTCCTGAGCCGCAAGGAAGACGTGGCCTTCCGGCGGGCGGTCGGCCAACTCGTCGCCGCGGGTGACTCCAAAGAGGTGGCCGAGCGCCTCCTGCCGCACGTGTGCGCCCTCGTCGGCGCGTCGAGGGCGGCGCTCCTGGCCAGCGACGGCACGGTGGTGGCGCGGTACCCGGTGTGGACGGACGACGACGGACCCGATGCGTGGGGCACCGACGAGGGCTCACGGGACCGCCAACGGCGCATCACTGTGCAGACCCACAGCGGCGCCACCCACGCGCTGGCGGTGAAGATCAGCCCCTCCATGCCGTACTTCGGCAGCGAGGAACTGCACAAGCTCGACCAGCTCGCCGGGATGGTCGGGCTCGCCATCGAGCGGTGCGAGATGGCGGAGCAGATGGCCTTCCAGGCCTCACACGACGGACTGACCGGCCTGGCCAACCGCGGCATGTTCATGGAGCGGCTGGAAGAGGCGATGCGGCACATCGGGCGCCGCCGGGCCGCGCTGGCGGTGCTGTTCATCGACCTCGACCGCTTCAAGCTGGTGAACGACCGGGCCGATCATTCGGCCGGCGACCTGGTCCTCAACGAGATGGCCAACCGTCTCACCGCCATGACGCGCGGGGTTGACCTGGTGGCGCGCTTCGGCGGGGACGAGTTCGTGGCCTTCGCCGAAGTCGACCACGAGGGCGATGCGATCGACATGGCCGAGCGCATCCGCACCGGATTGAGCGCACCCGTGACCATCGCCGGTGGGCACCTGGTGGTCACCGCCAGCGTGGGCGTCGTCATGACGGCCGACGCATCGTCCTCACCGGCGGCACTGCTGCGCGACGCCGACAACGCCATGTACGAGGCGAAGCGCTCTGGCCGTGATCAGGTCGTGGTCTTCCGCGGCAACGCCCGCGAGATGGCGAACCTCAAGTGGGGACTGACCCCCACCCGCGCCAGCCGTCTCAGCGCAGGCTGAGCTCCCGCCGGTAGACGCGGGCTGGGCCGAGCGCGGCCAGCTTCTCGGCAATGGTCCGGAACGCCTGGGCCGTCTCGCTGCCCGGATCGACCGCGGTGATCGGACGACCCTCGTCGCCACCCTGGCGCACGGCGTTGACGAGCGGGACATGGCCCAGCAGCGGGATGCCGAGGTCGGCGGCGAGCGTTGCGCCCCCGCCCGAGCCGAACAGCTCGTAGCGTTTCCCGTCGTCGCCCGTGAACCAGCTCATGTTCTCGATGACGCCTCGCACGGACAGCTTCAGGCGGCGGGCGGCGAACGCTGAGCGCTGGGCCACCCGCTGCGCCGCGGCCTGCGGCGTGGTCACGACGACGATCTCCGCCCGCGGCATGACCTCGGCCAGCGTGAGGGCGACGTCGCCGGTGCCGGGCGGCATGTCGATCAGCACGAAATCGGGCTCGCCCCAGTAGGCGTCGGTGAGGAACTGTTGGATCGCCTTGTGCAACATCGGGCCACGCCAGATCACCGGTTGGTCGTCCGGCACGAAGTAGCCCATGGAGAGGCACTTGACGCCGTGGGCGGACGTCGGGATCACCATGTCGCCGATGATGATCGGATCGTGATCGGTCCCGAGCATCTTGGGTACGGAGAAGCCGTAGACGTCGGCGTCGAGCAACCCGACCTGGAAACCGGCCTGGGCCAGCGCGATGGCCAGGTTCACGGTCACCGTCGACTTGCCGACGCCGCCCTTGCCCGACGACACGCCGATGACGCGGGTCTTGGCGTCGGGCGCGAGGAAGGCGGGCAGGGGTGCCGCGGGGCGTGCCCGTGCCCGTCGTGGTCGTGATCGTCAGCCGGCTGCTCCGCCATCCCGCCCCGCAAGCGGTGCCGGAGCCCGGCCCGCTCGTCGTCGGTCATCACCACGAACTCGAGTTCGACCTCCTCGACGCCGGCGACCGAGCTGGCCGCCTGGTGGATCTCCTCGGCCAGCTCGTCGGTGCCCGGCCAGGCCGCCACCGGCAGCGCCACCTCGATCTGCACGCGGCGGCGGCGCGGGCGCACCGAGCGGATCAGGCCCAGGTCGCCCAGCGTCAGGCCGATCTCGGGATCCCGGACCGCGCTCAGTGCAGCCTCGAGCTGTGATTGGTCTGCTGCCATGCACGTCCTCGTCTCGGACCAGGCTCGGGGGCGCCATCCGCGTCACCCCAGCTGAAGGCGCTGATCCCCCGGTAGACTACCCAGGGTGAGCACCGCTCCGATCATCGCGGAGACCGAGCGACCGGCCGGTGCGGACGATGGGCGGTTCAGCGCCGCCGTCGCCGCCGTCGCCGCCGCGTTCGGGGACCCGACCCGCCGTGACATCTTCCTGCACGTCCGCGCGGTGCCCGGCGTGACGGTCAGCGAGGTCGCCACCACGTTCTCGCTCCACCCCAACGTGGCCCGGCACCACCTCCAACGCCTGGTCGACGGGGGCTACCTCAGGGTCGAGACGGGTCGCAACGCCGCCGGTGCCGGCCGCCCCTCCAAGCGCTACTTCTGCGTGGAGGAGGAGCTGAACCTGGGCCTGATGCAACGCCGCGACGATCTCCTCATGCGGCTGTTGGGCGAGGCCATGCGCCGGCTCGGCCCGGAAGAGGCCGAGGAGATGGCTGCGCACGTCGGGGAGGAGTACGGACGTTCGCTCGCATCTCGGATGACCGCGAACGAGGGCCAGCGCACCGTGCGCGCCGCCATGCACGTGGTGGCCGAGACCCTGACGGCGCACGGCTTCGCCGCGCACGCCGAGGACCGTGGTGACACCACCGCCGTCATTGCGGAGCAATGCCCCTTCGGCGATGCCAGCAGCACCAACCCGGTGTTGTGCGCGGTGGACCGCGGCATGGTCAAGGGGCTGCTGTCGGGACTGTGCGGCACGGCGTCGCGCCAGGCCCTCCCGGTGATCCTCTCCTCGCGGGCGCGGGGCGACGACGCCTGCACCGCCTCTGCCTGAGCCAACGGTGGCGCGCGCCTATCTCGACCACGCCAGCACCACCCCGCCACGCCCCGAGGCCGTCGCCGCCCTGACACGGTGGGCCACCCTCCCGGCCGGCGATCCCGGCCGGGTGCACGAGGAGGGCCGCATCGTCCGCGACGCGTTGGAGGTGGCCCGGGTGCAGGTGGCCGCACTGGTCTCGGTCGCCGCACGCCAGGTCGTCTTCACCTCGGGTGCGACCGAGGCCATCAACGCCGCCGTGTGGGGTGCGACGAGGGCGGCGCCCGGGTCGCCCGTGCTGTGCGCCGGCGTGGAGCACTCCGCCGTGCGGGACGCCTCGGCGCGGCTCGCCCCCACCGAGGATGCCCGGGTGGACGGCGCAGGACGCCTCGACGTCGACGCCCTACGGGAACGCCTGCAGGGGAGAAGCCTGCCCCGCCCGGCGCTGGTGCACTGCCAGTGGGGCAACCACGAGGTGGGCACGCTCCAACCGGTCCACGAGGTGGTCGCGCTGTGCCGGGAGGCCGGCGTGACCGTCCACGTCGACGCCGCCGCGGCCTGCGGCCACGTGCCGACGGACCTCGGTGGGCTCGACGCCGACCTCGTCAGTATCAGTGCGCACAAGCTCGGCGGGGTGCCCGGTGCCGGCGCGCTGATCGTGCGGCGCGGCAGCCGGTTCGAGCCGCTCCTGGTCGGTGGCGAACAGGAGCGCGGGCGCAGGGCCGGGCTCGAGGCGCTCCCGGCCCTGCTCGCCTTCGGTGCGGCGGCGGCCGCCCTGGCCCAGGGGGAGATCGAGGCGGAGGCCGCCAGGGCGCGACGGCAGATCGGCTCCGTGGTCGACGCCGCGCTGGCCGTCGAGGGTGTCGACGTCGTCGGAGCGGGCCCGCCCGAGGCGAGGCTCCCCCACCTGGTGTGCTTCGGCGTCCAGGGCGTGGAGGCCGAACCCGTCCTCATCGGACTGGACCGGGCGGGGGTGGCCGCCCATTCGGGCTCCGCCTGCTCGTCGGAGAGCGTCGAGCCGTCGCCCGTGCTCGAGGCGATGGGCGTGGACCCCAGCCATTCGCTGCGGATCAGCGTCGGGTGGAGCACCACGGCTGGCGACTGCGAGGCGTTCGCGGCCGCCTTCCCCCGCGTGGTCGCCGATCTGCGTGCGCTACGGGGCTGACGTGCCGGTTGTCGTGAACGACGGCGGGGACGGGAAGCCCGGCCGCTTTGTAGGACCCACTGACCAGCGGGGCGACCTGTGGCAGCTCGCCGGCCGGCGGGTCGTCGGCCAGGAAGTCGTTGAACTGCGTCACCGCCGCCGCGTGGTTGTGATCCTGGTTCTCCAGGACGAGGCCATAGAAGAGGTGGGCCTGGTAATAGGTCGGCGAATCCTTGATGGCCGTCTCGATCTCGGCGCGTCCGACCCTGATCAACGATGCGACCTGCGCACTCGACCCGACGTTCCACTGCAGGAACCCCGCGGCGGCCAGCGCGACGGGGTTCGATGGATCCTCGGAGAGCACCTTGTCGTAGAGCACGAGCGCCGCCTTGGTGCTCCCCTTGTTGTTCAGCGTCGAGGCCTGTGCCAGCTGCTGCTCTATGAGCTGGGCCTGCGACACCGTCACGCTGCCCGACGAGGCCTGACCGGGCTGGCGGGCCTGGACGAAGTGCGCCACCAGGATGCCCCCGCCGGCGACGATGAGCAGGCAGCTCGCCACGATCCCGACCTTGCGCCACCGCGCCATGGGTCGGCGTTCTGCTTCGGTGGAGGTGGGCTCCGAGGGTGCGGCGTCGGAGATCGCGGGTGCGGCGGCGTCGAGCGCCGCCAGCTCGTCCTCCACCTCGACCAGCCGCGACCTGTCCCGCGCCACCAGGACGGCGTGGTCCTCGTCAGAGAGGTCGCCCGCCTCGCGCTCACGGTCGGCGTCGGCCAACGAGCGCTGGAGGAAGTCGCGCTCGTCGGTCAGGTACCAGCGCTCGTTGCGGGGGGACGCTTCCTGCTGTTCCACCGTGGGCGACCCGTCGACCGTCACCGCACGGCCTCTTCCGCCTTCAGGGCGCCGAAGTCGCGGCTCCGGCGCCAGAAGACGACGCCCACCCCAACCAGGGCCCCGGCGCCGAGCACGATCGGGATGATCCAGATGAGCGGCACGCCGCCCGCGTCGGGGGGGACCAAGAGGATGGTCTGGCCGTACTCGGACACCAGCGCCTGGTCGATGGCGGCACTGGACCGCCCCGCCGACACCATGCTCTCGATCTGGTGGCGCACCACGATGGCCGTCGTCGCGTTCGACTGCGCCACCGAGAGGTCGGTGCACGACGGGCAGCGAACGCCGGCCTCGATGGCGGCCGCCCGTTGCCCTGTCGTCTGGGCCGACGAATCGAGCGCACCGCTGCCGATCACCAGGGCGACGGCCAGGACGGCCAGCGGAAGTGCCACGCGGGCCCAGAGCGGGAGGCGCACCGCTCGCTCAGCCACCCGACCCGCCGGCCCGGTCGGTCCGGGCCGCCTTCAGGAACGTATCGAGGTTCTTCTGCGTGGCCGGTCCGACGAGCACGGCGGTGACCCGGCCGGCCGGATCGATGACGAACGTCGTCGGCGGGGCGGTGACCCCGTAGCGCTGGGCGATGACCCCGCCCGGGTCGCTGACGGCGGGCCAGAGGTCGCCGTTGTCGTGCAGGAACTTGCGTGCGGTGGCCGATGTGTCGTGGAACACCACGCTGACCATGTCCGCGCCGTCGGTCGCGTGCGCCTGCTCGAAGTGGAACCGGGAGAGATCGGGAGCCTCCTCCTGGCAGGGGATGCACCAACTGGCGAAGAAGTTGACGACCACGGGGTGGCCGCGCAGCGACGCCAGCGAGACCGGAGCACCCGTCGTCAGGTCGGTGCCGGTGAACGCAGGCGCCTGCCGGCCGAGCAATGGGCTCGAGACGGCGGTGGCTTCCTGCGGCGTCCGGGTGGCCAGGACCACGCCGAGCACGACGAGGACGAGCAGGACGGCTCCCGCCACCCAGCGGGCCGCGTGGCGCCGGCGCGCTCTCATGCCGGGCCTGTGGCGCCCCGGGCCACGAGGGCGCCGACGGGCTCTGGCTCGGGCTCCGGCACTTCGTTCCGAGAGCGGGGTTGCTCCGGCTCGGCGCCGTTGACGAGCTCTGACGAGGCCGAGGTGGGATCGGTGGCCCGGCGCCGCGAGCCCGGGACGAGCGCGAGCAAGCCCCCCACGCCGATGAGCAGGCCGCCGGCCCACAGCCAGACGACCAGCGGCTCGATCACCACGCCGATGGCGACCGATCCCCGCGGGAGGTTGTTGATGGCCTGGTTCCCCGACGCCGACCCGAGCCCACCGACCGCGTCGAACGTCAGGTAGACGTCGTCGAAGAGACCCGAGTCGATGGCCGGCGTCCCCACGACCGACAGCGCGCTGCCGAAGCTGGTCGTCGCCGGGGTGAACACGCCGTCGTCCACCTTGACGACGGCTTCCTGCGACGTGCGCGACGGCGAGCTCACCGTGCGCAGCCCCTCGAACTCGAAGCGATGCCCGTCATAGGTGACGACGGCGCCCTTGTGGAGGGCAAGCTCCGCCTGGTGGCGGTAGGAGGTGGCGGCGATGACACCGACCGCGAGCAGCACGACGCCCAGGTGCACGATCATGCCGCCGTTTGCCCGCCCCACCAGGCCGCGCCACCAACCGACGTGGCGGGTGCGGGCCGCCCGCACGGACAGCACGAGGGCGCGGGCCGCCGTGGCGGCGGCCATGGCGCCGAGGCCGAACCCGATGAGTGTCGCGAAGCCGCGCAGGCCGAACGCGACGCACAGCACGACGGTGCCCACGCCGATCCACACCGGGATCGCGAGCCGCTGCCAGAGCACGCCACCGCTCATCTTTCGCCAACTGAGGACCGGCGCCACAGCCATGAGGAAGAGCAGGGTCAGGCCGACCGGGATGGCCACGGTGTTGAAGAACGGCGCACCGACCGTCACCTGCTGCTGCGTGACCGCCTCGTAGAGGAGCGGGTAGAGGGTGCCGAGCAGCACGACGAACGCGAACCCGACGAAGAGCACGTTGTTGAGGAGGAACGCACCCTCGCGTCCGAGCGGGGCGTCGATACCTCCCGGGGAGCGCAGCCGGTCGCCGCGCCAGGCGATCAAGCCGAACCCCACGATGACCACCGCGAAGAAGAAACCGATGAGCAACGGGCCCAGGGAGGACTCGGAGAACGCGTGGACGGAGGTGATGACCCCGGAACGGGTCAGGAACGTGCCGAGGATGGTGAGGGCGAACGTCGCGATCGACAGGGAGAGGTTCCACACCCGCATGAGGCCCCGGCGCTCCTGGACGAGGACCGAGTGCAGGTAGGCCGTCCCGCAGAGCCAGGGCAGCAGCGCCGCGTTCTCCACCGGGTCCCAGCCCCAGAAGCCACCCCAACCGAGCACCTGGTACGACCACCAGGCACCCAGCACGATGCCCACGGAGAGGAAGGTGAACGCCACCAACGTCCAGCGCCGGCACTCGATCTGCCAGCGGTCCCCCACCCGGCCCGTGGCCAACATGCCGATGGCGAAGGCGAAGGGGACGGTGAAGACGACGAATCCGACGTAGAGGAGCGGGGGGTGGATCGCCACCAGCGGGTTGTCCTGGAGGAGCGAGTTGGGCCCGAGCCCCTGGGTCACGCCCGGATGCGGTGACGAAGGGGTTGGCCGGACCGACCATGAGGCCGAAGAAGAAGGCGGAGACGACGTAGAGGACGAGCGTGGCGTAGCGGATGACCGCATCCCCCGCCTGCCGGCGGTAGCGCCACACGAAGATGGTCGAGACGACCGCGAGGATGAGGCCCCACAGCAGGATGGACCCCGCCAGTGCGGACCACATCCCGTGACCGAGTAGAGCAACGGCGTGACCGTGCTGTTGTTCTGGGCCACGAACACCAGCGTGAAGTCATGGGTGACGAGCGCGTGCTCCATCGCCCCGGTGGCGAAGAGGGCGCCGACGAGCATCACCGGCGCCAGCAGCCGGGCGTCGCCGGACGGGCCCGGTGGCGCCGGCTCGCCGGCGGCGGCGGCGAGCCTGCCGGCGGGCGACCAGCCCGACGACGGAGACGACGATCCCCACGAGGCTCGCCACGAAGGCGAGCCAGACGCCGATGGTCCCCAGATGCGCGTCGAGCATCAGCAGACCGGGCCGGTCGGCGTCACCTTCACCCGGTTCGGGTACTGGGCGATGTAGGTGCCGAGTGCTTGACCAGGATGGAGTTCGACACGAAGCTCGCTCGACGTGTCCGACGTGAAGTGGCCCACCACGACGACGGGGATCCGCGCCTTGAAGAGCCCGGGCGGGCTGCCCGTGTTGGCGACGTGGACGACGTTCGGGCCCTGGCAGATGTTGAAGTCCGAGCCGGCGTCGCGGTGGCGCGGATGGTGCCCGGGACGACCGTCCCCTCCAGGCGGAACGTCTGCGTGCCCAGGGTGTGCCGGTGGGCGAAGGCCTGGTCGACCGTGTCGAAGTAGTTGAGCGAGCTCCCGAGACCCTCGACGAGAAGGAAGACGAAGGCGACAGCCAGCAGCGCGAAGACGGCCAGGACCCGCCGGCTGGTCCGCGCGGCGCCGTGGGCGGCGGCACGGCCGGCCCCTGGTGGACCTCGGACGTCGGCGGGCTGGGCGGCGGGGTCGGCTCGGTGGTGGTGCCGGTCACGACCGCTCGCCGTGCGCCGGCGTCGCTCGTCCGGCTCGGCCGGCGGTGCGGCGGCTCCGACATCCGCAGCGCCCGCTCCCAGCGCCGGCGGCGCAGGACCAGGCTGACGGCGTAGACGAACAGGGTGGCCGAGCGCGACGGCGTACCCGGCGTCGACGTAGCTCACGGCGTGCTCCCTCCGCCCGGGCCGGTCGCCGTGCCCGACGAGCTCGGTGTCCTCGCTCCAGCGCTCGGCCAGCGAGACCTCGAGCTCCTGGTCGCCCACCGCGTCCTGCAGCACCTCCACCTGGTAGCGCACGCCGAGCAGCCAGACGAAGATCAGCGAGAAGGCGACGAACCCGAGGAGGAAGGTCCACGACATGGAGGCCGACGCGTGGATCTGGAAGCCCGGGTCGAGGAAGGTGCCGCCCTGGTGCAGCGTGTTCCACCAGTCCACCGAGAAATGCACGATCGGGATGTCGACGGCGATGAGCAGCGCGGCCACGGCGCAGCGGCGGGCCCGGACGGCGGGCTCGGCCGGCACGCGGCGCAGAGCCAGGTAGCCGATCTCGAGCAGCAGCAGCAGCGCGGTCGAGGTCAGCCGGGCGTCCCACGTCCACCAGACGCCCCAGGCGGGGCGGCCCCACAGCGACCCGGTCACGAGGGTGAGCGCGGCGAAGACCGCGCCCACCTCGACGGCCGACGCCGCGAGGCGGTCCCAGAAGAACGAGCGCGTGCGGGGCCACAGGTAGAGCAGGCTGCCGCCCGCGGCCACGAGCCCGACCCAGTACAACGCCACGGTGGCGATCGGCGGGTGGATGTAGAGCAGCCGGGCCAGGTTCCCCTGGAACGCGTCGGGCGGCGTGATCCACAGCCCGAGCCACACGGTGAAGCCCATCGCGATGACGCCGAGGAGCCGACGACGTCGAGCCAGCGCGGCCGCGCCGGCGCGGTCATGCTGCCTCCTGGAGCGGTCCGTAGAGGACGATGCCCACCACGAGGTAGATCACCGCGAAGGGGACGAGGATCTTGAGCCACTGCGTCCCCGACGATGCGTTGCCGTTGAGCGCGGCTTCCCACGCCTTGGAGCCGGCCAGCAGGACCGGGGCCAGCACCGGCAGCACCAGCAGCGGCAGCAGCGTGTCGCGCACCCGCAGACCGGCCGACAGCGCCGCCGTAGAGGACGCCCGCCGCAGGCCAGGCCGACGGTGGCCAGCAGGCTGGCGGCCACGGCCAGCCACACGACGTGCACCTGCACGTCGAAGAGGAACGTCACGCCGGCCCAGAGGACCAGCCTGGAGCGCCAGCAGCTGGAGGCCGACCGCGGCCGCCTTGCCCAGGAAGATCCCGGCCGGGTCGATGCCCGAGAGCCGCAGGCCGTCGCGCGTGCCCTCGCCCGACTCGACGGCGACGCTGCGCTGGATCGCCAGCACCGTCGAGAA
Source organism: uncultured Acidimicrobiaceae bacterium (assembly GCA_963745175.1). Taxonomy (GTDB): domain Bacteria; phylum Actinomycetota; class Acidimicrobiia; order Acidimicrobiales; family RAAP-2; genus Bog-473. The sequence goes on from CAVUWK010000007.1 coordinate 100,318, forward strand.
CAGCAGGGCGACCCAGAAGATCCCCGGGGCGGCGTGGCGCAGCGACGCCTGGTCCGGGCCGATGGCGAACGCCAGGAGCACGAGGACGAGGAAGGCGAAGGGCACGACCTGCCAGAGCGCGACGCGTGAGCGCGCCTCGATCCGCAGGTCCTTGCCCGCCACGAGCACCGCGTCATGCCACATGGGTCGCCCCCGATTCGGCGGCCGGGTCGGGCACGGCGGTGAGCGTGGCGCGCCGCCCGCCCGGCTCCTCGCCGGTCACGCGCCCACCGCCCATGGAGACGACGCGGTCGGCCAGGGGAACCGAGAGCTGCGGCTCGTGAGAGGACAGCAGCACCGTCGCCCCGTCCGACACGGCCTCGCGGATCAGCTCGCGCAGGAGCGCACGCGAGGTGGCATCGAGGCCGGCGTGCGGCTCGTCGAGCAGCCAGAGGGCGGGCCGGCGGGCGAGCAGCGCGGCGAGTGCGGCCCGGCGGCGCTGGCCGGCCGAGAGGCGACCGGCCGGCGTCGTGCGCAGGCGCCCGGTCAGGCCGAGGCGCTCGAGCGCCTCGTCGGCGCTCGAGACGGGAAGGCCCAGGGCGCGGACGGCGAACTGGACGTTCTCCGCCGCGCTGAGTTCGTCGTAGAGAGGGGCGGCATGCCCCAGGAGGCCGACGTAACGGCGCACCGACGTGTGGTCCGTGGTGAGGTCGACCCCGAGGACGGTGGCTTCGCCCGAGGTGACCGGCAGCAGGCCGGCACAGGCCCGCAGGAGGCTGGTCTTGCCGGCGCCGTTGGCGCCGACCACGACGACGACCTCACCCTGGTCGAGAGAGAGATCGACCCCGGCAAGGGCAGGGAAGCGGCCGGCGAGTGCGACCGCGGCACGAAAGTGGACGACAGGGGCCATGGCCTTCGCCACCATGGTAGGGGGGGTGGGTCCGGGGTTCCAAGCGGGGGTCCGGGGGGTCAGGTCCCCCCAGGATGATCAGCGCATGTGGGCGAGGGCGTTGATCGGCTCGAGCGAGGTCGCACGGTCGCCGTCCACCTCGGCCCGGGCGAAGTCGCGCAGCGCCGCCTCGTGCGCCACCAGGAGGTCGGCCGTCTCCCTCTCCGCCGGGCTCAGCTCGCCGATCCGCTGGTAGAGCGGGATGTACTGGGCGGTGATCGGCCCGATCGTCGCCATCAGCTCGTTCCAGCTCAGGGCCAGTGCGCCGGGCAGGAAGGCCGTGGCGGTGGCCGGCATCTCGGGATCGGGATCGGTCGAGATGCCGGCCCGCTCGAGCGCCGGCGCGGCGGCCTCCTTGGTGCGGCGCTCGAGGGTGGCGAGCACCCGCATCTTGGCCGCCTGGTCGGGATCGTCGAGCTGGTCGGCGATCCCCCCGAACAGCAGCTCGCCCAGGACCTCGCCCTGGTAGGCCTTGACCCACAGCTCGTCGAGCCCGTCCTCGGGGGTGAAGATCGGTTCCGGGACGGTGTCGGTATCACTCATGTGTATGACCGACGATATCCCGGGCGCCCTGGGGGCGCTCGGGGCACCCGTCGGTAGTCTCCGTCCCACCGATGGTGACCGTCCTCATGCCGCTGCCGGCCTGTGACTTCGACCCCACCGAGGTGGCGGTCAGCTGGCAGGTCCTGTCCGCAGCGGGGCACGACGTCGTCTTCGCCACGCCCTCGGGACAGCCGGGCCGGGCCGACGACCTCATGGTGACCGGCCAGGGGCTCGATCCGTGGGGCGCCCTGCCGGGCGTGCGTCGCCTCACGGTCGTCGGACGCGTCCTGCGGGCGAACGGCGACGGCCGGCGCGCCTACGCCAAGCTGTTGAGCGACCCGGCGTTCGCGTCGCCCCTGCACTGGGGTGCGGCCCGACGGACCGCATATGACGCGCTCGTGCTGCCCGGGGGCCACCGGGCCCGTGGGATGCGCCCGTATCTCGAGAGCCCCGAGGTGCAGCAGATGGCCATCGACTCGTTCCGCTCCGGCAGGCCGGTCGGAGCGATCTGCCACGGCGTCCTGGTGGCGGCGCGGGCCCAGGACCCGGCGACGGGGCACTCGGTGCTGCACGGGCGGCGGACGACGGCGCTCACGTGGGCGCTGGAAGAAAAGGCCTGGGGCATCGCGCGCTGGACCCGGTTCTGGGACCCCAACTACTACCGGACCTACGTCGAGGAACGGGGGCAGCCGTGGGGGTACATGTCGGTGCAGCAGGAGGTGACGCGGGCGTTGGCCGATCCGGCCGACTTCGCGGACGTGGAGAAGGGCTCGCCCGACTGGCGGCGCAAGACGAGCGGGCGCGCCCGGGACACCCTCGACGACGACCGGCCCGCCTGGGTGGTGCGCGACGGCTCGTACGTCTCGGCCCGCTGGCCGGGCGACGCGCACACGTTCGCCCGGACCTTCGCCGAGGTGCTGGGCGAGACGACGCCCGACCGTTAGATATTCAGGACGAGGACGACGTCGAAGGCGGACGTCGGCATCAGGTGGTCGAAGTAGAGATCCTCGGCCTCGCTCCAGCGGGCCTCCCACTTCGCCCGGTACCGCGCCCCCTCCCGCTGCAGGAGGCGCGCCCGCCGGATGGCGCGGGGAGCGTCGAGCAGCACGCGCAGGCTGAAGAGGTCCGCCAGCTCCGGCCGGGTGCTGTACGCGCCATCGAGGATGACGACGTCCGCCGGGCCTGCCGTGACCTCCCCGGCCAGGCGCCCGTCGTCGGCCTCCCAGTCGTACGGCCGCCAGGTTGCCGGGTGGCCGCGCCGGAGGCCCTCGAGGAGGGTGAGCTGGAGTCGCCAGTCGATGACGAGGTCCACCTTCTCGGCCGGCCCCAGGGCATCCCAGTAGGCGTCGTCGCCACCACGGTAGAAGTCGTCGCCGTCGATGACGAGCGCACCGGCGCCTATCTCGGCTCCGACTCGGCCCGCCAGGGTGGACTTGCCCACTCCGGAGCGGCCGTCGAGCGCGACCAGCACGGGGATCGGCGACGCCGCCTGGAGCGCCCGGATGCGGTCATACAGGATGACCTGGGCGGCGACGGTGGCGGCGGCGTCCGCGTCCGCGTCACCGGCGCGCACCGGATCGCCTAGCTCTTGGACAGGCGGCTGAGGCCGACGTCGTTGAGGAAGTTGGAGAGCTGCGTCGACAGCCAGCTGACGTTGTCGGTCAGGAGCAGCACGCCGAACACGACCAGGACGAGGCCCGCGACGAGCTCGACGGCCCAGAGCCAGTTCCGGGCCCGGTTCAACGCCGCCGTGAGGCGGCCGAAGGCGAGGCCCACGAGGACGAAGGGCACCGCGAGCCCGAGCGAGTAGGCGAAGAGGAGGAGCACGCCCCCGGGCAGCGTCCCGTTGTGCGCGGCGAGCCCGAGCACGACGCCCAGGATGGGCCCGATGCACGGTGTCCAGGCAAAGGCGAACGCCATGCCCATGAGCGGGGCGGCCCAGACCCCGAGCCGCGAGGGGCGCAGGTCGAAGCGCCGCTCACCGGTGACCCGCGTCACCACGCCGAGGGTGCCGGCTCCCGCATGGGCCCACACCCTGGCCGGGAGGGCGCCGAGCAGCATGACCACGCCCAGCAAGATGATGACGGCCCCGCTCAGGTGGGCCAGCGTGATCTCGTGCGCATCGAGCACGCGGCCGATGCTCGAGGCGGTCGCCCCCAGCGCCACGAAGACCAGGGTGAAACCGGCCACGAACAGGCCGATGCCGCGGAGCACCGGGCGCAGGGCGACCGAAGGGGTCGTCCCCTCTCCACCGGCCTCGAGCTCGGCCGCGGAGAGCCCCGAGACCATGGAGACGTAGCCCGGGACGAGCGGCAGGACGCACGGGGAGACGAAGGAGAGGATCCCGGCCCCGAAGGCGACGACGACGCCGACCGGATCTGCCGAGATCGCGGCGGGTGCGGCGGGTGCGAGGAGCGCGGCGCCCCCCTTTTACCTGAGGCTCTTACGGACCAGGTCCATGTCGGCCTCCACCATCATGGTGACCAGTTCCGGGAAGTCGACCTCGGGACGCCAGCCCAGCACCGAGTGCGCCTTGGCCGGTTCCCCCACCAGCAGATCGACCTCGGCGGGGCGCAGGAAGCGCTCATCGATGACGACGTGCTGCTCCCAGTCGAGGCCGGCAGCCTCGAAGGCAAGCCGGCACAGCTCGCGCACCGCATGGGTCTCGCCGGTCGACACGACGTAGTCGTCCGGCCCGTCCTGCTGGAGCATCAGCCACATCGCCCGGACGTAGTCGGCGGCGTAGCCCCAGTCCCGCTGGGCGTCGAGGTTGCCGAGCGCCAACTTGTCCTGGAGCTTGAGGGCGATGCGGGCCACGCCGTGGGTCACCTTGCGCGTGACGAACTCGAGGCCGCGCCGCGGGGATTCGTGATTGAAGAGGATCCCCGAGGAGGCGTGCAGCCCGTAGCTCTCGCGGTAGTTGACGGTGATCCAATGCCCGTAGACCTTCGCCACGCCGTACGGGCTCCGGGGGTGCAGGGGCGTCGACTCACGTTGGGGCACCTCGTGCACCTTGCCGAACATCTCCGAGGAGCTGGCTTGGTAGAAGCGGATTTCGGGGTCGACCAGGCGGATGGCGTCGAGCATCCGCGTCACCCCCAGCGCCGTCGTCTCACCCGTCAGCACCGGCTGGGTGAAGCTCGTCTGGACGAAGGACTGGGCGGCCAGGTTGTAGACCTCGGTCGGCCGGTGCTCGCGCAGGGCGTTGATGAGCGACACCTCGTCGAGGAGGTCGCCCGCGACCAGCTCGATGTGGTCCTGGATGTGCGCGATGCGCTCGAAATTCAGCGTGCTCGACCGCCGCACCATGCCGATGACCGTGTAGCCCTGGGAAAGCAGAAATTCGGCCAGGTACGAGCCGTCCTGGCCTGTCACGCCCGTAATCAGTGCCCGTTTTGCCATCGGCGCAACGCTAGTCGACCTGCCAGTGGGCCCTCCCGGCACGCATACAGTTCCGTCGTGGCGACCGCGTGCATGGTTTCGTTCCGACTCGGCGGCGGGGACGGGGTTGCCGTCGAGGCGGCGAAATGGGCTGGTGCGCTGGGCCTCCTCGGCTGGAACGTGCGCACGGTCGCAGGCGCGGGGCCCGTGGACGCCGTCCTACCCGGGTTGGCCATCGAAGCGGCCGAGCCCCCGACCCGTGCCGAGGTGGACGACGCGCTGGCCGGCGCCGATCTCGTCATCGTCGAGAACCTGTGCTCCCTGCCCCTCAACCCGCCGGCGGCGCACGTCGTGGCGGCGGCCTGCGCCGGGCGACCGGCGCTCCTGCGCCATCACGACCTGCCGTGGCAGCGCCCGCAACTGTCCCACTTCCCGCCGCCGCCGGACGACGCCGCGTGGGCGCACGTGACCATCAACGAGCTGAGCCGCTCGGAGCTGGCCGACCACGGGATCACGGCGACGACCATCTACAACTCCTTCGACCCGAATCCGACGGCGGGCGAACGTGCGGCCGTGCGCTCCGCACTCGGTGTCCCCGATGGCATGCCGCTGCTGCTGCAACCGACGCGCGCGCTGGCGCGCAAGAACATCGATGGAGCGATCGCCCTCGCCGAGGCCGTCCGCGGCGTCTACTGGCTCCTCGGCCCCGCGGAGGACGGGTACGGTCCCGAGCTCGAGCGCCTGGTGGCGCGGGCCCGCTGCCGTGTGGTGCTCGGCGCGCCGGCCGGTGGCTGTTCGATTGCCGATGCCTACGCCGCCTGCGATGCCGTCCTCCTCCCCTCGTTCTGGGAGGGCTTCGGCAACCCGTCGGTGGAGTCGGCGACCCACCGGCGGCCGCTCGCCATCGGTCCCTACCCGGTGGCGGCCGAGCTCGCGGCATTCGGCTTCCGCTGGCTCGATGCGGGTGACCCGGCCGCCCTGGCCCACTGGCTCGACGCACCCGACGCGCGCGTCATCGCCCACAACCACCGGGTCGCGGCGGATCATTTCAACCTGGCCGACCTGCCGACACGGCTCGCAGGGGTCCTGCGCCGTGTTCCCGGTCTCTGACCGTTCGGTAACCTGAGCCAGATGTCCGGTGCGATCCAGGCGGCTTCCAGGCGGCTCACAGCCGAGCAACGGCGGGTCCAGCTCTTCGCGGTGGCCCTCGAGCTCTTCGCGCAACGGGGCTACCGGGCCACGACGATGGACGACATCGCAGAAGCCGCCGGGGTCACCAAGCCGCTCCTGTACCAGCACTTCTCGTCCAAACGTGCGCTCTACCTGGAGCTGGTCGACTCCATTGCCCAGAACGTCCTGGCGGCCGTCGAGCGCGCCGTGCTCCGAGCCGAGGGCCCCCGCCAGCAGGTCGAGCTGGGCTTTGCCGCCTACTTCCGCCTGGTCGTCAGCCACGAGGCGGAATTCCGGCTGCTCTACGGGCGCGACCACGCCGACGACTTCGAGCTGGGCCGGGCCCTGCGCGCCGTGGAGGATGCCATCGCCGAGGCCATCGACCCCCTCATCGACGCGGGGCTCGACGACGACCACCGCCGGCTGCTCGCCTACGGCATCGTGGGCATGGCGGAAGGCGTGAGCCGTCGCTTCATGGCGCAGCGGCCCGAGTCCGAGGCCGAGGTCGACGAGGAGGCGCGGAAGCTGGCCCGCCGCATGGCGGACCTGGCCTGGGCCGGGCTGCGCTCGGTCCACCCCGACTGAACCACGTCACAGCAGCGTGACGAGCGTCCGGCACAGGCCCCAGAGCTCGTCGACGCACGCGGCATAGACGTCCGCCTCGTGCCCCGCCGGGTCGAGGACGTCGTCGCTGTCGGAGAGTTCGACGGCGCCGAGGTCAAGCGCGGCCACGCGCTCGTCGAGGGCAGGCGGCGGCGGCGCAAGTCGCCGGCACACGTCGCGGATGGTGGCCGTCTTCGCCGCCGCGTCCGGGAACTGGCGCCGGACGAAGCGCACATGGTCGGCCTCCATGACGACCACCAGTTGCGCGTGGACGAGATCGACCCCGTGCACCTGCCGGCTCCGGTGCCGGCGGAAGTCGGCGCCGGACAGCTCGGGGAGGCGCGCCAGCGCGGTGCGGGTGCGCAGGCCCATCGGCTGACCGTCGATGGTGTGGGTGCCTGCCGTCACGATGTGGAGCGGGTCCCCGGGACGTCCGTCGCGCAGGACGTCGAGCATGAAGCCCGCCATCACCGACCGCGCCGCATTGCCGGTGCAGAGCACCAGGAGGTCGGTCATCCGGCGCCGCGGAGGAGCGCGAGAGCGTCGGTGTCGAGGACGTGCTGCGCGTGGCGGGTCGCGCTGGTGAGGAACATGAGATCGCCCCGTTCGGTCCGCTGGACGACCATGGAGGCGACGATGGCCATCAGGACGCCGGCGAAGGTGTCGCGTCGGGCGTCGGCCCGCAGCTGCTGCAGCGAGTAGTCGCGCACGCCCCGCCGCCGCAGCGCGTCGTGGTAGTGCGCGAGCAGCTCCGGTTCGTGGTTCCGACGTTCCTCGATGCCGAGGCAGCCCCCGACGAAGTAGGCCACGTCGACGGAGGCGCTCGCCCACGCGGCGGTCTGCCAGTCGACGACCACCGGTCGCGGGTTGCCCGCCTGGAACAGCAGGTTGTCGAGACGGAAGTCGCCATGGCTCGCCGTGCGGGGCCCGCCCCGCAACTCGAGATAGGCGGGGAGGTGCGCAGCGAAGAGGCGACAGACCTCCTGGTGCTCCGGTGCGAGCTCGTCGGCGTAGCGCTCGAGGAATCCGGGGAGCAGCGAGGACACGAGGGCGGGCAAGAAGACGTCGGACTCCGGGGTGGACCGGTTGAGCCACTCCAGACCCTCCAGCGCCGGAGCCTCCCAGCACGGCGCGTGCAGGCCCGCCATCTCCTCGAGGACGGCGGCCGCCACGTCGGGGCCGCACGCCTCGATTTGGTCTCCCTGTGCCGCGCCGGCGATGTCCTCCATCAGCAGCGTGAACCAGCCCGTGTCGGGCTCCACCTCGGCCAGGTAGGTTGCCGGCACCCGCGCCCCGACGCGGGCGGCCACCTCGCGGTAGAAGCGGACCTCTATTTCGTAGGCCCGCAACGCGAGGCCGGTGCCGCGGCTCTGGTCGTCGGCCGAGGCGAACTTGCCGACCACGCTGGCGGGGCCCGCTCCGGCCTCGTCCAGGTTCAAGGTGAAGCGCGTCGTGTCAGCCATTTGGCCCGTCCCGATCGGAGCCGTCTCGAAGGAGAGGACCGATGCGCCCCCGGCCAATTCGCCGGCGCGCCTGAGGACGTCAGTCAGCCACTCCGGGGTGACATCGGAGGCATGGCGGAGGAGTGGGGAGGGCGGCATGGCAGGCCGACACTATTGGCCGGCCTGACGCGACGCGCCGGAACCGACCCGGAGGGGTCACGGCGCCGCGCTGCCGGGCAGAGGCGGCGGGGCGCGCAGCGTCCGGCTCGTCGTGGCCCAGATCGCCAGGCCCAGCGCCCAGGCGGTGAAGCACGCCACCGTCCAGCGGGCTGTCGTGTGCTGCAGGAGCAGCCCGGCCGCGAGAGGAGCCAGCGAAGCGGCGGACAGGGCGATCGCACTTCGCACGGACTCGGACCGCCCGAGCAGCCGATCCGGCGTCACGGCGATCCGGTATCCGTTCACGACCGAGTCCGTCGATGGAACGGCCAGGCCGACCGGGACGAGCCCGACCGCCAGCACGACGGCATGGGGCCAGAGAAGGAACACCGCACAGCCCAACCAGGCCCAGACCTCCAGGATCAGCACCGAGTGGACGGAGAGCACACGTCGGACGGCACGCGACAGGAATGAACCGACGACGACACTGACGGCGAACAGGGCGGTCAACAGCCCGATCTCGCCACCCGAGAGTCCCTCGCTCTGCCCGATCACCACGATGCAGAACAGCAGCCCGAGCGCCGTGAAGTTCAACAGGCCGTACAGGAAGGCGGTGATGCGGAGGAAGGGCTGGTGCCAGGTGAACGCGAGCCCCTCCGCGGCCCGCCGCCGGATCGAGCCCGGCTCCCAATCACGCTGTTCCTGGAACTGCACGCGCATGAGGAGGAGCGACACCGTCGAGCACGCGTAGGAGCAGGCATCGACCAGGAAGGGAAGGGAACGACCGGCCTCGAACAGAGCCCCACCCAACGGGGGACCGACGATCCGCACGGCGGCGGCCCGTCCACTCTGCGCGCCCGCCGCTTCGGGCAATTGCTCCGTCGGGACAACAGCCCGGAGCGCGCCCGGTTGGGCGGCACTGAAGACGGTCGTGCCGATGCCCTCGACGAACGCCACGCACGGGATGACCCAAAAGGGGACATCGCCGACCACGAGGCTGATGGCCAGGCCCCCCATGGCCGCGGCGCGCAGGGCGTCGGCGCCGATCATCAGGGCCCGTCGGCTCCAGCGGTCCGCCGCCAAACCGGCCGGAATGGCCAGGAGGGCGATCGGAGCGGTACGGGCAAAGGAGACGAGTCCCGCCTTGACGGCCGAGTGGGTCAGCGCAAGAGCCAGGAGCGGGTACGCAATGGCCGTCGCCTGCGAGCCCGCACTCGAAAGGAGCTGCCCCGTCTGGAGCAGCACGAAGTCCCGGTTGCGCCGGAGGGGCACGACGGCCATCGGGCGACGCTATCCGGCGGTGCTCGCTCCTACGGAGTCTCGGAAAGCTGTCGCAACGGACGGCTCAGATGCGCTCGGCGCGGGCCAAGTCCTCGGCTCGGTGCGGCGTGTTGCCGTTCCCGTCGGGCGCGTTCGAGGCCGTGCCCGGATCATGCAGGACGACCTGGTTGCGACCCGAGCGCTTCGCCACGAGCAGCGCGTCGTCGGCCCGCCGGAGCGCGGCGGCGAGCTCCTCCCCCGGCTCAATTTCGGTGATCCCGAAGCTTGCGGTGAACTTGGGCAGCCCCCCGACGGTGATGGCGGCGTCGAGCTGGGCCTGCACGGTGTTCAAGGCGCGGGTCGCGTCGACCGCCGAGCAGTCGGGGAACGCGATGGCGAATTCCTCCCCGCCGTAACGGGAGATGAGGTCGTGCGCCCGGAGCGTGTCGCGCAGGACACGGGCGAACAGCCGCAGCGCCCTGTCGCCGGTCTCGTGCCCGTAGGTGTCGTTCAGGTTCTTGAAGTGGTCCAGATCGGCCATCGCCACCGCCACGGGATAGAGATCGTGGGGCACCGCCGCCATCTTCTCGGAGAAGGAGCGGCGGTTGAACAGCCCGGTGAGGGTGTCCGTCGACGCCTGCAGCTGTGTCTCGGCCATGACCCTGAGCAAGCCGATCCGGGCCCCCGCCAGCTTGGCCATGGTGGTCAGGTCCTGGACCGTCGTGTCGTCCACCTCGGCTTCCGGCTTGCCTGTGGCATGGATGACGCCCACGGTCCGCCCCATGATGGAGACAGGGACGCACAGTGCCGAGAGGCGGCCCTGGGGCCGGTTGCGGAGCTTGGGACAAGCGTCGAGATCGTCACTGTCGGCGAACACCTGGACCTGGGCGCGCCGGGCGGCGGGACAGCGATCGGGTGAGTCGACGCTGCAACAGGGCGGCTCGCCCTCAGGCCCGACGCCGGCCATGCGGAGGAGATGGGCGTGGCTGTTGTCCGCGAGGAGCAACTCGGCCGGCGCCTCCGGCAAGACGGCGGCGAAGGACCGCTCAATGACGTCGATGACCTCCGGCTCGCCTTCGGCCATGTCCAACGCGTTGGCGAGGCGACTCTCGAAGCGCTGGCGCTGCGCCTGCAGCTCCCGAGTGATCCCCTCGCGGTCGGCGACCTCGATCGCCTGACTCAGCTCTCGAGTAAGCGTCCGGACTTTCTGGTCGGTCTTGTTCTGCTGACGGTCGCTCAAGATGACCAGCAGGTACACCAGCGGGAGCAACATGACGATGAGGACACCTGCCGTCACCAGGTAGGGGGTGAGACCCGATCCGACGGAATGGCCGATAGCCACCGCCGGTATCACCAGTACGCCGAGGACGACGAGTCCAGCCAGCGGGCTGATGTAGCGAAGGCGCTTGGCCTTCGCTATCTCTCCGTGCCATTCCTCTTCCGTAACCATGCTCGATGATCCCTTCAACGACCGGGCGGCATCGGGATCGAACCCGAATGCGGCCCACCGCCAAGCCTTCGTTCGCCGTTGTCATTGTCGGCTGCAACGGGAGGGATCTTTAGGGAATGGGCGCGAACCGGCGCGAACTGGAGGTCGGGCCGCGAACCGCGAACTCCCAGGTAGATAATGCGATGTGGGTGTCGCTGATCGCTCGGCTGATCGCCAGGCGCTGGGCCTCGGGGGGCCCCTCGAGAATTGTGAAGATCATGGAAGACGATCGACGATCACCAGTACCGGGCCGCCGCAAGGGACATGTGGCCCATGGCGTTTCCCTGGCGGGGGCGGAGGCCGCAGCGACCCTGCGGACAACGGGGAACGAGGCATCTCGTGATTTCAGTCTCCAGGACCCTCCGGAAGAGCGCGGTTGGCGCGTTCGGCGTGCTCGCCCTGTCGCTCATGCTCCCGATCAATCGATGTGGATGCCGCTGATCACCAGTTGCACTTGCACGAGATCCGCGGGTCGTCACCGTCGAGCCGGAACGAGACACGACGGGCTCGGTCGAGACGTCCGGCTGGCATGCCAGAGAGCTCACCGACAAGACACTCGCACTCGGAAACTGTCTATTCGATCTGGTTCCTTGGATCCGAGATCGGCTTTCGCAGTCGGGTCTTGGGAGGCGAGCTCGGCGAGGCCGCCTCGTTTGAGCACGAGGCCGGCAACGACGGCCCCAACGACGAAGATCAAGGCAGACCACAAAAACGTCGTCGTATAGCTGTGGAGCAGGGCCGCTTGGAGATTGGCCGGGGTCGGTGCCCGACCGACCAAATAGGACGTCGCAGCACTTGCGGCCAAGGTGTTGAGCAGCGACGTGCCGATGGATCCCCCTACCTGTTGCGCCGTGTTGAGGGTGGCCGACCCGACGCCGGCGTCCTGGGGTGCCAACCCGAGGGTGCCGGTGCTGAAGGCGGGGGCGACGCTCAGCCCGAACCCGACGCCCAACAAGAGGAGATAGGGGAGCACGTGGCTGACGTAGGACGAATGCAGGCCGACGAGATGGAGCCCGAACAACGCCGCAGCACACACGAGCAGGCCGATGGGCACGATCGGCTTGGGCCCGAATCGCGGCAACAGGGTCCGATTGGCCACCTGCGACGCGGCGGCCAGGGCGGCCACCATCGGGAGGAACGCGAGGCCGCTCTTCACCGGGCTGAACCCCAACGTGCCCTGTAAGTAATAGGACAAGAACAAGAACACGCCGAAGATCCCGACGCTGGCGAACAGCATGGCCAGGACAGATCCGCCCCTGGTTCGGTCGAGCACGACCCGGGGCGGGAGCAACGGGTACTTCGCCCTCGTCTCGAAATAAGCGAATACGGCAAGCAGGACCACCCCTGCCACGAGGAACGCAATCGTGAAGTGATTGCTCCAGGACGTGGTCTCCGCGTGGGAGAAACCGAACACGAGACAGAACAGCCCGCCGGCTACGAGGAACAGGCCAGGAAGGTCCAACGGGTCGTGATCAGCCCCCTCGTCCCTGGCCAACAAGAGCAGGGCTCCGACGATGGCGGTCACAGCAAACACGAGGTTGACGAAGAGCGTCCACCGCCACGACGCGTAGGAGGTAAGGATGCCGCCAAGGAGGAGCCCAATCGCACCGCCCGCACCTGCGAGGGCACCGTAGATCCCGAAGGCCCGTCCTCGCTCATCCGGATCAGTGAAGGTCGTGGTCAAGAGAGCCAGCACCGAAGGAGCGAGCAAGGCCCCGAACGCACCCTGGACGGTGCGGGCAACGACGAGCATCGTGAAGTTGACCGAAGCACCGCCGATGGCTGATGCCACAGCGAAGCCGACCAGTCCAATGACGAGCGCCCGCTTGCGTCCGATCATGTCGCCAATTCGGCCACCGAGCAGGAGAAGACTTCCGAAGGCAAGCGAGTACGCGGTGACGATCCACTGACGATCAGCGTTGGAGAAGTGCAGATCGTGCTGAGCCGAAGGTAGAGCAATGTTCACGATGGTGCCGTCGAGAATGACCATTAACTGAGCGATGCCGAGCACGCCCAGAATCCACCACCGCCGGTCGTAGTTGGCCCCATGTCCAGGGATCCCGTCCGCATGCTCCATCGTCATCAAAGTGGTCATTGGATGCTCCGTCTCTGCAGTTGGGAGTTCCGTCGGCTCGGAAGCGGAGTGCGGGAGCGCGGCCTTCTCAAGCAGGCATCGAGCCTGCGGAGTGAGGCCGGCGCCCTCCTATCCGGGCCGTATTGACTTTCCGCGTCAAGTCAAATGTAGGACCGAGCGCTTGTCGTGTCAAGTGACCACAGTGGCGCTGGAGGCCAGTTGACCGCCATCACTGTGATCAGAACCGGCTTTGCATGCCTCGGCGTCTCTCCCATGTCACTTGACTCAGCAATGAAGTAGCTACCATCAGGCTGTGACCGAAACTGTCGGCGACGATGCTGAGCAGACAACTGTCGAATGGCTCACGCCCGAAGAGCTGAACTCATGGTTGGCGGTGGTGAGACTCATGACCTGGCTTCCCTGGTCGATCGATCAGCAGCTCCAACATGACTCGAGCCTGGCGATGGTCGAATATCAGGTTCTCGCGTGCCTGTCGAGCGGCCAGCAACGGATGATGAGGATGAGCTCCTTGGCGGTGGTGACCAACGCGTCGCTGTCCCGCTTGTCTCGGGTCGTCAAACGACTCGAGGATCGAGGCTTCGTCCGCCGCGAGCCTGATCCCGCCGACGGGCGATTCACCAACGCGATCCTCACCGACAGCGGCTCTCGAACTCTCGAGGCCGCGGCTCCGGCCCATGTTGCACACGTCCGCTCCCTCGTCATCGACGTCTTGTCACCCGAGCAACTGCGACGACTTGGCCGAGACGCCGAGCGCATTCTGTCGCGAATTGACACGCCTCCCGTCACTTGAGATTCGAAGCCACAACCAACTCGGTCATCGGGAAATCAGACTGCGCCGCGGTCGCCGCGATCGAGCAAGATCGTTCTGACACTCATGCCCATTGTCTAAGAACTGTCCCGGCACCTTGACTCCGCTTCGGTACAGGAAGCGGTCTGACCGCGGGCGAAGAGACCACGATCGTGAAACATCATGAACTCCGAATGAGCGACCTGGCCAGTGCGACCTGGTCGTCACCGAGCCGGATGACCCGCCAGGTCGGTCTCTCAGTCCCGTCGTGCGCCACGGACTCCTGGAGCCCGACCCGCCACGTCGATCAAACCAATCGTCCCCTACGAGATCAGTTGATGTGTATCCCCGAGATCGCCCGGGCGATCACCAGGCGCTGAATCTCCGACGTCCCCTCGAAGATCGTGTAGATCTTCGAGTCCCGGTGCCACTGTTCGACCGGGTTCTCCCGGACGTAGCCGTACCCACCCAGGATCTGGATGGCTTGGTCGGTCACCCACACGGCGTTCTCGCCGGCGTAGAGCTTGGACATGGAGCCCTCGCCGTTCTCGAACTTCTTGCCGGTGCTGGCCATGTTGGCGGCGCGGTGCACGAGCAACCGGGCGGCGTCCGTGTGCATCTTCATGTCCGCCAGCTTGAACGCGATGGCCTGGTTCTCGATGATGGCCCGGCCGAACTGCTTGCGCTCCTTGGCGTAGTCGAGCGCGTACTCGTAGGCGGCCCGGGCGATACCGACGGCCTGCGCACCCACAATTGGGCGGGAGGCCTCGAACGTGGCCATGGCGGCCTGCGTGGACGTCTTCTTTCCCTCCTTGGCCCGGGCCAGGCGCTGGTCCAGCTTCTCCTTGCCGCCGAGGAGGCAGCGACCCGGCACACGGCAGTCCTCGAGGACGACCTCGGCCGTGTGGGAGGCACGAATGCCCATCTTCTTGAACTTCTGGCCCTGGGAGATGCCCGGCGTTCCCTCCGGCACCACGAAGCTCGCCTGGCCCCGGCTCCCGAGCGACGGGTCCACCGAGAGGACGAGCACGTGGGTGTTGGCGATGCCGCCGTTGGTGATCCACGTCTTGGTGCCGTTGAGTACCCACTCGTCCTTGGCCTCGTCGTAGACGGCTCGTGACTTCAGGGACGAGACATCCGAGCCGGCGTCGGGCTCGGAGACCCCGAAGGCAGCCAGCTTGACGTCGTCGGGCGTCCCGAAGCACTGCGGGATCCACTCCCCGATCTGCTCGGGCGTCCCGTTGGCGAAGATCCCAGCCACCGCCAGGGTCGAGCCGAAGATGGCGAGCGCGATGCCGGCGTCACCCCAGCTCATCTCCTCGTTGACCAGGCACATCAGGAGGCCGGTGGGGTCGGAGAACGCCTGGGCGATGAAGTCGAAGGAGTAGAGCCCGTTCTTCGCCGCCTCCTCGATGATGGGCCACGGCGTCTCCTCCCGCTCGTCCCATTCGGGTCCGGCGGGACGGACGACGTTCTCGGCGAACTCGTGGACCCACTTCACGATCTGGAGCTGGTCCTCGTTCAGTTCGAGGGAGTAGTCGGCCATGATGCGCCTCCTTGGGCGACCCCGGCCGCGACCGAAGCCTCTGCGTTCGATGGAACCGCTCCCGGGAACGATGGCCGCGTCCGGCGCGGTCGACCCCGAGGGGTTCCGTGGTTACTCAACAGTAACCACGATTCGGGAATCAGTCTACCCGCGGGAGGAAAATACCCGTTGAACTGGGTCTTTTGGGCCAGGTCAGCGACGGATGGCCGTGCCGTCCGACGTGTCCTCGACGGTCCACCCCCGGGCCACCAGCTCGTCGCGGAGCGCGTCGGCCCGGGCGAAGTCCCTGGCGCGCCGGGCCTCGTCTCGGGCCGCCACCAGCCCCGCCGACTCCTCGTCGACCTCGATGTCCGCCGCACGCAACGACAGCCCGAGCGCAGCGGCGAGCACCGCGGCCGTGTGGGCCAGGTGACCGCCCTCGTCCTCGTCGCCGGCGTCGGCGGCGGAGTGCGCCGCCGTGACGAGCTCGAAGATGCCGGCCAGCGCCCCCGGGGTGTCGAGGTCGTCGTCCATGCGCGCCCGGAAAGCCGCCGACGCGCCCAGGTCCACATCCGTGGCCGGCGGCTCCCCCTCGACGACGAAGCCGTCGTCGGTCTGAGCCAGCAGATCCGCGACACCGAACCCCGCGAATCGCCTGGCCAACCCGTCCATCCGGGTGAGGGCCTTCTCGGCGTCGGCCAACGTGTCGGGCGTCACCTCAATGGGCGAGCGGTAATGGGCGCGGAGCACCAGCAACCGGTACGCGCGGGCGTCGTAGCGGGACAGGAGGTCGGGCAACGTGGTGAAGTTGCCGAGCGACTTTGACATCTTCGTCCCCTCGACCTCCACCCAGCCGTTGTGCATCCAGTGCTGTGCGAAGACCTTGCCGTCGGCGACCGCCTGCGCCCGCTCGTTCTCGTGGTGCGGGAACTTCAGGTCCTGCCCGCCGCCGTGCAGGTCGAACCCCTCGCCCAGCAGGTCGAGCGACATGACCACGCACTCGGTGTGCCACCCCGGCCTGCCCGGCCCCCACGGTGAGTCCCAGCTGGGCTCCCCGACCTTCGCCTTCTTCCAGAGGGCGAAGTCGAGGGGCGATCGCTTGTCCTCGTTGGCCTCGACCCGCGCCCCGACCTGCAACGACGCCAGCGACTGCTGCGCCAGGAGGCCGTACCCGGGAACCTTGGAGACCTCCAGGTAGACGCCGTCGGGCGTCTCGTAGGCCTTCCCCAGTGCCACCAGCTCGCCCACCAGCGCCACCATGTCCTCGATGTATTGCGTGGCGTGTGGGATGTCCTGCGGGCGCAGGTCACCCAGCGCGTCCATCGACTCCCACCAGCGGGCCTCGAATTCGGCGGCCACGTCGGACTCGGTGCGCCCGAGCTCAGCGGCCCGCTTGATGATGTTGTCGTCGACGTCGGTGACGTTGGCCACGTGGTGCACCTTCAGCCCGGTGAAGCTCAGGTAGCGCCGCAGGATGTCGAAGGTCAGGTTGGCCCGCCCGTGGCCGATGTGGGGCATGTCATAGACGGTCGGACCGCACACGTACATCGACACCTCGCCCTCTTTGCGGAGCTCGAGGGGGCGGACCGTGCCGGTTGCGGTGTCGTGAAGGCGCAGCACCCGGGTACGGTAACCCGATCATGACGACCGGAGCGCCCCGCGTCCCCGAGAAGCCGACGCCTCGACGATCTCGAGGACCGTTGGGCCCCCGTCTGGGAGGAAGCGGGCACCTACCGCTTCGACGACACGGCGCCACCCGGGCCGAGGTCTTCTCCATCGATACCCCCCCGCCGACGGTGTCCGGCTCCCTCCACATGGGCTCGGTGTTCGGCTACGTCCAGACCGACGCCATCGCCCGCTACCGGCGCATGCGGGGATGGAAGCTCTTCTACCCGATGGGCTGGGACGACAACGGGCTCCCGACCGAGCGCCGGGTGCAGACCTACTTCGGGGTGACCTGCGACCCGTCAGCTCCCCTACGACCCGGACTTCACGCCGCCCGAGGAGCCCGGCAAGGACGACGTCCCGGTCAGCCGGCCCAACTTCATCGCGCTGTGCCACCAGCTCACGGCCGAGGACGAGCGGGCCTTCGAGGACCTCTGGCGGCGCGTCGGGCTCTCGGTGGACTGGGGCCGCACGTACGCCACCATCGACGACAGGAGCCGGCGGACCAGCCAGCGCATGTTCCTGCGCAATCTGGCCCGGGGCGAGGCGTACACGTCGGAGGCACCGACGCTCTGGGACGTGGACTTCCAGACGGCCGTGGCACAGGCCGAGATGGAGGACCGTCGAGGTGGCCGGCGCCTACCACCGCTTGCGCTTCGACGACATCGAGATCGAGACGACACGGCCTGAGTTGGTTGCCGCCTGCGTGGCCCTCGTGGCCCACCCCGACGACGAGCGCTATGCCGCCCGGTTCGGGTCGACGGTGCACACGCCGCTCTTCGGAGTCGAGGTGCCCGTGCTGGCCCACCACCTGGCGGAGCCGGACAAGGGCTCGGGCATCGCCATGATCTGCACCTTCGGGGACGTCACCGACGTGGTGTGGTGGCGCGAGCTCGACTGCCGACCCGGAGCATCGTGACGCGGTCCGGCCGCATCACCGAGACGCCGCCGCCCGGCGTTCCCGACGGCGAGGCCTGGCGCGCCATCGCCGGGCGGACGGTGAAGCAGGCCCAGCGGGCCATGGTCGAGATGCTGGCCGCGTCGGGGGACATGGTCGGCGACCCTCGGCCTATCGAGCACCCGGTGAAGTTCTACGAGCGGGGAACCCGCCCACTCGAGATCG
This sequence comes from uncultured Acidimicrobiaceae bacterium, assembly GCA_963745175.1. Lineage (GTDB taxonomy): Bacteria > Actinomycetota > Acidimicrobiia > Acidimicrobiales > RAAP-2 > Bog-473. The sequence continues at coordinate 118,485 of CAVUWK010000007.1, forward strand.
TGACCAGCCGGCAGTGGTTCATCCGCAACGGCGGCCGCGACGATGCGCTGCGGCGTGACCTGCTCGACCGGGGTAGGCAGCTCGACTGGCACCCGCCGTACATGCAGGTCCGCTTCGACGACTGGGTCAGCGGGCTCAACGGCGACTGGCTGGTCAGTCGCCAGCGCTTCTTCGGGGTGCCGGTCCCCGTCTGGTACCCCGTCGGGCCTGACGGCGAGGCCGACCATGGGTCACCCATCGTCCCCGACGAGACACGCCTTCCCGTCGACCCGACGACGGATGTGCCCGACGGCTACACGCCGGAGCAACGCGGCGCACCCGGCGGGTTCACCGGCGATCCCGACGTCATGGACACCTGGGCCACCTCCTCGGTGACACCGGAGATCGCCTGCGGTTGGGAGGACGACGCGGCACTGTTCGCTGCGACGTTCCCCATGGACCTGCGGCCGCAGGGTCCCGAGATCATCCGGACCTGGCTCTTCTCGACCCTGCTGCGTTCACATCTGGAACACGGCGTCCTGCCGTGGCGCCACACCACCATCAACGGCTGGATCCTCGACAAGGACCGCAAGAAGATGTCGAAGTCGAAGGGCAACGTCATCACCCCCATGGCGACGCTGGAGGAGTTCGGCTCCGACGCGGTGCGCTACTGGGCCTGCAACGGCCGACCCGGGACGGACACGGCGCTGGACACGGGCGTCATGAAGATCGGGCGGCGGCTGGCGATCAAGATCCTCAACGCGTCCAAGTTCGCGCTCGGCAGGTTGGGCGAGGGACCGGTGCCCGGGATCGAGGCGGTCCGCCAGCCGCTCGACGCCGCACTCCTGGCGCAGCTCTCCGCGTTGATCCGGACCGCCACGGCCGCGCACGACGGGTTTGACTACGCGCGGGCGCTCGAGGTCACCGAGACGTTCTTCTGGTCCTTCTGCGACGACTACCTCGAGTTGGTCAAGACGCGCGCCTACGGGGAGGGTGAGCCAGGTGGGGCGGACTCGGCCCGGGCGACGCTGGCGCTGGCCCTGTCCGCCCTGCACCGCCTCTTCGCGCCCTTCCTCCCCTTCGTGACCGAGGAGGTCTGGAGCTGGTGGCAGGAGGGCTCGGTGCACCTGGCGTCCTGGCCCGATGCCGGCGACGTCGGGCCGCACGAGGACGCGGACTCGTCGGTGCTGACAGTGGCGGCAGAGGTGCTCGGCGCGGTCCGGCGCGAGAAGACGACCAACAAACGCTCCATGCGGGCGCGGGTGGCCCTGCTCACCGTGACCGGTTCGCCGGCCACGCTCGCCGCGGTCGAGGCGGCCCGCGGCGACATCGTCGATGCGGGCGGCGTTGACGACATGGTGGTCGCGCAGGGCGACGCGCTCTCGGTCGAGGTCGTGTTGGCCGACGAGGCCTGACCCGATTATTCGGGATCAGATCGAATTCGCGGGGTGGTCGGTTCGGGCGCGTGGGCGGTTCGGGCTTCGGCCCGGGCGCCGTCGAGGAAGTCCGCCACTGCCGAGGTGGTGGCCTGGCAGCGCAGGGAGGCCAGGACGTCGAATGCGTGCTGGGCGAGGGGCAGCTCCGCATAGGCCACCGGTTCTTTCGATACCGCGCGCAGGTGATCGACGAACGTGCGGGCCGTCTCGACGGGCACCAGCGTGTCGTTGACGCCCTGGAGCACGAAGAACGGAGGTGCGTCGGCAGTGACGCGGTACGTCGGTGACGCGGCGAGGAAGAGCTCGGGGTGCGCCGATTCCGTCGTCTTCATGACCTTCTTCTCGAGCATCTTGAGGAGGCCGGGCCCGAAGATGGCCGAGCCGTCGGGCGAGCTGGTCAGATCCATCACGCCGTAGAAGGGGACGCAGGCCTGCACCGCGGTGTCCGCGGTCTCGAATCCCGGCTGGAAGGTGGGGTCGCCGACGCTCAGGGCGAGCAGCGCGCACAGGTGCCCGCCGGCCGATCCCCCGCTGACGGCCACGAAGGAGGGATCGCCCCCGTACTCGTCTATGTGCTCCTTGACCCAGGCCACCGCCCGCTTGGCGTCGACGATCTGGTCCGGCCAGGTGGCCTTGGGGCTGAGCCGGTAGTTGATGGCCACGCAGACCCATCCACGGGCCACGAGCTCGTACATCATTGGTTTTCCCTGCTCGCGCTTCTCCCCGATGATCCAGGCTCCTCCGTGGATGTACACCATGACGGGCGCCTTCTCGGGCTGGACGAGGCGGGACCGGTAGATGTCGAGGCGGTGGCGCCGATTGCCGTCGCCCCAGTAGTCGACGTTGCGCGTCGCCTGGACGGCCCGCGAGCTGAACGGGATGGCACGGGTCACCCGCCACCAGCGGCCCCAGGTCGGCGCGGTCGGCAGGCGGGGAACCGGGAAGGCTTCTGATCGGACCTCGTCGAGGGCGGCGGCGGTGACACCCGCCGCTCGGCGCCCGGCGACACCGAGTCCTATGAGCCCAACCCAGTCGGCCACGGCTACGGCGAGGCCGAGCCACCCGGCCCAGTTCGAGAGCGCCCCGAACCGGATGAAGAGGGCGGTGGCGACCAGCTGCCAGACGATGTTCTGGAAGGCCAGCTCGCTGGCTATCCAGCCGCAGGTGAAGCTGAGGACGGTGAACGGCTCCCGGCGGATGGGGCGGTACGCGAGGGCTATCGCGGCGGCTCCGACGAGGGTCACGATCAAAAAGGCGTACGGCACGCCACCATCTTCGCCCGATTGCGCCGTTCTCCGCAGGTCCACCCCTGGTCGGACGGCGGTTCTGCCCGTTTGCCCTGGCCTGGAGTTGGTGCGAGCTTATGAACGCACAGCGATGAACCAAGGAGATCGATGACCCCCGAACGGCTGACCGGGCTCGATGCGAGTTTCCTCTACATGGAGACCCCGACCCTCCATATGCACGTGGCCATGGCCGCCGTGTTCGACCCGTCTACCGTGCCGGGCGGCTACTCGTTCCGGCGGATCCGCCAGCTCATCAAAGACCGCATCCCCATGGCCCCGGTCTTCCAGCGCCGCCTGGTGGAGGTGCCGATGCGGCTCGGCCACCCCGTGTGGGTCGACGACCCCGAGTTCGACATCGACAACCATCTGCGGCGTGCTGCGCTGCCGTCGCCGGGGGGCATGCGTGAGCTGGCTGACTTCGCCGCCGATGTCATCAGCCGCCAACTCCATCGGGACCGCCCGCTCTGGGAGATGTGGATCGTGGAGGGGCTGGAGGACGGGAAGATCGCGCTGGTCGTCAAGATGCACCACAGCACCATCGACGGCGTGTCCGGGGCGGAGCTGCTGGGCGTCCTCTTCGACCTCGAGCCCGACCCGCCGGAGCCGCACCCGCAGACGGCGCGCCAACTCGACTCGCGCATCCCGTCCGGTCTCGAGCTGGTGGCCCAGGCGATGGTGACAGGGCTGGTGGCGCCCTTCGACATCGGGCGAATCATGTTGCGCACCACCCGGAACATCTTCGATGTGCGCAGGATCCGCCAAGGGCAGACGGCCAAGGCGGCCCTGCCGTTGACGGCGCCACGCACGTCCATCAACGTCGCGGTGCACGCCCGGCGGCGGGTCGCCTTTGCCGCCGCCAGCCTGGCCGACGCCAAGGCGCTGAAGAACAAGATGGGCACGACGGTCAACGATGTGGTGCTGGCCATGTGCGCAGGGGCGCTCCGCACCTATCTGCTGGCCGGGGACGAGCTCCCCGACATCCCGCTCGTCTCGGTGGTGCCGGTGTCTGTGACACCCGACGTCGCCGAGTTGAAGGGCTCCAACAAGGTGTCGGCCATGTTCGTCCAGCTGCCCTGCCAGATCGAGGATCCGCTGGAACGGCTGCGCCTCATCCACGAAGGCACCAAGGGCGCCAAGGAGGAGCACCAGGCGCTGGGGGCGACGACGCTGCAGAACTGGGCCGAGCACGCCACGCCAAACGTGTTCGCCGCGGCGGCCCGGCTCTACACCGGGATGAAGCTGGCCGACCGCCACCGGCCCGTCGCCAACCTCGTCGTCTCGAACGTGCCCGGTCCGGACTTCCCGCTCTACCTGGGCGGCAGCCAGATGCTCGGGATGTTCCCGCTGGGTCCCGTGATGGATGGCATGGGACTCAACATCACCATCATGAGCAACCTCGGCGTCCTGTACTGGGGGTTGGCTTCCGACGCCCGCGCCGTCCCGCGCCTGTGGGATGTCGCGGCCGCCATCCCGCATGCCCTGACCGAGTTGATGGAGGCGGCCGGGCTCGAGTCCCAGCCCTTCGACGTCCCGATCCATCTCGGGCCTGGCATGCCGCCCACAGCCAACTGGATCCGCTCCGCGGCGTCGGTCGACGCCGAGGCGACCGGTAGCGTGAGTGCATGAAGGTTCGAGAGCTGGGCCACCTGGTCCTGTACGTGCGTGACCTGCGTCGCTCGGTGGCTTTCTACCGCGACGTCCTCGGTTGGCGGCAGGTGCTGCCCGAGTCCGGGAGATGAGCCCGTCGGAGCCGCCGGCTTCTCCTCTGGTCGCACCCATCATGAGCTCCTGCTCATTGAGGTCGGACCCGACGCCACTCCGATCCCGCTGGGACGGCGCGTCGGCTTGTACCACTTCGGGCTCAACGTCGGCGAGACCGACGACGACCTACGCGCCGCGCTCGACGCGGTGCAGAAGGCCGGCGCCACCGTGGTCGGCTCGGCCGACCACACCGTCACCCACAGCCTCTATATCCTCGATCCCGACGGCAACGAGATCGAGCTCTACATCGACGTACCCGGTGTGGACTGGCAGTCGGATCCGACGCTCGTCGGCGCCGCCGTCCGCCCCCTCAGGCTCTGACCGACCAACGGCAGCACCGGAACATGACATGAGGGTGGTGCGCGCCGACGACGAGGGCGAGCGCATCGCGGCGGAGGTGCTGCGCTCCGGCGGTGTCGCCGTGGTGCCAACCGACACCGTCTACGGATTGGCGGCTCGGCCGGACGATGCGGATGCGGTGCAGCGCGGTGTACCGCATCAAGAACCGGCCAGAGGGCATGCACCTTCCCGTTTTGGCCGCCTCCGTGGCGCAGGTGCGCGCGCTCGGCGTGGCGTTCACATCGGGAGCGGAGGCGCTGGCCCAGCGCTGGTGGCCGGGTCCGCTGACCTTGGCCTACGGCTTCGACACCCAGCTCGACCGGCCCGCGTGGCTGGACGGCCGCGCGGAGGTGGCAGTGCGCGTTCCCGACCACGACTTCCTGCGCTCGCTCCTCGAGCTGACGGGCCCCCTGGTCGTCACCAGTGCCAACCCGCACGGCGCGACCACGCCGCGTACGGCGCAGGACGTGACGGACTGTCTCGGGCCGTCGGTCGATCTCGTCGTCGATGGCGGCCTGCTCCAGGACGTCCCCTCGACCCTGGTCAACGTGCATGCCGCGCAACCCTTGGTCGAGCGCGAAGGTGCCATTCCGAGCGACGCGATCACGGCCGCTCTGGCGGAGACCCGGTGACCCGGACGCTGCTGGCCATCGAGACATCCTGTGACGAGACGGCGGCGGCCGTGATCGACGACTCGCTGGCGGTGCGCTCCTCGGTGGTGGCCAGCCAGATCGACCTGCATGCCGACTACGGCGGGGTCGTCCCGGAGCTGGCCAGCCGCGCCCATCTCGAGACCGTGACGCCCGTCGATCGAGCGGGCCCTGCGTGAGGCCGGGGTCGCCGGGGAGGACCTGACGGCGGTGGCGGTCACGTCCGGTCCCGGCCTGGTCGGCGCGCTCTTGGTCGGCATCGCCACGGCCAAGGCCCTGGCCCTGGGCTGGGGCATCCCCGTCGTCGGCGTCAACCACCTGGAGGGCCACCTGGCCAGTGTCTACCTAGCCGACCGACAGGTGCCGTTCCCGCAAATCGCGCTGCTCGTGTCCGGGGGCCACTGCATGCTTACCCGCTCCACCGAGCCGGGGCGCTACGAGCTGCTCGGTGAGACTGTCGACGACTCCATCGGAGAGGCCTACGACAAGGTGGCCCGTTTTCTCGGTCTCGGGTATCCCGGTGGCCCAGTGCTCGATCGCCTGGCTGACACGGGCGAGGACGTGCTCGGCTTTCCTCGTCCCATGCTCGCCGAGGGGTACACCTTCTCGTTCTCGGGACTCAAGACGGCGGTCGTGAACTACGTCCGCGCCGATCCGGGCTTCTCGGAGACCGAGGTGGCGGCTTCGTTCGTGGCCGCCTGCATGGACGTCCTCATCGCCAAGCTCCGCCGTGCGCTGCAGGAGTTCGGTGATCCCGCCGTCGCCATCGTCGGCGGCGTGGCGGCCAGCCCAATCCTCCGTGCGCGGGCCCAGACGCTGGCCGACGAGTTCGGCACCCGGCTGCTCATACCGCCGCACGCCATGGCGACCGACAATGCCGCCATGATCGGCGTGGCCGGCTGGCACAAGCTCGCGACCACGGGTCCCAGCCCAGCCTCCTTCGGGCCCGAGCCCGACCTCCGGTTGCGCTTCGCCTAGCCGCTCGCCCGCCCCGATCCGGGACCGGGCGTCACCCTCGTCCACAGCGGCGAGGGGCGCGACGTCATGACCCGCCCCTTCGGGGTGGTGAAGGTGAGCTCCTCGTTGGCGTTGCCGGACATGGTCCAGCCTTTGGAGTGCACCACGTGATGGTGGTGCAAACAGGCGAGGGCGAGATTGTCCAGGTCGGTCCGTCCTCCCGGCTTCCAGGGAATGATGTGGTGGATGTTGGTGAAGGTGGCATTGGTGCAGCCCGGGAAGCGGCAATGTCGGTCCCGGCGCACGATCTCTCGACGCTGGGCATCAGAGGGGGTCCGCCGGGCCCGTCCCTCGTACATGGTGTGTCCGACGTCGTCGTCGACCCCGATGACGATGGTGGCGTCACAGGCGATCTCTTGCACCGTCTCGGTGCTGATCAGGCCGTCGTGCTCGAGCTCGCCGGCGAGGGCGGTTGACTCGCCCGACTCGTCGACCAGGGCGGCCAGCGGGACGTGGGCGACGACGACGTAATGGCTCGCCGTCGTGGCTCCGCTCTCAGCGCCTGGCGTCGAGGAGCGGATCATCTCGACGAAGGCGTCACAGAGGCGCTGGTCCCAGGGCGTCTCCCCGTCGGAGGGGATGTGGCGGGCCTGGGTCTCGAGGCAGGTCCTGGTCACGGCGAAGGACTCGCGAGGGAGTTGGACGGTCATGGTGCGGAACGCCTCGTTGAAGCGAAGAAACCGACGCTCGTGCTCGGAACGGGCAGAAGCCGGTTTGGTCGCCGCCTTCGTGCGGGCGACATCGGCCAACTCGCGCACCGTGCACTCCTTGGCCTGCTCACAGAGCTCCTCGTCGGTCTCGGGTGTCGCCACGTCGGCCACGGCCCTGACCTTGTCGAAGGAGAGGTCCCCGGCGCACATCGACTCGACCAGGTGGGGAAGGTCCCACGCCTTCTCCCCCACGTGCGTCAGGGCCCGGGCGGTCGGGGTCGAGACCCCGAAGCGCTTCTCGGCCCAAGCCTCTGCGGAGGTCGCCCCGTCCTCTCTATACGCCTGGCGCCGGTCGACCTCGCCGAGGTGCACGACGATGTTTCCCATCACGGCGGCCATCTGGCGGAAGAATCCGTCGAGACCATCCGTCAGCTCCTTATTCGACAGGGCGGCCGCCGCCGAGATCATGCCGCCTGAATGGTTGCGGGTCTCGACCATCGGGAACGGAAGAGAACGGTCCGCCCTCCGGCGGAAGACGTCGGGAGAAGAGCTGAGGTGCGCCACTGCCCGACGGTCCCGACGCCGACGCGCCCGGGAGCCGAACAGGTGCGAGGAGAGGTCGAGCAGCACCCCGAGGGCGACGATGACCCAGCCGAACGCGTCGACACCCTTCCCGGGCGAGTAGACGAGCGCGTAGAAGAGCGTCGTGTACGGCAGGAAGATGAAGCCGATGATGCCCTCCCAGCCGGAGCGGAAGGCGATGGTCAGGCGGTCCGAGAAGATCCAGAGGAGGAAGATGACGAACCGCGGCGAAATGGCCGCGAACAGTGCGAGGAGGCAACCCATGGCTCAGAGGGGGAGGCCGCCGGTGGCCGCGTTGGTCGACCCGGTGTCCTTGTAGGCGGCGATGGTGCGCTCGGCGATGCGCATCTGGTGGATCTCGTCCGCGCCGTCGGCGAAGCGGGCCCAGCGGGCGTGCTGCAGCATGTTGGCCAGCGGGGTGTCGGTGGAGTAGCCGAGCGCGCCGTGCACCTGCATGGAACGGTCGATGATGCGGTTGAGGCTGTTGGCCACGAAGTGCTTGGCCATGGAGACCTCCGTGCGGAAGTCGTCGCCCCGGTCGATCTTGTACGCGGCGTGGAGCACCATGAGCTTGCACTGGTAGAGCTCCATCGCAGAGTCGGCGATGAGCCACTGCACACCCTGCTTCTCGGCCAGCAGCGATCCGTGCGAGTACCGGTGCAGGGAGCGGTCGACCATCATGTCGAGCGCCGTCTCGGCCTGGGCGATCCAGCGCATGCAGTGGGCCAGGCGGGCCGGGCCCAGCCGGTACTGCCCGAGTCGGTGCCCGTTGCCCCGCCCGCCGAGGATCTGCGAGTCGTGGACCCGCAAGTCCTCGATGACGATCTCGGAGTGGCCGGTCGACCCGTGCATGGTCTCGACCTCGCGCACGTCGTTCCAGCCCTCGGCGGGGAGATCGACCAGGAATGCCGTGTTGGCGCCGCGTGACCCAGGCGGGACATCCGGCTCGGTCCGGGCCACCAGAATGGCGAACTGGGCCCGGCGCGCGTTCGAGATGAACCACTTGTGGCCGTTGATGATCCACTCGTCCCCGTCCTTCTCGGCCCGGGTCTGAATCAGCGTCGGGTCGGAGCCGGCCACCTCGGGCTCGGTCATGGCGAAACAGGACATGGCGGTGCCCTCGCACAGCCGGCGCAGGTAGTTGTCCTTCTGCGCGTCGGTGGCCCAGTGCAGCAGGGTGTGCATGTTGCCCTCGTCGGGCGCCATGCAGTTGAGGATCCAGGGCCCGAGCCGCGTCCTGCCCGCCTCCGCCTGCACCATGGCCAACTCGACGTGCCCGAGCCCCATGCCGCCCCATTCGACGGGCATGTGGGGCAGCCAGAGGCCGGCCCGCTTGGCCTCCTCGCGCAACTCCAGGATGGTGACGAGGTACTCGTGGCGCGAGGTCACCTTCCCCTCGTCGTCGAACTCCTTGATCCGCGGCTGCACCGTGTCCTGAATGAAGGACCGCACGCGGGAGCGGATCTCCTCGTGCTCGGGGGCGAGGGTGAAGTCGATGGCCATGGGCGCCTTCCCTGCGGCGTCGGCCTAGTAGAGGCCGACCACGTTGCCGTTCTCGTCGATGTCGATCCGCTCGGCGGCCGGGCTGCTGGAGAGCCCGGGCATGGTGCGCATGTCGCCGCTGACCAGGTAGACGAACCCGGCACCCACGTTGGCCCTGGCCTCGCGGACGCGGCAGGCGCCAGCCCCGGGGCGCACCCACGGAGCGAGGGGTCCGAGGAGATGGAGAGGTGGGTCTTGGCGATGCAGACGGGGAGCGAGCCGAAGCCCGCCCGCTCGTAGGTGTCGAGCTGGCGGGCCGCCGCCGGCTGGTAGTCGACCCCGTCGGCCCCGTAGACCTCGGTCGCCACCGTCTCGATCTTCTCCCGCAACGTCGCGCCGTCGTCGTAGAGCATGCGGAAATCGCCCGGCTCGGCGGTCGCCTCGACGACGGCCTCGGCCAGCTCCACCGCTCCCTTGCCGCCGTCCTCGAAGTGCGTGCACACCGCGGCCCGCACGCCCACCGAGGCGGCGATCTCCCGGATGGCGGCGTGCTCGGAAGGCGAAGTCGCCGTCCATGGCGTTGATGGCGACGACGGGGGTCACGCCGTGGCGGCGCACGATGGCGAGGTGGGCCAGCAGGTTGGCCGCGCCGAGCTCGACCTCCTCGGGGTTCTCCTCGAGCATGGCGGGCGGCAGCGGGCGCCCGGCCACGACGCGGTGCCGGCCCGAGTGCAGCTTCATCGCCCTCACCGTCGTCACCACCACGGCGGCGTCGGGCACCAGCCCCGAGGTGCGGCACTTGATGTTGAAGAAGCGCTCGGCGCCCATGTCGGCCCCGAAGCCGGCCTCGGTGACGAGGAACTCGCCGGCGTGGATCCCGATCAGGTCGGCCACCACCGACGAGTTGCCGTGCGCGATGTTGCCGAAGGGCCCGGCGTGGACCAGCACCGGCGTGTTCTCGAGCGTCTGCAGCAGGTTGGGCTTGATCGCATCGCGCATGATGACGGTCATGGCGCCGGCCGCCTTCAGCTGCTCGGCGGTCACCGGCTCGCCGGCCGCCGTGTAGCCCACCACGATCCGTCCCATGCGCCGGCGCAGGTCGCGCAGCGACGTCGAGAGGGCGAGGACGGCCATGACCTCGGAGGCCGCGGTGATGTCGAACCCGGTCTCCCGGGGCGTGCCGTCCTGCTTCGTCGCCCAGCCCGCTGACGATGTGGCGCAGCGAGCGGTCGTTGACGTCGAGCACGCGCTTCCAGGTCACGCCGTGCGGGTCGAGCCGCAGCGCGTTCCCGTTGTAGACGTGGTTGTCGACCATGGCGGCCAGGAGGTTGTTGGCGGCCGTCACCGCGTGCAGGTCGCCCGTCAGATGCAGGTTCAGGTTCTCGAACGGGACGACCTGGCTGTAGCCGCCGCCGGCCGCGCCGCCCTTGATCCCGAAGGTGGGGCCCATGGAGGCCTGGCGGATGGCGATGGTCGCCTGCCGCCCGATGCAGGCCAGGGCCTGACCGAGGCCGACCGTCGTGGTGGTCTTGCCCTCGCCGAGCGGCGTGGGGGTCACGGCGGTCACGACGACGTAGCGGGCACGGGGGCGGTCGGCCAGGGCCTCGACGGCGTCGAGGCTGACCTTGGCGACGTTCGTGCCGTAGGGCTCGAGCAGCCCGGGTCCGATGCCCATCTGCGCCGCGATGTCGGTCGATCGGGCGCAGCGTGGCCTGCCGCGCGATCTCGATGGCCGGAGGAAGAGGCACCGGCAGGGATCATGCCAGACGGACCGGAAGGCACGCCGCTCCAGGAACGTCTCGCAGGGCGCGCCGCGTCCGGCCTACCCTCGCGGGAGAGCGCCCGGCAACGTCGGTGCGCTGGGCCCACCCCGGTGGCCCGGAAAGGAGCGTTGCCATGTCGAAGGCCGATGGCGTCTTCATCTACATCGGGACCTACGCCAGCGAGGTCGACGCCCGCGCCGACTACGACGTCGTCAAGGACCTCCACGCGGTGGGTGCCGTGGGCACCTACGACGCCGCGGTGATCACCAAGGACGACCAGGGGAAGATCCACGTCAACAAGGACGAGACGACCACCCGGCACGGGGCCTGGGGCGGCGCGGCCGCCGGCGCCCTGGTCGGCATCCTGTTCCCGCCGTCCATCATCGGGATCGGCCATCGTCGGTGCGGCCATCGGCGGCGTGAGCGGGCACCTGTGGAAGGGGATGTCCCGCACCGACGTCAAGGAGTTCGGCGAGGCGATCGACGCCGGCGAGGCCGCGCTCGTGATCGTCGGTGAGACGACGATCGAGGACGCGATCGAGAAGGCACAGCTCAAGGCACAGAAGAAGGTGGCCAAGGAGCTCCAGGTGGACAAGAAGGACGTCGACAAGGCGGTGCAGGAGGCCGCGCAGTCGATCTCCTGATCCGTCGCGCCACAGCGTCGGCCCGCACACCATGATCGTCATCCACGTCCTGTCCCTGGTCCTCGGCGTCGCTGGTGGCGTTCGCCGTCCTGGGCTCTGCGCTGAAGACCGTGGTCCTGCCCCAGGAGGGCAATCCCCGCCTCGCACAGTTCGTCTTCGCGCTGGTCTACCGGATCCTGGTGCACCGGCGGCGGAACGATCCCGCGACGAGGCAGCTGCGCAGCGCTCTACGCGCCGGTCGCCCTCGTCAGCCTGCCGCTGGTCTGGATGATCGGCATGATGCTGGCGTTCATCTGCATTTACTGGGGCACCTACGATCTCAGTTGGTCGAGGGCCTTCGAGATCAGCGTCTCCTCGCTCACCACCCTGGGCTTCGCCGAGCCCAACGGAGCCGGGAAGATCTGGATCGCCTTCGTGGAGGCGACGATCGGCTTGGGCCTGGTGGCACTCCTCATCAGCTACCTGCCCACGATCTACTCCGCCTACAACAGCCGCGAGAAGGGGACCAACCGCCTCCGCCCCGTCGCCGGCTCGCCCCCCAGCGCGTCGGAGTTCCTCCAGACCCTGCAGCGCCTGGGCAGCCTCGAGAGCCCGGACCTCTGGCGGAGCTCGGCCGACTGGATGCTCGACCTCGAGCAGACCCACACCGCGTTCCCGATCCTCACCTACTTCCCCGGGTCCGATAGCGAGCAATCGTGGGTCGCCACCATGGGGGCGGTGCTCGACGCGTCGGCGTTGGTCGTCGCCGTCTCCGAGATCGACATGGGCGAGGCAATTCGCCGACGCCCAGAAGGGGCCGCTGACCGTCCTCGTCTACGGCCTCCCGCTGATCGTGCGCATCGCCCGGGCCGTCTACATCCCGCTGCCACCACCGACGAGGCTCCAGGACCTGTTGCCGCGCTTCGAGCAGCCCGCGCCGGCGATGAGCATCGGCCGGGACGAGTACGACGCCGCCATGGCGGCCTTGTCGGGGATCCTCGTCGTCGAGCCGGGCCGGGAGGAGGAGGCGTGGCGCCGGTTCGCCTGGATCCGCTCCGCCTACGAGCCTGCGCTCCGGGCGCTGGCCGGCGTCACCCTGGCCTTTCCCGCGCCGTGGACCAGCGATCGTCCGGCGGCGGTCGGCAAGCCCCGCTTCATCCGTCGACGCCCGCTGCACGTCGACTGGTCGTCAGGGCGTGTCGCGGCATTGGCCACGGACGCGGACGACGCTACAGGTGGCTGAAGCCGCCTGACTCCTCCTTGGTCATCGACACGGTGACGGGGTGGCGGTCGAAGTGGGCGATGGCCTGGGTCATGTCTTCGAGCAGGAGCCCCGCCAGGTCCCGGCTCACGCCCTGGCGCACCAGGATGCGCTGCACCGAGATGTCGGCAACGGACCCGGTCAGCGGGTAGGCCGGCACCTGCCAGCCCCGCGTCCGCAAGCGGTCGGCGATGTCGTAGAGCGTGTACCCCGGGTCCTCGCCCTGCCGGATGCGCCAGGCCACCGAGGGGATCCCCGACAGGGGGTTGGAGTCGCACAGCAGCTCGAACGGGCCGAGCTTGACGATCTCCGCCGCCAGGAACTGGCCGGTGTCGTAGCAGGCGGTATGCACGTTCCGGTAGCCGTCCATCCCGAGGCGGATGAAGTTGTAGTACTGGGCCACGATCTGGCCGGCGGGCCGGGAGAAGTTGATTTGGAACACCGGCATGTCCCCGCCGAGGTAGGTCACGTGAAAGATGAGGTCGTCGGGCAGCTCCGAGACGTCTCGCCACAGGACCCAGCCCACGCCGAGTGGCGCCAGCCCGAACTTGTGCCCCGAGGTGCTGATGGACTTGACGCGAGGGACCCGGAAATCCCACAGGATGTCCGGGGCGCAGAAAGGGGCCAGAAAGGCGCCGCTGGCCCCGTCCACGTGGATGTCGACGTCGAGGCCGGTGTCCTCCTGCAGCTTGTCGAGGGCCTGGGACAGCTGGAGCACCGGCTCGTAGGAGCCGGTGTAGGTCACGCCGAAGGTGGGCACCACCATGATGGTGTTCTCGTCGACGCGCTCGAGCATCTGCTCAACGTCCATTTGGTAGCGACCGGGGGACATGGGGATCTCGCGCATCTCGATGTCCCAGTACTTGGCGAACTTGTGCCAGACCACCTGGACGGGCCCGCACACCATGTTGGGCGAATCAGTCGGCTTCCCGGCGGCCCGGCGCTTGGCCCGCCAGCGCCACTTGGCCGCCATCCCACCGAGCATGCAGGCCTCCGAGGACCCGATGGCCGAGCAGCCGACCGGGTCCTCGGTCGTTGGCGCGTTCCACAGGTGGGACAGTATGGACACGCAGCGGCGCTCGATCTCGGCGGTCTGGGGGTACTCGTCCTTGTCGATGAGGTTCTTGTCGATACAGAGATCCATCAACTTGTGGACCTCCGGCTCCTCCCAGGTCTGGCAGAAGGTGGCCAGGTTCTGGCGCGCGTTGCCGTCGAGGAGGAGCTCGTCAGAGATGGCCTGGAACGCCTCGGCCGGCCGCATCTCCTCGCCGGGGCAGTGGTGCGTGGGGAGGCCGGCCAACATGTCCCGGTCGGCATAGAGCGAGTCGAGCATCCCTTCCCGGACGGTTTCCCTCTTGTGCAAAGGCATGGCGCGCTCCCTGGGATCGATGGTGGTGGGAAGCCGTACCGTAGCGGTCTTGTGCAGGGGGGTGGCGACCCCCTGTCTGCGGGCACGCGTCGGCCCGGCGACCCCGAGGGCCGCCGGGCGACAGACGCGAATGGGTGCGCCTAGCTGGCGAGCAGTTGCAAGCGCGCCCGGCCGGTGCGCTCGCGGGGGCCCGGGCGACGAGTCGTGGCGCGTGGGGCCGGGTTGAGCCGAACTGCCTCTGGCCGATCAGCCAGCTTCGAACGGAGTTGGCGCAACGCCTTCGTGTGGATCTGGCAGACCCGGCTCTCGGTGACGCCGAGAACATGGCCGATCTCCGTCAGCGTCAGACCGTCGTAGTAGTACATCATCAGGACGGTCCGCTCCCGCTCGGGCATCCCTTCGACGGCCATGACGAGGGCTTCCTTGGACTCCTTCGCCTCGAAGGTGTCGACCGGGCCCCACGAGCGGTCCGGCAACGTCTCACCCAGCGTCGAGCGCTCGGAGCGGTCGCCGCCCCGGAGGACCTCGTCGAGGGCCATCATGCCGACCGTGGAGATCTTGCGCAGCGCCTTGTGGAAGTCCCCCACCGACATCTCCAGCTCGGCTGCGACCTCCGCCTCGTTCGGCGTGCGCCGCAGCGTGCCCTCCAGGTGGGTGAACGCCTGCTCGACCGCTCGGGCCTTGGTGCGCACCGACCGGGGAACCCAGTCGATCGACCGCAGCTCGTCGATGATGGCTCCCTTGATGCGCGGGATGGCGTAGGTCTCGAACCGAAGGTTGCGGTCGAGTTCGAACCGCTCGATGGCGTCGATCAGTCCGATGATGCCGTAGCTGACGAGATCTTCCTCGTCGAAGTGCCGTGGCAGGCCCGCCAGCACCCGGCCGGCGATGTACTTGACGAACGGCGAGTAGTAGATGATGAGCTGATTGCGAAGCGTCTGTGCCCCGGTCGCTTTGAACTCAGACCAGAGACTTTCGATACCCGCCTCCGCCGACTCCTGCGCCGTGGAAACCTGACGTGACGTCGATCCCACGATTTCCCCCTCCCTCATTGGCACCATCCGACCGGTGCCACTTCTTCCTGATGTCAATCATTTGACCATGCGGCTTTCGCGTATTCAGGAGTAGCAACCACTCTAATAGATTGCGTTCTTGCAGGTCGGTTGCGTGATCGTTGTCGATTGGTTGCGAAGCCCTCGCAACGTTGGCGCAACAATTCGGATGCTTTCCGACCCGGACGAAGATGGAGCGGATTCGGGCGCCATTTCGGTTGGATCGAACCTTCCACTTGGCGCTGTCCGGTGCCACGCTTTTCCGCTTGGAGGACGCAGTTCTGGTTGTCGGATAGACCGGAAGCGACCCGAAAACGCCCTGAGGCTTTTGACCCACGGCACGACCAGAGTGCCAAACGCGCGTTGGACTCCGGAGCGGTCGATACCGGCCGCCCCACCAGGGGCGGGATGAACCCGGCGGCAGCCGGCGGGACGGACGGCCGGGGGCGGCCCTTTCACTCAAGGTTGGGGCCGGCGCAGCCGAGAATCACGACATGCGTCACACACCCCGGCTGCCAGAACGGACGACGACGTCCCCCTTTGGGAGGGACGGCGCATGAACCCGCCCGTCGGCGTCGCGACCCGCATACCGGGTCACCACCGCGGCCTGCGGCCGCTCACCCCGCCCGGGCCGAACAGCCTGGGGACCCGTGTCGGGGCGGAACTGGGAGAGCGGACCATCCTGGTGGCAGAGGACGACCCCAGCTGCCGGAGCGCGCTCCTCCAATACTTCGAACGGACCGGATACCGGGTGACGGAGGCCACAGACGGGCCCTCCACGCTCCGCGCGGTCTTCCAGCACTCGGCCAGTCTCGTGATCCTCGATCTCGGACTCCCGGGCTTCGACGGGGCCGACGTCCTGGCCAAGATCCGCCGCCACAGCGCCGTCCCGGTGATCGTGTGCTCGGGCCGGGACTCCGAGGAGGACCGGATCCGCACGCTCAACCTGGGGGCCGACGATTTCGTGGTCAAGCCGTTCTCGTTCGCCGAGCTCGAGGCTCGGGTCCGGGCCGTCCTGCGCCGTGACAACGGCGAGCCGGCGGCGACTTGTCTCCACCACGGTGTGCTGGTCGTCGACCGGGACACGCGCACCGTCACGGTGCGCGACGAGGCCGTGCCGATGACCCGCAAGGAGTTCGACCTGCTTGCCTTCCTGGCGGCATCGCCGGGCCAGGTCTTCTCGCGTGAGGACCTGCTCGAGCGGGTCTGGGGCTCGACCGAGGAGTGGCAGGGCCGCTCGACGGTCACCGAGCATGTCCGCCGGGTCCGTCTCAAGATCGAGCCCGACCCGGATTCGCCCCGGTGGATCACCACCGTGCGCGGCGTCGGCTACCGCTTCAGCCTGCCCGACGCCTGACCAGGCGGGACCCTGCGGGGTCTGCCGTGGGCCTGATCCCGTTCGCACCACGGGCGCGCAATTTTTGGTCCGAAAGTCCTATGGAGGCAGATCCGGCGTGCGCCGACACTGAGAACAGAACTCGGCGCCGGTCGTTGTACAGGGGAACCTGCGGCGGCGCGAGCACAGGACGAACCGTTCTGCACGCGAGTGCGGGAAGGACGAGAGGGGCATTGGACATGGTCGGCTTGCCGGAAGCGCTCGCTCCCACCGCAGAACCCGCCGGAGCGTCGGACACGTCACGCGCGGGCCGGATCGGGATGTGACGCGTGACGGTTCCCCTGAATGTCTCGGACCCGGCCGCGGCCTACGGCGAGAGCCTCCGCGTGATGGACTCCAACCCGACGTCCGTGTTCACGCCCGAACCCGGGGCGGTGGCCGAGCGGACCGTCTTGGTGGCCGAGGACGACAACAACTGCCGCCGGGCGCTGCAGCACTATCTGGAACGCTCCGGATACCAGGTCATCGAGGCGGCCAGCGTGTCCGCTTCTCTCGATGCCGTCTTCGCCCACCCGACCGATCTGGTCATCCTCGACTTCGACCTGGGCGGAGGGACCTCCGACGTGCTGACCAAGATCCGACGCCGCAGCTCGGTTCCCGTCATCGTCTGCTCCGGCCAGTCTTCAGAGCGGGAACGCGTCGGCTTGCTCAACCTCGGTGCTGACGACGTTCTCGCCAAGCCCTACTCGTTCGCGGAGCTCGAGGCCCGGATGCGGGCGGTGCTGCGGCGCGGCTCCGCCACCCCGACGACGACCCTCGACCACGGCGACCTGGTCATCGACCAGGGCACCCGCAGGGTGACCGTCGGCGATGCAGAGGTGGTCATGACCCGCAAGGAGTTCGACCTCCTCGCCTTCCTCGCCTCTGCGCCCGGACGGGTCTTCTCACGCGAGGACCTCCTCGAGCGGGTCTGGGGCTCGAACGGGCGGTGGCAGGGTCGGTCGACCGTGACCGAGCACATCCGCCGGGTCCGCCTCAAGATCGAATCCGACCCGGAGAACCCGCGCCTGGATCACGACGATCAGAGGCATCGGCTACCGATTCGCCGAGCCGGCCACGTAGATACGAGGATCCCGCTCACTGCCCGGGCGCGATGCCGCCCGGTCAGCAGGGCGTCGAAGTCGCCGACCCGCGCGTGGACCTGGCAATTGGCGTGGGCGTGGGCGAAAATGGCGCTCTTTCGATCTTCATGGGGGGCCGGTCCGATGGCAAGAGATGTCGGCGGCGCGCTGGTCGGACCAGAGCTCGCTGAAACCGACCGTTGGCCGTTGGTGGGTCGCTCGAGCGAGATCACGCAATTGAAGGTGTCGATCAGCGGGCGGCGGGGCGCCGTGATCACCGGATCGGCCGGCGTGGGCAAGACGGTCCTGGCCACCGTCGGCGTCGAGTTCGCGCGGGAGCTGGGAATGTCGGTGGCGCTGGTCGCGGGAACCGACGCCGCCCGGCCCTACGCGTTCGGCGCCTTCGCCTCGCTTCTGCACCGCGACTCCGACCTGGTCGGCCCGGAGTCACATGCCGATCAGCTTCGCCGCTACATGCATGAGCTGCTCGACGACGCCGGGCAGCGACCGCTGCTGCTCTTGGTCGACGACGCGCATCTTCTCGACGACGGCTCGGCCTCGCTGGTCCATCAGCTCGTCCAGGCCGGTTCGGCCACGGTGCTCGCCTGCGTGCTGTCCTCCGGCCGCGCCGGCCAGCCCGGCGTGGACCCATGGTGGTCCTCTGGAAGGACTACGGCGCCGCGCGGATCGAGCTCGGCTCCCTCGACGACGAGGCGATAGAGGACCTTCTCCTCGCGGTGCTCGGAGGCCCGTCGACACCGTGTCGCTGCGGCAGCTCGCCGAGCGCTCGCTCGGCGATCCCCTCTTCCTGCACGAGCTGGTCGTCGGTGCGCTCGAGGCGGCTCGCTGCGCGAGGAGAGCGGGGTCTGGCGGTTGCGCGGCGCGCTGCGGCCGACGCCACGGCTCGTCGAGCTGGTGACGGCCCGCCTGGGCACCTGTCGGAGCCGGAGCGCCACGCCCTGGAGCTGACCGCGCTCGGCGAGCCACTGGCCCAGCCGGCGCTGGACCAGCTGGCCGATGCTGCGGCGATCGAGTCGCTCGAGGAGCAGGGGACTGATCGCCAGCCGCATGGACGGACGCCGCCTGCAGGTCGTGTCTGGCCCATCCGGTCTACGGCGACGTGGTCCGCGCCGGCATCAGCCCCCGGCGCCGAGCGCATGCTGGCCCGGGCGCTCGCGGAGGCGGCCGGTGGCCGGCGCCAGGACGACACGCTCCTCCTCGCGTCACTTCGCCTCGTCGGCGGGCGGCGGGAGCCCGGACCTTCTGCTGGCCGGTGCCAGGGCGGCTCGGGAACGTCGCGACTACGCGCTCACCGAGCGCATGGCCCGCGCCGCCATCGAAAGCGGAGAGGGCTTCGAGGCGCGCCTCCTGGCCGCCGAGGCGGCGCACCGGCGCGGGCGGCACGAACAGGCCGCACTGGAGCTGCCGGCTTGGCGCGTGACGCCGCAGTCACCAGCGAGCGGGTCCAGGTGGCCCTGCTGCGCTTCGACCACGAGTTCTTCCGGCGCGGCACTGCCGATGTCGCGGCGATCGAGGCCGCTGCTCGCCCTGGATCTCGACCCGGTCTGGCACGACGAGCTCCAGGCCCGCCGCCTCTGCCTCGACGGGTGACACGAGGTCCGGGGCGGTCGTGGACACCGTGGGCCGCTGGAGCCGCTGCCCGAGACGGCCGGCGCTCCCCGCACCAGCCTGCACGACGTGCTCGGTGAGTGCCTGACCCGCACCGGGCCGCGTCGGGCCAGGCCCTGGCACTTCTCGTCCCGCCCTCCGGTGGCACCGTCCGCCAGGGCTCCACGGTCCTGTCCGAACCCTGGAGCCCCTTCGGCGGCCACGCCCTCGCGCTGATCGGGCTCGGCCGCCTCGGCGAGGCCGAGGAGCTGCTGGCCGGGGCGCAGAGCGACCTCTCGGCACAACCCGGGCTCTCCGGAGAGTGCCGTTGTCGCCGCGTCACTCGGCGCGCTCCGTCTGGAACAGGGCCGGGTGCAGACCGCGTTCCTACAGGCGACCAGCGCAGCGGCCGTCTTCTTGGACCTCGGGTTGCCGGTCTCCGCCCGCTGGTGTGAAGCGGTGTCCGCCTATGCCCTGGCGCTGGCCGGGGTGGCGCCCAAGGCCACGCAGACCCTGGCCGCGCTGGAGGCCTGGGGCTGCCGACCGACATGGGGTACGAGGTGGAGGTGCTGCAGGCCCGGGCCTGGGCCTGGGCGGCCAGCGGCGACATGGTCACGGCGCGCCAGAACCTCGAGGTGGCGGTGGAGCTGGGCAAGAAGCGGGGACCTGCTCGGGGCCACCGGGCGCTGCACGGCCTGGCGCGGATGGGCCGGGCGCGACAGGTCGTGGACATCTTGCGGCCGCTCGCTTCGAAGCGTGGACGGCGAGCTCACAGCGGCCCGGCTGTCCTATGCGCTGGCCGCGGCCGACAAGGACAGCGGCGCTCTGCCGCGGCGGCCGCCCGTTTCGAGGACCTCGGGGCGCTCCTCTACGCGGCGGAGGCCCTGGGCGAGGCGGCCGTCCATCTCCGGCGGGACGGCGCGAGCCGCGAGGCGGCGGCCGCCCAGCAGACGGCCGCCCGGCTGCTGGCCCGCTGCGAAGGCGCGGTGACGCCGTTCGTGCGTGCCATCGGGGCGCGGGCGCAGCTCACCCCCGCCGAGCTCGACACCGCGTTGCAGGCCGCCACCGGCAGCACCGACAAGCAGATCGCCGAGATGATGCACCTGTCGGTGCGCACGGTGGAGAACCGCCTGCACCGGGCCTATCAGAAGCTGGGGCTGTCCCATCGTCGCGAGCTGGCAGAAGCGCTGCGGGATCTTCCTGGCACCTGACGGCGTGGGACGTCAGTGGGCCGCCTCCCAGGCGGCGAAGCCCGCCAGTCCGACCAGCACCACGGCGGTGAAGATCCGGATGGTCGAGATGTTGATCAGCCGGAGCAGGCTCTGACCGCTGACCACGGCCAGCCCGGCCACGGCCCAGAGCGCCAGCACCGCGCCCACGCCCACCGACAGCGGGTCGTGATAGTGCGCGGCCAGGTTGGCCGTGAGGATCTGGGTCAGATCGCCCCATTCGGCCAGGAAGATGACGATGAAGGCCGTCACGGCGATCCGGCGGTGCGATCGCCACCTCCCGCTCCACCAGCTCTTCGTCCTTGCGTCTCCTTGACCGCCTCACGCCAGGCGAGCGCGGCCCCGACGAGGAACATGCCCGCCACGACGGCGTCGAGCACCTGGTGGGGCAGGAGGTGGAAGAGGGCGACACCGATGGTGACCGCGATGACGACATGGACGGCGAAGGCGGCGGCGGCGCCGAGCCACACGATGGCCGGGCGACCGCGTGTCGACATGACGAGGGACGCGAACATGGTCTTGTCCGGGAGCTCGCCCAGGAAGATGATCGGGAAGACGGCAAAGACGACGGCGAACTGCACGGAGACCTTTCTGTCGGGGCCGAACGTAGCGTGCCGCGGTGAACGCCCTGGCTGCAGGCGCCTCCTGCCGGGCTCCGGGCCCCGGACCGACTACCGCGACTGGTCGAGCAGGGACTGGCCCGTCATGGCGAAGACCGTCTCGTCATCAGATTGACGCCAGAGTTCGAGCAGCTCCAACGACACGGGATCGCAGCCGTAGCGCATGGGGCCGGCGGAGTCGAGGATCGCGTCGACGATCGCCATCGCGGCCTGCGGTGGATCGACCACCCGGGGGTCGGCGTGCTCGCGTCGGAGTGTCGCCGCGACCTCGCCGAGCGCACGGTATTGCTCGAATCGGCTGGCATCCTGCTCCCCCGTGCTGAGCCGGAACATGTCCGTGTCGATCGGCCCGGGAAGAATCTCGACGACTCTGATGCCGAACGGCGCCACCTCGACGCGCAGGCTGTCATCGAACGCGGAAACGGCCGCCTTCGACGCCCGGTACGCGGAGTAGAAGGGCACGGCGGCGATGATCGAGGACGAGGTGATGGTGCACACCACCGCGGGCTGGTTCGCCCGCAGGGTCGGGATGGCGGCTGCCGTCAGCGCGACCACGCCGAAGACGTTGGTCTCGAACATCCGGCGCCAGTCATCGACGTTGGCGTGCTCCACCGGCAGGAAGTCCGTGTCGATACCGGCGTTGTTGACCAGCGACACGCAGGTCCGCCGGGAGGTCGAAGGTCGAGGGATCGGTGACGTCGAGCCGGCGGACCTGCAGCCGCCCCTCCGCCTCCGCCGCCAGAGATGCCCCCGCCTCAGGATCCCGCATGGTGGCAACCGTGTCGAAGCCGCGGTGGGCCAGTTCGAGTGCGACGGCGCGCCCGATGCCGCGGCTGGCCCCCGTGACCAGTGCGCTTCCGTGAATGTCCATCCGCTGATTCTCCCTCACGGGCGGCCCGGGCCCGGATAGGGTGCCGCCGATGGGCCTCTACCGCGATCAGGTGGTCCCCCGCCTGGTCGACGTTGCCTGCGGATCCGCCGGATTCGACCGCTGGCGGGCGCGGGCGGCCGACGGGTTGGCCGGCCGTGTCGTCGAGGTCGGGTTCGGGTCGGGGCTGAACGTGCCCCACTACCCACCCGCCGTCGACGTGGTGCTGGCGGTGGAACCGGCGACGGTGGCCCGGAGGCTGGCCGAGCGGCGGATCGCTGTCTCCCCGGTGCGCGTCGAGCACGTCGGTCTCGACGGCCAGGAGATCCCGCTGGACGACATGTCGTGCGACGCCGCGCTGATCACGTTCACCCTGTGCACCGTGCCCGACCCGGAGCAGGCGCTCTCCGAAGTGCGCCGGGTGCTCCGACCCGGGGGCACGGTGCATTTCCTGGAGCACGGGCTGTCGCCCGAGGCGGGCGTCGCCAGATGGCAGCACCGCATCGAACCGCTGCAGCGTCGGCTCGCCGACGGATGCCACCTCACGCGGGACCCGACCGCTCTGGTGGAGCGCTCCGGATTCGTCATGGGAGAGAACGAGCAACGCTACGTCCGCGGGCCCAAACCGTGGTCCTGGCTGACCCTCGGCGTCGCCGCCAAGCCGGCAGCCTGACGGGGAGGCAACTGCCGCCGGCGATCGCCGTGAGGTGTCAGAGGTCGAACGCTGAGGGGTGGCGCGGCTGGTAGAGCTGCATCCGCCCGCCTCCCGGGACCTCGAGGGCGATGCTGCGGCCGAAGCCGCGGGTCTCGATGCCCCCGTCGAAGACGGCGCCCTTGGCCGTCAGCTCCGCGACGGTCTGTTCGATGTCGTCGCACACCAGCGATATCTCGTGATGGGCCGACCCTCCGTCGGTTGGGTGCACGCCGAGCTCCGACGGCCCCGTGCCGAAGATGAGCCAGCCGTCGTGTGCGTCGACGTGCGGCCAGCCGAGCACGTCGCGGAAGAACGCTCGCGCCGCCTCCGCGTCGTCGGCATGGACCAGCGCATGGACACCTGTGATCACCCACGCGAGGGTAGACGGACGCCCGGTGGGTCGCATAGCGGTCGAACGCAGCCTCGGCAGTCGATGTGCCGTGGTCGGTTGTGTTGCAGGATGAGGCGGAGCCGAGCGGAGGAACCCACCTATGGACACGTTGCAGGTCGACCAGCCGCACGAGGCTGTGACCCGGATCACCTTGAACCGTCCGGAGCGGTTGAACGCCATGAACGCGGCGTTGATCGCCGAGCTCCACGGGGCGCTGGCGGAAATCGCGGCGGACCGAGCCTGCCGGGTCGTCGTCCTCACGGGCGCGGGACGGGGCTTCTGCGCCGGGATCGACCTCGGCGGCTACGGCGACGCACCGGGATCAGGCGGACTCGACCGGGTGGGTGCAACCTTTGCCACCCAGACCGACATCGCCGCGCTGGTCCCGCGGTTGCGCTCGCTGCCCCAACCGGTGATCGCCGCCGTGAACGGTCCGGCGGCGGGGGGCGGCCTCGCCCTGGCCCTGGCGAGCGACATCCGGATCGCCTCAACGGGGGCGCGCTTCAACGTGGCCTTCGTTCGCATCGGTCTGTCCGGCTGCGACATCGGGGTGAGCTGGCTGCTGCCCCGCTTGATCGGCGCCTCGCGGGCCTGGGAGCTCATGTTGACGGGGCGCATCATCGAGGCCGAGGAGGCCGACCGCATCGGCCTCGTCCTCCGGGTGGTCCCCGACGACGAGTTGCAGCGCGCCGCGCTCGAGACGGCGGCACTCATCGCGGCCAACGCCCCGTGGGGCGTGCGCATGACCAAGGAGGTCATGTGGTCCCAGCTCGAGGTCGGCTCCCTCCAGGCGGGGATCGACCTCGAGAACCGGACGCAGGTCCTGTCGTCGATGACCGGCGACATGCAGGAGGCGATGGCGGCGTTCCTGGAGAAGCGGCCGCCGCACTTCGGCAATTCGACGCCGCCGGAGGAGTAACCGGCACTGCGACCGGCGGGAGCGACGTGATGCCGGAGCGGCCGTGCGCCTGGCTACGTTGGTCACGATGCGGGGTCCGTTCAGACAGCCGCGCGTGCCCGCGCCGCGGGTGCCGTGGCGGTCGGGGCTGGGCGGCGCGGTGCTGGCTCTCCTGCTCGCCGGTTGCTCGTCGGGAGGTCACACGGGTGGTGGCCTGGCCGAGCCCGCGGACTCGGTGGCGCCGGTCCCCGACTACCTCGACGACTGCGCCCCCGTCGGCGCCGACTCGTCGGGCCCGTGCCTGCGCATCACCCTGGACGCTATCGATGCGGCCCGGGCCGAAGAGGGGCTGCGCCCCATGGCGCTCCCGTCCGACTTTCCCCAGCTGACCATCCCCGAACAGCTCTTCGTCGCCGTCGACCGTGAGCGGGTCGACCGGGGGCTGGCCCCGTTCACGGGCCTCACGACAGGCCTCGATACGGGCGCGCAGAAGGGGGCCGACGCCGCCCGCCTGCCGGCGCGGCCCGGTCCGGGCTACGCCTCCGTCACGACCGAGTGGATCGGTGACGTCGACAACGGGCTCGATGCCGACTTCCAGTGGCTGTACAACGACGGCCCTCACAGCGGCGTGCCCGGATGCTCGGGGAATCAGACCTCGGGCTGTTGGGCCGACCGGCAGATCGTCCTCAACCGCTTCGGAGCGCGCCATCTCGTGATGGGCGCCGCCTTCGACCCGACCGGGGACACGTCGAGTGGAGACCTCGGTGGTTCGTCGCTCGCGGCCACGCTGGCCACCTCCTCCCATGCCGGCGGCTACGCCTACACCTGGACGCAGGCCCTGGCGGCGACGGCGGCAGGGACGCTCCGGCCTCTGCGGGCGATCCCCTCCACGGAATCCGACACGGGGATCCCCGACCCCAGCCACAACGTGGCGCCGGCGCCCGACTTCACGCGCGTGTGCGCCGAAGGAGGGCTCGACAACTCCGCCGCCTGCATCGGTACCGCGCTCGCCGCCATCAACCACGCCCACGCACTCGAGGGCATCCGGCCCATGGTGGTCCCGCCGGGCTTCGCACGCTTGAGCGTGCCCCAACAGCTCTTCGTCGCCGTCAACCTCGAGCGAGTGGATCGCGGTCTCCCGGCCTTCGGCGGCCTCACGACCGCCCTCAACCGGAACGCGCAGCGGGGTGCGGACGACGCCAACGATCCGCCTGACCCGGGGCGGGCCTACGACCTCGACGATGCGGAATGGGCCGGCGGGTCATCCAACGGGCTCGACGCCGTGTACGGGTGGATGTACGACGACGGGTTCGACAGCGGCAACCTCGACTGCACGCACCGGGGGGCCGCGGGCTGCTGGGGGCACCGCAAGGGCATACTCGACGACTTCGGCTCCGGTGCCAATCTCGTGATGGGTGCCGCGTTCGACATGAGGGGCGACACCCACAATGGCGACGGTGGGGGGACCTCCATGGCGGTGACGCTCGCCGTCACCGCGGCGCCCGCGCACAGGTTCACCTACAGCTGGGCCCAGGTGGTGGCCGCGCTGCCGCCCGCTTCGGCCTGAGGCGCGACCCGTACAGTGAGGCCATGCCGCCGCAGCTCTACGTGAACCCGGCGTGCTCGAAGTGCCGCACCGCCGTCTCGCTCCTCGCGGAGCACGGGGTGCAGGCCGACGAGGTCCGCTATCTCGATGAGCCCCCCACCATCGCCGACCTCCGCCGGCTGATGACGCTGCTGGGCATCGACGACCCCCGGCTGATGATGCGCATGGGCGAGCCCATGTACACGGAGTTGGCGCTCGACGATGAGACGGGGGACGCGCTGCTCGACGCCATCTCCCGCCATCCCATCTTGTTGGAGCGACCCATCTTCGTCGTCGGGGAGCGCGCGGTCATCGCCCGCCCGCCCGAAAGGCTCCTCGAGCTCCTCTGATCTGCTGCGCTACGACTGGTCGCCGGCGGCGTCCAGCACGGCATAGCCGCAGTTGTAGCCGGGAATGAACGTGACGCCCGGCCCGCCGTGGCACCCGGCCCCGCAGAGGTAGAGGCCGGCGACCGGCACGGTCGCGTCCGGCCAGCCGCGCGGGCCCGGCCGGAAGGGCCCCATGAACTCGGGCTGCAGCAGGCCATGGGTGAAGTCACCGCCCGTGCACCCGAACATCAACTCGTAGGTGTACGCGGGATAGTTGAGTTGCCTTTCGATCAGGTCCGGGAAGTTCGGGGCCACCGCAGCGATCTTGGCCACCATCCGCTCGGCCATCTCGTCACGGAGGCGGCCCTGCGTCGCGCGGTCGCCGATCGGGAGGTAGAAGGCGAAGCTGCTGGCGGCGTGCATGCCTTCCGGCGCGAGGGTCGGGTCGTCCAGCGAGGGGATCTGCAGATTGAAGCTCGGCGACGCGGGCACCTCGCCCCGCACACACCCCTCGAAGTCCAGCTGCATCTGTTCCGCGGTGCCGAAGAAGGTCACGTTGCGGCCCAGCTCGGTGTCGTTCAACACTTCGTAGGGCCCCCGGTACTCCGGCAACCCGCGCAGGGCGAAGTGGGCCTGGAAGTAGGCGGCGCGGTGGTCGATGGCGCCCACGCGGCGGGCGAAGGCCTCGGGGAGCGTGTCGGCATCGAGCAGGTGGGTGAACGTCGTCGTCGGGTCGAGGTTGGACACCACGACGGGCGCGGTCGCCACCTCGCCCTCGCCGAGCTCGACGCCCTTGACGGCCCCGTCCTCGACCACGATGCGGGACACCTTGGCATGGCGGCGCAGCTCGCCGCCGTGGTGCTCGAACAGTCGGGCCAGGTGATCGGCCATGGTGCCGAGGCCGCCCCGCACCTTCGACATCGTGGCCGTTCCCGGCGATGCCAGCGCGAAGGCGAGACAGAGCGCGCTCCCCGGGGAGAAGGGTCCGCGGAAGGTGGAGTTGACGGCGAGGAAGGCCAGCATGCTGCGCACCGGCGCGTGCTTCGAGCGGTCGGGGAGGAAGCGGTCGACCACGTCCATCACGCTCCCGAACATGGCCGTCCGGATCGCCTCCCGCTCGGCTTCGTTGGTGGCGCAATCCCACATCTCGTCCAGCGACTTCGGGGGCTTCCGCACGTCGAAGCGGCCGATGGCGCGTGCCGGTGCCTCGGCCCAGGCGGCCACCTCGGCCATCCCCAGCACCGCCTCGATCCCGATCGTCTCTCCGAGGTGCTCCAGGAGACGCTCGGGGTCCGAATAGAGGAGGATCGGCGGCCGGCCGTCGTCGTTGATGCTGGCCGACTGGACCTCCGGCTCGTAGATGGGACAGGACCCCAGGTCGAGGTCCTCGAAGATCTGGTTCGGCACGGGGAATTGGATCGATCCCGCCAGCTCGAAGCGGTAGCCGCGGATGAGCTCGGTGGTCGAGGCCATGCCGCCGATGAAGTGGTTCTTCTCCAGACACAGGACCCGGAGCCCGCCGCGGGCCATGACCATGGCGGCGGTCAGGCCATTGTGGCCCGCTCCGATCACAATGGCGTCGTAGTCCGTCATCAGGACCGGACTGTAGCGACCCCGGGGCCGCCAGGAAGAAAGTGCATGCCGATTGGCAATGCTCCCCTCAGCCCGTTCTCCCCGTGAGGGCAGCGGAGTCCTCCCCGTTCTTGCCCGCGGGTTCCCGATAGCGCTCCGCACAGCGGTCCGAGCAGAAGAAGTGCCGCTCCCCGCCCGTGGACGATCGTTGCCGGGGCATGTGCCGTCTCCACCTGCATGCCGCAGACCGGATCACGCGCGTAGCGCTCTCCCCCACCCAAGCGCGCCCGGTTGCGGTAGAGCCAGTACAGGACGCCGAAGAGGGCGAGGAAGATCAGGTTGAGATACGTGGTGTAGTTCCACGAGAAATGGGCGGGGGCGACGGTGGTCGGCCGCACCGTCGGCACCAGTCCGGCCGCCCGGAAGAGCAGCTCGGTGACGAGGCCGGCCGTGGACATGAGGGCCCAGAACACGACCAGCATCCGGAGCATCAAGCGCGTTCCGTAATAGCGGCGGTAGATAAGGAGAAGCGGGAACGCGATCAGATCGGCGAAGATGAACGCGATCACGCCGCCGAAGGAGATGCCTCCCTTCCACAGCGCGGCCGCCAGCGGCACGTTGCCGATGGAGCAGACGAAGCTGATGATGGCGATGAAGGGTCCGACGATGGCGTTCTCCACGCTGGTCCAGAACCCGTGTCCCGTGATGAAGACCGCCTGCCAGACCGAGGTCGGCACCAACACCGCCAGAAACCCTGCGACGGTGTACCCGATCACAAGCTCTCGTCGCAGCATGGTCAGGTCCGACATGGTGTACGTCGCGCTGTCGGTCCAGCCGGCGACGGACTTCAGCCGAACCTTCAGCGGCTGCGGTGCACCGTCCTGCGTCGCAGGAGCACCGTGCACGTCCTCGGATTCCTGCAGGCGGGCGCGGGCCTGCACCACCAGGCGCCCGCGCAACCAGAGCGCACCCAAGGTGGCCAGGAGGAAGATCATGATGATCCCGCCCACGAATTCGCTCACGGCGAACTGCCAGCCCATGAGCACGACGAGCACGATCCCCAGCTCGATCACCAGGTTGGTCGACGCGAACATGAAGACCATGGCGGCGATGTAGTCGGCGCCCTTCACGAAGAGCGACTTGGCCATGGCGGAGGCGGCATAGGAGCACGAGGAGGACACCATCCCGTACCCCGAAGCCCGCACGACGGCCGGGGCGCGATGGTCGCCGAGGCGGCGGCGCATGGAATCACGGCTGACGAAGGCTTGCACTGCGCCGGCCAGACCGAACCCCAGCACGAGCGGCCAGAGGGTCTCCCAGAACATGAAGAACCCCTCCCGGAGTGACCGCCCGATGTCCACGAGGACGGTGCCCGTCGCCAGCATCGCCGTCAGGAGCGAACGAGCCGGCCGATGGCCGCGGAGGCCTCGTTGAGCTTCTCGGTTGCCTCGCCGCCGCCCTGACGGACGGCATCCGACACGCAGTGGGCCAGGTGGTCGTCGAGCAGCTCGAGCGCCACGGCCTGGAGCGCTTTGGTGGCCGCCGACACCTGTTCGAGGATGTCGATGCAGTACCGGTCCTCCTCGACCATGCGCTGCAAGCCCCTGACCTGGCCTTCTACCTTCCGGAGGCGCTTCTGGAGGCGGTCCTTGTTGTCGATGTAACCCGGTCGCATCGTGCTCCGATCGTTGTACCCTATACCCCTAGAGGGTATCAGGCCGGACGCGCCGAAGCCCGCGGCGGGGTCTCCGGGGATCAGTTGCCGAGGATCCCGAGTCCTTCGTCGCGGATCCCCTTGGCGCGGGCATCGGCGAAGTGCTCGAGCCAGTCCCGCATCTCCTCGCTCCCCGTCTCGTCGGCCCAACGCCGGGGCATGGCCGGGAACGAGTAGTCGGGTGGGAGCGAGGGCGGCGGCGGCTCCAGCGCCTTCCGCTCGAGCGCGGCCTCGACGGCGGGCGCCAAACGGGACGCCTTGGCCCGGACCTGGGCCTCGTCACGCGCCTTGAAGGCCGGGAGCACGTCGCGGCCGAAGAGCTCGAGGGACTCGCAGATGTGCTCGTGACGGTTCTTGCCGGCCTGCAGCACGAAGATGACCTGGTCGACACCGGCCTGCTCGAACCGCTCGAGGTACGCGCGCACCTGCTGCGGCGTGCCCGTCGCACCCCGCAGCCCGGTTCGATCCCCCGCGGCGAGCTTCGCCCCGAGCCGCTCCTGGCGCAGGGCTGCCCCGACCTCGGGCGAATAACCCTGGTCGCCGCGCCGCTCCAGGTATTCCGTCCAGACGTCGGTCGAACCCGGCCGGTGCTCGCCGAAGACGTAGTAATGCCCGAGCGAGTAGCCGAAGAAGTTGCCCCCCTCCAACCCACGGTCGAGCGCCACCCTCTCGTCGGGGTGGCACATCATCTGGGTCACGCAGGCGATGTTGGGGTTCACGGCCAGCCCGACGGGGACGCAGCGCTCGGCGAGCGTCCGTTCGTAGTCGGACACCCATTTCTGCGCCTCCTCCGGGTCGATGAAGGCGAACGTCAGCGCGCCGATGCCCTTCTCGGCCGCCAGCAGAATGGTGTCACGGCGGGAGCACGCCACCCACAGCGGAG
Organism: uncultured Acidimicrobiaceae bacterium; assembly: GCA_963745175.1. GTDB lineage: Bacteria > Actinomycetota > Acidimicrobiia > Acidimicrobiales > RAAP-2 > Bog-473. The sequence continues at coordinate 148,583 of CAVUWK010000007.1, forward strand.
GATGCGGTCGCTGCATCGGCTTGGGGACGACGTTGCGCGGCGGCATCTGGACGAAGCGGCCGTCGACGCCGGTGAACGGGGTCTCGGTCATGCACCGCAGCGTCACCTGTAGCCCTTCGAGCCAGGCCTCGCGTTTGGTGGCCGGATCGACCAGGAAGCCGCCCAGCTCCGCTTCCGAACCGGACTCGCCGGACCCGAACTCGACCCGGCCGCCGGAGAGGAGATCGAGCGTGGCCACCCGCTCCGCCGTGCGTGCGGGGTGGTTGTAGCCCGGAGCGGTCTGGATGATGCCGTGACCGAGCCTGATGTCCCGGGTCCGCTGGCTGCAGGCGCCGAGGAACACCTCGGGCGCAGAGGAATGGCTGTACTCCTCCAGGAAGTGGTGCTCCACCTCCCACACCACGTCGAAGCCGAGGCGATCGGCCAGCTCCACCTGCTCGAGGGCGTCCTGCATCAGCCGGTACTCGGCGTCGGCCTCCCAGGGCCGCGGCAACTGGTGCTCGTAGAAGACCCCGAACTTCATGCGGCTCCGAGCGCGTGGAACTCAGCCAGGATGTCCGACCCGTTCTTGCGCTGTGCGCACCAGAACTCCACCTCCGCGAGCGCGCCGCGCCGGCCCTCCTCGCGCGCCGGACCGAGGCTGTGGGCGAGGAGGGGATCCCAGATCCGCCCGATCATCTCGGTGCCGGCGTACTGGCGCCCGTCGTCGCCGAGCCAGGTGCGGTCGCGCATCTCCGAGAGCGCGGTGCGCAGGTAACCGACGTGCGGCGACTCGTCGGCCCGGATGAAGGACACCAGGCGCGCGGCTTCGCCGTCGCCCGCCACCAGCTCGGTGTCGGACATCCACTCCTCGGCCCAGGCGAAGGTGTGGAACGCAGAGATCTCAATGAAGAGGACGCGGATCATCAGCGAGACCATCATCTCGAGGTCGGGGGCGATGGCATCGGGGAGCTGCCGGGCGGCGCCGGCACCGGGCCGCCCGGGGCCGAACCCCATCCGGGCCAGCATCGCCTCGATGTCCAGCTCCTCGCACGACCGGTCGAACGCGATGTCGCGGGCGGCGAACCACATGTCCTTGTGACCGGCCTCCTCGTCCCACCCGGCCTCGTCGCGACCGTGCGCCTCGAAGAGCCCGCGACCGAGATGATCGATGGCGGTCCCGCGGATGTCCTCCACGAAATGGCGCTGCAGGCCCTTCGGCTGCAGCAGGCGGATATTGGCGCCGTACCCCTCCACCGTGCCGATACGGGTCAGCGTCGCCATCAACGGCTCGGGGACGCCGGCGCGGATGAGGAACCGCGCCTGCTCGACGTTGGGGAAGGAGCGCTCCCACCATTCGAGTGGGACGTCGATCAGCTCGCTCGAGAACCGCGCGGTGTTCTGCTCGCCCCATGACGCGATGGCGGGCAGCCGGAACCTGGTCCGTGGCGAGACGTAGCGGCCCTCCCCGTCGAAGCCGCCATGACAGCGGACGCCGCCCGCGAGGAGCGGCTCGGCGACCTCCAGGTCGGCCAGGAGCTCCTGCTCGGTGAACTCGACCTGCGCCGTGCCCATGACTCTGCCTCCCGTCGGTTCCTGCCCCCTGTTAACTCCCGGGTATATACTGCCCGGTATACAGATCGAGAGCAAGCTGCTGCCACGAGCCGAACGCCGCGCCGCCATCCTGCACGGTGCGGCGCAGGCCTTCGCATCGTCCGGCTTCGCCGACACCTCCATGGAGGACGTCGCGGCGGCGTGCGGCGTCACCAAGCTGATCGTCTACCGGCACTTCGGTTCGAAGGAAGAGCTGTACCGCGAGATCCTCCAGCAGGTCTTCGACGATCTCGGCGAGGAGCTCCGGGCGGAATTGGCGATGCCGACGCGGAGCGGCCTCGGTCCTCGGACCCTGCTGACGGTGGCGCGGTCGGACCCGGCCGCCTTCACCCTCTTGTGGCGCCATGCGGCACGCGAGCCGCAGTTCGCGGCGTACGCCGCCGAGCTCCGCTCGGTGTCGGTGTCTGTCGTGCGGCAGCTCAGCGAGCTCGACACCGGCGACCAGCTGCTCGATGCCTGGCGGTCCGAGGCCCTCTTCGGCTGGCTGGTCGAGACGACGCTCACCTGGCTGGAGCGGGGTGATGCGGCGCGCGACGACGAGTTCGTCGTACAGACGGCGGCGGGGTTCCGGGCGCTCCGAACCGCTCTGACCCGCGGCGCCGCCGTCGTCTGACCGGTTCCGCGGGGGCTCAGGCGAGGAGTTGGTGGCCCATCTGCGCAGCGCCGAACTGGTCTCTGTCGGGAGCGAGCCGGAGTCGCGGTAGCGGGACCGTCCTGATCACGAGCGCGACTCGTACGGCGATGGCTGGTTGAAGATGACCGCCAGGCTCACGATCTTGCCGTCGCGGACGCTGAAGTAATTGGACATCACCAGCTCGTCCGGCAGGTTCGTCTTGTCGTAGGTGCCGTCGTAGCGGGCGCGCACGATGGTGTCGCCGTAGTGATCGACGACCTCACGCACCTCCATGGTGACGTGGTCGCCGACGATCTCCTTGGTCACCCAGGCTCGAATGGCATCGAGGCCGTTGATCTCCCGGCGGGCGTCGTTGACATACGCATCAGGTGCGAATGTGGCCACGATGGCGTCGATGTCGAAGGCATTCACGGCTGCGATGTGCTCGGCGATGACGCCGGTCAATGTGGTGGTGACCATCGGATGATTCCTTTCGCTAATGGGACCTCACCAACCGTCCGCCATCCGGACGCAGGAGAGTCAAGGACCATTCGCCGCCTTGACTCTCCCCCCGGGGGAGAGTTGAAACTGGAGCCATGACGTCGTCCCTCGCCATCGGCGACTTCTCCCGGGCCACGCACCTCAGCGTCAAGACCCTCCGCCACTACCACCAGCTCGGACTCCTGATTCCGGCGGAGATCGACCCAGGCTCGAGCTACCGCCGTTACGGCACCGAACAAATCCCGACGGCGCAGGTCATCCGGCGCTTCCGGGATCTCGACATGTCGCTCGAGCAGATCGGCGCCGTGCTGCAGGCGCCCGACGTCGACTCCCGCAACGAGATCATCGCCGAACACCTGGCCCGGATGGAGCAGGGACTGCTCGAGACCCAGCAGGCGGTGGCCGCCTTGCGGAACCTGCTGCAAGGTCCATCCCCGACGATGCCCATAGAGCACCGCAGCGAGCCGGCACTGCAGACCGCGGCGATCACCGAGACGGTTGGCCTCGACGACCTGGGGCCATGGTTCCGAGGTGCGCTCGGAGAGCTCTCAGCCACCCTGACTGCGCAAGGCGTGGCAACCGCCGGACCCCCGGGCGGTGTCATCGGGAACGACTTCTTCTCCGAGGAGCGGGGCGACATCACGATCTTCGTGCCCTCGGCGGAGACGATCAGGCCCGTCGGTCGTGTCGAGCCGCACAACCTGCCCGCCGTCGAGCTGGCCACCATTGTGCATGCTGGCTCCGACGACGGGATCGACCGAGCGTACGGGTCGCTGGCGACGTACGTGTCCGACCGTGCTCTCGGTGTTGAGGGACCCATCCGGGAGCGCTATCTGGTCGGACAGCTCGACACCGCGGATGACACTGCGTGGCGCACCGAGATCGGTTGGCCCATTTTTCACACCGGTCCGGTGGCCTAGAGAAGCCGGCGCGTGCCGGCGAGTTATGAGTGCAGGGCGACCGCCGACACCCACGAGGCGACTAGCTCGGCCAGTTCCGACTCGTTCTTTCGCAAAGAATGATCGCCGTCGACGAAGAGGCGGGTGACCGGGCCCGGAATGGCGGCAGTCTCGCGCTCGAGCTCCTCGGGTGTGGCGAAGGCGTCGCGCCGACCCGAAACGAAGAGACAGGGCAGGCGCAGGGCGGGAAAGTGCTCCGTGCGCAGGCGTTCGGGGCGACCGGGGGGATGGAGCGGGTAGCTGACGAGAACGAGGGCGGCCACCTCGAGGCCCTCAGCCACGGCCATGGAGCACATCCGGCCCCCGAAGGACCGGCCCCCGATGGCGATCCGGGTGGTCGGGACGGACAGTCGCTCGGCCAGCGCCGTCGTGGCAACGCGCACGGTCTCGATGCACACCGCCGGCGGGTCGGTACGGCGCTTCCCTGCCGCCTGCCCCGGAAACTCGACGCGCTCCACGACGACGCCCACGTGGGTCACCGCGGCATCGATGGCCACGAGGCCGGATTGGTCGCGTCCGGCACTCGCCCCTGGCGTGAGCACGAGCCCGGCGATTCCCGTCGCGGTCACCCGACCATCATGGCGTCGACCTCGGCGATGCAGCGCTCCTTGACCGAGTCCGGGAGGAACGAGGCGCGGAAGGAGTTGCGCGCCAACTGGGCGATCGTGTCGCGGCCGAGGTCGAAGGCGTCAGCGACCGCGGCCATGTTGTCGGCGACGTAGCCGCCGAAATACGCGGGGTCGTCCGAGTTGATCGTCACGAGGAGGCCACGCTGCAGAAGGACCGGGAGATCGTGGTGCTGCAGGGACGGAAAGACCCGGAGCTTGACGTTGGAGAACGGGCACACGGTCAGTGGGATCTGCTCGCCGGCCAGCCGCTCGACTAGGCGCTCGTCTTCCAGGCAGCGCACCCCGTGATCGATGCGCCGCGCCTGTAGCGCGTCCAGCGCCTCCCAGATGTAGGCGGGGGGGCCCTCTTCTCCGGCGTGGGCCACACCCGGGAGCCCCATCTCCCTGGCCCGCGCGAACGCGTTGACGAACTTGGAGGGAGGGTTGCCCACCTCGGCCGAGTCGAGGCCGACCGCCGTCAAGTGGTGCACGAAGGGCTCGGCCTCGGCCAGCGTCTTGAGCGCCGCCTCCTCGCCCAGCTCACGCAGGAAGCAGAGGATCAGGCCCGACGTGATCCCCCACGTCGCCGCCCCGTCGTCGAGGGCCAGGCGGATCCCGCTGATGCAGGTCTCGAATGAGACACCGCGCCGGGTGTGCGTCTGCGGGTCGAAGAAGATCTCCGCATGGCGCACGCCCTGGCCGGCCGCCCTGGACAGGTAGGCCGTGGTGAGGTCGTAGAAGTCCTGGTCGCTGAGGAGCACGGCGCAGTTGGCGTAGTAGATGTCGAGGAACGACTGCAGGTCGTCGAAGACGTAGGCGCGCCGGAGTGCGGCCACGTCGGCGTACGCGGGCGGCACGCCGTTCCGCGCCGCCAGAGCGAAAACCAGCTCGGGCTCGAGTGTCCCTTCGATGTGCACGTGCAGTTCGGCCTTGGGCAGCCCCCGAACGAATGCCGCGGTGTCCCCCATCCCCACATGCTGGCCCACCGCAGGTGAAAGTGCTGCAGCAGCCGGCCGGGACTCGGCCGGGCCAAGCGGACTGATCATTCCGCTTCACCGCTAAGGTAAGCGGAATGATTTCTCCGGATAAGAGCCCGGCGGGCGGGCGGAGTGGCCCCGCCACCTCGACGCTGGCCCGTCCGATGCGCAGCGACGCCCTCAAGAACCGGGAGCGTCTGCTCGTTGCTGCCGGTCAGGTCTTCGAGGAGAAGGGCCTCGAGGCCAGCGTGGCCGACGTGGCCAGGGCGGCCGGGGTCGGGATGGGCACGCTCTACCGCCGCTTCCCCTCCAAGGAGGCCCTCATCGATGCGCTGGTCTCGGAGGTCCTCGAGGCGACGATCGCCATGGCCGAGGAGGCGGCGGCGTGGCCGGACGGCACGGGGCTCGAGCATTTCCTCCGGACCTCGAGCGCGTATCAAGCGGCCCATCTCGGTTGCCTCCCGAAGCTGTGGAAGTCCGATCACCATCTCGTGAAGACGGCGCGCAAGCTCATCGCCGGCCTGCTCGCCGACGCGCAGGCGCACGGCCGGGTGCGGCTCGACCTCACGAGCACCGACGTCACCCTCGTGATGTGGTCGATCAGAGGCGTCCTCGAGACCACCGGCTCCAACACCCCCGCGGCGTGGAAGCGGCATCTCGACCTCGTGGTCGCCGGCATGCGCCCGTCGGAGGCCGAGCTGGCACACCGGCCGCTCAGCCAGAACCAGGTGGACCGGATCCTCTCGAGGCACGAACAACCGACGGGGCCCACCGAGGCCAGCAGGTCCAGCAGGTGACGACGCTGCAAGACGTCGGCGCGGCCACGGAGCCCGGGGGGACGACGCGGGCCCACTGGTGGATCCTCGTCGTCATCGCCGGCGCCCAGCTCATGGTGGTGCTCGATTCGACCATCATGATCATCGCCCTGCCCTCGGCGCAGCACGCGCTCGGGTTCTCCAACACCGACCGGCAGTGGGTCGTCACGGCCTACACGTTGGCCTTCGGCGGCTTCCTGCTGCTCGGTGGCCGGATCAGCGACATGTTCGGTCCGAAGCGGACGCTGATGGCAGGGGTCCTGGGTTTCGCCCTGGCCTCGGCCGTCGGCGGCGCCGCCCAGACCACGTTGATGCTGATCGGCGCCCGTGGCCTGCAGGGACTCTTCGGTGCCCTGTTGGCTCCGTCGGTGCTGTCACTCCTGACGTCGACCTTCACCGACCCGCGTGAACGGGGGCGGGCGTTCGGGATCTACGCCACCATCGCCATCGCCGGATCCGCCTTCGGGCTCATCCTCGGCGGCTTCCTGACCCAGTACGCCGACTGGCGCTGGTGCCTCTACGTGAACCTGCCCATCGCCGCGCTCGTCCTCTTCGGCGCCTTCACCATGCTCCCCGATCGCACCGGGACACGCGGCGTGCGGCTCGACGTGCTCGGCGTGATCCTCGGCTGCGGTGGCCTGGTCAGCCTCGTCTACGGGCTCGGCGAGGCCGGCACGAGCGGATGGGGCGCCACCGACGTCAAGGCCGCCCTGGTGGCCGCCGTGGTGCTGCTCGGCGCCTTCATCCTGTGGCAGAGCAAAGGCCCCAATCCGCTTCTGCCGCTCCGCGTGCTGCGGAACCGGAACCGGGCCGGGTCGTTCCTGACCATCATGCTCGCCGTCACGGGCATGTTCGGCACCTTTCTGTTCCTCACCTATCTCCTCCAGACGATCGACCACTATTCCCCGCTCCTCACCGGGGTCGCCTTCCTCCCCTTGTTGGCCCTCAACGGGCTGGCGGCGACGCAACTGGCCAGCCGGCTGATGCCGCACGTGCGGACGCGGCTGCTGGTCGTGCCCGGCCTGCTGATCGCGGCGGTCGGCGCCGCCCTCTTCACGACGTTGACCCCCGACGCCGCCTACGTGACCCACGTGCTGCCGAGTGAGCTCCTGCTGGGCCTCGGACTGGGCCTCGCCCTCGTGCCGTGCATCAGCACGGCCACGCAGAACGCCGAACCGAAGGACGTCGGGGTGACCTCGGCAATGACGAACACCTCGCAGCAGATCGGGGCCTCCATCGGCACCGCGCTCCTCAACACCATCGCCGCGGCCGCCACCGCCACCTACCTGGCGTCGCACGCCTCGCACAGCAGCGGTGTGGTGGCCAAGGCGACGGTGCACGGCTACGCGACGGCCAGCTGGTGGGTGGCCGGGATCTTCGTCCTGGCGGCGCTGATCGGCGGTGTGCTCATCAACGTGCATCCAGGGCAGTCGGTGGCGGAAGGGCGTGCTGCAGCCGTGGAGGACGCGGAGGACGCGGAGGCCGCCGAGGCCGAGCTCCTTCCGACCGAGGTCTACTGATCAGCGACCGCCGGCGGACCGAGCACCGGTGGGGTTGCATGGGGGATCGAGCAGCCGCCGGGTTTGTTTTTCAACTGTAAACGAACTCGTTGAGAGTCGGCGGGTTCAAGGAGTGAGCGCAACAAGTTCGGCAAGCTTTTCCGATGGTTTCATATATCCAAGGGTCTTGCGGGGGCGGTCGTTGAGGCTCCGCTCGAAGCGTTTGAGGTCTCCGGGACTGAGGACGGACAGATCGGTTCCCTTGGGCATGTATTGGCGCAGAAGTCCATTGGTGTTCTCGTTCGAACCGCGCTGCCAGGGGCTGTGAGGATCGCAGAAGTAGACGTGGACGCCGGTGTCGACCGTGAAGTTCACGTGGCGGACCATCTCTCTGCCCTGGTCCCAGGTGATGGTCCGAAACAGGTCCTCGGGCAGCGCGCGGACCGCTCGGCGCATGGCCTCGTCGACCCGAGCAGCTCTCGCACCATCGGGAAGGTGGAGCAGCATCACGTACCGGGTGGAGCGCTCGACGAGGGTGCCCACCGCTGATTTGGAGTTCTTCCCGAGGATGAGGTCGCCCTCCCAGTGGCCCGGGATGGCCCGGTCCTCGACCTCGGCTGGGCGCTCGCTGATGTTCACCATGCCCGGGATGTGGCCACGGTTCTCGATGCGCCCCTTGGGGCGCCGTTCGGCCCGCCCGGATCGCAAGCAGCGGGTCAGCTCTCGACGCAGCTCGCCCCTGCCCTGGACAAAGAGGGTTTTGTAGATCGTCTCGTGACTCACCTGCATCATCGGATCGTCGGGGAACTCGAGGCGCAAACGCATCGAGATCTCCTCTGGTGACCACCATTTCTTCAGCCATTTGGTGACCTCGGTGGCGAGCTCGGGTCTGGCCAGCTTGTGCGCTTTGGGCCGGCGCGAATTCTGATGGGCCCGCTGATGGGCCCGCCAGGCCCGATAGCCACTGCGTCCTCCGTTGGCGGCCACTTCCCGAGACACCGTGCTGAGGGATCGGCCCAGTCTGGCCGCGATGGAGCTGAAGCTGGCACCTCGGTGCAGCCCCAGGCTGATCTCCTCGCGCTCTTCGATCCTCAGGCGACCCGGGCCCGGCGACCAGGCCAGCGGCTTCGCCTCGCGGGTCACCGCAGCCACCACGGCAATCCGGGCGCCTTGGGCCGAGGCTTCGATCTGTTCGCCGATCTCCTTGAAAGTCAGCCCCTTGGCGTGAAGACGCAGGGCCATCGCTCGCTGCTCGGCCTTTAGGTCCGGCTTCTTTCCCACTGGCTGCCTCCTCGGTCACTCAGAGCCTCGTTGGCTCACCGAGAAGTTGCGCGGACCGTTTGAATCCGCCGTCGGCGAAGACAGCGCCGGTGGTCGCGCCCGCTCACAGAGGCGACCCAGAAGCGCCCCGTGCCTCCACTTCCATGAGCGAGAAGTTCGGATCGGCCCCTGCACCGCGCGAGCTGCGACAACGAGCTAGGCCACGAGCTCCGGGCCCGACCATTCGAAGCCCTCGCCGTCGACCAACTCGAACTCGGCGTTGGCCGATTCGCGCTCGGCCGACCCGGCCTGGGCGCCGGCGTCGTGGGCCGGCAGGTGGACCAGCAGGGCCACCAGGACGAGCGCCGCGATCCCGAAGAGGGCCGCGACGCCGAAGGTCAGATCGAGGCCGTGCACCAGGCCCGTCGGGACGGCGGCCCCGGCCTTGAGCTGCGCGTGACCGGCGGCGCCGCTGAGGACCGTGACGAGCACGGCGAGCCCGAGGGCCGCTCCCAGCTGCTGGGTGACGTTGACCAGGCCCGAGGCCGCCCCGGCGTCAGCGGGATCCACCCCGGCGAGCCCGGCCGTGGTGAGCGGCACCAGCGCGGTCCCCGAGCCGAAGCCCAGCAGCACCAGGCTGATCAGGATCTCCTGGTAGGAGGCGCCGGCGTGCAGCTGGCTGGAGAGGAGCAGGGCGACGACGGTCAGGCCGATCCCCGTCATGATCAGCGCCTTGGGGCGGACCCGGCCGATGAGGACCTTGCTCACCAGCTGTGACGACAGGAACACCGAGAGAGGCATGGGCAGGAACGACAGACCGGTGCGCAGCGGCGAGTAACCCTGCACGTCCTGGAGGAACTGGCCGACGAAGAAGAACATGCCGTACATGCCGGCGTACATCAGCCCACGCGAGACGTTGGCCGCCGTGCGCGTCCCGCTGGCGAAGAGACGCAGCGGCACGATCGGTTCCTCGGCCCGGGTCTCGATCCGCACGAACACGCCGAGCAGGAGTGCGCCGAGGGCGAGGGAGCCGATGGTGACGAGGCTCGACCACCCGTCGCTGCCTGCCTCGACCAGCCCGAGCACGATGCCCGCCATGCCGAACGTCGACGTGAGAGCACCGGCGACGTCGAAGTGCCCGGTGCGCCGCTCCGTCTCGTGGAGGACGATGCGCCCGACGAGCAGCACGGCGATCCCGATCGGGACGTTCACGAACATCACCCAGCGCCACGACACGAGTTGCGTCAGCGCGCCACCTGCCACCAGGCCGATCGCCCCCCCGGCCGCCGAGACGGTGGTGAAGAGGGCGATGGCCCGGGTCCGTTGGGCCCCTTCCGAGAACATGGTGGTCAGGAGCGCCAACGAGGAGGGAGCGGCCAGCGCGGCGCCCACCCCCTGGAGGGCCCGGGCGGAAAGGAGCATCCAGCCCGAGACGGCCAGCCCGCCGAAGAGGGAGCTCACCGTGAAGATGGCGATGCCGGCCATGAAGGTGCGCCGCCGGCCGAGCAGGTCCCCGCACCGGGCCCCGAGGAGCAGGAGGCCGCCGAAGGTCAGCAGGTAGGCGTTGAGCACCCAGGAGAGCTCGCCCCCGGAGAGCCCCAGCCCCTCCTGGATGTGCGGCAGGGCGACGTTGACGATCGTCGTGTCCAGGACCACCATGAGCTGGGAGGTCAGGATGACGAAGAGGAACACCGAGGGGCTGCTGAGCAGGGTCTTCAGGCGTCCGGGCGGGCCCGAACCGGGGCCGCCGACGGGCGCGGAACGAGGCGCGACAATGAGAGAAGAAGGCATTTGATTCCGATCTGTCCGCTGGTACTCTGGTAAGCGGAAGCTTCCTCCGATTAGTATACGGAGGGTGGCTCCGCTTTGCAACACGGAATTTTCACCGGGAGGGAACGCAGGACGATGACGGCAGAACCGAGGTCGATGACGGCGACAGTGGAACCCGTCGACGAGGCCGAGGTGGCGCGCCCGTTGCGGGCCGACGCCAAGCGCAACTACGAGCGCCTCGTCACGGCGGCGCGGCAGGTGTTCGCCCAGGAGGGCGGCGGCGCCTCCATGGAGGCCATCGCCAAGGAGGCGGGGGTCGGGATCGGGACGCTGTACCGGCACTTCCCCAAGCGCATCGACGTGGTCGAGGCGGTCTACCGCGAGGATGTCGACGAACTGACGAACGTGGCCGAGTCGGCCGAGCGCGACCATGGAGCCGTGGCCGGCGCTCGTGGCGTGGCTCGAGGCGTTCGTCCGGTACGCGATGGGCAAGAAGCGGTTCCTCAACGAGCTGCACGAGGCGTTCGAGAAGAACCCCGACCTGCGCTCGGCATCACGGGAACGGATCGTGAGCGCCCTGGGCCTGGTGCTCACGCCGGCCCAGGAGGCGGGCGTGGTGCGCACCGATATCGACGCACCCGACCTGATGCAGCTGCTCGGCTCAATGTGCATGAGCGCGACGCTGACCGCGGATCAGAGCGGGCGGTTGCTCGTCATGATCCAGGACGGCCTCCGGCCGCCGGCGTAAGGGGGACGGCCGCTCCGGGGGTCAGATACCGGTGTGCTCGGCGCGCACCGGGTCCGGGTCCGGCACATGTGGCATGAGGGCGTTGGGCGGGACAGTCCCCAGCCGACCTGCTTCGAAGTCCTCGAGGGCCTGCACGATCTCGCTGCGGGTGTTCATGACGAAGGGCCCGTAGTGCTCCACCGGCTCCCCGATCGGCTGGCCGCCGAGGATCAGGGCTTCGAGGTGGCCCGTCCCCGAATCCTGCGTGTCGTCGGCCCGGAGCGTGATGAAGTCCCCGGGTCCGAACGCGACGAGTTGCCCGCTCGTGACCGGTCGGCCTTCGTTGCCGACACGTCCGGAGCCGGCGAGCAGATAGACCAGCGCGTTGAATGCGGGGTTCCACGGAACCTCGAGCAGCGCCCCGGGAGCCACCGACGTGTGCATGAACGCCATCGGCGTGTGGGTCGACCCCGGGCCGCGGTGGTCGCCGATGCCGCCGGCGATGATCCGCACCAGCGCGCCGCCGTCACCGGACGACAGCAGGGCCACGTCGCCCGCCTCGAGCCCTTGGTAGGCGGGCTCGATCATCTTGTCCCGGGCGGGCAGATTGACCCACAGCTGGATGCCATGGAACAGGCCGCCGGCGACGACGAGCTCCTCCGGCGGCGTCTCGATGTGCAAGATGCCCCGGCCCGCCGTCATCCACTGGGTGGCGCCGTCGGTGATGAGGCCGCCGCCGCCATGTGAGTCCTGGTGCGCGAAGGTGCCGTCGATCATGTAGGTGACGGTCTCGAACCCGCGGTGGGGGTGCCACGGCGTCCCTTTCGGTTCCCCGGGGGCGTAGTCGACCTCCCCCATCTGGTCCATGTGCACGAAGGGATCGAGATCCTCCAGGCCCAATCCCGCGAAGGCCCGGCGGACCGGGAAGCCCTCCCCCTCCAGCCCACGGGGAGCCGTGGTCACGGACTTCACCGGACGCTCGGTGACCTGCGACCGGTCGAGCCCCGGAATGTTCGGCAGTTTGCCGAGATCACTGACGCTGACTGCGGGCACGGGAACCTCCCATCGATGTGGGCCGACGACCCCGGACGGGGCCGCTCTCCTTCCCGCAGGATATGCGGGCCGGCGCCCGATCTCGCCGGTCAGGCACCCCCGGCACGGACCTCGGGCCGTGGCGTCAGTGCAGGTGCGACTGCCAGTCCGCCGGGACCCGGCCGGCCGGACCGGGGGTGGGCTGGCTGAGCGGGTGATGCTCCGGTGGCGCCAGCTCGGGTCCCTCGTAGTACTGATCGGACTCGTAGTCCCAGAACCAGTCCTCACCCGGCTCGAAACTCCGGACGATGGGGTGGCCGCTCTGCCGGGAATGCGCGCTGGCATGCTGCGCCGGCGAACTGTCGCAACAGCCGATGTGCCCGCAGGCAGCGCAGCGGCGGAGGTGCAGCCACCACCCGTTGACCTCGTCGCACTCGACGCAGCCGTCGCCGCTGGGTTCCGCTGCCGGGTTGATCTTTTCGTCGGCCATAGTCCAAGAGCTCCTGGTCGGAGCATAGGGCGGCGACCGCAGATCCGCCCCGTCCCCTTAGCCGGCGATGGCGTCGCTCCGCCGGGGCAACACCCAACCCGGGCGGGGGAAGTGGCACGTGTACCCGTTGGGGTAGTGCTCCAGGTAGTCCTGGTGCTCGGGCTCCGCCTCCCAGAACGGACCCGCAGGGGCGACTTCGGTCACCACGTTGCCTGGCCAGAGCCCGGAGGCCTCGACGTCCGCGATGGTGTCCTCGGCCACCCGGCGCTGCTCGTCGTCGACGTAGAAGATCGCCGAGCGGTAGCTCGCCCCGATGTCGTTGCCCTGGCGGTTCCGCGTCGTCGGGTCGTGGATCTGGAAGAAGAACTCCAGCAGCTCCCGGTACGAGGTCACGGACGGGTCGAACGTGATCTCGATCGCCTCGGCATGGTTGCCGTGGTTGCGGTACGTGGCATTGGCCACGTCACCGCCGGTGTAGCCGACCCGGGTCTCGATCACGCCGGGGCGCTTGCGGATCAGGTCCTGCATGCCCCAGAAGCACCCACCAGCCAGGATCGCCTTCTCTGTCGTGGCGCTCATCGGGCCACCTCCTCCTTGGTCGCTCCCCCATCGAAGAGCTTCGTGTACTGACCGTATCCCTCGGCCTCGAGGTCCTCGTAGGGCACGAACCGCAGGGCTGCCGAGTTGATGCAATAGCGCAGACCACCCTCTTCGGGAGGCCCATCGTTGAAGACGTGGCCGAGGTGGCTGTCCCCGTGGGCCGAGCGGACCTCGGTCCGGACCATGCCGAGGGTCGCGTCCTGCTTCTCCACGACGTTGGCCGGGTCGAGCGGCACGGTGAAGCTCGGCCAACCGCACCCGCTGTCGAACTTCTTGAGGGAGGCGAACAGCGGCTCCCCGGACACGATGTCGACGTAGATGCCTGCCTCCTTCTTGTCCCAGAACTCGTTGGCAAAGGCCGGCTCGGTGGCCGCCTCCTGGGTGACGGCGTATTCCCTCGGCGTCAGCTTGGCAATGGCGTCCGGATCCTTGCGGTAACGGTGGGTCATCTCAGCTCCTTCGCCACCCTCCGGTGGCTCTTCTCGTTCTGCTCATTCTCCTGTTTCAACATCCGTGTGTCTTCCTTTGTTTCCGCCGATCTCGGCTCGCCCTCCCCTGCCCAGAGGGACAATTCGGGTCCGGTTGACCACGGGCCGGAACCGTCCTCCGGGCCGGGGCCCGAGCCGGGACCGGGCCGACCCAGCGGCAATCGGTATTGGACCGCTCAGGTACCCTCTCCTTGCTTGCGGACCACCCGAAGGGGGGACATGCCAGAGACCATCGAGATCGACCTCGTCACCGCCGAGGTCATCAGATCGGCGATGGAGACCGTCTGCTTCGAGATGGCGACCTACGTGTCGCGCACGGCGACGACACCCATCCTCAACCAGTCCAATGAACGGAACGCCACCATCCTCGACGGCCAGGGCCGCCTGGCGGCGCTCTCGGTGGGGATTCCGCAGTTCATGCTCTCCAGCACCCTCCCGGTCCGCTTCGCCATCGAGTTCTTCGGCGACGAGCTCAAGCCGGGCGATGTCATCGTCGCCAACGACCCCTATCACGGCGGCGGCCACCTCCCGGACTTCAACGTCTTCGCTCCGGTCTTCGACGACGACGGGCAGCTCCTCCTGGTGGCCTCCATCCAGTGCCACCACGGTGACACCGGTGGGGCGGTGCCCGGCGGCTACAACACCATGGCCAAGGACGTCTACAGCGAGGGCACCCGGTACCCGCTCTTGAAGATCATCGACGGCGGGCACGAGCGGCGGGACGTCATCCTCACCATGCGCGCCAACAACCGGCTGGCTGGATTCATCGGCGACCTCCGCTCCCAGGTCGGGGCGGCCCAGCTGGGGGCGGCGCGGCTGCAGGGACTGGCCACCCGCTGGGGCGCCGACACCATCCGGGCCGCCGTCACGCACACCATCGACGATGCCCGCGAGCGGTTCTCCGACGAGATCCGCGGCTGGCCGGACGGCACCTACGAGGCTGACATCTACGTCGACAGCGATCCGCAGGGAAACGAGGACCTGCACGTCCACATCGCGGTGACTGTCGACGGGGACCGGCTCATCCTCGACTTCGAGGGATCCGACACCCGTCCGTACATCTCGGGCTGGTCGACCTTCGGCAACACCCGCGGCAACGCCATCGCCCAGTTGGCCAGCCTCGTCGACCCGTCCATCCCGAAGAACGAGGGGTTCTTCGACTGTGTGGAGCTGCGCGTCCCACTGGGCTCCTGCCTCAACCCGGTTGAGCCCAAGCCCGTGAGCTCGGGCACCCACCATCCCGGCGTCGAGGTGGGCGACGCCATCGCGGTGGCGATGGCGCAGATCATCCCCGAGCGCTGCGCCCCCCAGACCTACAAGTTCGGCAGCCCGAGGCAGATGTGGGGGGACCTGGACCCCCGCACGGGACTGCCATTCTTCGATCACGGCGGAGAAGTCAGCGCCGGCTGGGTGAACGCGGTCGAGGGCGTCGACGGCTGGGGAGCCCTCGCCCCGGCGATGGGCAACCTCATCAAGGCGTCGGCCGAGCTCAACGAGCGGCTCTTCCCGCACATTCTGCGCGGCCGCAACTACCTGACGGACTCCGGGGGGCCCGGGAAGTTCCGGGGCGGCTGTGGCAGCCACTTCGTCAAGGAGGCACGCACGCCGACTTCGGTCAGCCAGTACTGCGTGAACCAGCGTCATCTCCACCCCGGCATCGCCGGCGGTCTGCACGGGAGCCCCGACGTCTGCGTGGTGAGCAAGGGGACGGAGCGCGCCGTCGTGGTCTCCCCCGTGGTCACCGCGCATCTCCTCGAGACGGGCGACCAACTCGTCTACGACTTCGGCGGGGGCGGCGGCTGGGGCGACCCCCTCGAGCGGGACGTCGAGGCCGTGCTCGACGACGTGTGGGACGAATACGTCTCGGTCGAGGGCGCCCGGCGTGACTACGGGGTCGTGATCACCGGCACGCTCGAGGCAATGGACCTCGCCATCGACTACGAGTCCACGAAGCAATTGCGGGCGGAGCGGGCAACAGAGGAGGCGCCGGCATGAGCGCCGACGGGTCCCGTTACCGGATCGGGGTCGACGTCGGAGGAACCTTCACCGACTGCGTGCTCCTCCGTCCGGACGGCTCGATCCTCCTGGAGAAGACCCCGACGACCCCGGATGACCAGTCCGACGGCGTGCTCGCCGGCATCGCCCGCCTGGCCGACGCGGAGGATCTCGCAGATGTCACGGCACTGCTCGGCCGCTGCGAGTCCATCGTCCACGGCACCACGGCGGCGGACAACACGATGATCGAGATGTCGGGGGCCCCGACCGGCCTGTTGGTCACCGAGGGATTCCGCGACGAGATCGAGATGCGGCGATGCTTCAAGGAGGACATCTGGGACCCCAGCTACCCGGCCCCGGAGCCCATCGCGCGCCGCCGGGTTCGGTTGGAGATCACGGAGCGCGTGACGAGCGAAGGGACGGTGGACCTCGAACTCGACGAGGAGGGCGTGCGCAAGGCGACGGCACGGCTCCGGGCCTTCGGCGTCACCTCGATTGCCGTGTGCTTCCTACACAGCTATCTGAACCCCACCCACGAGCTGCGCGCCCGAGAGCTCATCTTGGAGGAGTATCCCGACGTCGAGCTGGTCTCGCTGTCGCACGAGGTGTGGCCGAAGCCCCCCGAGTTCGAACGCACGTCCACCACGCTCGTCAACGCCTTCGTGGGGCCACCGATCGTCCGCTACCTGGAGCGACTGGAGTCGCGCCTGGCGGACGCGGGCTTCGGGGAGGAGCTCCTCCTGGCCACGAGCTCCGGCGGGGTCGCGACACCCCGAGCAACGAAGATCCGGCCGCTGGCCACCATCGGGTCCGGGCCCACGGGTGGCGTCGTGGCGGCGGCCCGCGCCGCGACCGCCGCCGCTCTCGGCGACGTCGTCAGTGTCGACATGGGCGGCACGAGTTACGACGTCTGCCTGATCCGGGACGGCCGCCCGGAGGTCAAGACGGACTGGAACTGGCGGCACCGCTACTGCATCGCCCTCCCCATGGTCGACGTGCACTCGATCGGCGCGGGCGGAGGTTCCCTCAGCCGCTACCGGTCCGGCACTCTCACGGTCGGGCCCGAATCGGCGGGGAGCATCCCCGGACCCGTGTGCTACGGGCGAGGTGGAACGGAACCGACCGTCACCGATGCCGACCTCGTGCTCGGGCGGCTCGACCCCGATGCGTTCTGGAGCGGGCGCCTGTCCCTCGATGCCGACGGGGCCCGGAAGGCCCTGGCAACGGTTGGCGAGCCCCTGGGGCTCGACGCGGAGGAAGCGGCGGTTGCCACCGTGGCGATCATCGACGCGCACATGTGCGACGCCGTCCGCCGCATGCTCTCCCTCGCCGGTGCCGATCCCCGCGACCTCGATCTCATCGCCTTCGGCGGCATGGGAGCGGTGCATGCCGCCCGCCAGGCTGCGCTGCTCGGCATGCGCCGGGTGCTCGTGCCCCGGGCCGCGGCGGCGTTTTCCGCCCTGGGCCTGCTCACGGCCAACCACGTCGTCGACGATGCCCGGACCCTGCTGGGAGACTGGCGGCAGATCGACCTCGGGATCCTCTCCAACCTGGCCGACGAGCTCGCCACCGCAGCCGGGGGCGCCCTCGAGGCTGCCGGCATCGCCCCGGCCCGGCGGGAGTTCGAGTGGCGGCTCAACATGGTCTACCCGGGGCAGACGTTCGACGTCGCCATCCCCATCGACAAGGTGGCAGGGAAGCCGATCAGCCAGCATGCGCTCGAGGCGGCTGTCGGCGAGTTCCATCGCCGGAACGAGGAGGCCCGACTGATCGAGGCTCGATCGCAGGAGCCGGTCGTCCGCGGCGTCAGGCTGATTGCCACAGGGTTGGTCGATCAACCCGAGGACGTGCACCTCGACGAGGCCAGCGGAATGGAGCCGATCGGCCAGCGCCGGGTCTACGTCGGTGACGCCTGGCACGATCGTGTCCCCGTCTTCGACGGCGACGCGATGCGTCCTGGCACGCCCGTGGTGGGCCCCGCCCTCATCCAGAGTCGATTCACAACCGTTGTGCTCGCTCCCGGCGACGAGGCTCGGGTGCGCCCCAACGGCGACGTCCTCATTGAGGTTGCGCCCGCCTGAGATCAGCGTGTCGCAGGCTGAGGTCCCTTGCCAGGAGCAGGTCCCTGACGGCCGCCGCCCCCCGACGTCGGTGGGACCATCCCCCAGGCGTGGGCGATCAGAGAGAGGGACCGCACCCGGCCCTCATAGGAATGTGACCGCGTCGAGAGCATGATCTCGTCTGCGCCGGTACGGTCCTGCAGCTGCCGGAGGCCGTCGGTCACGGTTTCCGGATCACCGATCAGATGCGTCGACATGGCCTCGTCGACGACCGACATCTCAGCGGGGGTGAACGGGTAGTCCGCGGCTTCCTCCGGGGAGGGCAGCGGGCCCAAACGGCCCGTGCGCAACTGCAAGATGCTCAGTGCGGTCGAGCCCGAGAGCCAGCGGGCCTCGCTCTCGCTCGGTGCGCAGAGCACGGAGACGGCCACCATGGCCCTGGGCTCGACGTGCAGCACCGAGGGACGGAAGTTCGATCGATAGGTGGACAAGGCGGCATCGAGGAGCGTGGGGGCGAAGTGGTAGGCGAACGAGAACGGAAGACCGAGGAGACCCGCCAGTTGCGCGCTGAACAGGGACGAACCGAGAAGCCACACCTCGGGGAGGTACCCACGGCCGGGATTCGCTGACGGGTGGCTCGGCGCACCTTCGGCGGGAAGAAGGTAGTTGATCAGCTCCACCACGTCGTCGGGAAAGGTGTCCGCATGCATCTCCGGCGTGCGCCGCAGTGCCCGGACCGTCACCGGGTCGGTCCCGGGAGCGCGTCCGAGCCCGAGGTCGATCCTCCCCGGGTGCAAGGCCTCGAGAGTGGCGAACTGCTCGGCCACCACGAGCGGGGCGTGATTCGGCAGCATGACGCCGCCGGAACCCACGCGCAGGGTGGAGGTCGCATCGGCCAGGTGGGCAATCAGGACGGCCGGGGCCGAGCTCGCCACCGCCGGCATCCCATGATGCTCGGCCACCCACAAGCGGTGATAGCCGAGTCGCTCCACCTCCACCGCCACTTGCACCGTCTCCCTCAGGGCCTGGGCCGGGGTGGACCCCGTCGCCACGGTCGCGAGGTCGAGCACGGAAAGAGGCACCATGACGTGTGCAACACGGAGGCACCCCCAAAGCTTCCTGGCCTGCGGCCGGGAAGCTCCCGGGGCGGACTCGCCGCTCGAAGAGCTCTACCCCAACCGCGTCAGGATGTTGCGGGTGATCTGTTCGATCTGCGGGTCCCGCCCTGCCAGCCCGTGGGCCCAGTCGGTCGACCCCGAGGTGACCACCGTCGCTCCAGCCTCGTTGGTGTACGCACCCAGCACCGCGTGGCCGTGACGAATGCGTTCCATCGCCTCGGGCTCGCGCGTCCCGAACACACGTGACGCGATGTACTCCAACTCGCTCGGCTCGCCGGCCTTGGGGGGACGGGGCGCCGTCTCACGCGTGAAGTGCTGCGTCGGGCAGGTGCCCAGGATCTCGAAGGTCGAGGGCGTGCCGTCCTCGCCGGTCGGGTACGGCAGTCCGTCCCGGTAGGTGAACACGCACCCGTCGCACTCGTAGCCGACAACCGTCGCGCCGGCGCCGAGCACGTCGCCATAGCCGAGCCCGGTGCCATCGAAGATCCAGTGGCCGGCGCGGTGCACGGTGTAGCCGCCGAGGCCCGCGGTCACGTTGCGACCGATGCGGTGATAGCCCCCTCTGGTGAAGGAGACACCCGTCATGGAGTTCTCGGGGCGGCCGACGACGACATCGGACCAGAACGTCGTCACCTCGGGTTCGTTTGCGGTTCCCATCAACGGGTCGTTCTTGAAGAAGGCCTTGTACCCGACCATGACGTCGTGATCGTCACCCTCGATGCGCACCTGCCACAACGAGGTGTTGCCCGAGAAGAACGCCGCATTGCCGCCCCTGGTGACGAACGCCTCGACCGTGTCGCGCATGCCGCGAGACCAGTACTCGTCGTGACCGACCGAGAGATATAGGCTCGCGCCGTCCAGCACCTCGGGATGTTGCTCGAGGTCGGCATTCGTGCACACCCCTATCTCGAATCCCTCGCGTTCGCCCCACTCGATGAAGGGCAACTCCCAGTCGGGCCAACCGGCCGACCCGGCGTAGCCCGAGAGATGGTTGATCTGGATGTAGCCGACGTCCGCGGCGTTCTGCGGATCGGGCTCGCCCGTCCCGGTCACGCGGCGCCCCTTCCCCGGCGGCTTGAACAGGTAGCCCGCCGCCATCGGCCGCTGCATGGCGACGTGGGTGCCGCCCGTGTACAGGTTCGGTCCGCCGAAGTCGTTGTAGGCGTGCCACGTATTGGTCGCCAGCGCGAGCACGATCGGCGCGCTCGGGGACGGACGTACGACGAAGAACGCGTAGTCACGCCGCACCTTCTCGCCGACGTCGATCTCCATGACGACCTCGTAGTAGCCGGACCGCCACGTGGGGTCGACCTCGAGAGTGAGAGCGACAGGCCAGCCGCACCCCTTCGAGGCGGCGTCCCTCGGCGTCTCGTGCTCGTCGGCGGCCACCGCCTCCGAGCGGAACACGATCTCCCGCTGCCCTCCGACCCGTGCCACCTCGACGCGCACCGGTCGGCCAGCTGACGACGAGAGGTGCAGACCGACCTGCCCGTCCGGGCCGACCGACTGCGGCCAGCAGTACCCCGTCACCACCTCGCGAGCCATGTCCCGCACCCTAACGACACGCCAACGCCCGCTGCATCCTCGGCGCGTACGAGCCATCGGCCGCGCACGGTCTCTGCTTGCCGGCGTCCAAGCGTTCAGTACGCTCCGTGCCGTGGCTGAAGGACCACGGCGTGCCGCTGAACTCCTCGTCCAGTGCCTCGAGCACGAGGGCGTCACCTGCGTGTTCGGCATCCCCGGGGAAGAGAACATCTACCTCACCGATGCGCTCTCCCGGTCCTCCATTCGCTACGTCCTGGTCCGCCACGAGCAAGCGGCCTCGTTCATGGCCGAGATCCACGGCCGGCTCACCGGCAGAGCCGGGGTCTGCTCGGCCACCCTGGGGCCCGGCGCCATCAACCTCCTCCTGGGAACGGCCGACGCCTACACCAACAGCACACCCGCTGCTGGCCCTCTCGGCGCAGGTGGGACTGAACCGGATCTACAAGGAATCCCATCAGAGCGTCGACCTGGTGTCCATGTTCTCGCCGGTGACCAAGTGGGCGGACCTGATCCTCACCCCCGGCTCCATCCCCGAGATGGTCCGCAAGGCGTTCAAGCTCGCCCAGACCGAGCGGCCGGGGTCCGTGTATCTCGGCGTGCCCGAGGACGTCGAGGCCGCCTTCGTCCCCGATCAGCTGGTGCCGCTCGACGTCAACACGCCCCGCTCCGACGAGCCCTCGCCCTCGCAGATCGCGCGGGCGGCCGCCGTGCTCGACGCGAGCCAGCGACCCATCATCCTGGCCGGGCACGGAGCCGCCCGTTCGGGAGCGGCCGACGCGCTGCTGCGTTTCTCCGAGCTGCTCGAGCCTCCCGGTGGCGACCACGTTCCACGGCAAGGGCGTGTTCCCCGACGATCACCCGTACTCCCTCGGTGCCGTCGGCTTCATGAGCCACGACTACGTCAACTTCGGGTTCGACGATGCCGACGTGATCGTCAGCGTCGGCTACGAACTCCAGGAGTTCGACCCGGTCCGGATCAACCCCGGCGGGGACAAGCAGATCATCCACCTGAGCCGGGTCCCCGCCGAGGTGGACGCCCGGTACGACGTCGAGGTGGGGATCCAGGCCGACATCGGGAGCACGCTGGCCGCCCTGGGCGAGGCGACCACCCGCCGCTTCGACCAGGGAACGAGGGGCGAGAAGATCCGGCGGCTCCTGGCCGACGAGTTGGCCCAGGGGGCAGCCGACGACAGCTTTCCGCTCAAGCCGCAGCGAGTCGTCGCGGACACCCGAGCCGCCCTCGGCCGCTCCGACATCGTCCTCGCCGACACCGGCGCCGTGAAGATGTGGATGGCCCGCCTCTACCCCACCTACGAGCCCAACACCTGCCTGATCTCCAACGGGCTCTCGACGATGGCCTTCGCCCTGCCCGGCGCCATCGGCGCCAAGCTGGCCGCGCCCGACCGCAAGGTGCTGGCCGCGGTCGGAGACGGGGCGTTCCTCATGAACTCCCAGGAGATTGGAGACGGCTCTCCGGGAGCACATCCCCCTGGCCGTCCTGATCTGGGAGGACGACGCCTACGGCCTGATCGGCTGGAAGATGGACCTCGAGCTCGGCCATCACGTCGACGTCGGATTCTCCAACCCCGACTTCGTGGCCTACGCCGAGAGCTTCGGGGCCCGCGGCTACCGGGTGGGTGCGGCGGGTGATCTTCTCCCCATGCTCAAAGAGGCCCTGGCCGCCGACACGGTGTCGGTCATCACCTGCCCGGTCGACTACACGGAGAACCTCCGTCTCACCGATGCCCTGGGCGAACTTTCGGGACCGTTCTGACGAGTCGGCATTCGTCTCTGGTCCGCATCGACCGGATGCGGGCTGAGACGGGGATTCGCTGGATCGTCAGGCGGCCTTCCGGCCCCACCTCGGGATCATCCGTCGCCACGCAGTTCTTCGGGTGTCGCGATCACATCGACGAGGGCTTCGGATCGGAGCACGGTCAACGCCAACGGCTGGCCGATGGCGTCGCCGAGCATCAGTCGCTGCAACGACTGGGCGCTCGTAACTGCCTCGCCATTGGCACTGACCAAAAGATCGCCGGGGCGCAGTCCAGCCTTTGCGGCCGGTCCGTCCGAGACGACCTGCTCGATTCGCATTCCT
The DNA here is from genome assembly GCA_963745175.1 of uncultured Acidimicrobiaceae bacterium. Classification (GTDB taxonomy): domain Bacteria; phylum Actinomycetota; class Acidimicrobiia; order Acidimicrobiales; family RAAP-2; genus Bog-473. The sequence goes on from CAVUWK010000007.1 coordinate 171,331, forward strand.
GTCTTCTGACCGCGTCGACTGGCCAGCGCCGGGGAGAGCGGGACGGGGGTCCCCGCCAGGCCCAGGTAGGCCCGGCGGACACGACCCTCGGCCATGAGGGTGGCGACGATCTGTCGGGTGATGCCGTTGATGGGGATGGCCAGCCCGACCCCGACCCCGGCAACCGCGGTGTTGATGCCCACGACCTCACCCGAGGCGACGACAAGGGCCCCGCCCGAGTTCCCCGGGTTCAGTGCGGCGTCCGTCTGAATGACGTCATCGACGATGCGAGTGTTCTCGCCGGCTCGAGTCGGCATGGAGCGACCCAAGGCACTGACGACTCCGGCCGTGACCGTCCCGGCCAGACCGAGGGGGTTGCCGACCGCCACGACCAGTTGTCCCACTCTGAGATGCGAGGCCTCACCCAACCGCGCCGGCGCCGGGGTCACGCCGTCGGCGCGGACCACGGCCAGGTCGGACAGCGGGTCACTGCCGACGACGCGGAACGGGACGGTGGTGCCGTCGGAGAAGGCGGCCTGACCGGCCTCTGCCTTCCCGACCACGTGTGCATTGGTGAGCAAGAAGCCGTCGTTCGTGAACACGACCCCCGAACCTGCACCGGCCGCGACGCTGCCGTCACGGAGGCGCCGGGTTACCTGCAGTGCCGCAACCCTGGGGGTCAGTTGTTCGGCGACCGAGACGACGACCTGGGAGTACGCGTCAAGTGCAGCGACTTCGGGTTCGGATGAGCGGGTGAGGGTATCGGCCATCACAGATCCTTCTTACAAGATTACGTGATTACTTATACCGGAATCCTGGGGCCTCCATGACGCGGGACGGCGACCCATCGGCCTCGTGACCGGCCGGGATCCCACGGCGGGCGCTGACCTGCACGTTCATCGCTTGGGAGACGCGAACCTGCGACGTTCGGGTTTTGCGTGGATAGCAGCCGGCAAGTCCAATAGGTTCGGTGGTCGTGAGCGCCGGGCCGGCGGGAGCCGAGGAGCACCACCAGGTCGTCATCATCGGCGGGGGGATGGCCGGCGTGAGCTGTGCTCTCGAGTGTCACGACATCCAACTCGACACCATCGTGCTCGAGATGCAGGCGGACCTCGGCGGCCAGATCAACGAGATCCCGTTCCACGTCCGCAACGTGGCGGCCGGCGCCTACGACGACGAGCACCCGTTGCCGCTGGCTCTCGAGCGGTCGGCGGCGATCCTCGGCGACCGGGGCCGTCGATCATGGCCGGTCGACCGGATCGACCTCGGCCAGCGGTGGGTGGAGTCGGCCGGGCGACGGCTGGCGGCCGACGCCATCGTGCTCGCGACCGGGGTAGGACTGCGGCGGCTCCCCGCTGCCGTGGATGGGGCCTTCGGCGGAGACGTGACCTACCAGCTGGGGTCGGATCTCGACCGGTTCGCCGGCCGCCCGGTGGTAGTGATCGGCGGCGGGGACAACGCCACGCTCGATGCCCTGGCCCTGGCGCAGGTCGAATCCCCGGTCACGCTGGTGCACCGCTCCGAGCACCTCGGCTCCCGGCCGGACATCGCGAGCCAGCTCCGCGACGATCCGAGGATCACCGAACTCGGCCGATGGGATCTGGACGCCGTCCACGGGGACGACCGGCTGGAAGAGGTGGTGCTGGTGCGGTCGGCCACCGGTGAACATCGCACGGTCAAAGCCGGCGGACTGGTGGTGCGGGTCGGTCAAGCTCCCCGGACCGAGCTCTTCCGGGACCAGGTCGAGCTCGACCGTTCCGGCGCTGTGGTGGTCGACGAGACGCTGGCGACCTCACGCCAGGGCGTGTTCGCCGCCGGCGACGTTGTCGCCGGCGCCTACTGGCGGATCGCCACCGCCATGGGACACGGGTCGCTGGCGGCGAGATCCGTCCTGCGGCACCTGGCGGCAGCGCCGCGGTGACCGGCGATCCCCCGTCCGTGCCACCGGCGAGCGAGGTGGTGACACGCTTCCACCACTGGCTCGAGACCCACGCACTTCCGGATGACCGACGGTCGTCAGACGGCCCAAGGGGCTCCGACCGACCCGAACCCGTCGCATTGATGCAGCTCCTCCTCGACCTTCTCTGCTCGAACCTCGAGCAGTGGGAGCTCGAGGACGTCACCCGGCTTCCGGCGTCGGACGACGCCACCGTCGCCCGGGCCAAGCGCTCGATCGACCGCCTCAATCTCGAGCGCCACCGCCTGGCCGAGCGCATCGACGCGGCAATCGATGCGACGCTGGACCAGTCGGCCACCGCCACCCCAACGACGGAGAGTCCGGCCATGGCCTTCGACCGGCTGTCGGTGTTGGCGATCCGCCTGGACCGAACCCATCGGGCGGCGCGAGCGGCGGAGAACGGCGGCGAAGATTTCGATCCGCGCTTGCTCCGGCTGAGGGGCCAGCTGGACGTGCTGGCGGCGGCTATCGACGCCCTGCTGGAGGACGTGCGGGCCGGGCAACGGCGCTTCGTCCCCTACGAGCACCTCAAGCTCTATGCGCCGGCGGCCTCACGTCCGCGGCGTGCAGACGGTACCCGCCGCGGTTGAATCCGTAGAGGACGCGGTCACCGACGGCGGCCGCGTCCGCGATGCCGAGCGAAGCCTCGCTCAGGGAGGCGGTGGCCGCGAAACGGCCGGTCCCGGGATCAGCCAGCCAGTGCAGGCGCCCGGTCCTCCCCACCGCGCAGAGCCGGCCTCCCGCCATCACCACCGCCACGCCGCCGTTGCCCCACGCCACCTCGTCGGGCAGCGCGCCGGACACGACCACCCGGCCGTCCGAGGGATCGAGGCCGGCGTAGCGGCCGCCGCGGAGGTCCTCCCACCGGTAGTCGTCGACAGGGGACCCGGTGAGCTCGCTGCCGGCGGCCCACAGCAGCCGGCCGTCCCAGGCGAAGGCGGCTGCCCGAAGGGGCAGGTCGACGTCGAACTCAAATGGCCTCCGCCCCAACCGCCCGCCGTCGAGCGCCACTAGCGCGGCCCGGCCTTGGCCGCCCACCGCCACCAGCTGCTCGCGGCCGAGGCTGAGGGCGCCAAGGGCGGTGACCCACCCCCAGCCTTCGAGAGCCACCTCGGCGTCGATGGCAGGCTTCTCCAAGCCTCGGTGCACCGGCTCGGAGACCAGCAGGCCGCCGTCGGCAGAGGAAGCCGGCAGGGAGCTGACCAGCCGCGCCCCAACCGCCACGGTGCGCTCGAGATCGTCGGCGAACGAGGTGGAGAGCACCGGCTGGAGAAGCCCGACCGGCCCCGAAGCGGAGAGGTCCGACCGGGGAGCGCCTGAGGACGCCAGCTCCGATGCGGCGAAGCCGAGCACCGACCCGAGGTGGTTCAGGGTCACCACCAGGCCCTCCCCCTCCTCGGCGAGCCGGAGGATGGCGTGCACGTCGAGGTCGTACTGGGAGAGCTCGTCGTCGTCGGCGAACGCGGTGGTGCCGAAGACGGCGACCGGTTGCCACCGCCGGTCAGCGAAGACCACGTTCCGCCCGAGGTTGTTCCAGGCCACCACGTCGCCCAGGTCGGCGACCCGCCCGATCCCTTCCGGCTGAGAGTTCCGCACGCCAAGCTCGGGGTGCGCGTCGACCCCCACCGGCTGCTCGGCGCCCGTCGCCACCGTCACACCAGCTCGTCGAACAGGCCGAGCGCCTGCTCCGGTTGGATGTCCGCCAGGCACGGCTGCCCGGAGGGGCATGTCCTGGCCTGCCATCGGAAGCCGCGGAGGCTGACCCGGTCGTTGTAAGCGGACGCTCGTTCCTCGGTCAGACAGGCTCCATCGCAGGGGGCGCCGCGCAGGGCGCGGGCGTGGGGCCAGGGACGGAAGTACACGGAACCATGCCGGCAGATGGTCACGGTCGGCGTTCCCTGCTGCACGGCGATGTGGGTCAGCCCGGTGTCGATCCCGATGACACCACGGCAGGACGAGAGGGCGTCAACAACGGCCCCGGGGTTCGGGAGCGGCAACGGGGGAACGGCCAGGGTGTCGATGTCTGCGACCGCGCCCGTCCGGGTCACCTGGCGAACGTCGAAGCGCCTGCGCAGCTGCGCAGCGAGCGACTCCCACTTGGTAGCCGGCCAGGCCTTGGCGGGACCATCGGTCTCGGTCACGAGCAGCACGGTGCGGTCGAGCCCCGGCTCCGGCGAGGACTGCAACGGCGCAGGGGCTGAGAAGTCCGCGTCGATGCCGAAGTCGCTGGCGATCCGCTCGAGGATCTGGTTGATGTCGAGCGGCCCGACCGCGGCCTCGAACTCGGGGGAGCCCCACCAGTAGTCCCGCTGGAGTGGATGGTTGCGCAGGTCGACCACCCGGTCGGCGCCGGACACCGGTGGGAATGTCCCCTCGTCCACGCAGCCCGCGAGACCGGGGATCCGTGCGGCGAGGCGCGCCTGGGAGGCCGAACGGGCCACCAGCCAAGTCTCGGCGCCCGTTCTTGCACTGTCGGCGATCAGGGCCTGGACGATCGGGAGCGACACCACCAGGTCCCCGAGCCCGAAGGAAATCGGCGCCACGTAGACCCGGGGCACCCGCTCAGCGGTCGGCGTAGACCGTCCGATCGGTCAGTCCCGACGCGGCGAACGCGCGGCGCCGCTCGGCGCACTTGTTGCAGCGCCCACAGTGCTCGCCTGCTTGCGGGTCGATGCACGAGAAGGTGAGCTCCAGCGCCAGGTGCCGGCCGCGTTCGAGCACCTCGATCTTGGTGCACCCGGCGAACGGCGTCTCGATGGCGAGTGGCCGGTCGAGCGCAAGGCTGGCCAGCGAGGCGAGGCCGTCGAAGAACTCCGTGCTGCTGTCAGCGAACGGGTTTCCCTTCAGCGTGCCGAGCGACACGACCCCGAAGTCGTTGAGCGCGCACCAGACGCTCGACTTGGCCAGCAGCAGCAGGTTGCGTCCCGGGAGGTACACGGCGCTGTCGGGCGTGTCCTGGTCGGGCACTTCCGCCCCCGAGACGCTCCAGTGGGCGCCGTACACGTCCGCGACGGGGAACTCGAGCGCGACGAGCGGCCGCGCCTGGCACTCCGCCGGCAACGAATCGAGGAAACGGCGGAGGTGCTCCTCCTCGGCCCCTTCCCAGGCAAGGCCGAAGCGGATATAGATCGGTTGCACCTCCTCGCCCCGCGCGCTGTGATCGGCCACGAGCACCGCACTGTCCGCGCCGCCGCTGGCCAGCACGGCCACCCGGCGGGCGCCATCTGTTGGAGCGCTCATTCGCCGCGATAGACGCAGCCGGTGGTACAGGTCTCCTGGACCACGACCTGGGACAGTTCGGGCAAGCCGGGCTGCAGGCGCTCCCATATCCAGCAGGCCAGGCGTTCGCTGGTCGGGTTCTCCAGCCCCTCGACCTCGTTCAGGTAGTAATGGTCCAGCTGCTCGAGCAAGGGCTGCATCGGCTCGCTGAGGTCGGCGAAGTCGCGGACCCAGCCAAACTGCTGGTCGACCGGGCCGTCGATGTGCACCGTGACCCGGAAGGAGTGCCCGTGCAACCGCGCGCACTTGTGCCCGGGCTCCACGTTGGGCAACCGATGGGCCGCCTCGAAAGTGAACTCCTTGAAAATGTCCACGTAATCCCTAGAGCTGGTCCATCCGGGTCGTCCCGCCAGCATCATAGGCAGACCGGCCCGTTGCACCCAGGTGCCGATCGCCGGTGCGGTCTATCTGGAGTTATGTGCTCCCGAGCGATGCCGGCGGAGCAGGGGAATTCACCGACACGCGACCCGGACTCGGCAGGTGTGGGTTCGAGGCGGCTCCTCCAACTCAGGTACCTGCAATTCCGTCTCGACCTTCGCGGTCTGGCCCCCCGATGCCAATGTCGCCAGGTTGCCGCGCGGGAGTATTGAGCCGGCAACGACGGCTGCGATCACGAAGATCAAGGAGGACCACAGGAACGCCGTCGTGTAGCTGTGGAGTAGGGCCGCCTGGAGGTTGGACGGGGTCAGTGCCCGACCGACCAAGTAGGACGTTGCAGCACTTGCGGCCAGCGTGTTCAGCAGCGACGTGCCGATGGATCCTCCCACCTGTTGCGCCGTGTTGAGGGTGGCCGACCCGACGCCGGCGTCCTGAGGCGCCAACCCGAGGGTGCCGGTGCTGAATGACGGCGCGACACTCAGCCCGAACCCGACGCCCAACAGGAGGAGGTAGGGAAGCACGTGACTGACGTACGAGGAGTGCAACCCCACCAGGTGGAGCCCGAACAGTGCCGCTGCAGACACGAGCAAACCGATCGGCACGATCGGCTTGGGCCCGAACCGCGGCAGAAGGGCGCGATTGGACACCTGGGCCGTCGTGGCCAAAGCAGCTACCAGAGGGAGGAACGCCACGCCGGTCTTCACCGGGCTGAAATGCAACGTGCCCTGCAGGTAGTAGGTCAAGAACAAGAACACGCCGAAGATCCCGACGCTGGCGAACAGCATCGCCAACATGGATCCGCCCCGCGTCCGGTTGCGCACGACCCGGGGCGGGAGCAACGGGTACTTCACCTTGGTCTCGAAGTAGGCAAATACGGCGAGGAGGACCACCCCCGCCACGAGGAATCCGATCGTGTAGGGATCGCTCCACGACGTGGTCTCGGCGTGGGAGAAGCCGAAGACGAGGCAGAACAGCCCGCCGGCCACGAGGAAGAGGCCCGGAAGGTCCAACGGGTCGTGGTCAGCGCCCTCGTCCCTGGCCAACCAGAGCAGGCCGCCAGTGAAGGCGATTGCGGCGAACACGAGGTTGACGAAGAGCGTCCATCGCCACGACGCGTAGGAGGTCAGGATGCCGCCGAGCAGCAGCCCGATGGCGCCGCCCGCGCCGGCAATGGCGCCGTAGATTCCGAAGGCCTGGCCACGCTCGCTCGGATCGGTGAAGGTCGTGGTCAAGAGTGCCAGCACCGAAGGGGCGAGCAGCGCCCCGAACGCGCCCTGGACGGTGCGGGCGATGACCAGCATCGTGAAGTCGACCGAAGCCCCGCCGATGGCCGACGCCGCAGCGAAGCCGACCAGTCCGATAAGGAGGGCCCGCTTACGTCCGATCATGTCGCCAATTCGGCCACCGAGGAGGAGCAAGCTGCCGAAGGCAAGCGAATACGCGGTGACGATCCACTGACGATCGGCGTTGGAGAAGTGCAGATCGTGCTGAGCTGTAGGGAGGGCGATGTTGACGATGGTGCTGTCGAGAATGACCATCAGCTGGGCGATCCCGAGCACGGCGAGGATCCACCATCGACGGTCGTAGTTGGCCGCAGCAACTGTGGTCCCGCCCTCACCCGCGTGCTCCATCGTCATCAATGTGGTCATCGGTTGCTCCGTCTCTGCGGTCGACAGATGAAGTCTTCCTCAGCGTAAGCCCGAGCAGGCTCTCGTGGCTCGCTCGTCTGCCACACTTCCTCTCTCACGGCATCGCCCTCCGACCTCTGCGGTCCGGCTGCTCTCGACGCATTCGGCGGATCCCTGGTTCCTCCAACGCTCAGTTCAGACCTCGAGAGCGGCTCCCGGGTCCTGGATTACCCCGAGTTGCGTCAAAATCACCGATCCTTCCGGATAGCAGTCGAACCTCCGAATTTCTCCGTCCGACAATCCGAATATGTCCGCTCTTGCCTCACGGGATAGTCCAGCTCCGGTCCCTGGTACGTGACGCCGACGGACTGGTCGGCGAGCGTTTACGCCGCGCGAACGAATGCTTCGGGATCGGAGCTTTTCAGTGACGTTGGCCTCCTCCTCTCCTGTCTTCCTTGATCTTGTCCCCTGGGACGGGCGACCGCTGGGCGCCGCGGTCCAGTCAGGCGGACTTCAGCAGGCGAGTCGTAAGCACGATGTCAACGACATCAGGGACCGTCTCCATGCGACCCCAGTCCCGCTGAAGTTCGCATGCCAGCGAGACCCAGCTGATGGGCTGCGCCCCGGCTTGGACGATCCGCTCAAGGCCGGCTCGATGCGCTTCTGGAGAAGTCCCTCCAACGGCGTCAATGACGGGATAGACCTCGAACCCTTCGCGCAGCGCATCGAGCGTCGGGAAGGCAAGACATACTTCCGTCCACAATGCCGTCATGATGAGATTCTTGCGTCCCGTTGCGACCACCGCCCGACGGAAGTCGACGTCTTCCCACGAGTTGATTTGAGTCCTGTCGATCTCCGCATTGTCGGATAGCACCGCCTTGAGCTCAGGAAGCGTGTGGCCCTGACCATTCGCCACGTTGACGGTCGACAGCACGATAGGGAGGTCGTAGGTCTTGGCCAGGCGGGCAACGGACACGATGTTGTCCAACAGCAGCTCGTGCTCAATGGACGACACCGCCGCGATCTGACTCGGTTGATAGTCGATCACGACCAGTGCCGCGTTCTGAGGGGTAAGCAGATGGTCCGTGACAGGGTCTCTGACTGGTTCGCTGGTCATGTGCGTCCTTTCGGATAACCGCTCATCTGCGTCCGCCGCAATCCGCTTCGCCATGTCCAGCGGAGGCAGTCCCGCTGGCGCGAAATCGAACGCAGCACGGTGTCTTGGTTGAAGGGCGACCAACGCCGCGCTACCGATCTCACGATGCACCGATGCCGCTTCGGTGTCGTCCAGGAAACCCGTAGTCCTCTGGCGCTCCCGCCGCGGTCACCACGCAATGGTGATTCAAAAGGTGACGTGAATAGGACCAATCACGTCGCACGCCGACGCGATGGATTGCACTCTCAATTACTTGCGATAGCTGCCGTTACGGAATTCGTCGGCGAGTCCGGGGTGGGTGGGCTGCCAGCCGAGGTCGGCCCGTGCCTTAGCCGCTGTCGTGGCCTGGTCGAGGAGCAGCACCTCGGCGAAGGCGTCGCCGAGACGCGTGCGCGCCTCTTCTTCGGACCCCGGGACCGCTCCAGAAGCTCCCATCGCGACGGCCGCAGCCTCGGTCAGTTCCGCGGCGGTCGGGTTCTGGCCGTTTCCGATCACGTACGTTCCTCGACACGTCTCGGCTTCCAGCGCGCGGCGGAAGACTTCCGCCAGGTCAGCCACGTGAATTGTCGACCAGTGCTGCCGCCCGGTGCCGAGCATGATCAAGTTGCCGTCGCTGTCCCGGGGAGAACCGAGTAGGACCCCAGGGACGCCGCCGCCGCCGTCGCCGTAGGCGACGCTTGACACGATCACGATGCCGCGCATAGCGAGCGTTTCCAGGATGCGCTGGAGGATCGGCGGCTCCCACGCAACCATCCCGGCCGGCTTGAAGGGTGATTCTTCCGTGATGGAGGTGTTGGATCCAAAGGTCCAGAGGCCGGCGATGTGTGCGTACGGCTTGCCGTTGGCTCCGAACGCCTCGATCGCAGCATCGACCACAGCGGAGTCCAAGTTGGCGCTGGTCTCGTCGCCAGGGCTCGCCGTGTGGACGGCACCGTCGGAGTCGCTGAACAACTTCACGACGACCGGCCGGTCGTACAGGTCGACGATGGCTGGGGTGGCGCCCTTGGCGGTGACGACGGCAGCGCCGGCGTCGTCTCGAACAAGTGCCGTCACCTCGTGGCCGTGGGATTGCAGTTCCGCAAGGATGTGGGATCCGATGAATCCGTTTGCACCGGTGAGTGCGATCTTCATGGCTTGTCTCCTCTTGGTTGGTGGTTCGTCGGCATGAGAATCGAGTCGATTGGGCGCAGATCATGCCGCACCGCGTTGGATGGCCCGGTTGATCGCTGGAAGGGCGACCCTTGTGTCACCCTGGCCCTGGCCGCCCTGGATAGCGTCCAGGGAATCCTTAGTTGTTAGATGCCTAGGTGTAAGTCGTGCTGGGCTTGCCGGCAACCCTCATTTCGCTCAAACCTAGGATCTGAGCGATGCGAGAAAGGTGCCGAATGTCGATCGTGAGAGAAGAGGCTTGCTGCCGGGATCAGAACCCAAGCGATTCATTTACCAAGATTGCGGTGATTCGGCCGGGGGCGACCGCCTTGTTGATAACGAGGACGTTGTTCACTCCGCTGGCAACCCCGTAGGCCAGCCTTGCCCGCCGATCCTCAAGAGGAAAGCAGTATTCGTAGATCCGCTGCAGTCCTGTGCTGAGATCGGGAACGATCTTCTGCGCGCCGACCACGAGTACTACATGACCCGCTCCGGAGGCGATTGGACCGAGCTGGCTCCCGCTCGCGGACGCGACAAGAAGTGAACCCTCCTCCGTCAAGGCGTGGACGCTCCCGACGACCCAATCGGGCGAGGCGGACAACTGCCGCATCTCACGACCCTGCATTTCGCGATCCATCTGATACAGACGAGGTCGCAGCGGCTGGTACTGCCCGGATCGTTCTATGTCCTCAGCGACGCCGATGATTTCGAGCGTGCTGGAAGTGTTGTTGTAGACCTCGGCTCCCACCGGGACGGTGGAGCGCACAGCCTTTCTCGCCTCCTCGCCGGAGTCGACCACTGTGCAAGTGATTCCGTTGCGTTCGAGGGCCCTGGCTACAGCGCGGACGAGCTCTCTGGGGGCCACTCGAGAGAACTTTGCTTCCGCCTCCTTGCTGGGACCCGCCACTGAGGCGTCCCCGGGGAGGCCGGTGGCTGGTGAAGCACCCATGTCACTCACCGCCGACTTCAGCGAGGCGCTGGTGGACGAGCGCCACAGCCATGGACCCCTCGCCTATGGCCGCCGCGCAGCGCTTGATCGAGCCGCTCCTGACATCGCCCGCGGCGAACAGCCCTGGCAAGCTTGTTTCGAGAGGCAGGGGTTGACGGGACAACGGCCACCCGTCGAGTGCGTCAGGTGCAGTGCTGAGTTCGGCCCCAGTGCGGACGAATCCGGCGCCGTCCAGAGAAAATCCCACGCTGGCCGCGCCTTGGGTGCGCGGCACCCCTCCGATGCAAACGAAAAGCGCGTCGGCGGGCAACCGAGCAACGGTGCCTCCTGACGAGACCATGAGCGCTTGCAGACGGGTATCGGATTCCAGACTGACAACTTCCGTGTTTGTCCGAACCTCGACATTCCCCAATTCCATCACCTGGCTGATCAAGTACTGGGACATCGAGGCCTCAAGCGAGCGACCGCGGACCAGCAAGGACACCTGCGCGGCGTAGCGCGAAAACCGGATAACCGCCTGGCCAGCGGAGTTCCCTCCCCCGACGATGACCACCCGACACCCGCTGCAGGTGACCGCCTCGCTCGGGCCGGCGCCGTAGTACACACCGGAGCCGAGGAGTTCATCGATGCCGGGAACCTCAAGACGACGCCAGTCGACACCGCTTGCTACGAGAAGTGCCCGTGACGGCAAGGCCGTGCCGTCGGAAAGGTGGGCGACAAAGCCCGGGCCGTCCCTCGTGACGTCAGCGAGACGGCGAGCGAGAAGAACCTCGGCGCCGAATCTCTTCGCCTGTGCATTCGCCCGCGTCGCCAATTCGCTTCCGCTGATTCCCTGTGGGAATCCGAGATAGTTCTCGATCATTGAGGTCGTCCCGGCCTGACCTCCAGGCGCCACTGCTTCGATGGCCACGGCACGTAAGCCCTCAGACGCGGCGTACACGGCTGCGGCCAGTCCGGCGGGGCCGGCGCCCACGATCGTCAGGTCGTACTCCGACAGCGCCGGGGCCGACACCATCCCCAGTCCAGCCGCCACATCCTCCAGCGTGGCCGGGGCAAGCCGCATTCCGTTGGGGAGGACGCAGACAGGTAGCTGGTCCACTTCCATTTCTCCTTGGGGCAGCAACGCTTCGACTCGCGCTGTGTCATCCACGTCGACCCACTCATAGGGGACTCCATTGCGGCTGAGAAAGTCACGAATGCTGTAACCGACGGAGGACGCCCGGTGCCCGACCAGCAGGACCTGAGGAGTGACAGGCCTCGCGTCGTAGTCGATCATCGACATGGCGCCCTGTCTCCCTTCATGACACCGGCCTCGAACATACACAAGCGACACGGGGCGCTGCCATGTCAGAGCGCTCCCTCGTGTCGTTCGCATTGGGCAGGGCTGGATGCACAGATTGACTGCCTCCGAAACCTTTGGTGGCGGCCGGAGCCACAGGTTTCGATGGGGTGCGCTGCGTGCGAAAAGTCATGCCTGCTTGCGTCCTTCCTGGTCTCGGGGCCGCAAGTCATCGGATCGTCGCGTCCCGTCACGTCGGGCTCGCGACGGCCCGCTCACGGCTGTCCGACGGGTGAAGCAGGTCATCGGCCTGACCCGATGGTCAACGACCCAGTTGGGCCGGAGGCGGTAAGGGCTACACAGCTTGGTCCGAGGCTCGAGATCGGTGCCCCAACAGTGCCCAACCCGAGACGGAAACGCCCAGCGCGACAAGAATGGCGAATCCGAGCACGGTGTTGGGTGCACTTGCGCCCTGGTTGAGCGCGATACCGGCTCCGATCACTGGAACCGATAGTCCCACGAAGAGAGCGATCAGTAGGGCAGACGTCATCGCCAGCCGGTCTTCCGGTGGGCTCGCTTCGAGCACGATCCCCGTGGTTCCCTTGAACACAGCGCCAGCGCCAGCGCCGATCAGCGCACCCCCAATCAGGAACAGCGCGAGGCTGGATGTCGACAGGCGTACGGAAACGACGAGCAGGACGAGACCAACGAGCATGGACATGGTACCGAGAGCGAGCACGCGTGACGCCTTCAGCTTCGTTGTTGCCAATTGGGACACGACACCGCAGGAAAACACGAGGAACAGCGTGGCGCCGGACAGTGCATGCGAGGGGTGGCCCAGAGTCGTCGCCAAAAAGAGCCCAGACAGCCCGGCAAACAGACCCATGGCGGAGAAAGCCGACAGGGTCGCGGCTGCGGCCGGGATTGGAAGCCTGACGGATCGTCTCGAACGAGTGGGCAGATCCGTCATTCCTCTTAGATGTGGCGTGCCTGTCTCGGGCACAATCGATAGACCGATCAGGGCGACCGCCCCGAGCGCGACGAACACAATGAACGACAAGGTCAGCGGGTAACTCGCCCACTCAGCAAGGCAGCCTGCAATCAACGGGCCCACCCCAAGTGCGCCAACGTTCAGCGACGTGCCGATGGTCCGGGCACGCACCATCGATGCGTTTGGATCCGCACGGAGACGTAACTCGATCAGGTAGGTGATTGCCGTGCCAGCAGCCAGACCGACCGACACTCCGGTGAGAAGGCGTCCGATCAGCAGCCCCGGGAGATCCTTCCACGCTGCAAGCACTCCCGCCGCGAGCATCATTATTCCGACGGCGCCGAGCATCATGCCCCGGCGCCCGATGCGCTGCGCGATTGAGCTATCCCTCAGCAGCGTGATTATCGTTCCGCCCGCGAAGATCGCGTAAACCAGGGTAATCGTGAAGGCCGAGAGGTCATCTCGCGTCCGGTACAGGCCGTAGAGGGGGCTCGGCAGCGTTGCGAACGCCATGACGATCAGAAAGGCGAACGCCACGATCCAAAACCCAGACACGCGTCGTTTCTCAGCCGTCGGACCGCTGTACGCATCAACGCTGGTCATCGGACCTCCTTTCCTTCACAACCGCGGCAGTCACCAGACCTTCATGCCGCCATCGACCAAGAGATCGATGCCCGTCACGTACGCGCTCGTCGTCGGACGCCAGGTAGAGCGCCGCGTTCGCAATGTCTTCCGCCTGACCGAACCGGCCGAGCAGCGTCCGGTCGCGCATCTGGCGGCCAAACTCTTCGTCTGCCAGTTCCCCTCGAGTCGAGTTGGTCTCGATGAAGCCAGGTGAGATCGAGTTGACGCGGATCCCGTGCTGGCTTCCCTCCATAGCGAGCTGGCGCGTCATGCCGATGATCGCTGCCTTGTTGGTCGTGTGGGCCAGCGATGGCAGGAGCTTGAAGCTAAGGGAGCCATTCAGCGAGGCCATGTTCACGACCACGCCCCGACTGGCTTTCAAGTGGGGCCATGCCGCACGCGTGAGGTAGAAGACCAGATCGACCTCGTCCCGGCGTGCGGCATCCCAGTCCTTGTCGGTAAAGTCCTCGAGCCGGCTGAAATGGGACCGCGCGGCCAGATTGAACAGCACGTCGATCCGGCCGAATTGACTCACAGCGAGATCGACGAGCCTCGCGCACTCGGAGGGATCATCGAGAAGGCAGGGTTGCAGCGAAACCATCTCGTCGCCGGCGGCGTGCACCATCTCGACGGTTTCTGTCGCCGTATCCACCGTCACGTCGCAGCCGACGACCGATGCGCCCTCGCGGGCGAACGCCAGTGCCGTGGCGCGCCCCATGCTCCCACCCGTCCCCGTTATGACGCACACCTTTCCAGCCAGTCTCCCGGCCATCATCACTGGGCGTCGTGTTGCGCGGCCGCCTTCTTTTCAGCCTCGGCAACACCAACAAGATCGGTCAGTTTCGGTGCTTCGGTGAAATACCAGTAGATGGTGTCGAGGGCCGGAGCGGCGAGCGGGCCCGCCCAGTCACGGAACAGTTCGGTGACGACTGCGAGAGCCGTGGTCGGCACCGCGCCGGCGTGCGCCAGACGCTGGATGCCCGTGCGGTGAGCGATCTGTGAACGTCCGCCGACGGCGTCGGTCACATAGAGAACGTCGTATCCGTCCTTGAGCGCCTGAACAGATGCGAAAGTGAGGCAGATCTCCGTGTGCAGACCGGCGATGATCAGCCGCTTGCGTCCCGTTGCCTTCACGGCCCCACGAAAGGCGGCATCTTCGAACGCGTTCATCGATGACCGGTCGATGGGCTCGAGACCGTCGAGCTCGGACAGGATCGAAGGCAGGGTGGGCCCGTTGAAGCCAAACCCAACACCCACGGTGGACAGCACGATCGGCATGCCAAACGCCTTGGCGGTCTTGGCCAGAAGCCTGACATTCAGCTCGACCAAGTCGGCATCGGTCTCGGACCGAATAACCTCGAACATCTCGTTCTGGAAGTCGATCAGCAGCAAGGCGCAGTCATCGGCCTTCCAGACTCCCAGGTCTTCTAGGGCTTTCGTCATTACTTGTCTCCTTGTCTCGTGTTCCAGCAGTTGCTCAGCGGTGCGGTTCTGGTGACTTGTTGCTGTGACGTCGCGAACCACACGTGAAACTCGTTATCCGCCGCGACACATGCTCCGTTGCGGTTCTTGATCTCGGAAGCGAAGGCTGGACCGCCAACTCCATTTCCCAATCGGAGTCGTGGTTCAAGACGTTGGCGCGTCGTCCGCGCGGGGTCAGGGAGATCTCCGAGTGCAAGCCGGTCGGCGCCTTTGGGGTCAACGGCCGTCTCCATTGTTCGGTCCTTTGGGACGTTCACATCTCGAGTAGTACCGCTTGTCAGTCACGACCGCCGTCTGATTCGGCGTCACGGATCGAGCATGGGCCGATGGCGCTCTCGTGTCGTCCAGGAAAACCACAGTCCTTCTGTCCAAACAAAGCGAACGGCATCAGGGCCGCGCGATCGTGATCCGGCTCTGCGCGAGCGGAAGATGCAAGGCGTCGTATCCGGCTCGACTGCGGCGACCACGCAGGCACGCGCGAAAAGCCCATTGAGCCACGGTTCACCGGATCGATCGAGCTCCAATCACAGCCGGGGAAGTGGTTTGGCCATGGCTGCGGTCCAGGCCAGATGCAGTATTACGCGTCCTGCATTTCCTGCCCTGACTCGAGAATCCGCTTTGCCAACTGTGTCCTCGATCTGATTCCAAGCTTCCGAAAGACCTTGTGAAGGTGATACTCGACCGTGCTCAGACTGACGAACATTTGAGCGGCGATCTCCGCGTTGGTGCCACCTTGCGCCACGAGTTGTGTGACTCGCGCTTCCTGAGGTGTTAAGCGCTCGCTGGAGTCAAACAACCCCTTGCGTGCGCGCTCCCCCGTTGCGCGCAGTTCGATACGGGCCCTTTCAGAGTAGCTCTCGCTGCCGAAATCCGTGAAGAGTCTATGGGCGGTGCGCAACTCTTCGCGAGCATCCGCTGGCCGGTTCTCGCGGCGCAGCCACTCACCGTACAGCAGGTGGGTGCGGGCAAGATCTAAACGCAAGGCCGTAGGCAAGAGTCTGTCGATGGCACTCCGATACAACTTCTCAGCGACAGCTCCCTTGCTGAGCAGAGCGCGAGATCGGTCCTCGACGGCAGCCGCCCACTCCGTGCCACTTGCGTTGGTACTCTCGGACAACAGTTCGAACGCCGCTGTCGCAGCGGCAATGCGCCCGGTTCGGCTGGCAGCTTCGATCAACTCAACAGGCACCCAAGGCCACAACCACAATTCGTAGGGATCCTCAAGAGCATTTTCAGCCGCAGCGTACGCTTCGTCATATCGAGCGAGGCCGTTATAGAGCGCCGCGTCGGCAAATCCTGTGAGGTTCACCCCCATGCCCTCACCTCTTGCTGCGAAGTCCTTCGCTGCCGCGTCGATAAGCGGCCGGGCTTCCCGCTCACAGCCGCGGAACGCAGCCACCAACACCGCGGCGTACCGAGCGGTCCTCGCACCCGTTGCGTCCGCTACGGCGTCTGCCTGCTCGAACAGGGACTCTGCCTCCGATAGTCGCCCGGCGAACAGCTGAACACCGGCCGTCTCACTGAGCGTCAAGGGAAGAACAGCGAGGGCCCCGGCTGCTCGGGCTGCGACAACTTGATCACGGGTACATGCATCCCAGGCGTCGTAGTCCCAGATCAAGGCCGCGCTGCGCCCAGCCAACCAAGACCAACGCAAACGCTCCTCCGTGCCGACCGTATCGCTGCGAAAGGCCTTGAGCGCCCGCTGGAAAACCGTAGTTGCCACCACGGGGCCCTCCGCCACGAACAGCGCGAGACCTTGGAGCAGAAGGTCCGACGCGCTGGAAGGTCCCGGCGGATGTGGCGCTGCGAGCACGGCGTGAGCAAGGTCTCGAGCGTTGCCAGAGCTGGCCATGTTGCCGGCAAACAGCGCTGCTGTGATCCCGTCGAGGTAGATCTCTCGTGCTCGCCTGGGATCGTGGATCTCGAGGTGCTGGGCGGCCGCAAGGAAGAGCCCGGGAGCCTCGCCTCCTCGCTCAGAAGTGAAGGACACCCTGGCTCGGAGTACCTCAACCTTTGCTCGCTGTTGGTCGTCCAAGGCACTTCGTTCCGCGGTGGCGGCGAGTTCCAATGCAGCCTCGAGCGCGCCGGCTTGTCGTTTTGCTTCGGCGGCGGCGAGCACCCGATCGGCCCGATGCTTCGAATCCACCGTCAGTTCGGCCGCTCGCTCTAGGAATGCCGCCGCTGCGGCGATACCGCCACGGGCTTGAGCCCTGTCGGCTGAAACCTCTAGGTCCGTTGCCAAATCGTCGTCCGGATGCCGCGCGGCTTGGGCCAGATGCCACGCGCGGCGATCAGGGTCGAGCCCTGCATCAGTGGCGCCAGCGAGTGCCCTGTGCACGTCGCGTCGGTCGGCAGGCGATGCCGCCTCGTAAACAGCCGAACGGACCAAAGGATGACGGAAAATTACCTGTGGAGACACTTCTAGCAAGCCATCCGCTTCGACCTCAGCCGCTGCGGACTCGTCGACTCCGAGGTGCTGGGCGGCACGCCACACGAGAGCCGGATCGCCAGTCGGCTCGGCAGCCGCCACAAGGAGGAGCCGCCGGGAGGATGGCGGGAGCTGCGCTATCCGTCGCTGGAAGCTTGCCTCAATCCGGCCAGCCATTGGGACCGACGCCGGGAGGGTGAAACCCCCTGCAAGTTCGGCTGGCGTCAACCCGCGGGGCAGCTCAATCAGAGCAAGTGGGTTCCCACGTGTTTCTGCGACGATCCGCTCAACAACGTGCTCGTCGAACGGATCTGGCAGGGCCGAGCGCAAGAGGGCGCGTGCGTCCGCCTGGCCCAGACCAAAGACTGGAAGGAACGGGAGGCCGTCTAGATCATTGGGGACGAATCGAGCACCGAACAAGAATGCGATCTGTTCCGACCTCAGACGACGGGCCGCAATGGCGAAGGCCTGGGCCGACTCTCGATCAAGCCACTGTGCGTCGTCCACAACGCACAGGACGGGTTGGTCAGAGGCGAGCTGGGACAAGAGGCCGAGAAGAGCCAGGCCAACGAACAACCGGTCGGGCGGCGAACCGTCGACATATCCGAATGCCACACCAAGAGCATCGCGATGCGGGGCTGGAAGCTCTTGAAGCGTGTCCAAGGTCGGCACGCACAGCTGCTGCGCTGCGGCAAAGGGGAGCTCCTTCTCGGCTTGGTTCCCGACGGCGCGGAGCACTTGAAACTCAGCCGCCGAGTTCGTGGCGTAGTCCAACAACGTGGACTTGCCAATCCCGGGTTCCCCACAGATCACGATCGTGCCGCCGTGACCCGCCCGCGCAGCGCCAAGGATCCTATCGAGTATCTGGCACTCGCTTCGTCGCCCAAGTAGGGCCGCCGGCACCTCCTCAGAACTTGACATGGAGGCGTGCACCCGGTTGGACGGCATGACGACCTGAACCGTCATAGTCGTGAGATCTCCTGAAGGTCATCATCATCGTCAATACGGACATGTGTCGCGGCCACATTCTCCTGAAGATGCTCGAGTGACGACGTACCGGGGATCAGGAGCACATTTGGAGCCCAAGCCAACTGCCACGCGAGGCATGCCTGCGCAGGCGTGCAGTCTGACCTCGCGGCAACCTGGGTAAGTGTGGGATTTCGCAGGAGTGAGCTCGAACCAAATCCCAGCGGAGCAAAGGGGACGAAGGCGATGCCCCGACGAGTGCATTCGTCGAGCACCGGTTGGGACGTGCGATCAGCGGGATGGAATGCATTCCGCACGCATGCAATCTCGGTGAACTTCAGCGCGTGGAGCAGATGGGCCAGGGAGACATTGCTCAGGCCCACTGCTCGAATCAGTCCGTCGTCGCGAGCTGCCATCATGGCTTCGAGCTGGTCGTCGAACAACGAGTCGTGACGCGGCGTTCCCGTGAGCCGCAGGTTGACGATTCCGATCCTGTTCGTTCGGAGCGTCCTGAGGTTGTCTTCGATTCCTTGTCGTAACCTCTCGGGTTCGTCATCGGCGAAGACCTCGCCCCTCTTTCCGCGCTTGGCACCAACCTTGCTGACCAGCACCAGGTCGGGCGGATATGGATGGAGCGCCTCCCGAATGAGCTCGTTTACAACGACCGGCCCGTAGTACTGAGCCGTATCGATGTGATCTACTCCCAATTCGGAGGCCGCTCGAAGCACGGCAATGGCATCATCCCGATCCGCCGGTGGGCCGAAGACGTTCGGTCCCGCCAAGCGCATTGCCCCGAGTCCAATCGCGGATACCGAAAACGGGCCCAATGGTCGCTTCTCCATCGCCCGCACTGGCTGCTGAGCCGAACTCGAGTAGGAAGTTCCTGCTTCTGACGCGCCGGTCACGAATCGACTATCCATGAAAACGTCGATCCGAACACCGCAGAACACGGCCCTGAATCTCCTCTGCCACTTGTATTGGCCGCTGAAGGCCGTGGGCGTTCGATCATTGGCCCTAGCCGTAGACAGGCAGGATCGCGCCACTGATGGGTGCTGCGGCATCACTCACAAGAAATGCGATGATTTCTGCGACGGCCTCCGGCGCGACCGCCTGAGCGAGCATCTCCGCGGGAAGCACCTTCCTGTTGCTCTCCGTGCTGATGAGTTGTGGTGCGATGCTGTTCACTCGGATCCCCATGGGGCGGAGCTCTACGTCAAGCGCGCGAGTGAGTTGGATCAATGCAGCCTTACTTGCCCCGTACGCTGCCATTCCAGAGGTGGGGTCGAGGCCGGGTCGGGCCGACACGTGCAAGATCGCACCGGATCGCCGCCGACTCATGTGTGGCGCGACTGCTTGACTTAGCCACAAAGCCGCCCCGAGATTCACATCGAGCATGGTCTGAAGCTGATCCGGGGTTGTGGCCACAGCCTCCCCGGGGAAAAAGACGCCGAGGGTGTTCACCAGGACGCTTGGCACGCCCACGTCACGAACGATGCGATCGACAAGCGGTCGGGCGACGGTTGGATCAGTGGCGTCGGCCAGCTCACGATGTACTTCTTCTGGCAGCGTGTCGAGCTTGTCCTCGCTCCTGTCCAGCGCGACCACGGTGTACCCGCTCCCGACCAGACTCACGACAACCGCACGGCCTAATTCTCCACCCCCGCCTGCCACGATGGCGATCGCCGGACTCATTCGTCAACCGTCTTCTTGTCCACTGACATTCGTCCTCCCACTTACCGAATGGTCCGTCGTCTCGGCGATTGACTTCGGCAGCTGGGCCCCGGCCAGCCACTCACGATGGCGCATCCGTCTCCCGCTATGAGGGTCCTACGGCCTTTCATTTTCTGGGGGCAAAAAGATCGTAATACAATCTGCTTGCGTTCGCAAGCAATATGCTGCTAATCTGCAGATATCGGTTTTTGGCGGATGCTGCGTCGGGTCTGAGCACCCGAGGTTGCCTGCCACCGCCCACGCCGTCCCACAGTTGCTTCATCGAGCAAGTTACTCTGAGCCCATGGCCACGATTGAACCGTTTTCACCAGCGGAAGAATCCCTGTGGCGCTCGATGATGGTCATTGTCAAGGCCCTCCCTCGATGCCTTGACTCCGATCTCATCCAGGGAAGCGGTCTGACCGCCAGCGAATACACAACGATCATGCATCTCTCCGAGGCGCCCAATCGTGAACTCCGGATGAATGACCTGGCCAGTGCTACCGGGCTATCGCCGAGTCGAATGACGCGCTTGGTCGATGATCTGCAGTTACGTTCTCTTGTGACGAAGGTGGCGAGTTCCACCGATGCTCGAGGCAACGTGGCCAGACTGACGCCAAGGGGCATGGCGAAATTGCGGGCAGCGTGGCCGGTACATCTGGAAAGTGTTCGGACCCGATTTTTCGATCATATGGACGCGACGTGTGTCGAGCTCGTCGCTCGCTCACTGTCCGCAGTAGCCGATCAGTTCGAGGACAGCTCTTCCGTTGGGAACCGTCAGAAGTAGGCCGGACTCTGGCGACTCCGCGAATCAGCCCAGCTTTGCGCGATGTGGCCTCCTGCGGATGACTTAACGCATAGTGGTCGTCATTTTCGTTCGATCGGAGACGCGAGCGAGCTGGCCGTGCCTGAATCGACGGGAGCGCGCCGTGACGTCATCTGTCTCCACCTCTGGCCCGAAGAGCGCGTCTCACTCCAATGCAGGATGCCTTGCGCTTTTCGAACTACCGCGCTCCCTCCGGTTGACGAAGCGGCCGAGGTGGCATGCAGTCGCAGCCACAGCCCGCTCTGCGAGGGCTCCGGGGCGGCGAAAGTTTCGGGGCTACCCGAAACCACGATCGAGGTCCCGAGTGGAGGTTCTCCGGCCCATCCCCCGTGCCGGTATCAACGTCGCTGTGGCCGGGGTGGCCTTGGACAACTACCGTGACACGGGTGCTAGTGGGCAGAAGCTCGGAGCTTAAAGAGCTTCATGACGTCGTCGACCGAGTCCGTTCCGGATGCAGCGCCGCGCTCGTCATTCGAGGGGAACCTGGCGTCGGCAAGACAGTCCTGTTGAACGAGAACCCTGTGGAATACCACCTGAAGAAGGTGTTCCTGCAGCCGGGAGTCAAGTCCCGCGCCCAGCTCGCCGAGGCCATTCCCCAGTCCGTTGGAGAGGCGTTGTGACCACACGACGCGATGCGCTGAGAACCCGATCACTGAATAATGCAAGCGGTCCTGCCGCCCCGGGTTATCGTCGAGGATCGACGGTGACGTCACTGCTTCGGCGATGCGGCAAGATGGCCGCGGTCGCCACCCATCGAAGCGCCAGGGTCTGTTGGCACACCGCAGCCCGGAGACTTCGCCCTCACGATATCGACCCGGCAGGATCGTTTCCCCGCCAGCTCCGGCTTGCCCTCGAAGAGCTCGGGCCGACATTCGTGAAGCTCGGACAGTTGCTGTCGGCCCGCTCCGATATCACCCCCCCAGATGTGCAGCAGGAGCTGTCGAAGTTGCAGGATCACGCACCGAGCATCCCCCAAGCGATGCTCGTGGAAGAACTCGAGCGGAGTATCGGATCACGGGACGCCCTGTTTGCGACGCTCGAGATGGTACCCACGGCCTGCGGATCGATAGCTCAGGTTCACAGGGGGACTCTTCACAACGGACTTCGCGTCGCAGTGAAGGTACGACGTCCCGGAGTCCGCACTGATATTGATACCGACGTCCGGTTGCTCCGTACATTGGCCCGATTCGTCGCGTGGCTTTCGTCCCGGGTGCGCGCTTACGATCCGATTGCAATCCTCGACGAGTTCGCCGCCGTGCTGCGCGCGGAGACCGATTTCATCACCGAAGCCGAGAATCTTGAAGCGGTCGGTCGCACGTTCTCAGTGAGCGATGCCGTCACGATCCCACGCGTGCTGACCGACATGAGCGGCGAATCCGTCCTGGTCATGGAGTGGATCGACGGCATTCCCCTCAGCAATCGGGAACGCTTGGAAGCGGTTGGAGCGAATCGAGCTGGGCTCGCTCGAACGATCCTGCGGGCCTACCAAGTGATGATCTTCCAGTCCGATCGCTTCCACGCCGACCCACATCCTGGCAATCTCATTGCCATGGAGGGCGAGCGCCTCGGTCTGATCGACTTCGGCGAGGTCGGTTCGGTCCAGCCCGCCGAGCGTTCCGCTCTCCTAGGTATGATCACTGCGGTGCTTGGCCGGGACGGCGAGGCCCTCGCAGGCGCTGTGCTCTCGGTCAGTCGAACCACGCGCACTGTCGACCTCACCGAGTTCGGAGCGCAACTTGCGGCGCTCCTTGGCCCAGTTGCCGACGCAAGTTTGAAGGACACGAGGCTCGGCGAAATGTTGGGTCAACTACTCCACCTCCTGCGCGAAAACCGGATCGTGCTGCCTTCTGACCTCGCCATCTTGATCAAGACTCTGATCGAATGCGAGGCCACGACCTACGAACTCGACCCCACGATGTCGATGCTGAGCATCGTGGGCGAGCTTGGTACCTTCGCGCCGCCCGGAACGACTTCGGGTACCCCATCACTCGGCGATTCGTCGGAATAGGAGTTCCGCCCTTAGGTTCCCCCCGCACGGGATCGGCCGGCACGGCCGCGTACGCGGCGAGCAAAGCTGCGCTCGTCCACTTGACCCACATCCTCGACCTCGAGCTTCCGCCAACCGGCGATCCGGGCCAACAGCATCGCCGTCCCAGTTGCTCGACACCGGCACGAGCCACATTCCCCGAAGAGGTACTGGCGCCCGCCGTCTCTCCGGAAGCGATCGCCGAAGTTGTTGCCTTCCTGGTCAGCGAGGTGGCCCCGCCCCAAGCGGAGCTAACCTTCCCGCGTATGGCGCCTGATCGAGCTGGCCAACCATCGGCCACGCCGTCGCCTCGGACTTCGTCCGAGCCCCAGCGGGCGCCGCTGGACCGAGTGCGTTCCCACCTCCGCAAGACCGACCCTGTGCTGGCACGCCTGATTGATGCCAGGCCGAACTTCGATCCGCAGGGGTGGATGGCTGAGCTTCCTCCGATGGACCTGTTCGGAGTTCTGCTGTTCCAGGTCGCGGGCCAACAGCTTTCTGTGGCCGCCACGCGCCGAACCCTGGAGCGCATCGAGATGCTCTTCGGTGGTCGCCTCCCATCCCCGGCCGAGCTGCTCGGGGCACCGCCAGAGAGTCTCCGCCAGGCTGGTCTCTCGTGGCGAAAGGTCGCCACACTCCGTGATCTGGCGGCGCACCTCTCTGACGGTCGATTGGACCCCAACGTCTTGAGCGAGCTGCCGGACGACGAGGTCATCGCCGCGTTGACGGCGATCTCCGGCATCGGCCCATGGACTGCTCAAGGTGCGCTGATCCTCGCACTCGGGCGAGAAGACGTGGTCCTCCCAGGTGACCTTGCCCTGCGAAAGGCAATCCGGCGTGCCTACGAGCTCGACCACCTTCCAAGCCAGGCCGAGGTATTGGCCATTGCCGAGAAGTGGCGGCCGTATCGCAGCGTTGCCACGGGCTATTTGTTCTCGGCCGCCTTCGACGAGCCCGACCAGTAGTCGGCCGCCGTCGGGACCGGATTCAGGATGCTCCCGATTGCGGGAAGCGACGAACCACGCGAGTGTCAGCAGCCAACCGATTGCGCTCCGCGCAGGACAGAAATCCCAGTCGGCGGCAGACTGCCACTTTCGAATCCCAGAGGGTCGGTTTCCTTTGACGAGCGGGTGCTGAGCACGTCATGGAAGTGAACTTCTGCCGTTGCCAATCGGGAGAGGCTGAAGGGTCACGGCCCGTCGAAGGGAGATGGCATAGGCCGCAACCGCGACCATCAAGCCCTCCACGAAGAGCGCGGCCATTCCCAGCGTGCAGGCCCAGTTCCCCACGTCTTGGTTGTCAAGCGGCGTGCTCAGTACCCGCGTGAACGCGTAACCGACGAACACCGCTACGCCAAGAGCGGCGACGGGGAGCCAGAGTTGCAGGGCGGACTGGTGACCTTTGACCAGACGGGCTCCCACGAGGACAGCGGCTGCGATCACGAAGAGATACCCCACACCAAGCAGAGGTGTCTGCTGGAACGTCGGGACCAGCTGGACGATGTGGACCACGGCGAGGCTCATGAGCAACACGATCCCGGTTGTCCTCAAGATGGCTGAGGTGATCGCATGCGAGGTCGAGTGATCGAGGGCCGGGGTCGGTCGAGTGTCGGTGTGCTCGTAGTTCCTCGAGAGTACCTGCATAGACATGATGTCTCCCTTCGTGAATGGGTGGGGGGCCTGCGGTTCCAAGGTGGTTCGCTCTGCCCGTGTGAGATAGCGGGGAGGGTTACACCGCGGGGCGCTCAAGGAGGCGCCTCTCGCGTTGTCAGCGGCTGAGGAGGGCCTGCTCGGCGGCGTCAACGGAGCGACGCACCGCGTCCATCAACTCGACGCCGCTGATCGTCTCCTTCTCGAGGAGGAGATCGATGACGGCATCGAGGGCAACACGACGTTCAGAGAGAATCGCCTGGGCCCTCTGTCCGGCTTCGGAGAGGATGCGGCTGACCTCCTCGTCGATAACGAGCTGGGTCCCCTCGGCATAGGGCCGACCATCCGCTGGATGGTGACCCAGGTAGGCCGGTCCTCCCGAACCGAAGCCCACGGGCCCCAAGCGAATCGAGAAACCCCAGTCCCTCACCATCCTCGTCGCCAGCTCAGTCGCCCCTGCAAGATCGTTGGCCGCGCCGGTCGATGCTTCGCCCAGGACGAGGAGCTCAGCGGCGCGGCCTCCGAGTCGCACGGCAAGAGAGTCGTGGAGGTAGCTCTCCGAATACAGATGGCGTTCGTCCGTCGGCAGCTGCTGGGTCACGCCGAGGGACTGACCGGCGGGCAAGATCGTCACCTTGGCAACCGGATCGGCGTGCTCAGAGCACAATGCCACCAGGGCGTGCCCTGCCTCGTGAGTGGCGACGGCCCGTTGTTCTCCTGGGAGCAACGCATTCGACGAATCGCGAGGCCCGAGCAAGATCCTGTCCCGCGCTTCGTCGAGGTCGTTGGCCACGATGACGTCACGGTTATCCCGCACGGCCACGATCGCCGCCTCGTTGATGAGGTTGGCCAGATCGGCCCCCGAGAAGCCCGGCGTGCCCCGTGAGACGGCCTTGAGGTCGACGTCGGCCGCGAGGTGCCGGCTCCGAGCATGGGTGGCCAGAATGGCCGTACGCTCCAACTGGTTGGGGAGCGGGATCTCCACCTGGCGGTCGAAGCGGCCCGGGCGCAAGAGCGCTGGGTCCAATATCTCCGGGCGGTTCGTGGCCGCCATCACCACGACGCCGGCGGTGGGGTCGAAGCCGTCCATCTCGGCCAAGAGCTGATTCAGGGTTTGTTCCCGTTCGTCATTCGAGAACACCGACCCGCCGCGCCGTTGACCGATGGCGTCGATCTCGTCGATGAAGATGATCGACGGTGCTCTCTTACGGGCGTCCGCAAAAACGGCGCGGGCTCGAGACGCGCCGACACCGACGAACAGTTCGACGAAACTCGAGCCGGTCAAGGCGAAGAATGGCACCTCGGCTTCGCCTGCCACCGCCCGAGCCAGCAAGGTCTTTCCGGTGCCCGGGGGGCCGACCATGAGTACGCCACGAGGCCCGGTGGCACCCGCGCCTACATATTTTTCGGGGTGCTTCAGAAAGTCGACGACCTCTGACACCTCCCGCTTGGCGGCGTCATAGCCGGCGACGTCGGCGAAGCCCACTGATGGACGCTCTTCGTCGTACAACTTGGCTTTGGATCCACCGATGCCCTTGATCCCGCCGGTGGCCTGACGTAGTCCTCGGCGTCCGATCCACACGAACAGCGCCACGAAGAACAACAAGGGCAAGAGCGACACGATGACCGTTCCGATACTGGTCTGGGTGCCGACACCGGTGATCGCGACGTGGTGGGCCCTGAGAAGGCCCGGGAGCTGGGGATCCGGCAGCGCGGCCGGGATCTGGCTCGTGTATCCGGTCCCGTTGGACAAGGTGCCGGATACGGCACCGGCCGGGTTGATGACCGCAGACCTGATGTGGTTGGACTGCACCTGCGCAAGGAAGCCCGAGTAGCTGAAAGCGCGCGAAGACGTGCCGCGAGCACCCAGGGTGCGCAGAAGAAGGAAGGCTGCTCCCACACCGACGAAAGGCAGCCAGGTCCGCCCCGGCCGAGGTGAAGGACGAGGTGGCGCGGGGGAGTCAGATTGACGGCCCGGGGCTGGCGAGTTGGATCTCTGACCGTTCAGAATGCTCATTGCGCCACGCTCTTTGATATCGACACGACGTGGGGTAACCGCTCAAAGCGCAGCCAGAGAAGGACCAGCCACCCCGTCGCCATGACGAGCCAGAAACTGACGAGGCGATAGAGGAGCACCGCGGCCAGGGCCAAGGCGGCCGGGAGGCCGGTACTGACCAAACCGAGGCATAGCGTGCCCTCGACCAACCCAAGCCCTCCCGGTGTGATGCCCAGACTTCCGATCAGGGTCGCCAGGCCGTAAATCAGGAGCAGCGAGCGCCACGGGACCGCGCCGCCAAGGGCCAGGATGCTCATTGCGAGGACGCCGATATCGGTCAGCCAGTTGGCGAGCCCCAACCCGCCGACCTTGCCCCACTCCGCCTTGGAGGGGCGCAGCGACCGGAGACCCTCAATCCAGCCATTGACAGCCGCCGCTGGGTCTTGAACGGGATGGGCAAGGAACCGGGACACGCACCTGATGGCCCATGCGGCCGAACGTGCCACGACAAGGTGCAGGCGCGTCCGACCCACTCCGATCCAGACCGCGAGACCAACAAACCCGGCGAGAAGACTGGCAAGGATGGTCACGCCCGTGACCACGACATTGCCCGAGAGCACCCCGCCGGCGGCAAGAACGACAACCGCACCGAACCACGAGGCGAGCCCACCGACCAGGAGCGTCCAGCCCGCCAGGGACGTGTCTGCACCCTGCTCCTTGAAGCGCCGGAAGCTAAAAGCGGCGCCCAACTCCGGGCCAGCTACGGGCACAGACACCGAGAGTGCGTTGGAGGCCAAGATCGTGGCCATCATCGGGCCGGTCCCCACCTGTCTCCCTCCGACCCGTAGTAGCCGACGCTGCATCATGGCGAAGGTCGCCATGGATGACACCTCGAGAGCGACCCCCAGGGCGATCCACGACCACTGCGGGTGGCCAATTCGCCCCAGGGACCGCGTGAGTGCGGATCGCCGACCGAGGACAAGCGCCACGAAGGCAGCCACGGTGAGGACCGAGACCCCGCCCCGTAGGAGATGTGCGCTCCGCCGGCTGCTGTTCGTGACCTCAGCCGTGACGTCCCGCTCGGACTCCGGCGCCACGACGGCGTGGCCGCGGACGATGTAGCCGTGCTCTCGGACCGGAGTTTCCCGTTCCGCGAGAACAACGTCGGCGTGATCAGTAGCCATATCCGCGTGACGGAGTTGCCGGGGCGGGAGCAGCCTTGACTGTCGTCGCGCTCCCGATCGCCCGAACGTTCGGAGTAGCCACGAAGAAGTTGCTGACGCCTTGTCCCGTGACGTGTCCCGGCGAGTCATCGACGAAGGTGTAGAGGAAGTGACCGTTGTAGGTCACCTGGCGACCATCAGCTTGCTTCGACGAGGCCACCTTGCCCTTGACTCCCGACGCGGTCGGCTTAGCCGAGACCAGCGCAGGCCACAGTTGCGCCAGCACGCCGCTCACCTGTGACTTCTTGGCTGTGTCAGCCTGGTAGTAGTACAGGGGAAGGCCCTTGGTATTGACGAGAACCGTTTCGGTCTTCGCGCCCACCTGAGTCGTCGTGGTGTGAAGCGTCGGCTGGATCGTGTTCACGACGTGAGCGAGAGGTGTTCCCGACGGGGTGTGCGACGCGGCAGCGCCTGCCGCGGCCCCGGCGCCCAGGGCAAAGAAGGACGAGAGCGCGACCGCTCCGCCGATGATGGCGATTCGACGGTGATCCATGATGAAGCCTCCTGTGTGTTCGATTTGGCAGTGAGGCATACGACGCGGAGTTACGCGGGCCCATGACGGAATCAGGCCGTGCGAAGGACTCGACGGTGGAAGATGTGGGAGACGTGTAACCCCTTCGGCTATCTCTCCCTGAGCACTCCCCGCCAAGGTGCTCTGGCGCCGGCTCCTCGGTAACGGACCCCCTTCCCGACCGAGGAGGCCGGTGCCCGTCTCTAAGAACCAGCCAGGGCGGGACGAATCCCAGCACGACCAGCCGGTTGTAACCCCTCTCCGTATCTTAAAGTGAGATGTTTCCTGCTCCGAAGCCCTCGCTGACCCGGGTCATGGACCCCCCCACGACCCCGGGCGAACCCGACGTGACCCGCCTCCGCGTGGTTGACGCCGATTTCTATACCGACTGGGAGTCGGTGTATCGAGACAACGTCGACCGCCTCTACCGCTTGATATACGCACGGGTCGGCAATCGTCCCGACGCCGAAGATCTCACTTCAGAGGTCTTCCGGACGGCTCTGGGGCCGCTGAAATTGGCCTCGTCGAAAGGTGAAGTGCGGTCGTATCTTCTGACAACGGCGCAGACCGTTCTTGCGTCGCATTGGCGCCGAACTCTGGGGGCTTCCGTCACCTCCATCGACCCCGAGTCAGACATGAATTCCCTTGTTGAGCCATCGGGGCCCCAGGAGCCGAGCGATGCCCCCCAGCGCGCCGGAAAGATCCTTGCGGCCCTGCCCGACCGCTATCGGCGCATCCTCGAGCTTCGCTTTCTCGAGGCCTGCTCCATCAAAGAGGCCGCACAGGCGATGGGGGTCAGCGTCAGCAACGCCAAAGTCTTGCAACATCGAGCCCTGCGCATGGCAGCCAAGGCGGGATTGGAGGTCGAACAGTGACCACCCGACGTCTGTCCGCTTTTATCGACGCCCTCGCCGCAGGACGACGTCCTCGGTCTTTCCAGGCAGATTCCGAAGACGTCGAGATGCTGCGTGTCGCCATTGCCCTACGGGCCGCACGCCCCGGTGACGCAACGCCTGACGAGACCTTCGTTGCAGAGTTGCACGAGCAACTGGCCGATGACCTAAGCCCATCGGAGCAGACGAACGTCCACCCACTCAGGATGCACCGAGGACGGGCCGCACTCGTCGCGGTTGCCGCGGGGTTGGCGCTTGTAGGCGGCACGGTCGCGGTGACCGAGAGTTCGAATAGGGCCACGGTTCAGCAGTCAGCGACAGGGGTGCCGCAGGAACAAGCTCTGCGCACCGCTACCTTCGAGGCCCCCACCGGCCAGGTTGCCGGACAAATCGTGCTCTATCACGGCCACCCCTCCTGGGTGTTCATGAACGTGGACGTTCCACACTCAAACGGGACCGTGAAGTGTGAATTGCATCTTGCCAACGGGGAGATCGTGGCGGCGGGTACGGTGCAACTCCACAACGGGAGCGGTCAGTTGTCGAAGAACATCGGGATGGATGCCGGAAACGCTCGAGGAGCAACGCTCTACGACGCCTCCGGCGTCGTTGTGGCGTCGGCCATCTTCATCTGATCTTCAGGTCCGCTCTTTCGAGGCCCGTCGAGGCGCACGTTCGATCGCCATCTGTTGGGCCTGACGTGTCGAACCATCAGCCAGACACCGCTCTCGACACGCTTCGAGTTGGCCTGCACGAGCTCGGCTGACCGCGTCGTCGCACGGAGCGTAACTCGACTCCGTATAAGACATCAGAGGAACTGTTGCTACTGGAGGACCGATTGAATGCAAATCTTCGATGACACCATGATTTCAAGTCCGGACCGAGCTGCAATCGACCGTCATGCTGTCGTCGCGGCGGGTCACCTGCTGATGTCGGCGATCTGGTTGGAGCACCGCGTTCGGCACCTCTCGACGCACCTCAGCGTCTTTCCTAATCGGCAAACCAGAGGCTGAGCGTTCCAGAAGGTCGGGCGACTGAGCCCAATCCCCACTAAAGAGAGAGGTACGACCCAATGACGACGTATGCGAAGTTCGGTCACGGAACCAGGCTGGTGATCGGTTCTGAGTTGATACACGGTCGTCCGCTGAGGACATATCGGCCGGGGCGAACGTGCATGGCCGAGGGGTGCGATACCCGCCTCTCCCTCTATAACCCCAAGCAGCGGTGCTCGTTGCACGACCACCCCACGTACTAGGGCAAACGGTCATGTCAACGATCGAAGCGAGTCGAGATCAGCGTGAAAGCCACACCCCAACCGAAGGAGCGCGTCCTTCTCACCGTCGTATTCTCCAGCAAACGCTGAGTTACGCGTCGGTCGGGCCTTCAGGCTCCTGGGCGCGGCGAACGGGAATCGTCCTGGGCCTGGTCATCGGGTCGGCTCTGTTGGCATCGTCAGGTGCGATCCACCTGCAGTTGTGGTCAACGGGCTACCGGACAATCCCAACGATCGGTCCGCTGTTCCTCATCCAGGGAGTCGCTGGCATGCTGCTTGCGGTAATCCTTTTGTTATCTCGGCGACTAATCATCGTCGTCGCGGCCACTGGATTCATGCTCGCTACCGCGGGCGGGTTGCTGCTGAGCACCTCATTCGGACTATTCGGCTTCAAGGACACCCTGGCGGCACCATACGCAGGTCTCTCGCTTGGAGTCGAGAGCGTCGGAGCCGTCATGCTTGCCGCTGTCGGCACCGTTCTCGTACGCGGGCACAGTCGCTCAGACCAAAGAAACTCGCACGCCGATCTGGACGGCTCCGTTTCGAGCGGCCATAGAGGGTGATGACTTCGCCGATAGCGGAGGAATCAGCGAGTCACGCCCGACCCAAGTCTGGCTGTCGACAACACTGGGGAGATCGATCTGGCAGTCACCTCAGTCTCCTCCCAACTGCTTTACGGTCTCCCACGCCCCGTTGCTGCTGCAGTTCGGTTTCGGTCATCAGTGCTGGTCCTGCGGTGTCTCAGTGGCCTCGTCGGGTGCCGATTCCTCTGGACCCGACCACGTAGCTGGGGGATCACTGGCCGGGAACGACTCCTCCCCCGCTTCGTCGGGCTCGTCATCGAGATCGAGCGGATCCTCGTCTGTGCGTGGCGCCATGCCGTCATCAGCCATGGTAACGATCCTCCCGTTGGAGTCCCCAGTGTTGTCCCATTAAGAAGCGCTCGCACTCTCCAACACGAGGGCGACCCCCTGGCCTGATCCGACACAGACGCCGAGGACGCCGTAGCGCACCTGACGCTCGTTTAGCTCGGTGGCCAATGTGAGAACGTAGCGGGTGCCCGATGACCCGAACGGATGTCCGATGGCCACCGCGCCACCGTTGGGGTTAAGGCGATCGTCGGGCACCACGAAGCCATCCAGCTGGATCGGCAGCTCGCGCAAAACCCCGAGGGCCTGAGCCGCGAAGGCCTCATGCACCTCCCACACGTCAATGTCCGTTGGCGCCAGTTTGGCTCGTTGGAGTGCCTTGGCGATGGCAAAAGCCGGTGCTATCCCCATGATCTGGGGGTCGAGGGCGTATGTCGCCGACGCCACGACCCGCGCCAACGGGGTCAGCTCGAGGGACTGGGCGGCCTCCTCAGAGGCGAGGAGGACGGCGGAGGCACCATCGCTGAGCGGCGACGAATTTCCCGCCGTCATCTGCGTGGTGTTGGGCTGGGGTGGGAGCGCAGCCAACTGTTCGGCCGTGGTGTCACCTCTGATCGTTTCGTCGTGCTCGAAGGTCCGGCCGGGTGTTCTCCTGGTACCGGGGATCTCAATAGGGTGGATCTCCGCCGCAAAGCGACCAGAGTCACGGGCGGTGGCGGCGTGTTGGTGGGAGCGCAAGGCGAAGGCGTCGATCTCCTCGCGGCTCAGCTGGTAACGGTCGGCCACGTTCTGCGCCGTCTTGATCATCTCGACGTAGGCATTACGCGCCAGCAGACCCGGGTTGGGCGGCCCGCCGGCCCCCGCCCACATGGTGTCGAGCAGGAGGACCGGTCCCCGCGGACTGAACGGGGCATCACCCTTCATGTTGGCCCAACCCGAGCGCGACATGGACTCGACCCCGCCAGCCAGTCCGATCTCGAGCTCGCCGCTGCGGATGGCATGGGCAATGTTGATGGCACCGGTGAGCGAGGAGGCACAGAAGCGGTTCACGGTGACCGCGGGCACGGAGTCAGGGAACCCCGCCGCCAGCGCACCCCAGCGCGCGATGTCCCCCATGCCCTCGTGGGCGACGTTCACACAGCCGGCGGTGATGTCCTCGATCTTCTCGAGTGGTACACCCACTTTTTCGCAAGCGGCCACCATCGTCTGCCCCAGCAGGTCATCGGTGCGTATGTGGGACAACGAGCCGCCGTAGCGACCAACCGGCGTTCGTACGCCACCGAGGATGAACGCTTCGGTCATGGAGCCAACAACGCGTCGAGAGTGATTTCGGGCACGCCGGCCAGGGCACGGCTAACCGGACAGCCAGCTTTGGCCTCGAGCGCATACTCAACGAACGACGACTCTTCGAGGCCCGGCACCCGCCCAACGGTGACAAGATCGATTTTGGTAATGGTCGGTGCGCCGTCGACCGATCGCAGAGTGACCGTCGCCTCCGTCTGAACCGATTCGGGTGGGTGACCAGCCTGGGCGAGGATGTTGGAGAGTGCCATGGAGAAGCAGGAGGCATGAGCAGCCGCGATCAGCTGCTCGGGATTCGACCCAGGTCCGTCCTCAAATCGAGACTTGAAGGTGTAACCGCCGTGAATGCTGTCGCCCGCCGTGAACGTCCCTGCGCCTGTCGGGACGTCACCTTTCCACTCAGCAGTACCCTTCGCCGGCATGTCGGACTCCTCGCTCAGCCATCCTGTCTGATTCGTTTGTCAATGTATCGGCCGACAACTCGCCTTCAACCGCTCAGCGAAGGGGCGCCTGTCGCACCGCTAGGCGACACCGGTCAGCGCGGCTTTCCGGTGTCCACCCATCGCTGAACGAGGTCGACTTGTTCGACGGGCCAAGCGCCATCGCAAGGCATTGAGCCAGCGCGGAGTTGGGTAACTATCGCGCTCGCGTGGGCGGCGACATCGTCATAAGACCACAGATCAAAGTGGGATTGCATTGACTCTCGGTCACGCTGACGAAACAGGGGTCTCACGTCTTCCTCGAAGCTCACCGGCCCGTTTTCAGCAGGGGTGTCGGTCATGGGTGTCACCGTCCTCTTCTCGGGCTACCTCTCGTCGCGCTTGGAGCCGGACCCCATCCTTTCACTTCACCCGTCACGCTGTGGCCGACGCGCCAGTCCTTGTGTCCGACCACCTTGACTCAGGGTTGACGATCCTCGCCATCGCCGCTCGGCAATCCGCGTCGGATCAGTCCATCGAAGACGACCGCTCTGCTCCTGCCAATTTCCGTAGGTTCGAGTCGCAGCCGGGTGTGGCGTGTCTCGCACCTCTTGTTGGCTGATCATCGAGAAGGATTACGGGTCCAGCTGCTATTCGCCGAGGAACTCCGCGACATCGGCTGCGAACTCAGTGTGATGTTGGAAGAGAAAACCGTGCGCGGAGTCCGGATAGATCTTGATCGTGGATTGCGGGATCAGTCCGGCCAAGAGATACGAGTAGCGCGGGAGGATCATCGGATCGCTGTCTCCGTTGGCGATGAAAATCGGGACGCTGATTGCGTTCACCTTCTGGAGCAGCGCATGATTCGGGATACCCCATTCGCATACCGCGTCGTACTGGCTTAACCGTGTTTCCCAGGTTGTCTGCGCATCCCGGTCCTCCTGCCTGGCGTACATGCGGCCCAACGCTTGCTTACCAGCCAGCTGGCTCGCGTCCGACGGCGCGAAGAACACGCTCAGATACTCCTCGGGGCTGGTCTCCGGTGTGCCAACCGCTCCGATCACCTCCGGTGCCCAGCCATGCATTCCGTCGGCGCCCTCGGGTGCCGCAGAGGCCAGGATCGCCCTTCGCACGACATCGGGCCTCGAAAGCAGGATCTCCTGCGCGACGAAGCTGCCGATGGAGAACCCAAGGAGATCGACCTGCTGGAAACCCATCGCAGCGATGAACGCAGTGGCCCCGTGCGCCATTTCTCGCACTGAGTTCGGGGTCGCGCCTGATGAACTGCCTACCCCCATGTTGTCGAACGCCACAACCTTGCTGGTCGACGCCAACGCGTCGACCAGAGCAGGATCCCAGCTATCCAAGTTCCCCCTGAAATGCTGAAGGAGCAGTAGAGGCACGAGCCCATCGCCCGTCTCCCGGTACGCGTAATCCACGCCATTCAAAGCGCCGACCATCTGGTTCGGGAGTCCGGAGTAGGGTCCCGGAGTCATTGAGAGGTCCTGTTCTCCGCGAGGGCAGCCAACGCACTCCTGGCAGCGTATGCGATGTCGGATCCGGTGTTGGCATGCCCATTGATCCCCCATCCGCCGTCGGGCGACTCCGTGATGAGCACCCAGGTGCGCTCGGTCAGCGAGGGATCGCTAGCTGCGGCAGCAACGATGTCGGTCAGTTCCCGCACGACGCCGAGTTGCTTGTCACGATCCAAGACGCCAGCGGGCGTCAGCACCTGCACCCGGACGTAATTTTCGTCGCCGTCGACATTCGACAAGGAACCGGCAGGGAGGTCGTGGACAAAGGCAGCAGTGTTCCTTCGAAACAGGGACAATTCCGGAACCTTCTCCCATCGCATGACGGCCGCGGCGAGGTCTTTGGCAAGAGAGTGCTTATCGGCAAAGGTCCCCTCCGCCGAGTACACGTCGATCATGGGCACGGGCATCTCCTATCGGAACAGTTTGGCGAGCACGGGTGTGGCGATCGAGTTCTACCGAGGTCGCTCGTCCATCGACTGTTGGCTCAGTTCCCGGTACCCGGAGCTGAGCCAGCGGAAGAGCACATCCCCGTACAAATCCGGCACCTCCTCCCAAGCGAAGTGCCCGGCAGGGAGAAGGTCCATCCTGCTGTTGGGGAGCCGCTCATGCAGGAACTCTTGGTTGGCCATGGGGATTAACGGATCATCGCGTCCGCAGACGATCTGAACGGGCGTCACGATGCGGGACAGTTTCTCGGCCAGGATGGGTAGCTCGGTCGGATAGGTCCGGACGTATCGGGCAGACTCGACGAAGCGGTCACCTGCGTAGGATTCAAGGTAGTCGTCGCGGACCTCCGGCGGCGGCGGGCCGCCGGCCATGGCGTCATAGGTCGGCGCGAGGATCTCCTTCGAATCGAGCTGGCGGAATCCCTCCATGTCAGGCGCCTCGATGATGTCCTTCAGGGATCCGCCGACCTGAAGTGGAACGGCGATGCCTCCACCGCCGACCACCAAGCTGCGCACAAGAGCAGGATTGCTCACAGCAGCCCACAGGGCGGCTGACGTCCCGACATCTTGGGCGACCAAGTGCACGGGACCCAAGTCCCACTCCGCCACCAACTGCAAAAGGAATGCCCCCATAGCGGGCGGTGACAGCAGGTCGAACTGACGCTCGGACTGACCGAATCCTGGCAGATCGATCGCAACGAGGTGGAACTGCTCGGCCAGGTGATCCCATACTTTTCGGAAGGCAAGCACGCTCTCAGGCCAAGGGCTCGTCAGGATCGCCGTTTCGCTCGCCCCCTGACCGGCTTCGGCGAAGCGAATCTTCACGCCATCTGCTTCCCGGCTGTCTAGAACCATCGCCATGAGTCCACCCTTCGCGACGAACATCGACCGTCGAGCACTCGACTCAACTCTGACGACTCCGTGTGCCAGTGCGCATCGCGTGTTCGCGTCATATCTCTTCCGGCGAGTCGCGACGGCTGATCTGCACCCATCTGACCTGGTACTCCGGCTACTGGATCGCCGGACCCACGACGGGCTCAAGGACGAAGATCGTGGAGACCTGCCAATCGGGTCAGCTCGACGCGTGAATTGACGTCCAATTTGGCGAAGACATGACGCAGGTGGCCGCTCACCGTGTGCTGGGAGACGAAGAGTCGCTCTGCCACCTCTCGGTTGGTCAGCCCTTGGGCGACCAGCCTCGCCACCGCGAGCTCGGAGTCGGTCATGGCGGTCCAGCCCATTCCCGGACGCTGCACCGCTACCAGCCGCCGGCGCACGCCCAAGGCCCTGAGGCGGCCGCGCACCCGTCCGGCATCCCAGGCCGCTCCCGCCTGGGCGTACAGCTCCAACGCCCGGCCGAATGCCTCGACGGCTCCGTCGGTGTCGCCTCCGTCGACAGTCGCGACTCCCAGGTCCTCCAGTGCCGCGGCGCTGGCCAGGGGACGAGGTCCGTCCTCGTAGAGCGCGACCGCCTCCGCCAGCTCCTTAGGGTTGTGGTCGAGCAGACCCTTCGCGTGGGCGGCGGCCGCCGCTATCGATCGAATCTGAGGATTGAGCCGAGCCCGACACTGAGCTGCGTCGGCCGCACGGACCGCGAGTTCATGGTCGTGCGCGGCGAGAGCGATGTGGATCAGGCGAGCCTCGTCGGCCACGTCCATCGGAAACAGCGGCACGATGGACAGACGCTCCTCTTCGCCGAAAGCGCCGAGCCACTCGTGGGCGCGAGCGGCGTCACCGGCTGCCATTTCTTGCAACGCAAGCAGCCAAGCGGCGTGATGACGAACGCTGGGGGCACTCTGACGGAGCATCACCTCGGCAATTTCCCTAGTCAGCCGAGACAGGCCCGGATCACCCAGATGCAGGGCGACGCGTCCCAGTGCAACGACCCCGGCCGCGTCCAAGACACTGACGATGTGGGGTGCCATGTCCACTGTGAGCTGCCCTTCAAGAGCCGCGGCCGCATCGGCCAGACGGCCCATCTGCAGGAGCTGCCTGCCACGCCCGGTCTCGAAGATGCTCAGAGCCCAGCCCTGCCGGTCACGTTGGGCCGAGGCGACCCCTTCAGTCGACATCTGTAGGGACACATCGAGACGATCGGCGATCGTGAGCACATCGCAACGCCACTGATAGGTGAGGTGGCCCCGGGTGTCGTCGCTGGTGCGAAGCCCGGAGCGCAAAGCTCTCTCTACCATTTCGAGCGCTCCGGGGAACTCTCCGTCGGCATACATGAGACCGGATTGGGCGAGTTCCGACGCAAACCGCGCGGCGACATCGCCGCTGCTTCGGACCGCAACTGCCACCTCTTCAAGCATGGCACGGGCGTCGTCGCGGCGACCCGCTGTCACCAGGTTGTGGAACAACAATGCCAAGTGCCGGGCCCTCAGGTCGGCCGGGAGACCTGGAAGGGCGAGAGCTTGACGACATTCCTCGGCGCGCACGTCGGAAGATATGGCGAACATTCCTGCAATGCTCAGGCGGACCTCTGCTTCTTGCTCGGCCGGGAATACCTGATGCAGCGCCGAGTCGGCGAATGTCTTTGCTTCCTCGCCGCGCCCCGCGGCATGCAGCCAGACTGCCGTCTGAGCCACCAGCGGCCCTCGCAAAGGATGCCGCCAGGAAGCAAGGTCGAGGGCGCGCTGGCCCAGGTCGGCGGCCGCACCGGGATCCGTTGTGCCGAGCGCCTCGGCCGCTTTCAACAGCGTTGCGATAGCGACTTCGTCGCCAGGTTCGGCACTTTCAGCTAGTTGCGTCGCCACTTCGACCGGCAAGGCTCCTCCGGCAAGGAGCACCGAGGCCGCCTGTCGATCGAGGGAGCGAAGCACCGAGACAGGCACACTCGCTCGCACCGCTTCAAGCGTCAGATCGTGGCCGAACATGAGCCGGCCGTCGGATTCGGTCAGCAGATCAGCGTGAACAAGCTCGTCAACGGGCGTCAGCAGCTCTGACGCTGACAGGTTGAGCATTGCCGCCACGTCGTCTAAGGAAAACCTCCGCCCGAGCGCAGCTGCGACCGTCGCCACTCGACGAGCCGAATCGGACATTCGCTCCAGCCGCAATCGCATGCTCTGACTCACACGATGAGGCAACCTCCACTCGACCAACTCAGCGTGTCCGGATTCGACTCGGACAAGTCCCTCTTCGCGCAGTCCCGAGAGGAGCTCTACGAGAAGGAAGGGGCTGCCGGCTGGCCTCTCCGCCATCTTCAGTAACTCGCTGTCAGGTTCCGCTCCGAGGACGTCGGCGGCCATCTGCGCGACCCCAGCCTGGTCCAATGGACCGAGAGCAATCTTGGCCGCTCCCCCACGCTCCAGGAACTCCACAGCGCTCCGAACCTGGGGCGATCCCTGTCCGGGGCGGAGGGCCACAACCCAGCCGATCGGTACCGTGGCCAGACGAGATGGCAACGCCCGAAGCGCCGCAGCGGTCCCGCTGTCGGCCCACTGGAGGTCATCGAGGCAGACCAGCAAGGGCCCCCTGAGCGCCGCCCCCTCGAGCAGCGCTTCGAGATCCTGCAACAGCCAATATCTCTGCTCGGGAGAAGCGTGGGCGTCGCCCAATGCCGTGCGTTGAAGGATCGGAGAGGAGCCGCCGAACAGAGCCTCCATCAGCACCGATAGTTGGACGACGGTGTCGGCCGGGTCAGCTGCTCCGCAACCGACCCGTATCGACAGGCGGGCCGCCATCGACGCCACCTCTGCCAGAAGGCGGCTCTTGCCGATGCCGGCGCCCCCCTCGACCAGGACGACCGTTCCCACACCTGAAAGCAGCTGGTCCAGCTGCTGACCCAGGACCGTTAACTCTGCGTCGCGGCCACGGACCACCTCCCTTGGGGCCGTCTCCTTCGCTCGAAGCATCTGTCGGTCCACTGGCAGCCCCTCGGCTGATCACGGGATGTCGTACAACCAACATCGTACGAACTGCTCGCAGACTCTGCCTCCGGGACCAGAAAGCCCGTCTGCGCCGACGACCCGAAGGTGCGTGGGAGGTCCCAGTAACGAGGGGTCCAGAAGGTCGCAGCGTCTGCGGCCCGCGGGCCACCCCGACGAGCACAGGCTCGAACTCGGGGAGCGGCCACGGGAATCAGCACGACGTCGCCCGGGGAGAGACAGCACGATCATGTGATGTGGCCGGCGGCGCGTTGGCATCAGACTGAGGCTTCGACGAAGAACCAAACGGAGGTCCCCAATGGCGTCCCACCCGACTGTGGTCCTGGTTCACGGTGCTTTTGCTGACGCGTCCGGGTTCGCCGGCGTGTTACGTGAGCTTCAGTCCAAAGGGATCGACGCCCGAGCCCCGATGAACCCCTTGCGGAGCCTCGCCTTCGACGCCGACGCGATCGCCAAATACACGAGCACCATTGATGAGCCAGTCATCCTCGTCGGACACTCCTATGGCGGCGCGGTCATCTCGCAGGCCGCACCTTCGATCAAGAGTGTCGTCGGCCTCGTGTTCCTGTCCGCCTTCGCGCTTGATGAGGGCGAGAACGCCGCTGGCATCCAAGAGCCCTATCCTCCGTCTCTGGTGGGCAAGAACGTCGAGCCGACCCCCTACGACGCTCCCGGAGCGCCGGGTGGACCCGACCTGTTCATCCCCATCTCGCTGTTTCATGAGGCCTTCTGCGCAGACTTGCCGGCCGAAGTCGCCGCCACCATGGCTGTGAGTCAGCGACCAGTGAGCGCGGCAGCCTTCACCGAGAACGCCACCGCTGCTGGTTGGAAGAACCTTCCATCGTGGTACATGGTTTCAGAGCTGGACAACGCCATCCCGCCAGACTGCGAGCGCTTCATGGCCAAGCGGGCTGACGCCACCGTCGAGTCGGTGAGTGGAGGATCGCACGCTGCATTCATCGCCCAACCCGGCGTCGCGGCAGGCCTTATCCTCAAGGCCGTCGAGGCCACCTGAAGAGCGTTCCGGTCACACGGTCCGACCTGAGCCACATCGTCTAGGCCGTCGCGTTCGATCCAGGCCATGTGCAGGGTTTGATACCGAGGAACCCCCAAAGCACCCCGGCGGCTGATCGGTCAACGCACCGATCGGCGGTGCCGAATGACCCGGAACCACGGAGGATGCAAGCAGCACAAGGGCGGCGGCGAACTTTTCGGCGTCGTCGAACTCAGGTAGCTCTTGCTACGACCAGAGCGACTCGAGATCTGCCCCCACTCTGCCGAAGCCATCTTCTACCCCGGCGTCCGAGGCCCATGGGGCGAGCTCATGTTCAACATCTACTTCGTCAAACTTCGACCGAACGTGACCCGACAAGAATCGAGAAGGTTGTGCCCACCCATGGGAATCGTCTCGACCTCGGGGCCGGTGGTGATATCGCAACGGGAAGTAGACATGAAGCGATTTACGCGCACGGGTCAAGGCTACATAGAAGACCCGTCGCTCTTCTTCGAGGCCTTCAGATGATCTCAATGCCATATCCGACGGCACCATTCCGTCAGTAGCGTTAAGGACGTGTACGGCCTTCCATTCGAGGCCCTTGGCTGAGTGGATAGTGGAAATCGTAAGCCAGTCCTCGTCGGTTGTGGGGTTGCCCGCAAGATCAGATGTCGACCGCGGAGGTTCAAGGGCAAAGTCTGCCGCGACGTCGGAGAGCCGCGAGGTCTTTGCTGCCCCAGCGACGAGGGAATCCAAATCGACTAAACGAACGCTCGAATCCGGATATGTCGCTTCAATGAGCGGAACGACAACAATGCGAAGACGCTCCGCATGCGCGACCAAGTCACCTTCTTTGTCGGCAAGGGCCGTCACAAGACCGTCGGCTTGAGAGCGAGAGGAGATTGGCAACAATTCGGCTGCCCTGGGCCACCGATCGAGGACTTGTTCCTGGTTCATTGGGTCGGCCTCGGGATCGCTCAACCCAAGGGCCGCCAAGGCTCGTCGAGCGATGGTCGGGCCGACTCCCTCGTGGAGTTGCAGAAGCCGGAACCACGCCAGCGAGTCAGAGGCGTTGTCGGCCAGTCTGAACGCCGCCAGCAAGTCTTTTACGTGGGCGGCCTCGACGAACCGCAAGCCCCCATACTTCACATACGGAATCCGCCGACGCCCGAGCTCAAGTTCGAGCAAATTTGAGTGGTGCGCGGCGCGGACCAGCACGGCTTGCTCTCTGAGGGCGATGCCTTCCTCTCTGTGCGCAAGTATCTGCTCGCAGACCGCCGAAACCTGAGCATCCTCATCGGCACATCTGACGAGGCGTGGGCGCATTCCGGCTTGGGGATTCGAGGCTTGAAGCACAGCGGAGAACCCCTCGGGAGCTTCAGCAGCCACGGTATTAGCCACGTCAAGAATTTGTTGGCTCGATCGATAATTGGTGCTGAGAATTACAGTCCGCGCTCCCGGAAAGCTTTGTTCGAAATCCAAAATGTGACGCGGTTCAGCAGCACGAAACGAATAGACGGCTTGTGCATCGTCTCCGACGATCGTGATTCGTTGGTCGGTTCTCCGCAGTGCCCTCAGAATATCTACTTGCAATCCGTTCACGTCCTGGTATTCATCAACCAGTATGTGATCGAACGAACCAGCAAGCCGTTGGCCCAACCGATCATCGAGGGCGGCGGCCCTCCAGAGCAAGAGAAGGTCGTCGAAGTCGAGCATGCCCCCAGCCCGTTTGCTGGCGACGTAACCGCGGCAAATCTCGATTATCTGCTCGACGACGTCGTTTGCCCACGGTGCGACCGTCGCGGTTACGGCCGAGATAGATCTCCCAGTGTTTACGGCCCGAGAGTAGAGGTCGAGGAGAAGTGCCTTGCGTGGGAACCGTTGGCCGGAGGATTGCGCATAGCAGCCCTCCTCTCGAACAAGGTCAATGACGTCGGCCGCATCGGAAGGGTCCAGTACTGAGAATCCTTCGGGAATACCGAGCGCCTGAGAGTATCTCCGCAGAGTTCGGTGTGCGACGGCGTGAAACGTCCCCCCCATCACGCGGCTGGTCGTCGGATCAGAACGGCCGTCCCTTTGTTGTGCGGCCAACATCACACCAGTCCGATCCAGCATCTGCCGCGCAGCTCTTCGCGTGAAGGTCAGCAGGAGAATGCGTTCCGCAGGCGTGCCAGTCGCGAGCAGCCAGGCCACGCGAGCAGAGAGGGCGGTCGTCTTGCCCGTTCCAGCGCCGGCAAGGACCCGGAGCGGTCCACCTTCATGGCTGACAGCTGCTCGCTGGGCCTCGTTGAGCTGCTCCATCCAGGCGAACATATGTTCGATAGTAGCGGATACCGGGTCCCTCGCCTTTGTGCAGGTCCGGCGGGTTCAATCGGTTCAGACGGTTCCGGCGCGAAACCTCGATCAAGAGAAATACGCGTTGAAACCTTCGACGTCCGAAAGGTGGGTGACGATACTGGCGACTCTGTCGCCAGCGAACCCCAAGAGGTTGACAACGGTTTCATCGACGGTCCGCCCGTTCTTGGCCCCGGTGGCTCGGAGAATGACCGCCACATCATCGGGTCCGTACGTGATCTGTTCGACCTCGAAGTGGTAATCGAACTCAGCGAACCTACGGCCCACTCCCAACACTTCGTCGGCGCCCACGAAGCTGCCGGACACAGGGCTTCTGCCGGGAAGGGTCCAGGTGATGTCTTCGACTGTACATGCCACGAGACCGGAGCGATCGAGGTTTCCTAGTGCGGTGGCGACCCGGATTTGAAGTTCATGCTTTTGATCGGTTGTAGGCATAGAGCTGCCTTTGTACGTTGATCAGAGCCAAGACTTGTTGAGCTGTCGAAGCCTCTGTCACGTAAGCGTTTTGCTATTCGCTGGCCGTACGCCGGTCTCCCCGTGGCCCGTCAGCAGCGTTCACGACGACGGTATGGAAGTTGACGAATTCGAACAGACCGTGGTGGGAAAGCTCCCGGCCATAACCCGATTGCTTGATGCCGCCGAACGGAAGACGTGGGTCCGACACCGTCATCCCGTTCACGGCCGTGTGCCCAGCTTCGAGGCTTCGGGCGAATGTCTCTCCGCGCTCCAGGTCCGCGGTCCATACGGCGCTGCCCAGGCCATAGGTGCTGTCGTTTGCGAGCCGGAGCGCCTCTGCACTGTCACGCGCGCGCAACACGGGGACGGCGGGACCGAATACCTCCTCTTCGAGCACCGGCATGCCTGGCCGGACGTGATCGAGGACGGTCGGCGCGTAGAAGAAGCCCGGTCGTTCCGGTGCGTGGCCGCCAACGAGGATGCGTGCACCCTGGGCAACGGACTCGCGGACCTGGCGCTCGACTGCGTCGCGTAGATCCTCTCTGGCGAGCGGCCCCACCGTCACCGCGGGCTCGGTCGGTTGGCCAAGTCGGAGGTCGCGGACCTGATCGAGCAGCTTCCCGACAAAAGCGTCGGCAACCGACTCCTCGACCACAATCCGCTTCGCGGCAATACAAGACTGTCCGGTGTTCTGGAATCGACTGCGCACTGCCCAGGCTGCTGTGGCATCGAGATCGGCGTCGGAGAGCACCACGAAGGGATCGCTGCCACCGAGCTCCATGACCGTCTTCTTGAGCGCACCGCCAGCAACAGCTGCGACGGACTTTCCTGCACGTGTTGACCCCGTGAGGGTTACGGCTGCGACACGATCGTCCTCGATCACCGTTGCAGAGACCTCTGCGGTGCGCTCGGTGCTTACCACCAGCACCGACAGAACAGCGCTTGGCAAGCCCGCCGAAGCCGCGACGTCGGCGAGGGCCAGCCCGCAGCCCGTTGTCGAGGGGGCGTGCTTGAGCAGGACGATGTTGCCCGCGGCCAACGCCGGGGCGAGCGCGCGCACGACCTGCCAGTAGGGAAAGTTCCAGGGCATGATGGCGAAGACGACACCGAGGGGCTGCGGACTGACCAGGCTGCGAACCGCCTCGGTGTCGACGACCTCGGCTTCAAGGAGTTTTGGCGCGTGTTCGGCGTACCACTCGCAGGTCCAGGCGCACTTCTCGACCTCGGTTCGGCTCTCCAACAGCGGCTTGCCCATTTCCAGGGTCGCGAGCATGGCCAGTTCTTCTTTGCGGTTCCGGAGCTCCTCGGCCAGCCGCGCCAAGCCCTCGGCACGCTGATCTGGCGTCAGCGTGCTCCATTCCTGGTACGCCGACCGGGCCCCATCGAGCAAG
Source organism: uncultured Acidimicrobiaceae bacterium (assembly GCA_963745175.1). Taxonomy (GTDB): domain Bacteria; phylum Actinomycetota; class Acidimicrobiia; order Acidimicrobiales; family RAAP-2; genus Bog-473. The sequence goes on from CAVUWK010000007.1 coordinate 215,334, forward strand.
GTGTCCAATTGCTCCGTGGTCGTCTCTTCGTACACGTTGAGGGGTTGCCCGGTCGATGGATCAATCGTCGTGACCGTCACGTGACCTCCCAGCTGGAGTTCGAATGCAATACCAGGGTGCCGGCCGAACCGCTCCACCTGGGATAACAGAACGCTACCCATATCGACCAGGGACCCGACCTCTGACAGCCAAGTCCGAATCCGCGGGACTCTTGTGGGATCGCAGAGGCGATGGATTCGCCGCATTTGGGGACTGAGGAGTTCACAGGGCCGGACGGCGGCTCCCTGGCAACGCAAACACCTGTTCGCTTAAATTGGCACCCGTGGAGTCCCAACCGGCCAGGCGAGCGACGATCCTGCACGCCGATCTCGATGCCTTCTATGCGTCTGTTGAGCAACTGCTGGACCCTTCACTGCGGAACCGGCCTATCGCCGTAGGCGGCAGCGTGGTGCTGGCGGCATCCTATGAAGCCAGAAGCTACGGCGTCCGCGGCGGCATGCCCGGGTGGCGGGCCCGGCAGCTCTGCGGCGATCTTCTTTTCGTCGGCGGCCACTTCGGCCGCTACCAACAGTTCGGCGACGACGTCGTGTCTGTCTTCCATGACTTCACTCCTCGAGTCGAGCGGGTGTCGATAGATGAGGCCTTCCTCGATGTTGCCGGCGCCGTCCATCTCTTCGGAGCACCGACAGAGATTGCGACTGCGATCCGAAGACGCGTACGCGACGAGATCGGTCTCCCTCTATCGGTTGGCGTGGCCCGAACGAAGCACCTCGCAAAAGTGGCGTCACAGGTGGCCAAGCCTGACGGTCTCGTTACCGTCGCTCCGGACGATGAACGCGATTTTCTCGACCCCCTTCCTATCGGGCTGATATGGGGCGTCGGACCAACGACAGAAAAGCGCCTCCACGAGGCCGGGATCTCGACCATCGGGCAACTGGCCAAGGCCGGCGGCCCGATCCTGAGCAGCCTGCTCGGCCAGGCAACCGGCGCAAAACTGGCCGCTCTCTCGGTCAACGTCGATGAGCGGACAGTGCGGACATCCGCCAGGTCGAAGTCCATGGGTGCCCAGGCAGCCCTCGGACGTCGAGATGCAACTCCAGAGCTCGTCCGAGAAACGCTCGGCTATCTGGCTGACAGAGTTGCCGCCCGCTTACGAAGGGCAGCACTGGCCGGTCAGACAGTCACCGTCAGGGTCCGCTTCCCCCAGATGCGCTCTGTGACCCGGTCTGTCACGTTGACCGTTGCCATCTCGACCACGCTGACGCTGACAGAGGTAGCCGAGAGGCTCGCCCACTCAGCGATCGTCGACAACGAACGCGAGCGCGAAATCACACTCATCGCCATTTCGGTCTCCAACTTGCGCCCGGATCATTCCTTACAGCTCGAGCTACCTCTCGATTCCCCCACTTGGTCGCGACGAAGTGCGAGCCGTCGACCTGGATCCGTGGTGGAGGCCTCCCGATGGGGTGTGGACCGATCCGTCGACGCGATCCGGGAGAAGTTCGGCCAGACCGCCGTTGGCTACGCCACCGTCACGCTTTCCGGCGCTGAACGAGTACCCGAAGAGTTCCGCGAACTGGCCGAGCGGGGTCCGGGCAACAGCCAGGAGTGAACCCCATGGTTCGGTCCGGTGATGCTTGCCCGGCCCGTCCCGGCAGGTCCAGTGCAGATCCCGAACAGCGCGCCGGTCGCTCGAATGGGGAAGTCAAAAGAGGTGTTCGGATAAGGCTCATCTCTTAGCGAGTAGTGCCACCATTCACAATCGTATGAACTTGAACCCGCAGTCCTCCATGATGAACAAAGGCCTTCACGGTTGCTCGTAGCTGCAACGCCCGCCGAAGTCAGTGGCCTCATCAGCTGTCTCAATGGTCATGTTTTGCTACCGGGAAATCGGGTGTCTGGACGTGGCGCGAGGCCGGCGCCTACACCGCGGTAGGAACCAAGGTTCGCTGAACGTCATTGCTTACAGGAGCAACCTCTGGCGACTCGACTTCGATCCGCGGCAGCCAGTTGAGCCAGCGAGGCAGGTACCAGCTGCGCTCGCCCAGCAAGCTCAGCGTGCAGGGCAAGACGATGGAGCGGATGAGGGTGGCGTCGAGGAGAAGGGCCACGGCCACCCCGAATCCCATCTGCTGGAACATGTCGAGCTGGCCGCGGGCGAACCCGGAGAACACCACCACGATGATGAGTGCGGCCCCCGTGATGATCTTGGCCGTCGAGGCCACACCACCGACGACGGCCTCGGTGGTAGAGCCCGTCTCGTCGTGGCGTTCCTTTATCCGGCTCATCAGGAACACCTGGTAGTCCATGGAGAGGGCAAAGAGCACCGAAAACAAGAACAGCGGCACCCAGGCGTCGATGGCGGTCACCTTCTGGAAGCCGAAGAAGCCTGCGCCAACGCCGTGGATGAAGACCAGGGTCAAGAGACCGTACGCCGCCCCCACCGAAAGGAGATTGAGCAGGATCGAGACGAGGGCGATCACGAGCGACCGGAAGGCCACCAACAGCAGGATGAAGCTGAAGCCCAGCACGAACAGCAACACGTAGGGAGTGGGCGCCGAGACTGCGCTGAAGTAGTCGGCGGTCTCGGCCGTCTTGCCCCCGACGTAGACGCGGGCGTGGGAGCCGGCGAAGATCGACGGAATGAGATCACTACGCAGTTGACGCACCGCGGCCACATCCGGGCTGGAGACGACGTCACCTCGGATCGGAACGGTGAGGGCCAGAAGCTTGCCGTTGGCAGACGCCTGAACGGTGCCCGACCCAAACTGGGGGTCTTCTGCCAGGGTCGCTTCGAGCTTCGACACGTCCCCGCGGGTGCGGGCATCTCCGCCATCGGCGACGATTTCGACCGGATAGGGAGCCTCGTTGGGGAAGTAGTGCTGCTCGGAGAGGTAACCCTGCTTGGACGGGAGATTGTTGGGAAGGGTGGCCACGCCGCTCTGCCCGACGTGGAGCCCGAGGAGCGGCACGGCCAACGCGAGCAGCACGCCGACGGTCAGGGTCAGCATCACGACACGGCGGCGCAAAACTCCTTCGATGAAGGTTCGCCAGATCCGGGACTCGCCCGAGCCCGCGCTCCCGAGGCGCTTTCCGACGACGGGCAGGGGCAGGGAGTTCACACGATCCCCGAGTAGGTGCAGCATCGCCGGAAGGAGAGTCAGGGCTGCAGCGACCGAGACCACCCCGACGATCACTGCCCCGGCCGCCATGCTGCGCAAGATGTTCGTGGGCACCAAGAACATGCCCAAGAGGGCGATCACGAACGTGGCGCCGCTGAACAGGACGGCGCGGCTGGCGGTGCCCGCCGTTCGCTCAATGGCTGCCTCCTTGTCGAGCCCGCCGGCCCTCTCTTCCCGGTAGCGAGAGACGATGAACAAGGAGTAGTCGATCCCGAGCGCCAGGCCCATGCCGGTCATCATGTTGATGATGAAGGTCGAGAGCTGGAACTCCTGAGCGACGAGGGTCGCAATCCCGAGGCCGACGATGATCGCAACCAGTGCCATGAGCATCGGCATCAGCCCGGCCACCACTGCTCCGAACACGAGCAAGAGGACAACGATCGAGATCGGCAGGCCGAAGTCCAGCTCCCCGTTTCGGAGATCGCTTGTCGCCAGGGTGGTGAAGTCATTGCCCACGGTGTGGACGCCAGTCATGGCAACCGAGAACCCGCCACTGCCATTTGCCGACTGCACGGCGCGCACAACGGGCTTGACATCGGCGTCGGTCGCTGCCTTCAGCGTGATCAGCGCGGCGTGCCGATTATCCGAGACCAGCGGGCTGCCCGAGGCGAAATTGGCCTCCACATCGGTGATTCCCGAGTGGGCTCCTACCTCTGCCTCGAGGCTGCCCACGAAAACCTTGAAGTCCTGATCGCTCGCCGTCGAGCTCTTAGAGCTGACAACGATGACATCAGTCGGCTTCTGGCTGGCGGACCTGACGACCCCGCCGTAGAGGGCTTCGGCCTGGCTGGACTGCGTTGCTCCCACCACATGGGCATCCGTTGTCAAACCCTTGAGCGACGTTCCGACGAGCACCAGAGCCACCAGGACCAAAAGACCCCAGATGCCGAGCGTGCGGCGGGGGCGTCGGGAGCTGGCCGCAGCCATCTTTTGCGTGAGTCCGATGGTCGCCGACCTCCGGGGAGGCTTGGGCAAGCCGTTCTCTTGGTTCATGACGGCCAGCCGGCTCAATTGAGGGTTGGATTGGTCGTGAGATGTGCTCTCTACGTTGTGCGTTGTCATCGGATTGACTCCGTTTCTCTGATCGTTTCGGGTGTCCCGGTTTGGAAAAATTCGCCTTCGATAGGCATCGCGAGGCGAATAACGGACTTCAGCTTCGAGCCTCGAAGACGGCTTGCACACCGCGGAGCCGACCGACTGACAGCCCGTCAACGAGGTTGTTCGCTTTAGCCAAAAAGTTGTCCACGAAGTTGTGCAAGCCGAGCGGGCCCGGAGGAGTTGACAGGAAGATCTCCATGACCGCTACTGCGTCTTCAGTCATGTCAGTCCAGTGGGTGACCGAGAGGCCGGCGGCTTCGATCGTGTCTCGCAGGAGATCGGCCGAGACGAGATGGCTCAGCTCGGGCCGATCGGCCCACGGAAGCGGAAACGTGATCTCGCCAGGCGTCCCAGCGATGATGTCCCAGATGGCGAGGCGCCCTCGCGGTCGAAGCACACGGCGGGCCTCGTCATAGAGGCCGGCCTTGTCGCCCACGTTCATCTGCACGTGTTGACTAATCACCACGTCGAAGGTGGCCGCATTGAACGGCAGATCCGTCACGTCTCCTTGATGGACAGAGATCCGATCATCGAGTGCGACGAGTTGATTCAACCAGCGAGAGGTTTGGCAGTACTCCTCGGTGAGATCAATGGTGGTGACTCGACAGCCGTACCTGTTGGCGAGGAATCGTGCTGTGCCACCGATGCCGCTGCCGGCATCGAGCACTTCGTCATGGTCATTGATTTCGACCAGCTCGGCCAGTTGGCCGGTGGCGATTCGGCCCAGCGTGTGGAAGTCCTCGACCGCACTCAGATCCTCTGCGTGAATCTCACCGAGGGCTTTGCCGGATGCGACGAGAGCCTGCTCGATGTTCTGTCGGGACATCCCGGTCGAGTACTGGCTGTCCATCTGCGCTGCCTTCATTTGTCTTATTCCGTTCTTCCGTGTGTCGTCGCTCGGATGTGACGCGCTGTGCGCTGCTTTTCGCTGGACGCCGTCCGATCTCCGACCTCTCTGAAAAAGGACCCTCGTGTGTCGCCTACGCGACCTCGCATCGCTTGACGAGTTCGGCGACGACTTCTGGCTGGTCGTGCTGTGGCCAGTGTGCGGCGTCTTGAACCACATGAACCGACGGGTCCCCAAAGAGGCCCGCGATCTCGGCCCCAAGAGTCGGGGTCAAGTAGCGATCCTTCTCACCAAAGATGATCGAAACCGGGATCTCGAGCCGTCGGAGCGCTCCGCTTTCGCTAAGAGCATCCTGCCTGTTCAAAGCGCCGAACAGCTCGGCCGTCCAGGCGCGAATGGCGGCGATGGCATCTGGCTGGTCGGCGTCGCCAAAGAACTGCGGCAGGATCGACTGCACGGCAATGCCCTCGGGGTCGAGGGCATCCATGTCCCACTGGGCGGCGGTGTGCTGGAGCAGCCAGAGGCGCTGGGCGTCGTCGTTGACCATGGCGTCGGCAAGCGCGGTGAACGCCGGATCGGCAAACAGCCGGATCATCTCGGGAAGCTTGAGCGAAGGTTGGTGCCCAAACATGGTGTTGAGTAGGACCAGGTGAGCTACCCGCTCGGGGTGCGCGACGGCGAACGTGACTGCGTCGGGACCCGACGCGTCGTGGCCAACCAGCACGGCGCGGGTGATGCCCAGACCATCGAGCACCGCCTCCAGTTCGGAACCGTGGTCGTCTGAGGACGAACCGATCTTGTCGGTTCGATCGGAGCGCCCGTACCCGAGCCAGTCGAAGGCCACGACCCGCCTAGGGGACAGGAGGGGTGCGAGCTTGTCGTAGATGCGGTGATCGTCGGGAAAACCGTGCATCAGGACGATCGGCGGTTCCTCGCCGGCATAGTCGAGGACGTAGAGGGATCCCCCTCCGTGGTGCACATAGTGCTCATTGACATCTGTGTCGATCTTGCTCATAACAGGCTCCTTTTCACGGCACCTCTCTCCAGAGGCGCGTCGTCTCTCAAGGCCGGCTTGCGGTAGAAGCGATAATCGTCACCGACACGACGTCTCCGCTGAGGTTCGAATCTTCTCGTCGAGTTCGCGGGCGATCGCGTCGATCGCATGCGAACCAAAGGGCGCGAATAGGCTTGATGGTTGGTCGTAGGCGACATGCGCGCTCATGGCGTCTCGGTAGACCGCCGCGCGGAAAGGTGCATAGAGTCCCGCCGCTGGCTCGACCGCGAGGATCTTCCGAGCAATCACCGGGTTTCCGACGAGATACAGGGTCGCCTGGACCGGATCGCCGTTCAGGCTGAACAGAGCTCCCTGATCGACTCGCGCAAGGGCGACGAAGCCTGTTGGGCCAACAGTGCGATCCACGAGAGCCTCGACGGCACGCCACGTTGCTTGATCGAGGACGAGTCGGAGAGTGAGGAGCGGATCGAGCAACGGCACCTGTTCGTCGAACCGGCGGCGGGTCTCTTCGAAATCGACGGCGCTGTCGTGGATCAGGCGGGTTACCTGATAGCTGATGGTGGTCACGTTCCTCCAGGGAGATCGTGTGCTAGGTGGTCCGAGCTACCGGCCGGATGAATGCGTCAAGAGGGTTACGGCGAGCACAGGAGCCGTATCGAGATGGCGGGCCAACGCGGCCGCCCGTAGTGGACCGACAAATCCGGGACTTGTTGGACACGACTCCCGTTCTACCACTGAACTTGAGAAAGTCAAGTCCTTACTATTGATTCTCAAGTCGGCGTCTGGCATACTGCCGGCATGAAGTCGTACAACCACTACTGCGCGGTGGCCAAGGCGCTCGATGCTGTGGGTGATCGTTGGACCCTGCTCATCATCAGAGAGCTCGTGAGCCAGGGTCCGTGTCGCTACACCGACCTGATGAGTGGGCTACCTGGAATTGCGACCAACCTCCTAGCCGACCGCTTGGCCTCTTTAGAGGAATCCGGCATCGTTTGGCGTGAGCCGGTTCCGCCGCCCGTCGCTGCCACGCTGTACCACCTGACCGATACGGGAGCAGACCTCAAGCCGGTACTCGACGCGCTTGGCATATGGGGTGTTCGTTTCATGTCCGAAAAAGACGAAACAGATCAATTCCGCGGTCACTGGTTCAAGCGTCCGGTCTCGATGTTCCTAAAAGACCGCGCCCCAGATGGGCCTCCGGTCTCCATACAGCTCAGCCCAGAGGACTACCCGGCCGTCATCGAGGCTTCGCAAGACGGAATCCGAACGCGACCTGGCAGAGTTGAATCCCCTGATCTTGAACTTGTTGGTCCCCCACATCTCATCTTGGGGATCCTCTCGGGTCATTTGAGCATCAAAGAAGCGAAAGCTGAGGGTCTGACGCTGACAGGAAGGATCGCTGTGTTGACTCGGTTGCGCCGAGACGACGCAGACGCCTCTGTCGCCAATGCTGTCTGAACCCAGGAATCCGCAAGGTTGTGTGAAGCGGAGGTGGCGAAGTGAGAACCAGCACTGGAGGAACAACGTGAAGCTCGATCCCGATAGACGCGATGTGGCGAGACACGCCGACGGGAGATCTTGGTCATGACCGCCTGGCTCGCTTTCGGCCTGGCCGGACTCGCCCTGACGGTCGCTGGGGTCTCGCTGGGGTTGACCGTCTATCAACTGAGCAGTCAGCGAGGCCGTGACACTCGTGACTTGTGAGTGCCTGGAGCATCAATGATTCTCGTCACTGGTGCAGTAGGAACTTCATTGACACGGCTCGAATGCCGGTGTGAGAGCGTCGGACCGCTCATCTCGCCAGCTGGACGCACCTGATATCCGTCATCATCTCGGACTGGCTGCGGCCGCGGCAGCGTTGGTCGCCGGCCTGGCGTATGTGGCGATCAGCGCTTACTGGGCACTCGGCGGCACGTGGCTCCTCGCTACTGTCAGCTCCTCGCTGGTCACCGCAGACCAAAGCACCGTCGTGGTGATGGCCGTGTGGGCCGCGGTCGTCCTCAAAGGGGTAGGCGCACTACTTCCGTTCTACCTCTGCCGCTCCGCACCGCCCTCGAAATGGCACGGCCGACTCAGGTTGTTGGCATGGTCAGAAGGCGCGGTACTGACCCTCTACGGGTTGGTCTTCACCTCGGCGGGTTTACTGCTACAAGCTGGCGTCATCCATCCAGGGAGAGCCGCCGACCGGCGCGCCTTGGTTTGGCACACCTACCTCTGGGATCCGTGGTTCCTCGTCTGGGGCCTCCTCGTGGTCCTCGCCCTCGCATTGACTCCCGCCAGCCGAACCCGTGCTGCTGGCAACGCTGACCAAGCGTCGGGTGGATCTCGCTCAGATAGAGGAACTCGTGACAGATTGGTGACCCAGCCTCGATCACAAATGGCCGCACAGCAGAAGAGCCGGCCCAGCGGACCGGCCCTGACCTGCGGATCTCTGAGTGGCGGGGGTTCAGGACCATGACGCACCCTTCGGGTTACAGACCCGATGAAGTGGCCGGTCAGCGCGCCCTGCATATGCACTGCATAGGGCACTCGCCTGCTCAATTTTCTGCTCTCCCGGGACTTGGTCCCGAGAAACTCCCCCCTTTTGAGACCTTCGGGTTCTGGGCCCGAACGTTGAGAGCGACCATCCAGAGGGAGATGCCTCTACCGCATATACTCTTGCTAATGACGCAAGACGTAGACCTAGAAGACGTGGTGCGCAGCCGGATCAGGGGGTTGACGAGTGGCTCGAGGGTGGTCCCTCGACGACCTCGCTCGCCACTGCCACCTGAGCCCCTCAAACTTGAGCCGTATCGAGACGGGCCACCGAAGAATTGCTCTCGATCAACTCCTCCCGATCGCGCGGGCGTTAGGGACCACGCTCGATCAACTGTTGGAATCGGTGGATGACGACGACGTCGTCATCCGGCCCCAGCGCGACGTCGCGCGAGGGATGACTACCTGGCTGTTGACGCCCCGGGAACGAGGTCCCCACGGGGTGACCGTTGCCAAGATTCGCGCCAAACCAGCGGCTCGAAGCGGGGAGCAAGGTGCTCCGCGTGCATCCCGGTAGAGAGTGGTTCACCGTGCTTTCGGGGACCGCCAGTTTGCAACTGGGCGAGCGGACCATCCTCGTGAAGGCGGGTCAAGCGGCGGAATTTTCGACCATGACCCCTCACGCCTTCAGCGCCCACGGCGGTCCGGTCGAGGTCCTCTGCATCTTCGACCATGACGGTGAGAAAGCTCATCTGCGTCCCTCCACAACCTGAGTCCGTTTCAGGGTGGCCAAGGAGGGTGGGCGAACCTCAGGCCTTCCGCACGTGGGCTACCTCAAGTCTCGGAGGAATGCGACAGGACTCGTCTTGCGTCTTTGGCAAGACTACATGCCTCAACAGCATCAGCCGCTTACGATACGTATATGGAACATGCGCACGCTGGTCATACCGGTAATGGCTCAAGAGGTTCGTCGGAGGGCCTTGGATCCCTCGCTGAGATGTTGGACCTCGACGCGGAGATCACACGGTCCTACTGGGACGAAGTCATGAGATGGATAGAGCAAGCCATTCCCACAAACGTTCGCCGCATCGTCGACTTGGGTGCAGGGACAGGCGCTGGAACGTTCGCGCTGTCCAGGAGATTCGACCATGCCGAGGTCGTCGCCGTTGACGCGTCAGATGAGATGCTGGAACGAGTTCGCGAAAAGGCACTGGACTGCGGACTTACAGAGCGAATCAGAACAGTCCAGGCAGACCTCGACACCGACTGGCCAGAAACCGGTCTAGTGGATCTCACTTGGGCATCAATGTTCATGCATCACCTCACCGATGTCGACGGCGTGCTCCAACGTATCCACGCCGCCACCCGCGACGGCGGTCTGATTGTCATCGCAGAGTTCACCGACCCACTGCGCTTCCTGCCCGATGATCTCGGGTTCGGCGAACCAGGCCTAGAAGGCCGCTGTATCGAAGCATTCAAGGGGGAGCGGTCTTCGATCACTACCCAACTTCGGTCTGGAGTGGGGTCGACGCTTGGAGAAAGCCGGATTCTCAGCGATCGAGGAGCGCGGATTCGAACTGGAAGGAGATAGCACTGACCCCGGCCGTCTTGCCCGATATGCACGACTGTGGCTTGAACGCGTCAGTTCGGCAGCGGCCCCACACCTATCATCCGACGATCTCTCCGTACTGAAGGAACTTCTCGCAGACACTGGACCGCACTCGCTCGAGGAACGGAGTGATCTGCACATGCACGGCTCACGCGTGGTCGTGCGAGCAGCAAAGTAAAAAGCATTTGTGGATCACCCGCCGAGAGTCCCCGGAAACCCGCCGTGAGCGCGACCTTCGGGTTCGTGACCCGACGAACCCGGTTGGCCGGTCTCATGCGTGCGCACTGCATATATAATCGGCCCAGACCTGCACACACTGTTGGTGGCGGGGGCCCGATATAAGCGTTAACTACGACCAAATCCCTGACGGTGCCGGAGATGCCCTGCTGTGGCTGGACGACGAAACTGTCGCCTGACCAGCGCGGCGGCGTAGCCGCGGAATTGGGGCCCAGGGGGTGGGCTCGGTCGATCAGCTCGCTTTCGGTGGGCCACTGACCGAGATACCAAGCGCGCAGAACAACGGTGCGCAGGCCGACATCGCCAGCAGGGAGTACATCGGGTCGACGCACTTCGTGGAGGAGGAACATCTGCGCCGACCAGGATCCGATGCCCCGCAGCGCCATTGGTCGTCTTGCCGCCAAGGTGTCCTCGTCGGTGCGCAGGGCCTCCAGATCGATGGCGCCAGTTAGGGCTCCGTCGGCCAGGGCGCGGGCTTCCGCTGCGGACGGGCCGGCGGCGCGCAGCTGCTCGCTGCCGAGGTCGGCCAATGCCTGCGGCGTCAGAGGCGAGGCGTTGGCCACGGTGTAGAGGGGAGCGTAGATAGTGAAGGCGGCGACCGTAGAGATTCGCTGACCTACGGCCGGTCCGGACGCCTCCCGGAGTATCCCTCGGTGCGTCGCTCATGGTCTGGGCTGACCCTCTTCCAGCCTCGAAGGCGCCGGTTCCTTGCCCGCCACCATGCCTGAACGCGCCAACTCGGCCTCGTCCTTCATTACCACTTCGAGGTCCCCTCACCGACGGTGAGGACGTCGCGGCGCGATGGCACCCTCCCCGGGAGCACAAAGCTGACGATCGCGGTGGCCAGGCAGAGGGCGGCAGCGATGATCAGGGCCACCTTGAAGCCGCCCACGTCCGGCAGGGCCTGGCCGGGCGGGGTGTGGGCCAACAGCACTGCGGCGCTGAGCGCACTTCCCACCGCCTGCCCGATGCTGCGCACCACTTGGTAGAAGCCGGTAGCGCTCCCGGTCTCGCTCTGGGCGACGGCCCGGACGATGAACCTGGGCATCGTCCCCGTGGTGAAGCCGACGGCCAGGCCGCAGATGGCACTAGTGACGAACGCCTCCCACAGGGCCGAGTGTTCGAAGGCGAAGAACAATGCCGCCAAGGCAAACACCACCGAGCCGAGCGGGATCATGGTCCGGGCGCCGAAGCGTCGCTCGTAGACGACCAAAAGGCGGTTGGAAACAAAACTGCCTGCCGACAGCGGCAGCAGGACCAGCCCGGACACCACCAGCGAAGCGCCGAACCCGAAGCCAGCCGACAGCGGGATCTGGACGAATACGACGATGATCGGCAAGAGCAGGTAGAAGGCGATGGCGATGAGGAAGCCGGATGCATCGGCGGTGAGCACCGAGCGGTTACGGACCTGGCGCAGGCTGACCAGCGGCTCAGTGCAGCGCAGCTCGTAGGGGATCCAGACCGCGAGAAGCACCACCGACGCCACAATGACACCGAGCGAGCGCGCCGAGGTCCAACCCCAGCCTCCCCCTTCGCTGAGCACGACGGATATCCCGATGATCACCAGGCTGAGCAGACTGGCCCCCACGACGTCGAAGCGCCGGGAGGGGGCCGCATCGCGGGGCGGCAGGACCAGCGCCGCGAGGATGAGGGCTCCGGCCACGGTGATGGCACCGAACCAGTACGCCGCCCGGAAGTTCAGGACCTGGGCGATCAGCCCGGTCACTGGATAACCGAGACCGACGCCAATGGCAGTGGAGACCGAGAGGGTGGCGATGGTCCGCTGGGCGGACTCCGGTGACAGGTTCCGGCGGGCGATCGCCATGGCCACCGGCAAGAGCCCGAGGCCCACCCCTTGGAGGGCTCGGCCGATGATCAACTCGGTGAACCCAGTGGACACCGCCGAGATCACACAGCCCACGACGACCGAGGCGAGGGCAAAGAGGATGACGGTCCTCTGGCGGGACCCGTCGCCCAGCCGCCCCATCACCGGCGTCGCCAGAGCACCGGTCAGAAGGGTGATGGTGAGGATCCACTCTCCGGTGCTCAACGACACCCCGTCCGCCCGCGACAGGGTCGGGACGAGGTTGGCGCCGAGGCTCGACACCACCGACATCAAGGATCCGGACAGCACCAGGGTCGGCACCAGAAGCCGTCGACGGAGCGAAGTGAGGTCATCCGCCCCGATGGGGTCCGATGGACCGCTCTCGTCTGACTCGACAGTCGTCAACATAGGGGTGCTCCCACATTCACCATCACCTGATGTCCGCCATTAATGGGGTTAGCTGGCCCACGTCTTGAGCCAGCTAACCCGTCGGCATTCCCAGATCAGGGCGTTGTGACACCGCGCCTGAGATGCCCCATAACCGCGGAACGCGCACCGATTGGGATACCACCGACGAGGTCCGCGCTCCTCGTCACTCCATCACGGCCCGCAGTTCGAGAAAGGACTCCAGACCGTAGGTGCCGTATTCGCGACCTATGCCCGACTGCTTGAACCCTCCGAACGGAGACAGCGACTCCGAGGCTCCGTTGATCAATACCCGGCCCGCCTCAAGCCGCGACGCGACACCATGCGCGCGTGTGGGATCCGACGAAAAGATGTAGGCCTGCAAGCCGTAGATCGAGTCGTTGGCGATCTTGACCGCGTCATCGTCATCGCGATAGGTCAGGACCGAGAGCACCGGCCCGAAGATTTCCTCACGCGCAATCTTCATGTCGTTGGTGACGTCCGCGAAGATGGTCGGTCGCACGAAATACCCGTCGGGGAGTCCATCGGGGCGCTCCGGCCCGCCAACGACGATCCGGGCACCCTCTTCGATACCGCTGCGGATGTAGGACTGGACCCGGTCCCGCTGCCGTTCGCTCACCATCGGGCCGATCGCCGTCGCCGCGTCGCGCGGATCGCCAGTTGGAAAGTCATCCATCTTCACCGTCGCGATGGCGAGCACTTCGTCCAGCAGGCTCTCTGGGACGAGGATGCGCGTGCCAGCGACACACGCCTGGCTGCTGTTGACGAACCCGTGCTGGAGCGCGCCGGTGACGGCTTCCTCGAGATCGGCGTCGTCGAGGATGATCGACGGCGACTTGCCGCCGAGTTCGAGCGCCACGCGCTTTAGCGTCTCGACTGACTCGCGCAGGATGAGCTTGCCGACGACGGTTGATCCAGTGAAAGAAATGGCGGCGACGTCTGCGTGTCGACTGATTGCAGTCCCGACAACACCGCCGAGCCCCGTCACGATGTTGAATACACCATTGGGCAACCCGGCCTGGTGGAGCGCCCGGGTCACGACATCGGTCTGCGTTGCACTCATCTCGCTCGGCTTGATGACGGCGGTACAGCCGGCGGCCAGGGCCGTCGCGAGCTTGTTGCAAATGAAGAACGCATCAGAATTCCACGGCGTGATCAGGCCAGCGACACCGACCGCCACCATCTCTACGGTCGCTTTACCGATTTTGCCGCGTGAAATCGAAGTCCTTCAAGGTCGTGATCATGTCGGCGAAAGCGTCGTAGCACATGTCGAACATCCACTGATTGCGCGGCATCGGTGCGCCGTACTCCAGCTGGGCGGACTCGAGTATCTCGTTCCTTGCGGCGACGACTGCGGTCTGCAGCCGTTGCAGCGCGTCGATCCGCTCCTCCTTCGAAGTCAGGGACCAGGAAGGCAGTGCGCGCTTCGCCGCCGCAATGGCCGCGTCGGTGTCCACTTCGTCAGCCAGTTGGACCTGCCCAATCACTTTGCCGGTGGCGGGATTGAACAGGTCGGCAAGTTCCGTGCCGTGTGGGGTGACGAACTCACCGTCGATGTAGATCTTGTCGAGCACCTCTTTTTCCATGGTGGTCTCCTTAAATGATTCGGTACCTCCCATGGAAACAACGCTGTAACGGCTAGGCCAGCAAGATCCTCCCGCGCTGTTGCACAATCCTCTATTTCTGGGCGATCCTCAGTGCAGCGTCGCGCCGAGCGGACCGAACCCTCCACGCATGCGCTCTGCATCAATTCTCGGTGAAGCACCGAACTGGCGCCGGTACTCGCGACTGAACTGGGATGGACTGTCGTATCCGACGCGGTGGCCAACGCCGGTGACGTCGTTCGGGCGGTTCGCCAGCAGCAATCTCGCCGCCTGCAGGCGGATGTGCTTCTGAAACTGGATTGGGGTCATCGCCGTCACGGCCTGGAAGTTCCGATAGAAAGCCGAGACACTCATCCCCGAAAGTTGTGCCACTTCCTCGACCCGGAAAGGCCGGGTGTAGTTCTCCCGGATCCACTGCACCGCTTGCGTGATGTGATTCAGGCCGCTATCCGCGAGACCTAGCTGACGGACGAGGTCGCTTTGTTCGCCGGTCATCAATCGCCAGAGAATCTCGCGCTTGAACAACGGGGTCAGTGCCTTCCGGTCCCCCGGCCGATCGAGCAGCCGCAACAGCCGCACAACGGCATCGAGCAGCTCGTCCGGGGCATCGCTGATCGCGAGTCCCGGCCGTACGGTGCCCGGGGATCGTGGCAGGTCCCCTGGTCCGGTCTGCAACAGCAGTTCTGCTATGACGGCAGGTTCGAGAGCCATCCCAAAGCTGAGGGTGGACTCGCCCGGAGTGGCTTCGATGACCTGTATCTTCACTGGGAGGTCTACGGAGGCAACGAGGTACTGACCGGCTTGGTAGTCATAGATGCGCTCTCCCAGCGCGAGGCGCTTGCCGCCCCGGGCGATGACCGTCACCACCGCGCCAGTCATCACGTGCTCTGGAGAACCGGCGTTTGACCTACAGATTCGGACACCGTCAATGGCAGTCGTCAGATCGGAACGTGCATGTCGTTCCAGCACTTGGCGAAGCTCGTCCAGAGACATGTCACGATTGGACCACAGAACTCGCGGGACCGTCCGTCAGCGAGAGGATTGTGCAAGAACTCGCGAGTTTTGTGAAAACGCCCGTCCGATGCCCGTTCAAGATCGGCGATGAGCTGCGACGACGTCAACACCCCTACCCATGGTGAGCAGGCACTTGCGTAGGTCTGCCGTGATGACAGCGGGACGAACTGCGCCGCTCACCGGCCCGTACTCGACGCCCATGAACGCGTGCACCACGGCCAGTCGTTGAGCAGGCACGTGCACGGCGCTGCACACGGATCCTGTCCAGTCGGCAGCAACGGGACGGAGGGGTTCACCCCCGATGCCCTCCCCAGTATCCACCCCGCCCTGCACTTCTCTCCCGCCGGGCTGTCATGGGTCCAAAACGCCTGCACCCTGCCGTTCGGTGGGCTCCTGCTGTTGGGGGCCGGGCGGGCGATCCCCTGGGGCGACGCCGGGTGTCCGTCGCCGGCATCGCCCTGTTCTCCGCGGCTTCGCTGTTCGATGGACTGACCCAGTCGTCGGATTGGCTCCTCACCGCCCGAGCCGTCCAAGGGGTAGCTGCCGCGGTAGACGCGACGTGCGCGTTTTGACCTACTCATGGCCAGCTTCCCGCCGGTCTCCAAGTCGTCTGGCCGCGTTCGATCATGCTCGGCATAGGCACGGAGGATGGAGAAAAGCCTCTCCCGCTCGCTGCTTCGGACGTCTACCTCGGTTTAGCGAGCTAAGCCGATGTCGTGCCCAGGCTGTTCGCCCCGGCTGACGTCACGGTTCACCAGGACCCGTACGAAGACGCCGACCACGACGCCGTCGAGGTGGAATGCATCGTGGTGGACAAGGACGGCGATCGGTCGATACGGAGGACTTCCACGAATGGTCGTCGCGTCGAGACTGCGCTCCCAGAGATTCGACCCTACGCGAACGAGATGGGCGAGGTCGATCGGTGGCGACTGGAGCTTGGGCTGAACGAGCTGGGGAGGGCCTTCAGCCTCGTTGACCGATTCGCTACTACCGGCGAGCGCCAGTTGACCCCAAAGCATGCCGCGACGGGGTGCCTCCGAAGCGCTTGGATCTCGACGGCTCGTTGAGTAGGGCAAGTGCATGGGCATGCACAGGGCATGCGTATGCAACGCCTCGCCCGACCCATCTTCGTCCGCGAATCCGCGGCGTGCTGGCCGCCCGCCTCCGCTCCACTCTACGTATGCTGCATACGCAAGGGCTGAGTAGGTCCCCACAAACTGTCCCCATAAACACAGAAGCCGCCGACCAAACATGCTGGTCAGCGGCCTGTGCATACGCGAGAAGGCGCGAAAATCGCCGCTACTTGGTGGCGGGGGGAGGATTTGAACCTCCGACCTTCGGGTTATGAGCCCGACGAGCTACCAGACTGCTCCACCCCGCGGCGAAGAGAACATCTTACATGGACCGCAGCGCACCCGACACGGCGCCGCGCCCGCCCCACCGAGGCGCAGGCAGGCGCCCGCCGGCCCCGCTACAGCGTCTGCGCCGTGGGCGGAGGAGGTGGCGGGGAGGACGGGTCGGCCGCCTTGGGCGGCGGGGGCGGAGCGGGGGCCGCCGATCCGTCGCCGGCCGGGGTCGCCGTCGGCGCTGCCGCGGCCGATTCGGGGGCGAGCGTGATCTGACCGTGCTCGGACTCGTGCGCCTGGAGGGCCTCCACCAGCCGCGCGATGTCGGCGTCGGTGGTCGGGGTGGATCGTCCCGTCTTGGTGGCGTAGAAGGCTGCGCCGAGGTCCCGCAGCATGCCGTCGGCCGCCTTCTTCGCCTGGGCTTCGTTCATCTTGGCCTGGCCCTTGGCTGCCGCGTCCTTGGCCATCTCCGTGGCCGCCGTCGCCTGCGCCTTGACCTTGTCCAGCAGTCCCATCGCAAGACTCCTTTCCTCGCGCCTCGTCGCCCCCATCATGGGACCCACCGGACCCGTTGGCAACCGGAGTCGCCGTCCCGCCTCAGGTCCGGGCAGCCGCCGATGCCAGCGTCGTCGACGTGGTGGTCGTCGAGCTCTTGGGTTCCGTACTCGTCGGCACCGAGGCGGTCGTGGACGTCGAGCCATGCGACGTCGTGGTCGTCGTGGTCGTCGTCGTCTGCGTGAGCTTCTTGGACTTGGCACCCTTGACAGGCGGCACCGTCGTGGTCGTGCTGGTTGAGGTGCCCGGCACCGGCGTCCCGATCACGTCCTGGGCCTGGGTGATCTGCTCCTGCATGAGGTTGATGTCGGTCTGGAACTGCGACAGGTTCCCCGCCTTGAGCGCGGCGAGCGCGTTGGTGTAGTCGGTCTGCGCCTGCTGCAAGAGGCCCGCCACCGCCGCCGGCACCGTGCCCGTCGACGACCCGCCCGATCCCGACGGCAGGACAGTCGTCTGCAGCAGATCGGACAGCACGGCCGACAGCGACGTGTCGATCTGCACGTTCTTGCCGAGAACCCCCACCACGTACTGCAGCTGCGGCTGCGGGTTCGTCGTCGGTGACGCGTAGAGAGGCCGCAGGTACACCATGGAGTTGGCGATCGGGACCATGAGCGTCTCCCCCAGCAGGACCTCCGAGCCGTGCTGATCGAGCAGCGTGATGTCCGACGACACCGTCTTGTTGGCCGAGATCTCCGCGTCCGCGTTGGCCGGGCCCGCCGTCCCCTGAGGGACCTCATAGAGGTCGAGCTGGCCGTATTGCCCCGGGTCCGCCAGACCCACCATCCACGCGGTCAGGTTGAAGTTCTGGTTGGAACCCGAGAGATTCGTCTGCGACGCGGGGACGTAGCCGTCCGAGACGGTGAACACCTGCTGACTCGGTGCGATGCCGGGTAGCGAGTACACCTGGTACTGGGGTGCCATGCGCGCCGGGGTCGTCGAGACGAGCTGCCCCTGGTTGTTGAACGTGTTCTGCGCCAGGAGGGCTTGCGACTGCGGGCCGGCTCCGGCCGTGGGCGACAGCTGCCACGCGTTGCTGGCGGCGTAGAAGTTCCCCGGGTTCGTGAGGTGGTAGCGCCCGTAGATCGCCGATTGGATGGAGAAGACGTCGGGCGGGTAGCGCAGGTGCGCCTGGAGCGCCGCCGGCATCTTGGAGAGCGGGACGAACATGTTCGGGAAGGCGGCCGAGTACGCCTGGAGAATGGGGTCCTTCGGGTCGGCGTCGTAGAACGTCATCTTCCCCGAGTAGGCGTCGATCACGACCTTCACCGAGTTGCGCACGTAGTTGTAGCTCCCGGGCAGGGTGCTGCCGACCGCCACCTGCTGGGTGTCTGCGTTCTGCGAGTACGCGTAATTCGACGTCGTCGTGTAGCCGTCGACGATCCAGTCGATGTGCCCGTGATCCGGGCCTGGGCCGCTGTTGATGACGGCGTAGGGGTCGTGGTCGAAGGAGAGGAAGGGCGCCGCCGTCTGCGCCATGGTGACGGGGTCGCGAATGAACATGATGCGCGACTTGTCCGTGATCTGGCTCGAGATGAGGAGATTGAAGTCGCCCAGTCGGAGCGCGAAGGCAGCCCGGGTGAAGATCGACGACAGCTGGACCCCGCCGCTCCCGTGGTAGTGGCTCTCGACGTTCTGCCCGTTCTGCGGCTGGTAGTCGACCTCGAGTTGCTTGGAGTTGGCCACCACGTAGCCGGTCTCACCCAGGCCGAAGTAGACGTTGGGCTGGGTGATCTCGGGCAGCCCGTTCGAAGAAGTCGGCGGGACGTCCTGAACGCCGAAGACAGGGTTGTTGGAGTTGGTCTGGGCCGACAGCGCGACGGCAGCCCCGTTCCCGTGCGTGTACTGCAGGTGCGTGTTGACCCACGACGGGGAGGGCACGCCGGCGGCCGAGATGTCCCGCACGCCGATCAGCACCGGCGTCCGTTGCCCGTTCAGCGTGTAGCGGTCCACCCCCAGTGAGGGGAACGAATAGTACGACTTGATGCCCTGCAGTCGCTGGAACGTCTGCAGCGAGATCGTCGGGTCAGGGTCCCATTGCCGGATGTTGGCGATGGTGGGCGCGGCCACGACGGTCTGGCTGGCGCTGATGCTCGTGCTGGCCGGGAACGAATGAAGCTGCACGTTGTTCAGGTTGTAGGCGTCCCGGGTGGCCGTGATGTTGCGCTGGATGTACGGCGCCTCCAGCGAGCTCTGGGCCGGCGTGACCTTGAGCGCCTGTAGCAGCGCGGGGTAGATGATGCCGACCACCAACGCCACGAAGGCCCAGATGCCCACCGCCAGAACCGGGAGCGTCCATCCCTTCTGGCGGATGTTGTAGAGCAGGATGAGCGCGGCGAAGACCGAGACCACGGCGAGCAGCAGCTCGGCAGGCAGGCGGGCGTGCACGTCGGTGTAGCCGGCCCCGTTGACGTAGCCGTCCTGCGCGTTGACGAGCGACCAGCGCTGGAAGATGTAGCCGACCGCCTTGTCCAGCGCGATCAGGGCCAGCAGCACGGAGATGTGCGCCTTCACGGGCGGCCGCACCCGGGGCAGGCCACGCTGCGGCTGGATCCCCCCGTTGAAGTAGTGGAACACCACCGAGACCGCCAACGTCACGATCAAGATGGCCAGGGTCCAGTCCACGATGAAGGTCATGAAGGGCAGGTCGAAGACGTAGAAGCCGATGTCCTTGTGGAATTGGGGGTCGGTGACGTGAAAGCTCCCGCCGTGGCGGAAGAGGATCCAGTTGTTCCACTGCCCCACCGTCCCCGACGCGCCGATCAGCGCCAGGACGAAGGCGAGTCCCACGTAGATCCGCCCGGAGAAGGGCCGCACGAACTGCTGGTAGCGCCGCACCAGCTCGTCCTCCTGGGCCAGAACGATGTCGCGACCGGCGATGCGGTCGCAGACCACGAGGTTCACCCACAGGACGGCGAAGAAGATCGCCCCGAAGACGCCGAAGAGGCCGAGCTTGATCGCCAGGAGCGTCGAGAAGACGTTGTGCAGGTCGACCGAGGAGAACCACAGGCTGTCGGTGTAGAGACCGGCCAGGGACCGCAGCGACACCAGCAGGACGATGAGGACGACGACGAAGCCGATGAGCCACCACCGCGCCCGGTGGCGGCGGCGCGGCGAGGGATCAGCACTCAGGTCGCTGGGGATGCGCACGTGGGGAGCCTAACGTCCGCCGCGCCTGTCCCAAGGGCCAGGCTCCGGCCGCCGCTGCAGTCAGAAGTCCTGGTCAGTCGCTCGCCGGCGCGATGAGGCAGCGGCACCCCGAATGGGCCGGCGGGTGGGCGTGCCCGGTCGGGAACGTCTCGGTGCCGCTCACCGCACCGGCCAGCGCGTTGTCCTCACAGTCCGAGCACCCGCTCGCGGTCGTCACCACCCAGCGCACTTTGCCGTCCGCGCTGGCCGCCGTCACGCCGGCGGAGAACGCGTACGTGGCCTGGTCACCGGCCAGGCGCTCCACGCGCTCGCCCCGCCACTCGCGGAAGGCGGCACCCACGCGATCGACCGGCTCCCCGGTCCCCTCCGCGACCTGGCGGCGCAGCGTCGTGACGACCACCCGCGCCAACCCGGCCGACGCGAGCTCCACGGCGTCGCCTCTGCGAATGGTCGCCGCGCCCGCTCCGACGAACACCGTGCCGGCGGCGAACGCTTCGTCCAAATGGCTGCGCGCCGCACCCGCGAAGGCGGCCAGGTGCTCGTCCTCGGAGCCCATCAGCTCGTCGGCGCCGAGCCCCGGTGCGTGGCGCAGCCGATCGAGCAACCGGTTCTGGTCGTCGCCGAGGGTGCGCTTGATCGTCCGGCTCAACCGGGCCGTCACGGGCGTCAGCAGTTCGTCCCGCCGGGCGATGATCGGGTCGTCGGGACCGGGCACGGGTTCCGCTTCCGCCACGACCTCGGCCGCTGGCTCTGGCTCAACCGCCTCGGCCACTTCCACGACCCCCTCGGCCGCCTTGGGCGCGTTCACTTTGGCCGCCGCGTCCGCCGCGCCTGCCGCCTCGGTCGGCGGACCGGGCTGTTCCGTCTCTCCGGACCCCGTCTCCCCGGACCCGGCCCGGATGCGTGCGAACAGCTCATCGACGCTTGGTCCGGGAGAGCCTGACTCGTCGTCATCGTCCTCGCCGTCGGGCTCGCCCCGCACGACCGGCGTCGGCCCTGTCGGGGGCACCTCGCCGGCGGTCTGGTCGACCTCGTCCTGGTCGTGGGGCATCTCGGCCGTGCCGAGTCGAAATTGGTCAGCCACGGCCTGGGCGGCCGCGCGCGCCTCCTCGTCGGTCCGGTCCAGCTCGGTCAAAATCCCGTCCACCCGGTCGCGCACCCCGTGCACCGAGGCCGCCATCTCGTCCCGGGCGGCTCGCAGCTGCTCGATCTGGATGCCGAGCGCGCGCCGCCGTGCGGCCAGGTCGGACAGAACCCGGCGACGGGCCTCTTGCACCTGGTCGAGGAGGGCCCGCCCCTCGTCCTTGGCGCGGGTGACGATCGCCTCCCCCTCCGCCACCGCGTCGGCGGTGATGCGCTCGCTCTCGACCCGGGCCTCCTGCTCGGCGTTGGCCACCAGCAGCTCCACCTCGACGACGCGTTCGGCGGACGACGCCTCGGTGCGCGCCTGGAGCTCGTCCACCTGGCTCTGCGTGTCGCGCAACAGCGTGGCCGCCCCTTCCTGGGCCTGGGCGACGATCCGCGCCGCCTCCTCATGGGCGTGGCGCAGGATCTGCGCGCTGTGCTGGCCCAAGGACGCGGTCAGGGTGGCCTCGTCGACGACCGGATGGGCCGCCCGCTGCTCGGCCTCGGCCAGGGCCGCCCGGAGCTCCTCCTCACGCGCCTCGAGTGCCTCGAGGCTGCGGGACACCGACTGCAGGTAGGAGCGCACCTCGTCGGTGTCGAAGCCCCGCCGGGCGATGGCGAAGGAGTGCTGGGCGATGTCGCCGGTCGCGATCCGGGACGACGAAATGGGGGCGCGGCCTTCTGCCATGCCCAGAGCCTATGGCGAAGCCTGGGCCGGCACAGATTTGGGCGCCACGGGTTGGGTCGGCACGTGGCCCCCGAGCTGCTTGAGGATGCGCAGCACCTGGTTCAGGTTGTTCACGGCGTAGACGTGGAGCTGCGGGGTGGCCTTGGACTCTGCCGCCCGCAGCTCCACCGACGGGACGAAGAAGACCGTCGCTCCCGCCCGCTCCACGGCGATTGTCTTCTCCGCCACGCCGCCCACGTCTCCGACGTTGCCGTTCTGGTCGATGGTCCCGGTGGCCGCCACGATCCGGTTCCCGGTCAGGCGCCCACTGCTCAGCTTGTCGATGATGCCGAGCGTCATGGCCAGGCCGGCGGACGGGCCGCCGATGTTCTGCGTGTGCACGACCACCTTGACGGGGAACTGCCAGTCCTGCTGCGTCATCGGATCGATGCCGAGGAAGGCCGTCGGCTTGGTCGGCGGGCCGCATCCCGTGTCCACCAATCCCTTGGGCGGCGCGCCGAGCGTCACCGACTTGGTCACGACTGGACCGTCCACGAACTCGCCGACGTCGTTGATGGAGGACTGCTCGACCTTGAGCGCGACGTCCGAGCCCGGCGTCAGCCCGTGCAGCGCGTCGACGAGCGAGCACTGGGTCGGCGTCGGCGTGGTGTTGACGGCGGTGATCACCTGGGCCACGTGCAAAGTCGAGGCGGCCGGCGAATGGGGCTCGATCCCGTAGATGAGCGCGCCCGCATTGGCCGACGTGACCTGGTAGCCGAGGTGGGACAGTGCCGCCGCGGTGGCGAACGACTGGGCCTGGGCCATCTGGAGGTAGCCCTGGGTGAGGTACTGGCTCTCGTTCGTCGACGGGCCGAGCAGATCCGGCCCCGAGATCACCTCGCTGTCTGAGTCGAAGAACCGGTACTGCAGGTAGTTCAGCGCGTTCAGCTGGGTGACGAACACGTCGGTCAGCAGGATCTTGCCGGTCAGGGGGTGGCTGTCCGCGGCCGGCACCTCGATGTACTGCGAGACCGGCGACGCATCCCCCGGCGTGATGACGAAGTAGTTGACCGAGGTGCGCGCCGCAATCAGTGCCGTCCCGACGACGATGACGACGAAGACACCGAGCACGCTGGGCCACAGACGCCGCCGTCGCCGGGGCGCGACCGGGGGCGGGGGCGCCAACGCGCCCGCGTCGGGTCCCGCGTCGGGAGAGGTGGGGTTCGCCGCGGCTTCCCCGTCGGCGGTCGCGTCAGGTTCGGACATACTCGGAAGGTGAGCGACGATGTTGCCACGGATGGCGGCCGCGACGGCCGCGCCGAGCTCCGGCGACGGCGCGTCATCGTGGCTGGGCACCGGGGGGACGCCGGTCCGGCCCGCCGTGGGCTCCACGATCCCGACCCGGGCGTGCAGGCGGCGGCGCTCGGCGCGTTGGCCCGGCTGGGCGATCTGACGGCCGCCGACGTGGAGGCGGCCCTCGCCGACGGCGCCCCTCCTGCGGTCCGGCGGCGCGCCGTCGAGGTGGCGCTGGCGGCACGGGGCACCGGCTCGCGCTCGTCGTTGCCGCGCGCCCTGACCGGTGCGCTGGGCGATCCCGACCCGCTCGTCGTCGTCGGCGCGGCCTGGTTCCTCGCCGAGCGGCACGTCGGACCGGCGGTCCCGGTGCTGGCGGCCACCGCCACCGGACACGGTGACGCCCGCTGTCGCGAGGCCGCAGTGGCCGCGCTCGGCGCCATCGGTGACCCGGCCGGTCTGCCGGCCGTGCTCGGCGCGCTGGCCGACTCGCCCACGGTCCGGCGCCGCGCCACGGTGGCGCTGGCCGGCTTCGACGACCCGCGGGTGACGCCGGCTCTCCGGGCGGCGGCGGAGGACCGCGACTGGCAGGTGCGCCAGGCCGCGGGCGAGTTGCTCGACGAGCCGGCCGATTAGTCCAAGTTCTCTTCGGTGATCAGTCCTCTTCGGCGAAGAGCCGCTTCAGCTTGTCGAACGACTCGAGGCAGACTCCGGCTCCCTGGACGACGCACTCGAGCGGCGCGTCGACCAGGTGCACCGGGACGGCGGTGGCATCGGCCAGGCGCTGCGTCATCCCGCGCAGGAGGGCGCCGCCGCCGGTCAGGTGCACCCCTTCGAAGATGATGTCCTGGGCCAACTCGGGTGGCGCCTCGCCCAGACATTCGACGGCGGCCGCCACGATGGAGGTGACGTTGTCCTCCAGCGCGCCACGGACCTCGAGCGGGGAGAGGATGACCGTCTTGGGCCGGCCCGTCGCCACCTCCCGCCCGCGGATCTCGGCCTGCTGCTCGCCCTCGTGAGGTGACGCCGAGCCGATGGCCAGCTTGACCGCCTCGGCCGTGCGCTCACCCACGGCCACGCCGTAGCGGTGGCGCACGTAGTTCTGGATCGACGCGTCGAAGTCGAAGCCCCCGCAGCGCAGCGCCTGCACCGCCACCAGACCACCGAGCGAGATCACGGCCATCTCCGCCGTGCCGCCGCCCACGTCGACCACCATGTTGCCCACGGGTTCGTGGATCGGCAGACCGGCACCGATGGCGGCGGCCATCGGCTGCTCGATCAGGAAGCTGGCCGACGCACCGGCGCGGCGTGCCGCCTCCTTCACGGCCCGGCGCTCGACCGCCGTGATGGCGGACGGGACGCAGATCAGCACCTTGGGCCGGTTGAGCCGGCTGACGCCGACCCGACGCAGCAGCACGCTGAGCATCCGCTCGGTGACCTCGAAGTCGGTGATGGCGCCACCGCGCAACGGCCGCTCGGCCACGATGTAGCCAGGCGTGCGGCCGATCATCTGCCAGGCATCGGTACCGATGGCGAGCACCTCGCGGCTGCGCGAATCGAGCGCGACCACGGTCGGCTCGTTCAGCACCAGGCCCTTCCCCTTGGCGTAGACCAGCGTGTTGGCCGTGCCGAGGTCGATGGCAAGGTCGCGAGACATGGGGCCTCATGGTACGGCCGGGTCGTTGGCCGACGGCACTTTCCTGGACTTTCTCGGTATCGTCGCCCAAGTGAGTGACACGCCCGATGAGCCTGAGGATGGCGTGCCAGGCCCCGGCGAGGGCGGGGGAAGCGGGCAGGACGACCCCGATTCGCCCCAACGTGGCTGGATCGATCCCGACGACCGGCTGTGGCGCCACCCCAGTGAGGTCGCTCGTCCGGGGCCCGATCGGGACGCCCTCTTCCTCCTCAACCCCCAGACGGGCCACCAGTACCGCAGCGCCGTGATGGTGCTGGTCGGCGTCGGCGCCGTCATGGCCGTGGTGGCCTGGGTCATCGTTCTGCTCTCCCCGCCGTCGGAGCACCCGCTGGAGGGCGCCACGCAGGACACGGCGGCCAGTGGGCCCCTGACCACCCTGGCCGGTCCGCAGAACGCGGTGCCGGCCGTGGCCGCGGCGGCCGGGCACTCGATCGTCGAGCTGCGGGCGATCACCGCCCAGGGCACCGTGCCGCTGATCGGCGTCGCCGTCGCCGAAGGGGGGCTGGTGGCGACGACCGCCGACCTCCTCGGCGGAGTCCGGCGGATCGTCATGGTCGGCCCCGGCGGCAAGCTCGAGGCCGCCTCGGTTGTCGCGCTGGACAAGACGTCGGACATCGCGTTGGTGAACGTGCCGGTGGACCTTCCGGTGGCGCCGTTCGCCGACGACACCAACCTCGACGGCGGCACGCCCGACCTGGCCCTCACCTTCGTGCCGGCGGGAGGCGGGTCGGTGGCGCTGCACTGCACGGCGGGCGCGGTGAGCGACGTCGGGGCGGCCATCGCCAGCGGCCCGGCCTCCACCATGCCGTCGATCACCTCGGCACCGGCGACGCCGTCGGTCATCGCCGGCGAGCCGCTGCTCAACGCCGAGGGTTCCGTGGTCGGGATCCTGTACGGCCCCGGGTCGGGCACCTCGGCCGTCACCTACCTCCCGAGCAACCTCGTCGTGGGCGTGGCCGACGACCTCCGCTCCCAGAACCGGGTCGTCCACGGCTGGTTGGGCGTGGAGGGCACCAACGCGCCCGACGGCGCCGGCGCCAGGGTGGAGCAGGTGCAGTCCGGTGGGCCCGCCTGGGGCCACCTGCAGGCGGGCCAGCTCATCGTCGCCGTGAACGCCGCCCCGGTGCGCTCCATGGCGGAGCTCCGGGCGCGCCTCTACGTCCTGCCCCCGGGTGCCCCCATCACGGTCTCGGTGCAGCAGCCCGGCGGGACCAAGGTCGTGGACATCACCCTCGGCTCGTCCTCATAGCATGCGAGGGTGAGCATGTTCGGTTCCAACGACCCCGACAACCCGATGGGGGGTCTGCTCGGTGACCTGCTCAAGGTGATCGGGTCGGGCCCGGGGGCCGGCGACAGTTGGTTCGAGGCCGCCCGCACCCTGGCCTTCGGGGTGGCCACCGACAACGGCGAGGACGAGAACCCCGATCCGCTGGTGCGGATCGCCTTCGAGGAGCTGGCCCGGGTGGCCGAGCTGCACGTCGTCGAGGCGACCGGGATCGGCCCGGCGTCGGGCGCCGGCGGGGTCTCCTTCGAGACCGTCGGGCCCGGACAGTGGAGCTTCCGCGTGCTCGAGGCATACCGGCCCGTCCTCAAATCGATGGTCGACGCCCAGCAGCAGGGTGCGGCTGCCGTGCCCTCGTCGCTCGACCTGAGCGAGCTCGACCCCGACTCCTCGGCCGGCCTCGGCGGGTTGCTCGGGCAGTTCGCGCTCACGCTCGGCCCCGTCTTCCTCGGCATGCAGTTCGGCTCCGCCGCCGGGCACCTGGCCCGCCGCGCCTTCGGCCAGTACACGCTGCCGCTGCCCTGGCCCGAGTCGACGACCCTGCTGCTCGTGCCGGGCAACGTGGCGCGCTTCGCCGAGGACTGGAGCCTCCCCCTGCAAGAGGTCCAGCTCTGGGTCTGCCTGCGTGAGCTGACCATGCATGCGGTGCTGACCCGGCCAGGCGTGCGCGCCTCGCTCATGACGCTGCTGGGCGACGCGTCCGCCCACGCCGCGGCGGCGCAACGCTCCATCGTCGAGCGTCTCGGCGAGGGGCTGGGAGACCAGGCGTCGCTCGAGGAGGCACTGGGGGATCCCGAGGCGCTGCTCTCCGACCTCATCAGCCCCGAGCAGCGCAGCATCTCGAGCGCGCTGACGGCCCAGACGACCGCCATCAGCGCGTACGTCGATCACATCACGGCCGGCATCGCCGAGACGTTGACGTCGTCGCCATCCGCGCTGCGCGAGGCCTGGTACCGCTACCGGATCGAGGAGGGCAAGGGCGAGCAGGCCTTCGCCGGGCTGTTCGGGCTCAACGTCGGCCAGGACGAGGTCGACCGTGGGCGCGCATTCGTCACGGGCGTCCTGGAACGGGCGGACGAGAGCGCGCTGTCCCGGCTGTGGTCCGACGAGCTCGATCTGCCGACGCCGGCCGAGGTGGACGCGCCGGGACTGTGGCTCGCCCGGATCGGTCTGCTGGACTGAGCAGGCCCCGGCGCAACGCCGGGGAACTGCAGGCGGAGAAGGTCAGGCGACCCGCTCGGGCACCCGGCGCAAGCGGGCACGCCGTGCCGGCGCACGACGCTCGAGCGCGTCGAGCTCGGCCCCACAGCTCTCGAGCTCGTGCCGGTTGAACGCGGCGGTGACCCGGCCGCCGAGCAGCAGCGTCTCGATGGTCCCGTCCCAGCTCGGCGCGATGGCGTAGACGTAGTCGCCCACGGCCTCGTCGTCGCGGATCGTCGCCAACAGGTCGACGAGGGCGATGAGGTGCTCGACCATGGCCGCCTGCGTCAGGTCGGGCGGTGTCAGCGTCTGCACCAGCGCCACCTCGTCCTCGGTCAGCTCACCGACCAGTCCCCGAATGTCCCGGACGACTGCGACGTCGTCCATCGTGTGCGTTTCCCCCACCGTTGCCTCCCCCTCGTGCGGGCACTTTGGCCCGCAACGCTCCAACAACATCGGCGCCATGCTTCCACCACGGGGGTCTCGCCGACGTGGCTCGACGGGGGCAAGTTGGGTGCGGCTGACGGCCGGACCGAGGGCTCCTGCCTGGCGCTCCGGGGCGCCGCGGGATCAGGCCTCGGCCTCCTCGCCCCAGTCCAGGACCCACTCGAGCGCGAGCTGCTCGCGCTCGGCGTCGCGGACGACCCGCTCGCTGTTGCGGCGGAACTGGGGGTCGTGCGGGGGCAGCAGCACCAGACGGGCCAGGACGCGCTCACGGAATTGGTCGATCACCTCAGGCGGGCCGTAGTCCGACTGCACCTCCCAGTGGGGGGCCACCGGACCCAGGTAGACCACGCGCACGTGCCCGATGGGCTCGACCGGCTCACCTTCTTCTACGGCTTCTTCCTCGGTGTCCGGGGACATCGCACCTCCTGGCATCGGCGATCCGGGCCAGCGTAGCCCCGGGGGGCGGAACGACATTCTCCCTGGTAGAGCTCGAATCCGGTCCTGGATTCTTAGGAACTTCCTATCCGCAAAACCTGGCTCTGAACTGGGTGCTCCCGTAGGATGGTGCGTGAAAAGGGAGCCGAACGATGAATACCGATTGGATGGCGCGGGGGAAGTGCAAGGAAGTTGCACCCGACCTCTTCTTCCCCAATGACGGCATGGGCGTGCTGGTCGCCCAGCGCATCTGCGCCGAGTGCCCCGTCTCCGAGTCCTGCCTCGAGTACGCGCTGCAGCACCACATCGACCACGGTGTCTGGGGTGGTGCCTCCGAGCGTGAGCGCCGTCGCATCTTGCGCCGCCGTCGCCTCTCGCACGCTGTCGTCGCCAAGTAGCCCCTGAGCCGGCCGGAGTCGCCGGCTCCTGAGCCTCGCGGCTCCCTCGTCGGCCCGCCCGGGCTCTTCGTGCCACGCTGGCACCGTGCTCCGTGACACCGTGCTCCTCGAGTGCGTGGTCAACGTCAGCGAGGGCCGTGACGAGGCGGTGCTCGGCCACCTGGCCGCCGCCGCCGGCGCCGCCCTGCTCGACCTGCATCGCGACCCGGACCACCACCGGTCGGTCCTCACCCTCGCCGGACCCCCTGACCTGGTGCGCGAGGCGACCCGCACGCTGGCCGCGGCCACCGTCGCCCGACTCGACCTGCGGGACCATGCCGGGGCGCACCCCCGCCTGGGCGTGCTCGACGTCGTGCCCTTCGTCCCGTACGCGCCCGGCGGCTCCGCCCCCGAGGACCTCAGCGAGGCGGTGGCGGAGCGCGACGGGTTCGCCCGGTGGCTGGGCGAGGAGTTGGGGGTGCCGAGCTTCCTCTACGGACCCCTTTCCGGCGGCCGCACCCGGACCCTGCCCGAGATCCGCCGCCACGCCTTCGGCGGACCGCCCGACGGGCTGATCCCCGACCACGGCCCGGCGCACGCCGACGCCCGCAGCGGGGCGAGCGCCGTCGGCGCCCGCCGGGTGCTGGTGGCCTACAACGTCTGGGTCTCGTCGGTCGAGGTGGCCCGCCGGGTGGCGCCCCTGGTGCGGACCCCCGAGGTGCGGGCGCTGGGCCTGGCGGTCGGAACCCGGGCCCAGGTGTCGTGCAACCTGGTCGATCCCGGCCGCTTCGGGCCGGACAAGCTCTACGACGCCGTGGCCACGCTCGTCGCCGCGGCCGGCGGCACGGTCATGGGGGGCGAGCTGGTGGGGCTCATCCCCGAGGCCGTCCTGGCCACCGTCCCCTCCGACAGGCGAGCTGTGCTCGGCCTGTCGGAGGAGGCGACGGTGGAGTCCCGGCTCCCTGCCGCGTGAAAGAGGCTGCGGTGCTCTAGGACGCGCTGGCGACGTCGCGACGCGCCAGGGCGCGAGCCCGGCGCAAGCGCCGGCGCTCCCGCTCGCTCATGCCGCCCCAGATACCGAACTTCTCGCCATTGGCCAGGGCGTACTCGAGGCAGTCCTCGCGCACGACGCAACCCCGGCAGACCTCTTTGGCTTCCCGGGTGGATGCGCCGCGCTCCGGAAAGAACAGATCAGGATCGACCCCCATGCAGTTGGCCTGCAACTGCCAGCTTCGTTCTTGGCGACCGTAGAGCGTGGTGACTATGTCAACTGGCACTTGGTTCGCCCCCCTTCTTCGCCTCAGGTGGCATTGGTGTAGTTACAGCGGTGTAGTCATCTTTCCCCACGCACCCCCCAGGGCGCAAGGGGAAATTCGCTGTTCCAGGCACGAAATGTGCGCCACCGGCCCGGTGCGGCCGTCCCCGCGGAGGGTGAAACCCCTGTTGGGAGGGCTCTTTCGGGCTGCGTTTCGTTGCGGGCCGGCTTTCCCGCGGATCTTCCTCCCTGAGGGCCCGGCGAGGCCGAATTGGCCCGGAACCGGCGGAATGCCCTCTGCGGGCGGGACTCGGTGCGCTCAGCCTGCGGGACGCAGGACGCGGCGGTGCTGGAGGAAGTCGACCAGCACGTAGCCGCCCAGGGCGTCGGGTGTCGTGTAGAAGGTGCGGCCGCCGTTGACCCGGGCGATCTGCTCCACGAAGGGATAGTGGGTGCGCTGGAGGTCGAGGGCGAACGTGTTGATCACGATCCCGGCCCGCGTGCAGCGGATGACCTCGGCCATGGTCCGGCGCAGCGTCTCGGGGATGGGCGGGTAGTTGAACCAGACCTCGCCGGCGTCGTCGATGTGCGCCGTCGGCTCGCCGTCGGTGACGACGATGATCTGCTTCGTCCCGTGCTCGTGGGCCAGCATGCGCCGGGACAGGGCCAGCGCGTGCTGCAGGTTGGTGCCGTAGACGTAGTCCCACATGGCCGTGGGGACCTCGTCGGGTCGGATCTCGCGCGCGACCTCGGAGAAGCCCACGATGCCGAGATAGTCGCGCGGGAACTTCGACGAGATGAGCGTCTGCAGAGCCATGGCCATGCGTTTGGCCGGGACGAAGTTGTCGCGCATGGGCATCGACATGGAGAGGTCGACGGCCAGCACGGTGGCCGAGCGGCTGAGGGCCTCGACCTCGACCACCTCGAAGTCCGCGGGGGTCAGCCGGACCGGCACACCCGAGCCGCTCCGGCGCACCGCGTTGTGCACGGTGCTGGAGAGGTGCAGGTTGAGCGGGTCGCCGTACTCGTAGGCCTTCGTGGTCTCCTCGCGGTCATGGCCGGTGCCGGTGCGCTGCGCCGCGTGGTCCCCGATGCGGTCCTTGTTGATCTGGCCGAAGAGGTCGGCGAGGGCCTTCTGGCCCAGGCGGCGCACGCCCCGGGGCGTCAGCTCGATGCGGCCGCCCTGCTGCTCGATCAACCCGGCGTCGGCCAGCGACTTGGTGAGGTTGGCCAGGCGGTCGAGCGCACGGGCCGCGTCGTCACCCATGTGCCGGCGCACCTGGTCGAGGTCGATCTCACCGAGGGCCGCCGGAGTGGAAGCCGACTGGAGCACCTCCTCCATCCGGTCGAGCTGGCCGAGCTGCGTGGCCAGGTCGGTCGCCTGATTGAGGCCCATCGGGCCCTCACCGTTGAAGTCGTAGGACTTCTGCCACCCGGCATCGGGCACCGCGCGCTGGAGGTTCTGCGCCAGGCGCTCCACCTGCCAGCGCAGGTCCATGTCCTCGAGGACCGAGTCCATCAGCCCGCGCAGCTGCGCCTGCTGCTCGGGGCTCATCGAGTTCCACACGGCCTGGGCGGCGGCCATGCGCTCGGCCAACTGCTCGAGCAATTCGTCGAGGTTCTGGGGGTTCCCGGGGAACATGTCGCCGAACTGCGCCATGAACTCCTCGAAGCTGGGGTCGAGGTCGTCACCGCGCTCGCGTTGCTCGAGCATTGTGTTCAGCGCGTCGTAGGCGTCGCGCATGCGCTGCATCTGCTCGGCGTCCATGTTCGACAGTGCGTCGGAGGCACCCTCGAAGAACGTGTCGGCCATCTCACGCCGCAGCTCCTCGACCAGTTCCTCGAAACGCTCGCGGGCCTCGGAGGAGACGAAGTCGTAGTGCTGCAGGCTGCTCACCCGTCCGGCGGGATCGTCCGGCTGGAGATCGAGCGCCATGCGGCGCTCGGTGGCGACGTCGTCGGTCACCTCGGCGCGCCGCTGGTCACCCGAGCTCTGCGCCTCCTCCACCAGCTCGTCGATGGCGGCCCGCTCGTCCTGCTCTATCTCGTCGAGCTGGCGCGTGAGCTCGGCCATGCGGCCGTCGGGATCGCCCTCCGCCAGCATCTCGGCCCGCCGGCGCCGCAACTGGTCGAGCATGTCGCGCAGCCCCGGCACCTGCTCGCCGTCGGCGTTGCGGAACCCGCTCCGGAGGAGCCGGCGCAGCGCGTCGTCGAGGTCACCGCCGGCGAGAAGGTCGTCGGTGAGGCCGGCCAGCAGGTCGTCGGGGTCGAGGTCGGCGAACTCCTGGGTGCCGTCCCATTCCGAGTAGTCGTAGCGGGCGCTCATGTGCCTGTCCTCTCCGACGGGCTTACTTGCGCCCGCGGTAGAGGGCGCGCGCCCCGGACGCGTCCTTGTTCAACCGCTTGGTCAGGTGGAGGCCCTCGAGCAGGAACTCCAGGGCACTGGCCATCAGGGCGGGGGACTCGGACTCGGCGGCCTCGGGGCCGGCGAGCTTGCGGGTCGGCGGCTCCAGCTCAGGCACGTCGGCCAGGACGGCGAGATAGGCGGACGAGGGGAGATCGTCGCCCACGTGCACCACGACCTGCTCGTGGAAGGCGGCCACAATGGACTGCGGATCGTCGAGGGTGACACGGCGGCGGAAGACCGCCAGGGTGGCTGCGGCCACCAGCTGGGCCACCACCTCGTCCTCGTGGCCCTCCTCCATCGCCTCGACCTCGATCTTGCCCTGGGTCGAGGGCACGAGAGAGGAGAGGTCGCTGATGCGCGGCACCGCCACCGGCTCGCCCGTGCGCAGGGCGCGCCGCACGGCCGAGGCGACCAGCGTCTCGTAGTTGGCGATGGAGAGGCGGACCGATACGCCACTGCGCTGGTTGAGATGGGTGCTGCGCCGGGCCAGCTGGCTGATCTCGGCCACGACCTCCTTCATGAACCTGGGCACCGTGACCGGCACGCCCGCCGTGGGCAGGTCGGCCTCGCCTTCCATGATCTTGACCTCGGTCATGGTCTCGAACGGGTAGTGCGTTCGGATCTGCGCGCCGAAGCGGTCCTTGAGCGGGGTGATGATGCGGCCGCGGTTGGTGTAGTCCTCGGGGTTGGCCGTGGCCACGAGCATGATGTCGAGCGGCAGCCGGATGCGGTGGCCCCGGATCTGCACGTCACGCTCCTCGAGGATGTTCAGCAGCCCGACCTGGATCCGCTCCGAGAGGTCCGGCAGCTCGTTGATGGCGAAGATGCCGCGGTTCACGCGCGGGATGAGGCCGTAGTGCAGCGCCAGCTCGTCGCTGAGGTACCGCCCTTCGGCGATCTTGATCGGGTCCACCTCGCCGATGAGGTCCGCGATGGACGTGTCGGGGGTGGCCAGCTTCTCGCCGTAGCGCTGCGAGCGGTGCACCCAGTCGATCGGCGTGGCCTCGCCGAGCTCGTCGACGCGGTCGAGGGCGTAGCGCGACACCGGGTTGTAGGGGTCGTCGTTGATCTCGGAGCCGGCGATGATGGGCATCCAGTCGTCGAGCAGCCCGACCATGGAGCGGATCACCCGCGTCTTCGCCTGGCCCCGCTCGCCCAGCAGGATGATGTCGTGCCCGGCCAGGATGGAGTTCTCCAGTTGGGGCACGACGGTGTCCTCGAAGCCGAGCACGCCGGGGATCAGTGAGGTCCCGGCCGCGATGGCCTTGGCCGTGTTGCGCCGCATCTCCTCGGCCACCGACACCGATTCCCAACCCGACGAGCGCAGGTCGGCCAACGCTCCGGGCAGGTCGGCGGGGGGCCTGAGCGCGCCCGGGCGCGGGGTCGCGGAAGGGTCGAAGGGGGAGGAGCCGTCCATGCACGAAGCCTAAACCGCGGGCTCGGGCACCGGTGCGGCGGTCGTCGGCAAGTGGCGTGCCAGCAGCTGGTCGGCCAGGGCCCGCGCCGGACGGGCCAGCGCACGGTCACCCCGTTGCGCCAGGGCCACGGTGCGGCTCAGCGTCGGCCCGGTGAAGGGGATCCCGACCAGCGACCCGTCGTCCGGGAGCGCGATGGCGGGCACCACCGCCGCCCCGAGACCGGCCGCCACGAAGGAGAGGACGCCGGCCATCTCGGCCCCCTCGCTCACGAGATGCGGCTCCACCCCCGCCTGCTGGCAGGCGGACAGCGTCACGGAGCGCAGGTCGTAGCCCTCCCGGAACATCACCAGGTCGAGCCCGTCGAGGTCGCGCACCCGGACCCGGCGCCGCCCGGCGAAGGGGTGGTCGCGCGCCGTGGCGAGGACGAGCGGGTCGTCGAAGAGCGGCGTGGTCACCACCAGCGGGTCGGTCACCGGCAGGACCACCAGCGCCAGGTCGAGCTCGCCCGCCGCCACCTGGGGCACCAGCTGGTGCGAGCCCGCCTCCACCACCGCCAGGTCGATGCCGGGGTGGCTGGCGTGGAACGCCACGAGCGCCGGCGCCAGCGCGCTGGTGATCAGGCTGGGAGTGGCGCCGACGGCGAGGCGGCCCCGGGCCATGCCCGAGAGCGCCCGCGCCTCGGCGCCGGTGGCCTCCACGTCGGCCAGCACCCGTCGCATGAAGGGGAGGAGGGCGTCACCATCCGGGGTGAGGGTCACCGGGCCCTGGCCGGGGCCCCGGTTGAAGAGCAGCACCCCGAGCTCCTGCTCGAGCAGGCGGACCTGGCGGGACAGCGAGGGCTGGGCCAGGTGCAGGCGAACGGCGGCCTGGGTGAAGCTCTTCTCCTCGGCCACGGCCAGGGCGTAGGCAAACTGGTGCAGCTGCATCAATCAGAGCTTATAGCTCTGATCTTCATGCTCTTTATGTCTTTGACGTGCCACTGGACGGACCGTAGGGTCGCGGCGTTGCCGGGCCGCGAGATGTGGCGTGCAGCAGGCACTGAGGAGGTGCGAGTGACGACGACGGTCGAGAGCGCAACCACGACACCGGTTGCGATCGGGGCACCCCGAGGCGGGCCGGACGTGCCCACCCTGCGCAAGGACGGCTGGTGGGTCGAGCCGGCGATCACGGCCGCGATCCTCCTGGCGTTCGTCGTGTACTCGACGTGGGCCGCCTTCGTGGGGAAGGACTACTACGCGGGCGCCGACCTGCACCGCGACCTGATCTCCCCCTTCTACTCCCCCTGCATCGCCAACAGCTGCGTGCCGGGCAGCCACACCTTCGGGACCCTGCCCTTCTGGAACTACTCGCCCGCGCTCCTCATCCTCATCTTCCCGCTCGGCTTCCGTCTCACCTGCTACTACTACCGCAAGGCCTACTACCGGTCCTTCTGGCTCTCCCCGCCTGCCTGCGGTGTGGCCGACGCCCACGGCAGTTACAGCGGAGAGACGCGGTTCCCGCTCATCCTGCAGAACATCCACCGCTACTTCTTCTGGCTCCTGCTGATCTTCAACTGCATCCTGACCTATGACGCCATCCTCGCCTTCCGCCAGCCGGGGGTCGGCATCGGCATCAGCGTGGGCGCCGTCGTCCTGTGCGCCAACGCCGCTTTCCTGTGGCTCTACTCGCTGTCGTGCCACGCCTGTCGGCACTTCTGCGGCGGCCAGGTGAAGTCCTTCGCCAAGCACCCGACCCGCTACAAGCTCTGGAAGTTCGTCACCCCGCTCAACGCGCGGCACATGCGCTTCGCCTGGATCAGCCTCTTCGGCGTCGCCCTGTGCGACCTCTACGTGCGGCTGGTGGCGAGCGGGACGATCCACGACCCCGGCTTCCACTTCTAGGCGCGAGGCCCGCATGCCCGACTCCGCAACCCCCGACTTCGAGACCCACGACTACGACGTCGTCATCATCGGCGCCGGAGGCTCCGGCCTGCGCGCCGCGATCGAGGCCAAGGAGCGCGGCCTGCGCGTGGCGATCGTCTGCAAGTCCCTGCTCGGCAAGGCGCACACCGTCATGGCCGAGGGTGGCATGGCGGCCGCCATGGGCCACGTGTGGCCCGAGGACAACTGGCAGGTCCACTTCCGCGACACCATGCGCGGCGGCAAGATGCTGAACAACTGGCGCATGGCGCAGATCCACGCCATGGAGGCCCCCGACCGCGTCTTCGAGCTCGAGCGCTGGGGGGCCCTGTTCGACCGCACCGCGGACGGCCGCATCACCCAGCGCGACTTCGGCGGCCACCGTTATGCCCGCCTGGCCCACGTGGGCGACCGCACCGGCCTGGAGCTCATCCGCACGCTGCAGCAGAAGGTGGTCTCCATGGGGACCGACGTCTTCATGGAGTGCAAGATCCTGCGCCTGCTCCCCGACGCCGAGGGGCGCATCTCGGGCGCAGTGGGCTACATGCGCCCGACCGGGGAGATGGTGCTCTTCACCGCCAAGGCCTTCGTGCTCGCCACCGGCTCGATCGGCAAGGCGTGGAAGTACACCTCCAACTCGTGGGAGTCGGTCGGCGACGGGCACGCCATGGCCATCTGGGCCGGCGCCGACGTCATCGACATGGAATGCGTGCAGTTCCACCCGACCGGCATGGTGTGGCCGCTGTCGGTGCGCGGCATCCTCGTGACCGAGGGCGTGCGCGGCGACGGCGGGGTGCTGCGCAACTCCGAGGGCGAGCGCTTCATGTTCAACTACGTCGCCCCCATGTTCCGGGCCGAGACGGCGGAGACCGAGGAAGAGGCCGACGCGTGGTACGACGACCACATCAACTACCGCCGCACGCCCGATCTCCTGCCACGCGACGAGGTGGCCCGGGCCATCAACTCCGAGGTGAAGGCTGGCCGGGGC
Organism: uncultured Acidimicrobiaceae bacterium; assembly: GCA_963745175.1. Taxonomy (GTDB): domain Bacteria; phylum Actinomycetota; class Acidimicrobiia; order Acidimicrobiales; family RAAP-2; genus Bog-473. The sequence goes on from CAVUWK010000007.1 coordinate 252,202, forward strand.
ACGCCGCACGGCGGCGTCTACCTCGACATCGCCTCGCGGCGAACGCCCGAGTACATCAAGCGCCGGCTGCCGTCGATGTACCACCAGTTCATGGAGCTGGCCGGCGTCGACATCACCGCTGGGCCCATGGAGGTCGGCCCCACCTGCCACTACATGATGGGCGGCGTGCGCGTGGACGCCGAGACCCAGGCCGCCACCGTGCCGGGCCTCTTCGCCATCGGCGAGGTCTCGGGTGGCATGCACGGAGCGAACCGCCTCGGCGGGAACTCGCTCTCGGACCTCATCGTGTTCGGCCGCCGGGCCGGCATCGGCGCCGCCGACTTCGCGGAGGGCCGCGCCGACTCGCCGAGCATCAACCCGGCCGAGGTGGCGTCGGTGATCGACGATGCGTTCGCCCCGTTCGGCCGCGAGGACGGCTACAACCCCTACACCGTGCACGAGGAGCTGCAGGAGGTCATGCAGACGCTGGTCGGCATCATCCGCACCGGTCCCGAGCTCGAGGAGGCCCTCGCCAGGCTCGAGGATCTCAAGCAGCAGACGGCCAAGGTACAGGTGAAGGGCGGGCGGGCCTATAACCCGGGCTGGAACCTCGCCACCGACCTGCCCTCCATGATCACCACGTCCATCGCGGTGGCGCAGGGTGCGCTCAACCGCAAGGAGTCCCGCGGGGGGCATACCCGCGAGGACTATCCGCTTCCGGACCCCGAGATGGGCAAGGTCAACTTCGTGCAGCACCAGACCAGGGAGCACGGCTACCTGGCGCCCATCGCCATCGCGCCCGAGCCGCTGCCGGTCATGCCGCCCGAGCTGGCCGCACTCTTCGAGGAGGCAAAGTGAGCCTGACCGATGCTGGTGCCGACACCACCCCGGCCGACACGGCGAAGGCCGCGGCCGAGATCGAGGCCGGCAAGGTGACCATGCGGATCTGGCGCGGGGACGACGAGGGCGGTGAGTTCAACGACTACGTGATGCCCGCCGTGGAGGGCGAGGTGGTGCTCGACGTGATCCACCGCATCCAGGCCTCCGATGCACCGGACCTCGCCTGTCGCTGGAACTGCAAGGCCGGTAAGTGCGGCTCGTGCTCGGCCGAGATCAACGGCCTGCCCCGCCTCATGTGCATGACGCGCATGGACACGCTGCCCGAGGGAGCGCCCGTCACGGTGGCCCCGATGAAGACCTTCCCGGTCATCCGCGACCTCGTCACCGACGTCTCCTTCAACTACGAGGTGGCCAAGACGATCCCCGCCTTCGAGCCCGGCCCCGAGCCCGAGGGCGGCTACCGCATGATGCAGGTCGACGTGGAGAGGGGCCAGGAGTTCCGCAAGTGCATCGAGTGCTTCATGTGCCAGGACGTCTGCCACGTCATCCGCGACCACGAGGACAACAAGCCGAAGTACGCCGGGCCCCGCTTCTTCATCCGCTTCGCTGAGCTCGAGATGCACCCGCTCGACGTCAACGACCGCCGCGAGCTGGCCCACGACCGCGGCCTCGGCATGTGCAACATCACGAAATGCTGCACCGAGGTGTGCCCCGAGCACATCAAGATCACCGACAACGGCATCATCCCCATGAAGGAGCGCGTGGTCGACGCCCGCTACGACCCGGTGGCCTGGCTCGGGCGCAAGATCACGGGGCGCACCAAGAAGACGGCCGCAGAGGCCGAAGAGGCCTCCGCCGGCTGATTCGGGAGCGCCGGCCGGCGGCCCCATCCGGGGTGTGCCCCGAGGCCCGCCCGCACACCACCTCCGAGCGGACCAGACTCTCGCCATGCCCCGCTATCTCTCGCCCGAGTGGGTGGCCTCCTTCGACGCCGCGCTCGGCGCGCTCGACCTCTCCGACGCCGTGGCGGCGGCGGGCGCCGGTTCGCTCGCCGCGGCGGACGGCGCCTTCAGCGTGGTCCAGGTGGTGACCGCCGTCCCCGAGGACATCCGCCCGGCCGGCGCGACCGACGGGCAGGTGCACGTCGTGCTCACCGTGGCGGAGGGCCGGGCCCACCTCGAGCTGGACCCCGGCGGGACGGCGGGCGGCACGGCCACCATCGTGCTCGGCTACCCCGACGCGCTGGCCATGGCGCGGGGCGAGCTCGAGCCGGCGGACGCGTTGGCCGCGGGGCGGGTGCGCGTGCGGGGGGACCTGGCGGCGCTCGTCGCTGGCCAGGACGTCCTGGCCGAGGCGGCGGCGCGGCTCGGGACCGACCTCGAGGACCTGACGGACCCGGGGAGCTGACACGCCCCGTGGCCCGCTCGCGCTTCTCTCGCTCGGCTCGCCCGCCCGATTTCGCCGGGCGTTACCAGGGCCGGGTGGCCGTGGTCACCGGGGCCTCGGCGGGCCTGGGCGCCCAGCTCGCGGTGGACCTGGCGCGGGCCGGCGCCACCGTCTTCGGCCTGGCCCGCAACGCGGAGCGCCTCGACAAGCTGGCGACCGATCTCTGCACCTTCACTCCGGGGTCGGGGACGATCGTCTGCGACGTCGCAGACACCACCGCCCTGCGTCAGGCCCTCGACCAGGTGACCGCGGCCGGCGGCCCCGTCGACCTGTTGGTCAACAACGCGGCCCAGGATCCGGGCGTCCGCCTGGTCGACATAACGGAGGCGGACTTCCGCCACACCTTCGACGTCAACTTCTTCGCGCCGGTGGCCGCCACCCTGGCCGTCCTGCCGGCCATGCTCGAGCGCGGGAGCGGCACCATCGTCAACGTGTCCTCGGACGGCGGCCGCCTGCCCTCCCCCGGCCCGGGCGCCTACCCCTCCTCGAAGGCCGCCCTCTCGGCCTTCACCGAGTCCACCTCGTTCCGGCTCGGGCCCCGCGGGGTCCACATGCACGTGGTCTACCCCGCCTTCATGGCCACTGAGCTGGGGTTGAGCGCGCTGGGCCGCGGGCTGCGCCGGCCGCCGCGGCTGACTACCCGCAGTGTCGAGACGGTTTCGCGTCGGATCTTGGCCCAGGCCGGCGGGCCCTCGCTCGAGATCAGCGTGTCAGGCCTGATCGACGCCGCCATGGTCTTCCGCCCCCTGATGCCCCGGACCTACCACCGCCTACGCCGCTACTGGTAGGACGGGCGGTGCGACCCGGCGCGGGATGGTCCGGCTACGCCCGAGCGAACAACGCGTGACGGAAGTATCGTTTCCCCCACCGGCTCGCGAAGGTCGGGCCGCAGGTAGGAGGACGACGTGCACCAGCCGATCGACGACCACTTCCTTTTGAAGTACCGGGCCCTGCTGGATGCCGAAGATCTGGCATTCGACGAGCTCGAGCACGCGTGCGAGGAAGGCGACCGCACGCAGTTCGACAAGGACATGATCGATTGGCAGAACGCCCTCGAGCACAAGCTCGTCTTCCTGGCCAACGCCGGGCTCGAGGTGAGGATGCCCGTGCTGGGCTAGTTGCCGGCGTACGCCGAAAGACGCGGCGGGCGCACCGTAGAGAGCAGGACCATCACCCGCGCTTTGTCGGGACGCGACCAGGATGGTGCGGTGCCCAAGTCATCTGAGAAGAACACCTCCCAAGCCCCACTGAACGGAGCGGGAGAAGCGAGGCCTCGGGAGGCCCCCCGGGTCAGCGCCCCGTCGAGCCGGGTGAACATCGCGTTCCCGTTCTCGCAGATCAAGCTGGAGGAACCCAGCAAGGAGCTGGCGGAGCTGGCTGCGCTCGTGTTCGATCTTGTGGGGGCCATGGCGGAGTGGGTCCCCGAGGACCGGCTCGACGACCTGCGGGTCCGGGCGCAGGTACTGCTGGACGCCCTGCGCTGAACAGCCGGGACGGGCCGGCTCCGCTACTGCAGTCCGAGGGACTCGGCCAACCGGCGGATGGTCGCCTCGAAGAGCAGCCCGGGCTCCCACACGGTGTTGCGCCAGTGCCCGAACACCTCGAGGCTGATGGTGCCGATGATCGCCGTCCACGCTTGCAGTGCCATCACCACCTTCTCGACCGCCATCCCCGGGAGCAAGCCGTCGCTGACCGGCGCCACGGCGGCGCGCAGCTCGTCCGACACCGGCCGCGCCTGGTCGTCCGGGCGCAGCCGGCCTGCCTCCTTCGCCGCGACGAGCGGGCGCACGAGGGCGGCCGCCACCCGGGCGTAGGGCTCGACGGTGTCCTGGGGAGCCTCGTAGCCCGGGACCGGGGTCCCGAAGATGAGGCCCCACTGGTGCGGGTGCTCGAGGGCCCACAGTCTCAGGGCACGGGGCACCGACAGCCAGCGCTCGGCGTCGTCTGCGGACTCCTGCTCCGCCTGGTCCGCCGCCCGCTCGGCTGTGCGGGCCAACGCCTCGTAGGCGTCGAGGATGAGCGCGCTCAGCAGGGCATCGCGCCCGTCGAAGTAGCGGTACAGGGCCGACGGGGCCATGCCCAGATCCCGGGCGATCGAGCGCAGTGACAGCGCGGCCGCGCCGTCGCGGGCCACATGGGCCGAGGCCACGGCCAGGATCTCCGCAGTCATTTCCTCCCGAACCCGCTCCCGGGCTGTCCGTGGCGCTGACATCCGGCAAGTCTGATCGTTCTCGACTAAGAACACAAGTACTTGACAAGAACATTGTTCGCTTTTAGTATCAATGTTCATGCAACACCTGAACGGTGAGGAGATCAAGATGACCACCACGAGCACGACCCCGTCCTCCGAGCAGCCTGTCCCGGCCCACTACAAGCGCCCGGACTGGTTCACCCGCCACGTCTTCAATTCGGTGGTGAAGGGCCTGACCCGCATGGGTGTCAGCGTCTGGGGCTCCCGGGTCCTCGAGCACCGGGGCCGGACCACCGGCAAGCTGCACCACGTCCCCGTGAACCTCCTGACGATCGAAGGGACGCAGTACCTCGTCTCACCCCGCGGGGAGACGCAGTGGGTCCGCAACGTGCGCCACGCCGGAGGGCACATGGTGCTGATCCTGGGCCGAAAGCGCCAGCTGTGCAGAGCGAGAGAGGTCCCGGTGGCCGACCGCGTGCCGATCCTGCGCAGCTACCTCCGGCGGTGGAAGTTCGAGACGGGGATGTTCTTCGACGGCGTCACGCCCGACTCCACCGACGCCGAGTGGGCTGCCGTGGCGGCCGACCACCCCGTCTTCGAGCTCATCTAGGGGCATCCGGTTCCCGACGGCTCCGCTCGGGCGGACCCTTGCGGCATCATGAGGTCCATGACCAGTCCCCACGGAGGGCCGCCGAACGGGGCGGGCAGCTCCGAAGGACCGCTCCCCCCGTCCGAGGCGCAGCTGGCGCACCGCACCCTCATCGCGTTCGACCGCGCGCTGACCCACTGGGGCAGCCGCGGCGCGTTGGAGGAGGGAGGCGGGGCGGTGCTGTGTGCGAGCGGGACCTGGATCCCCGTGGTGGCCAACAGCGCGTTCCGCTCCGATGAATCGTTGCCCGGCAGCGCGCTCATCGCCCGCGCCGACGCGTTCTTCTCGGGACTGGCCCGGGGCTTCACCGTGAAGGTGCGCGACAGCGGTGAGGACGACGATCTGCGCCGGGCCTGCGAAGTGGCGGGCCTGGAACCGTTCGGCGATGTCGTGCCCGAAATGATCTGCCGCGAAACGCTCGCGGATCCGCATCCGGTGGACGGCGTGACGGTGCGCGTCATCGACGACGACGCGGGCGTGCGCGACTTCGTCACGGTGAACGCCGAGGCGTACGCGACCTACGGGATGCCGGCCGAGGTGCTCGCCGATCTCTTCGACGAGACCGCCCGGGTGCTGGCGGACTCCGCGGCGTCGATCGTGGTGGCGCGCCGGGGCGACGAGCCCATTGCGACGGCGATGGCGTACGAGAGCGACGGGGTGGCCAGCCTGCAATGGGTCGGCACCGTGCCGGCCGCCCGCACGGCCGGGCTCGGCGCGCTGGTCACGGTGGCGGCGACCAACCTGGCCTTCGAGCACGGCGCGTCGTCGTGCTCGCTGCAGGCCTCTCCGATGGGCGAGTCGGTGTACCGCCGGCTCGGCTACGAGACCCTCTACCACTACGCCGAGCACGTGCGCTGGCCCAAGCCGCCCCGCTGAGGGACGGCTCGACCGGCTCGATCGACCAACCGGGAAGGCTCAGTATCCCAGCAGGCCGCGGACGTAGGCCGCCTGGCCCACGTGCTGCAGGCAGTCGTCCGCGATGCTGACCAGGCGCACGCCCAGCGTCACCGGAGGATCCCAACGGGCGTCGACGACGCGGTCGAGGTCGCCGGGGGCCAGGCCCTCGAGCATCGCCGTCGTGCGGGCGTCGACCTCGCCGAGGTAGCCGAGGAGCACCTCGGCGCTTTCGGGCTGCACGGCGCGGACGTCTTCGGGGCTGTGGCCGTAGCCCGTGTTGGAGGGATCGGGCTCCAGACCGCAGCGGCGGGCCCAGTCGCCGCCGGCCCACACCTGCTCCGTCCCGAGCAACTCCGAGACGTGATGGTCCTGCACCCGGGCCAGGTGCCAGACGAGCCATCCGATCGTGTTCGCGCCCGGCTGGGGGGCTCGGTGGAGCTTCTCCGCGTCCAGACCTTCCACCACCGCCGCGGCCAAGGGCGGGATCCGGCCGTACAGCTCGAGCAACAGGTCCGCAATCTCCATGCCCCGCACCCTATGCATCGGGTGGAGCCGGCCGGGCCTCCCGGCCTGCTGTGACCCCGAGCCGGCACGGCCGGATCCCGATCCCAGGACCGGCTCCTCAGGTGCCCCCGGCAACCTCGATGTCGGGCGACTGGATGTCGTAGCGGGCCACGGCCGTATAGGCGACCAGGATCACGACGACGCACGTCAGCACCAGCGCCGTTTGCCAGTCCCCGAAGTCGGCGCCGCTCAGGTCGTGGCCTTTGCTGAGGTAGTCGGCGAAGGACGCGCCGATCGGGCGGGTGATGACGTAGGCGAACCAGAAGGCGAAGATGCTGTTCCACTTGAGGAGCTTCCAACCCGCCCACGGGATGAGGATGATGCCGCAGAAGAGGAGGGCGGACGCCAAGTAGCCCAACCCGAGCGTGGTGGCGGCGAAGTCACCCACGGCCGTCCCGAGGGCGAAGGTGGCGAAGACGACGCACCAGTAGTACTTCTCGCGCCGGCTCGTCGTGATGCTGTGGATGTCGAGCGTGTGCTCGCTGCGGTTCCAAAGGAAGAAGACGACGGCCAGCACGATCAACCAGAACAGCGACGTCACGGCGTAGGGCATCCCGAGGACCAGGTGCATCGTGTCGGCGACGCCTGTACCCGCCGTGGCGATCGCCAGGGCAAGGAACCAGTACGTCAGCGCCGAGTAGCGCCGGGACGCGAACTGCAGGAACAGCGCGAGACAGAACGCGGACACCTCGACGACGAAGCCGAGCGCCTTGCGCGTGACGAACATGTCCGAGATGGCTTCGCCTGACGCGGTCGTCGAGATCTTGATCACCCAGAAGAGAGCGGTGACCTCAGGCACCTTCGCCGCCAACGGCTGCTGGGTGAACACCCTGCGCAATGTGCGCACGCTCTCGTTGTCTCCTTGTCTCGGTGGGTCGTGTCGCGCTCCGTCAGGAGAACATCAGGCGGCCCGCGGCACGGTGCTGCCGCGCCTCATGGTAGCGAGGGCGTCCAGCCGGCCGCCGGCAGCCGGTTCGGATCGTTCTCCCTGGTCACGCGCTCTTTCGGCCGGTTGGCTCCGACTTCTGGATGAGGCGCGCCCGCGCTGAATTCATCCTTGAGTCGAGCGGAGGGCGATCGGCGTTCCCCCGCCGGCCGCGGACCGGTAGGCGGCGTCGACCAGCCGGTGGGCGTCGAGGGCGACATCGAGCCCGGGTTCGGGCGGCCGGCCGGCGGCCACGGCATCGGCGAAGGCCCGGTCGGCCTCGACGTAGGCCCGCACGGCCAGCCCGACCTCGTCGTCGGCCAGCGGCAGCGCGTCCACCCAGGCCGGTGACGGGCAGGCGCGCACCTCGGTCCCCTCGCTGGTCTGGAGGTGGAGCGGACCGCGGAACTCGTCGTCCAGCCACACCATGCCCTCGCGGCAGAACACCTCCAGCCGCCGCGTCGAGCCGCGACTCAAGATCTCGTGCCACACGCTGGTGAGCTGTGCCTCGAGTCCCGAGTCGAAGGACAGCGTGACGGCGGCCAGGTCCTCGATGCCTTCGTGACCCGCATGGTTCGCCGTCCGGGCCATGACCGACTCCACCTCGCCGAAGCAGAAGCGCAGGATGTCGAGGTCGTGGATGGAGTGCTCGATCAGGCACCCTCCCCCGGCCTGGGCCACGTCCGCCCGCCACTGCGACGCGTAGGTGCCCTGAATGGGGAAGTACTGATCGTCGCGGAAGACCACCGCCATCGGCGCACCGATGGTCCCGCCCCGGACCAGGTCGCGGAGCGCCCGGAACACCGGGGCGCTGCGCAGGACGAGGCCGCTCTGGCTCGCCACACCGGAGGCGCGGACCGCCTCGACCAACGCGGTGGCACGGGCCAGGTCGACGTCGAGCGGCTTCTCGCAGAACACGGCGCACCCGGCGGCGAGAGCCTCGTCCACCACCTCGCGGTGGCCCGAGGTCGGCGTACAGACCCAGATGGCGTCGCAGCGCCGGGCTACCGCCGCCGCGTCGGCGAGCACCTCGACGTCGTCACCACCGAGGGCGTCGGCGAAGCCCCGGGCGCGGCGTTCGTGCTGATCGTGCACGGCCACGATGGATGCGTCGAGCACGCCGCCGTCGATCATCGCCTTGAGGCCCAGACCGTGCCCCCATGCGATGACACCGGATCCGACGAAGCCGACGCGCACCATCCCGGGCACACTAGGCGTTGGTGCTGAGGGGGTTAGCCGGTCAGGTCGCCGGCGACGCGCCCGTCCAACGCGTCCATGAACCGCGCCGCCACCATCACGAGCAGCGCGATCTCATGCCGTTCGCGGCGTCTGATGGGCGCCGGCCGCCCGCCGCACACGGTGAACCCGGTCGCGTCAACGGGCTCGAGGAACACCCCGGAACCCGTGGTGTCGTTCGCCGGGTCGACCCCGCTACGCGACCCTTCCGCGAAGGCGGCGACCCACTGCAGGGAGGGAACGTCGCCGTGCACCTCGGCGTAGCCCGTGAGCTCGTCGTCCGCCAGCCCGAGCCACGTCAAGTCGAACAGCGCAATCAGGCGGCCGGTCAACGCGTGGAGGGCCGCCGTGGGCGTGGCCGCCTGCAGGATCGCGGCCGCGGCCGCCAGGACGGTGTCCTCCCGGTCCGGTGCCTCCGCCCGGAGCTCGGTGACGTCTTCGACCCCCGCCCCGGGGACGTTGCGGATGCCGCGGCAGACCGCGTCGACCACTCCGGGCTCGTCGGGCAGCTCGACCACGAGCTCGTCGATGGCCACCCCCGCCTCGCGCTCGAGCACCTCGAGCCCGACGACGTTGCCGTGCGCTGCGCCGATCTCGGCGGCCACCGCACCCAGCACACCCGGCGCGTCGGGGAGCCAGATCCGCATTCTGGTCAGCACCGCCTCACCACCCCATGTGTCCCACGGTTCCCAGGGTGCCAGGCATGTGTTTCGCCCCGGTTTCGCTGCCGCGAACTCCCGATGACGGGATCCCGGTGCGGTTATCCGATGAGCCCGAGCCCCTTGACGTCGTCGCGCTCCGCCAGCAGCTCGTCGGTGGTGACCCCGATGCGCTCGGCGGCGAAGTCGTCGCGGGCGAAGTCCTCGACCACCGACCAGGCGCCCTTGCCGTCGGACGCCACCGGGAAGCCGAACTGGAGCCCCTCCGGCGCGCCGTACTGGCCCTCGCTGGCGATGGCGACCGAGAAGCAGTCGCCCTTGGCTGTCTTGGTGCGCAGGCTGACCACGGTGTCGATCGCGGCCGCGGCCGCCGAGGCCGCCGAGGACGAACCCCGGGCGTCGATGATGGCCGCACCCCGCTTCTGCACGGTGGTGATGAAGTCGCCCCGCAACCACTCGCCGTCGGTGATGACCTCGGTCGCCGGCTTGCCGCCGATACGGGCGTTGGCGAAGTCCGGGAACTGGGTGGCCGAGTGGTTGCCCCAGATGGCCACGTTGGTGACGTCGCCCACCAGCACCCCGGCCTTGGCGGCGAGCTGTGCCTTGGCCCGGTTCTCGTCGAGGCGGGTCATGGCGAACCAACGGTCGGCTGGGACCTCGGGCGCGTTGGAGCGCGCGATGAGGCAGTTGGTGTTGCACGGGTTGCCCACGACGAGGATCCTCACGTCGGAGGCGGCGTTCTCGGCGATGGCCCGGCCCTGCGGCTTGAAGATCCCGCCGTTCACGTTGAGGAGATCACCGCGCTCCATGCCGGCCTTGCGCGGGACGGATCCGACGAGCAGCGCCCAGGACGTCCCGTCGAAGGCGGTCTTCAGGTCGGACGTGGCGACGATGTCGTGCACCAGCGGGAAGGCGCCGTCGTCGATCTCCATGACCACGCCCTCGAGCACGCGCATGGCGGGCTCGATCTCGAGGAGCCGCAGCACGATCGGCTGGTCCTCGCCGAGCAGCTGGCCCGACGCGATGCGGAACAGGATGGAGTAGCCGATCTGGCCGCCGGCGCCGGTGACGGTGACGTGGACGGGAGGCTTGGCCATGGGGGAGGTGGTCCTTTCCGACAGTGCTGCTGGTCCGACGGTTGTCTTGTGCTGGGTTGGCTAGAGGCGGTCGACGATGGCGGAGGCGAACTCCGACGTCTTCACCTCGGTGGCGCCCTCCATCAGGCGGGCGAAGTCGTAGGTGACGATCTTGTCCGCGATGGTGGCCTCGAGCGCGTGCACGATGTCGGACGCCGCGTTGTTCCAGCCGAGGTGCTCGTACATGAGCACGCCCGAGAGCAGCAACGAGCCGGGGTTGACCTTGTCCTGCCCGGCGTACTTGGGAGCCGTGCCGTGTGTCGCCTCGAAGATGCCGTGGCCGGAGACGTAGTTGATGTTGGCCCCTGGGGCGATCCCGATGCCACCGACCTGGGCGGCCAGGGCATCGGAGAGGTAGTCGCCGTTGAGGTTCGTGGTGGCGATCACGTCGAAGTCCGACGGCCGGGTCAGCACCTGCTGCAACGTGATGTCGGCGATGGTGTCCTTGACCAGCAGCTTGTCGCCGGGGTCGCCGTTGCAGTCGTCCCAGCCCACGGCCACGTCGGCGAACTCCTCGCGGACGAGCTCGTAGCCCCACTCGCGGAACGCGCCTTCGGTGAACTTCTGGATGTTGCCCTTGTGCACCAGCGTCACGGAGCGGCGCTTGCGGTCCAGCGCGTACTCGATGGCGGCGCGGATGAGGCGCTTGGAGCCCATGGGCGAGATCGGCTTGATCCCGATGCCCGAGAGCTCCCTGATGGGCCAGCCCATCTCCTCGCGCAGGTAGGTGGCGAGCTTCTCCGCCTCCGGCGTCCCGGACTGGACCTCGTAACCGGCATAGACGTCTTCGGTGTTCTCGCGGAAGATGACCATGTCGACCAGCTCGGGGTGGAGCACCGGGGAGGGCACGCCGGTGAACCAGCGCACCGGGCGCAGGCAGACATAGAGGTCGAGGATCTGGCGCAGCGCCACGTTGAGCGAGCGGATGCCGCCACCGACCGGCGTGGTGAGCGGGCCCTTGATCCCGATCAGGTCCGAGCGGAAGGTGTCGACCGTCTCGTCGGGCAGCCAGTTGCCCGTCTCGTCGAACGCCTTCTGGCCGGCCAGGACCTCCTTCCAGGCGACCTTGTGGCCGTGCTTGGCGGCGGCGGCATCGAGGACCAGCTTGGCGGCGGGCCAGATGTCGACTCCGGTGCCGTCGCCCTCGATGAAGGGGATGATGGGCTCGTCGGGGACCAGGAGCGTGCCGTCGTCGCCCATGCGGATGAGATCTGCCATGAACGGGATGCTATGGGGCGCCGCAGCGACGTACGAATTGACGTGGTCAGGGCACTACGTGAGCTAATTGACGTGGTCAGGGCCCTATCGATGCGGGCCACCGCCCTGTGTCCCCAGCAGCCCGGCCAGGCGGGTGTACTGCTCCGCCTCCGGGCCGAGGATCTCACCCACCCAGTGGAGCGTCCGGGTGGCGTCGACCTCGGTGCCCCAGCGGAGGATCTCCTCGATATCGAGCCAGTCCTTGGGGCGGTCGAAGATGGCCTTGCAGACGATGAGGTGCTCCGGGGCGAGGATCGGGATGTCGACGGGGCCGAAATGGACCACGCGGGCGAGCTGGGCCATTTCGAGGTGGAGGTCCATGGTGGCGAAGAACGCATCGAGGTAGGAGCCGCCCCAATTCAGCCTCGCCTGCCCGTCGACCGCGATCGCCGCCCGATCTTCGGGTGTCACCGTCACGCCGAGCCGGGCCAGCAGGGCCAGGATCGGCTCCGCGGCCTCGGGCGGCAGCGTCAGATTGATGTCGATGTCGGTGGTCGCCCGCGGGTTGCGGTACCAGGCCAGGGCGATCGCCCCTCCGAACTGGTGGGGCACACCAACGGAGTCGAGCATCTCATGCAACGAGACGATCTTGGGGGCCAGGCCGTCGTATTGCTCGGTCCTGGTCAAGGTCGGACTTCGGTCGTCAGTCCGAGGCTCCTGCGGAGCGTGCCGCCCGCAAGCGGGCAAGTGGTGGGAATCGCAGGGGCTCCGGAGGCCGCGGGGCCTGGAAGGCCGAGATCTGGGCGACGACACCCAGGAGGTCGATGAGGGCCTCGCCGGGGTCCCGGCGGGCGGTGGGCGGGGGGACCCGTTCCAGCGAACGCGCCATCCGGCGAGAGGCTTCGACGAACCGACGCGAGTCTTGACGAACCGGTGAAGCGATGCCGCCCAAACTCCCACGGCGGGCGGCGGCGGACTTGCCTGCCTTGATGGCTGAGGCGCGGACAGCGTCGGGGTCGAACGGTGTGCTCGCCCGGAGGCGTGCCGTGTCGAGGACCTTGTCGGTGAGCTGCTCGAAGTTGGCCAGGGTGCGGGCACGAGGCCCCTTGGGCGTGTGCACGGACTCCCGGATCTCGAAACGGCCTCTGGGACGGGCGACCACGTATGCCACTCCACGAGTATATACCCACTACATACCCACTATGACGGTTGGGACGGCGGCCGTCTCGCCTGGCCTCGTCTGGCCCTCTGGTTCAGATCAGGCGGTGCTTGGCCCCAGCCCCAGCGCGGCGTAGATCTCGCGGGTCGCGCTCGAGGTGTTGAACGTGTAGAAGTGCAGTCCCGGCACGCCGGATTCGAGGAGGTGGGAGCAGAGCTCGGTGGCCAGCTCCACCCCTTCCTTGCGCACGGCGTCTGCACCACCCCGCTCGTGGGCGGCACGCAGGCGATCTTCCATCCAGAGAGGAGCCGCGGCCCCCATGGCGCCCAACCGCCCCATTGTCGACAGTGAGGTCACGGGCAGGATGCCGGGCAGCACGGGCGCCTCCACGCCGCGTTCGCGCAGATCGGCCATGAGGCCCTCGTACTCGGAGGCCTCGAAGAAGAACTGGGTGATCCCGAAGTCGGCCAGGGCGAGCTTGGCCGCGAGGAAGTCACGGTCACTCGGCAGGTCGGGCGAGCGCGGGTGCCCGGCCGGGTGCGCCGCCACTCCCACGGAGAAGCCCCCGATGGCGCGGGCCAGCTCTACGAGCTCCGCCGCGTAGCCCAGCTCGCCGGGACCGGCGGACGGGTCCTCGGGCGGGTCTCCCCCGAGCGCCATGAGGTTCTCGACGCCGGCCTTGCGCAGGGACACGAGGATGTCGGCCAGCTCGAGGCGGGTGTGGGCCACGCAGATGATGTGGGCCATGGGGTTGAGGTTCGTCGTATGGAGCATGCCGGTGACGAGATCGACCGTGCGCTGGCGCGACTCCGCGCCGCCGCGGTAGGTCACCGAGACGAACGACGGCTCGAGCGGCTGCAGCTCGCCGATCGTGCGGGCCAGGGTGGCCAGCTCCTTGTCGTTCTTCGGCGGGAAGAACTCGAAGGAATAGGTGGGCCCGGCGGCCAGCAGCTCGGCGATGCGCGTCACGACGGCACACCCGTGCCGGTGTTGGTGTCGGTGGGAGTGTCGACGCGCCCGTAGTCATCCTCGAGACGGACGATGTCGTCCTCGCCGAAGTACGAGCCCCGCTGCACCTCGATGAGGACGACGTCGACGTCACCCTCGTTGGCGATCCGGTGCGCGCCCTCGAGCGGGATGTCGATCGATCCACCGGAGGGCACCTTGATCACGGCGCCGTCGAGCGTCACCGTCGCCGTGCCGGAGACGATGAACCAGTGTTCGACCCGCTGCGCGTGGCGCTGGTAGCTGAGCCGCTTGCCGGGGTGGACGACGAGGCGCTTGACCTTGTGATCGGCTGCTTCGTCGCTGAGCACCGTGTAATTGCCCCACGGGCGCTCCGAGTACTCGCGTTCGCTCACTTGGTTTCTGCCTCCGTACGTGGCTTGCCCACGGAAGGGGAACGTGGCCGGGGTGCTGATCTCACTTCGCCGACATTTCCGCAGCCCGCAGCGCGTTGCGGTACAGCATGGCACGGGTCATCGGGCCGACCCCGCCGAGGCGCGGCGTGATCCATCCAGCCACCTCGGCCACATCGGGGCGGGCGTCGGGGATGAGTTTCTTGCCCTCGAAGGTCGTACCGGCCGACACCACGGCGGCCCCGGGCTTGACCATGTCCGGGGTGAGCAGGTGCGGCCGTCCGGCGGCGGCGATCACGATGTCGCCGGTGCGCACGATCGCGGCCATCTCGCGCTCGGGTACGCCCGTGTGGACCATGGTCACCGCCGCATTGAGGCCAGGGCGCTTCAGCGACAGGAGCATGCCCAGCGGCCGGCCGATCGTCACGCCGCGCCCGATGATCACGGCGTGGCGGCCCTCGACGGGGACGTCGTACGCGTGGAGGAGTTCCACGATGCCCGCGGGCGTGCAGGGCAACTGGCCCGGCGTGCCGATCACCAGGCGTCCCAGGTTCACCGGGTGCAGCCCATCGACATCCTTGGCGGGGTCGACGGCCAGCAGGGCCTGCGTCTCGTCGAGCCCGTCGGGCAGAGGAAGCTGGACCAGGAAGGCGCTGATCTTCGGGTCGCGGTTGAAGCGGGCGATGACATCGAGCACCTCGGTCTGGGTGGCCGTGGCAGGAAGGTGCTCGCCGGCAGAATAGATGCCGAGTGCGGCGCAGTCTGCGTGCTTCATGCCGACATAGCGCTCGCTCGACGGGTCGTCACCGACGAGCACCGTGCCGAGGCCCACATTGATTCCTTTGGTGGCCAGTCGAGCCACGCGGTCGGCCACCTCGGCGTTGAGTCGGTCAGCGACCGACTCGCCGTCGAGCAGGATGGCGCCCATCAGTGCCGGAAGTGCCGTTCGCCGGTCAGGACCATCGCCAGACCGGCCTCATCCGCGGCGGCGATGACGTCGGGATCCTTCACCGATCCGCCCGGTTGGACGACGGCGGTGACGCCGGCATCGGCCAGCACCAGGAGCCCGTCGGGGAAGGGAAAGAAGGCGTCGCTGGCTCCCGCACCGCCCTTGGCCCGCTCCCCCGCCTTCTGTACGGCGATCTCTGCCGCGACGACGCGGGACTGCTGCCCGGCACCGACGCCGACCGCCTGCCCATTGGTGACGACGGCGATCGCATTGGAGGTCGTGCGGCCGCAGACCCGCCAGGCCAGCACCAGGTCGCGCCATTCGTCCTCGGAAGGGGAGCGTGTGGTGACGGTGCGCCACTCGGAGCGGGGCGAGACGAAGGCGTCCACGTCCTGCACCAGCACGCTGGCGCCCAGGCTGCGGAGTTGGCGCAGCGCCTGCTCGGGTGCGGGCCCCGAAAGGATGCGGGTGGCCTTGCGACGACCCTTCAGCTTCTCCAGGGCCGCCGGCGCGTACGACGAGGCGATGATGACGTCGGCCTGGGGTCCGGCTGCGATCGCGTCGGCCACCACCTCGGTGACGTCGCCCCCGATGGCCACCACGCCCCCGAAGGCGCTGAGCGGATCGGACTCGAGCGCCCGCTCGTAGGCCGCGACGAGGTTGTCGGCCACGGCGGCGCCGCACGGATTGGCGTGCTTGATGATGGCCACCGCGAACTTCCCGTCACCGGCGTCCGCCGCCAGCTCGTGGACCAGCCGCCATGCCGCATCGCCATCGAAGATGTTCAGGTAGGACAGCGGGTTGCCCGCGTGCTGGGCCATCGCGTCCCACCAGCTGGTCGTCCCCGCGATGCGGTAGCGCGAGCCCCGCTGGTGCGGGTTCTCGCCGTAGCGCAGCACCTCCGTGCGCTCGAGCGTGAGGTGCAGCGTCGGCGGGAGGACCTCGGAGAGCTCGGCCTCTTCGAGGTCGGCGGCGGTGGCGCCCGGGAGGTCCTCGACGGGCGCAGGCCCGCCGGCGTCGAGCCAGGCGACGATGGCCGCGTCGTAGGCGGCGGTATGGGCGAACGCGGCCCGGGCGAGCCGGCGACGCGTCGCCGCCGAGAGCGAGCCGGAGGCGCGCAGCTCCTCGAGCACGGCGGGGTAGTCGGCCGGCGAAGTGACGATGCCGACGTGCTCGTGGTTCTTGGCCGCCGCCCGCACCATGGTCGGGCCGCCGACGTCGATGAGCTCGACGGAGGGGTCGGAGGAGAACGGGTAGAGGTTCGACACCACCAGGTCGATGGCATCGATCCCGTTCGCCGCCAGGTCGTCGAGGTGCTCGGGCTTGGAACGGTCGGCGAGGATCCCACCGTGGATCTTGGGGTGGAGGGTCTTGACCCGACCGCCGAGCATCTCGGGCGAGCCGGTCACCTGTGCCACCTCGACGTGGGCGATGCCCGCCTCGCTCAGCGTGGCCGCGGTGTTGCCGCTGGCGACCAGCTCCCACCCCAGATCGGAGAGACCCTGGGCCAGCTCGACCAGGCCCTCCTTGTCGTACACCGACAACAGGGCCCTCACGACGTCATCTCCTCTTCACTCCTTCTCACTCCTCTGTTTCTCCTCGTCACGCGTTCTCAGCCCCTCCCCGACTCACGCCGCTCGCCGCCCCGTCGCCATGGCTCCCGGCGGCGACCGGCATCCGGGCCGGCGGTTCGATCGCACGTCCCGCCTCGAGCTCCGCCAGCCCCCAGGCGACCGTCGCCGGGTAGAGCCGGCGCTCGACCACCTTGATCCGCTCGTGCAGCGTGTCCTCGGCGTCGCCGGCCAGGACCGGGACCGCCTCCTGAGCCAGGATCGGCCCCGCGTCCATCTCGAGGGTGGCGAGGTGGACCGTGCACCCGGTCTCGGACACGCCGGCGGCCAGGGCGTCCCGCACGCCGTGCCAACCCGGGAATGCGGGCAACAGCGCGGGGTGGGTGTTCATGATCCGATCGGGGAAGGCGCGGTGCACGGCCTCGGTCATCACCGTGCCGAAGCCGGCCATGGCCACCAGGTCGACCTGATGCGCCACCAGGGTGGCGGCCACCGTCGCCGTGAAGCCGTCGCGGTCGAATCCGGGCCCGAAGCCCCCGAAAGCCGCCCGGTCGACGAGCTCGGCGGCCGTGCCATGCTCCTCCGCCAGGGCGAGCGCGGCGCAGGGCCGGTCGGACAGGACGACGGTGACCGGGAGTCCTGCCTCCAGCATCGCCCGCAGGATCGTCCCGGAACCCGAGACAAGGACTCCGAGGCGCACAACGCCAATCTACCGAGTGGGGGGCCGGGGTCGCACCAGGTGCGCCCTTGGATCGCCCTAGCGGTTGAGGTCGCTGACCAGGGTCGCCTCATCCTTCTCGACGAGCGCCAGCTGTCTGCGGAAGTTCTTCGCGCCGCCCGCTCCCGTCTGCAACGAGGCGACGCACTGCGCCGCCGCCCGGGCCGAGGCGCCGATCATGCTCGTCCACGCTCGTTGGGCCGACGCCATCGGGATCGGGGGCGCTGCCGTCCGCGCCATCGCGGCGTCCGTACTCCACTGGCGACAGTCCTTCAAGGTGGTGTTGACCTTCGCCTTCGTGATGTGGGTCTGGGCTCTCTTTCCATCGTCGACCACGACGAGGACGTCGTCGGCCAGGATGCCGATGTCGTGTTCATAGTGCTGCTTCCACTGATCGAGGGTCAGGCTGGTCGAGGCGGTGGCCGCGGCAGCCGGCGCTGCGCCTGCGGGTGGACCGCCGACCACGAGTGGCGCGAACCCGAGCAGCAAGCCTGTGCACACGAGCCCGAGGCCCGCCCGACGCGGGACCCGAACGGGCCGCCGCTCAGTCATCAAAGGGGTGCGACGTGCTTCGCCACGGCGATGACGGCCGATGCCGGCACGCTGAATCCTGCCACCGTGACAGAGGCCACGGCGGAGAGGTACTTCGGCACGCCCGTCGTTGGGTAACCCCAGCTGACATCCGTCTGCCCCGAGCTGGTGAGCACGCTCGCCGTGACGCCCTTCTTCAAGGTGACTTTTCTCGAGCTCGAGAACTGCGGGACGTGGGCCGTCGGGCCGGGTGCGACGGCGCTGTTGAGCTTGACCTCGACGATGATGGCCGGGGGTCCCTTGGTGCTGATGGAGGAGTCCTTCGCCTGCCCGGCAGGCGAATACACAGTCTCCTCGATCGCATAGCCGTTTGGCAACGGTGCGACGTCACGACGAAGAGGGGCCAATCCCCCTGGGACCTGCGTGGCGTGCGGGAGTTGGCACCACCAGCCGTCGGCCTTGGAGGTTGCTCCCTTCTGTTGCGCATACAGCGGCGCTTCGAGTGCGGGATCCGAAGCCATCGGGGCGCACCGGACGGACTTCAGCGGACCCAAGCGCGCGGCAGTGGCGCCGGCACCCGCGACGGGCGGTCCTAGCGACATGGCTAGGACCGCCGCCGCGGCAGCAAGCACGATTCCGGCGACGGATGTCCGCCGCACCAGGGAATCGTTCCCGCTTCTTTCCTTTTTGCTGGAGATCCGGGTCACGAACCTCCAGCCTGGGCCGCCATGCCGACGACCGGCTTGTTGAGGCTCATCCCGCCGGTGGACCCGGCGAAGGTGGCGTCGCCGTAGTTGAAGATCCCTCCGTCGGAGGCCACCAACCAGTAACCCTGGCCGTCCGTTGTCGCCGCCATGCCGACGACGGGCTTGTTGAGGGTGATGCTCCCCGTCGAGCCGTGGAAGGTGGCGTCGCCGTAGTTGAAGATCCCTCCGTCGGAGGCCACCAACCAGTAGCCCTGGCCGTCCTTTGTCGCCGTCATGCCGACGACCGGTTTGTTGAGGGTGATGCTCCCCGTCGAGCCGTGGAAGGTGGCGTCGCCGTACGAGAAGATCCCTCCGTCGGAGGCCACCAACCAGTAGCCCTTGCCGTCCTTTGTCGCCGTCATGCCGACGACCGGCTTGTTGAGCGTCATGCTCCCCGTCGAACCGTAGAAGGTGGCGTCACCGTAGGAGAAGATGCCCCCGTCGGAGGCCACCAACCAGTAGCCCTTGCCGTCCGGCGTCGACGCCATGCCGACGATCGGCTTGTTGAGCGTCATGCTCCCCGTCGAGCCGTAGAAGGTGGCGTCACCGTAGGAGAAGATCCCTCCGTCGGAGGCCACCAACCAGTAGCCCTTGCCGTCCGGCGTCGACGCCATGCCGACGATCGGCTTGTTCAGGGTCATGCTCCCCGTCGAGCCGTAGAAGGTGGCGCCGCCGTAGTTGAAGATCCCTCCGTCGGACGCCACCAACCAGTAACCCGAGGACAACGAGTTAGACGACGCCGCCACAGGAGTCCCCGTGAGCTGCCCGATTGTGGGCGAAGTGCCGCTGGCGTTGACCGTGGCGGTCACGCAGCCGGTCGACGAGTTGAACGTCTGGTTTGAGAAGGGCACCCATGCGGACCCGTTCCACCAGTCGATCGACTGGCCACCCGCACCGAGGCTGCACACCGTGATGGTGAGTGACTGCATCGTGCTCCCCGTCGCCACTTTCACGTCGTAGTAGACCCCGGTGCCGCCCGAGACGGCTCCGGTCGTCGGGTTACCCCCGTACTTGGCCACGGTGACCGCTCCCACTCCGGTGAAGCTCGCCGAGATGCTGTTCCCTGGCAAGGATGCCGTGGCAGTCCCGGTCGGGCTGAACGACGATGCTCCGGCCGACTGCGTCGCACCCGCGGGTGGCTGTGGCGGCTGGGGAGCGTAGCTGAAGTGGTCGGCGCTCGACGTCGCCGAGGTGCCGCCGGGAGTCGTGACCGTGACGTCGACCGTCCCGATAGTGCCCGTCGCCGGAGAGGTGGCTGTGATGGACGTACCCGCGCCGTTCACGATCACGCCGGTCGCGGCCGTGGTGCCGAACTTGACTGCCGTCGCCCCGGTGAAGTTGCTTCCGGTGATGGTCACACTCGTGCCGCCAGCGTCAGTGCCGCCGTTCGGACTGACGCCGGTGACAATCGGCTCCGGCACATAGGTGAAGTCGTCGGCGCTCGACGTCGCAGAAGTGCCACCCGGTGTCATGACGGTGACGTTGACCGTCCCGCTACCCGATGGAGACGTGGCCGTGATGGACGTCCCCGCGCCGTTCACGATCACGCCGGTCGCGGCCGTGGTGCCGAACTTGACTGCCGTCGCCCCGGTGAAGTTGCTTCCGGTGATGGTCACACCTGTGCCGCCCCCCAGGGGGCCGACATTCGGACTGACGCCGGTGACCGTCGGCGCCGGCACATAGGTGAAGTCGTCGGCGCTCGACGTCGCCGAGGTGCCACCCGGTGTCATGACGGTGACGTTGACCGTCCCGCTACCCGACGGAGACGTGGCCGTGATGGAGGTTCCTGTGCCGTTCACCGTCACACCGGTCGCGGCCGTGATGCCGAAGTCCACTGCCGTCGCCCCGGTGAAGTTGCTTCCGGTGATGGTCACACCCGTGCCGCCCCCCAACGGGCCGACGTTCGGACTGACGCCGGTGACAATCGGTGCCGGAATATAGGCGAAGTCGTCGGCGCTCGACGTCGCCGACGTGCCACCCGGTGTCATGACGGTGACGTTGACCGTCCCGCTACCCACTGGAGACGTGGCCGTGATGGAGGTCCCCGCGCCGTTCACGATCACGCCGGTCGCGGCCGTGGTGCCGAAGTCGACTGCCGTCGCCCCGCTGAAGTTTGTTCCGGCGATGGTCACGCCCGTGCCGCCAGCCGCTGGCCCCGAAGGCGGGCTGACGCCGGTGACAATCGGTGCCGGAATATAGGTGAAGTCGTCGGCGCTCGACGTCGCCGAGGTGCCACCCGGTGTCATGACGGTGACGTTGACCGTCCCGCTACCCACTGGAGACGTGGCCGTGATGGAGGTCCCCGCGCCGTTCACGATCACGCCGGTCGCGGCCGTGGTGCCGAAGTCGACTGCCGTGGCTCCGGTGAAGTTGGTCCCGCCGATGGTCACCCCCGTGCCGCCAGCTGCTGGCCCCGAAGACGGGCTGACGCCGGTGACAATCGGCGCCGGCACATACGTAAAGCTGTCGGCGTTCGAAGTCGCCGAGGTGCCCGCGGGCGTCGTGACCGTGACGTCGACCGTCCCGCTGCCCGGCCCCGGAGACGTGACAGTGATTTCGGAGGCCGAAACCACTGTGGGAGTGGCCGTGAGCTCGCCGAAGTGCACGACCGTTGCCCCGGTGAAGTTCGGCACCGACGACGTGATGGTGACGCTGTTACCGCCCGCCAATAGGCCCTCGCTCGGGCTGACGCTCGTCACGACGGGAACGGCCGTTGGGCCTCCTGCCGCCTCGTCGAGATTGGCGTTCGAGGTCGTCGTACCGTCTGTGACGAGCAGGTTGCCGAGCCCGTCGGACAGGACCGACGTTGGGCCGGTCAGCGTCGCCGGCCCCGGCGTCGCACCAGTGGCAGCCGTGTACAGGTCACCCGCGGTCGTGCTGCTCAGGCCGTAGCCACAGGCCGACAGACAGTTGCTCTCAGCGAGCACTCTGAGCGCTGGGCTGGTGCCTGAGGCCGAGCCGCTGACGCCAAAAATGACGTTGCCGGCCGAGTCGACCGTGATGGAACTTGTGCCCGCCACGTTGGAAGTGACACCCGAGATCCCATCTCCGGTGGCTGAGGTGTCGCCGTTACCCGCGAGCTTGTACACGTTGCCAGCCGTGACGCTCATGCCATCGATGTTGCCCGACTGCGCCGGAAGGACCCAGACGCAGCCACGGCCGGAACCGCCTGCGTTGTCGCTGAAGTAGACGTTGTCCGAACTATCGACATAGGGCGCCGAATGCTGGACGAAGAGCGACGTAGCCGGAGCGCTTGCTGGACCACCCATAGAGCAGTTGGTGCCACCCCGAGCGCTACCGGCGACCACGGCTGACGAGAGACCCGGGATGCTTTGGCCGTAAATGCTGAGGCTTCCGGAGGGCTGCTCGTTGACGAAATCGACGCCGTCGCCGTTCCCCACCACGATGTTGCCAGTCGGGTCAACGGACATGCCGTTGGCCACGGCGGCCACGTCGCCCATGTTGATCGCATTGAGCGGCGCTCCCGTCAGACCGACGTCTGCGATGGTGTACAGGTCACCCGCGGTCATCGTGTTGTCATAAAACGTGCCGGCTGTCTTCGCATCGACCTGAATGGCCGAAGCACCATTGAACGCGCCGGCGATGAGGAGGTTTCCATTTGAGTCGAATGCCACCGATGTCGGCGTGATCGGCGCCGTCGTCGCCGCAGCCGTAGGGGGATCTCCCGGGAACTGTTGGACGCCCGGGTCGGCGATCAGTCCGGCCGTTCCGGTGCCAGCCACGAGGTATGCATCTCCCGGCGTGAGCGGTCCGAAGGCCGGCGTCGGATTCGGGGCCGTCTGGATGTGGTACTCGTTGGTGGTTCCAGCTGGGATCAGGTACACGAAGACGGAGCCGGCGTTCGTCTCAGCGAGCGCGATGTCACCATTGGAGCTGCGAGCCACGTAGGTGGGGCTGATCTTGGCCGAACCTTCGGGTACCGGGACCCCAAGGGTGGGCGCCGTGCCCGCGGGGTTGTCGGTGATGGTCGTCACCGAGGACGTGGTTGCCCCCGCAGGCGTTGCACCCAAACCGGGAATGAAGGCCATACCCAGCGTGGCTGCCAGGCTTGCCACGCAGGCAGTCCAGCTACGCCACCGCGCTGTCCGCGCACGATGGTGCTTCGCCGGCGCGCTGGTTGCAACTTCGTCGGTTCGGATCACGCTTTCCTCCTGATGGCTCTGATTCATGGGTTGTTTCGAACTGGACAATGCGAGGGATGGTTTGACGGTGTGGTCCGGGCGTCCTGGTGGTTCTTGGGGGCAACCTGGCCTGGCATTGCGCTTTGGCATTCGAAGGGGCCTTTCTGGCTGTCGATGGTCGGCACGTGGGATCACATCCACGCAGGTAACAAGCGGCTGATGGCTTCGGCCGCCAAGACGGTGAACGCCACGAGTGGTGCGGTGCTCAACAAATAGGCGGAACGGACGGTGCAGCGGCGATAGAGGAAGAGTGCGCCAACCGCAGTGGCGGCCAATGCCAGTAGGGACAGGACCAGCTCGGCCCATGAGCTCGAATCGCCGGTGTTGCCCTGCTGACTGGGGCTCCGGGATTCCTGCGGTGTCGCCACGTAAGGCCGACCGCGCAGTACTGCCGTCACCTCGATGACCTGCCTGCTGTTCCAAGGCGCGACCGACGCGGAGGTCACGAGCGTGATGCGGTTGTCCTTGGTGGGCCGGTAGAGGGTGTTGAGCGTGACGCTCGGCGTCGAGCCGGTCGATGTCGATCCAGCCGCTGTCGAGCTGATGGGCGCAGTGGCCGATCCGAGCGTCACCCTTGCCACGTGGCGGACCACGTAGATCGACTGGCCCTCGATGGTGGCCGTGAAGACTTGGTCACCTGGCTTCAGCTGGTCGAGGCGTCCGAAGGGCCCCCCGTATGCAGCGTTGCGACCGACCACTGCTGCATTGCCCGGTTGGCCGAGGCCGGCGGTACCCGGAACGTGGCCGGGGCCGGAGACGGTCTGGCTCGAACCGACGCCCTCCACGACGGCCTGGTTGACGCCTATCGCCGGAATCGCCAGCACGCCGACCGGCGCACCCGGTAATGGCGGCTGCGAGGGGAGATTCACATGGTCCAACGCCTTGGCCTCGACCGCTGCCCCGGCGATGTCAGAGCGCTCAGCGGTCATCAGGGCGCGCTGGTCGCGTGCGTGCACCAGCGATCCGATCCCGTAGAGCACCGCTCCCACCGCGACAAGGAAGGCCGCGAGCACGACGAGCGCGCCGACGACGAGCGTCCGACGGCTTGGGAGTTGACGCGCCGGCGGCTCGTCGGGGCGATCAGTGTCGGGCGCCGAGGGCGCGGCGGCGAATGGCTCCGAGGCACTCAGGGTGCCGTCCCTGCCGAGGGAGGGAGTCTGCGTGACCGTCATGGCTCGGCACCGGACCCAGAGGACGGCACCTCCGGGTCAGAAGTCCCCGCCACGGGCGAACTCGGACCGGAAGAACGTAGCCCGCCGAGGGCGTCTGTAAGCGATCGACCCGAGGCCAAGAGGATCAGGCCAGGGAGGAGGAGGGCCAGAATCAGGACGGCGAGGAGTGGGAGCGCCCAACTGGCGGGCGAGACGGTCTCGAAGGCAGAGAGACTCAGTGCGGCCGGCCCCGAGGCAACCTTCGAGGTGGAACCGGCGCTCTTTCCGCCAGTCGACGCCGAAGACGTCGAGCCAGTGGCCGTGCCCGTTTCGCTCGACAGGGGGAACGACGAGGAAACAGAGTTCGGCGTGTTACCAATCGAGCCCGAGCCCGAGGGCGTGGCCGTGGACCCACTTGGCACGGCCGTCGTGCTCGGGGTCGAGTTGGCCGGGGTGCAAGTGGCTGCCGCGCTCCCGACCTTGGCGATGTCGGCCTGCGCTTGCCTGACGAGCGAACTGGGCAGTTGCACCATTCCCACCGGCAGGTCGTTCTGTGCGCCGCCGACGAGGAAGTTCAGCCATTGGCCGAGCGCTGCCTGGCCAGCCGTATTGGGAGTGCAGTCGGGGTTCAGCAGGGGCTGGGACGGTGCAATGGCGTACTCGACGTAGGTGAGCGGGTAGGGCTCGACCCCGTTGACCGCTCCACCCTGAGGGTTCGGGAGCAATGTGCCGTCGGGTTGCGACGTCATGTTGGCCACCGCTGCCTGCATCGCTTCCTTTGCCTGCGGGCCAGTCGGGGACACGTAGGCCGCCTGGTCGGGAGCCGCTGAGAGTGAGTCGGGCGTCTGCAGGGCAAAGTCGTCCAGACCACCCCACGTCGCTGCCGCGGTGGCGGCGTCGGTCACGGCCCACCATGCGCTCCCGGACAACGGCGTCATGTAGTGGGCCAGGATGCTCTTGCCCGTGTAGGTCTGAACGTCGTAGGCGGGAGGCGGCGTACCGAAGTTCGTGACAGTGCCCAGCTGCTCGGCTGGAAAGGCGGCTTGGGCATTTGGCGCGCTCAGCAGCTGACCTGGCGCCAAAGCGTCAAGGAATCTGGTGGCGAGGTACGTCGTGGCGTCGGTACCCGAGGTGGCGGCGACTCCGACGCCCGAGCCACTTCCGACTATGACGCAGGCCGAACAGGAGTCTTGGTACGCATTCGCCAACGCCGGGTTCAGGCCCAAGATACCCTGTCCCAATTGACTCGCCCAAGTCCCGGTGTCGCTCGTATGGGCTCCGCCCCCCAAGGCGTCTACGGAGCCGCCGTTGCTCAAGAGCTGGGCGAACTGGGCAATCGTGATCTTCAGCTGCGGAAAGTCGCTCAGCTCGGTTCCGAAGCCCTGGTAGGGCGGCGCCTGTGCGTTGTTCGGCGAGTGTCCAAGCACCACCGCGTTCAAAGCAATCGGTATCGCGACGTACGGACGCGCCGGTTGGGCGCCACCCTGGCAGTTCGACGGCGAGAAGTCCGACCCTTGCGGGCCGTAGCCGACTGCGCTGTAGGCCAGATCGACGGCGCCACTGGCAAACGCACACAGTGCCTTGTCGTCGCTGTTGCTCGAGCCGAGATTGAAGGTGAGCGCCTGCCCAGACGCGAGGCCGCTCTTACAAGCGTCGATCCCCCACTGGCTCACGGCCTCGCCCAGACGGTCCGGACTCTCGCTGGCAACCTGCCCCGGCGCCGGGCCGTTGCAGGCCAAACCCGCCGACGAGGTTTGGAAGCTCACGGGAACTCCGACGAAGTAGACGTTGTTCTGCCCCGGGACGTTGACGTTGACCGTCCAGACCGCCAGGGCGAGCGTGCACGGCTCACTGGGCAGGCAGTTGACCGAGATTCCGTTGAAAGGGGCCGGTTGTTGCCCTCCCTGGCCGACTTCGGCCAACGTCTGACCGCTCACCGTGGGGTAGTCACCTGCTCCCCCGGCAACGTTGATGGTGCTGTTCGGCTCGGGGGCGACGGTGGGTAGCGCCGAACCGTTGGAGACGATGGCGCTCAGATCGGCGTTGACGTAATCGAGGCAGTTGGCGGGGGGCGCACCTGGGGTCGTCGCGTTGACCACAGGAAACCCGGACGTCAACGCGTTGAAGCTTTGGTTCCCGGGATTCTCCGAGACCGGAAGCTGCACGTCGGACTCACACCAGCCTGTGCCCACGGCGGCGATCTCCAACCCAGTGCTCGTTCCAAGGTCCGTGCGAGTGACGGTGAACGGAATAGCCTGGCCATCGACGAGACTCTGGGTGGCGGCCGGGTCGACGCTCAGCGTGAAGTACGGGTTGGCGTTGTTATTGGGCGTCGTATCTGCCTGAGCGACGCCGGTGTGACCGGAGAACCCCGTCAGGGCCACCACCAATCCACCGGCGAGAGCCAGCACGACGAGGACACCACCCGTCGCACGGTGCCTGGCGGCGCGCGACACCGGCCGGCGCCACCGCGGTGGATGCAGTGCCCTGGTCATCGCTCGCTCGTGCTCGATTTCATGTCACGTTTCTCATGTCGGTCATGCAGCTCGGCAGTTCGTAATGTGGTGCTGCGCTCCTGGTCAGTGGCCCGGGCCGAATGGCCCGGGCCACTGACACAGGCAGTCGCTTAGGAACTTCGGCCGTCGAAGGTCGGGGTGCTCCAGTGGTTGAATGCTCCGTGACCCGGGAACGCCAAGCCTCCGAACTCCCGGCACGTCGCGCTGGACGCGTCCGAGCCAGTCGGCGCGCTCGAGCCCGTGGTCAAGGGCAGGAATCCATTCGCGACGATCGTGGTGGCGTCGTCACCGTTGCACAGAACGCTCGTCGTGCCGCCTGTCTGGTTGTCGAAGCCGATCATCATCTTTGCCCCGTTGTAGCCGGGCAGCACCGTGTCGGCGGCGTTGTACACGTAACGAACCCCGGGGATGCTGGCGCTCGAGTCCGAAGGGTTGGTGGTATCGCCGGACGGAAGGTTGTGGTACCACTCGTTCACCTCCGTCACCGTGCTGCCGTCGACGGCCAACGTGCCCCGGTCGGTGTCCTGGTTGAAGAGGCCTCCGGGGGTCAGGTCCACGTACGCCTGGCCCGAACCCCCGGTGTTCTGCATCGTGGCCATGTTCAATGTGCCGGCCAGGAAGTTGCCCACCGTGTTGGAGGCGTTGCCGGTAAGCGTCGTGTCGACGAAGTTGGGGGACGCCGAGGTGAAGTCGGTCGTGTCGTTCCACTGCTGGCTGAACTTGCCGGCCGAATAGATGTAGATGGCCTCTGCGGCGGGGCAACTACTCGGTGCAGCGATGCCGGTCGAGACTTTGGCAGCGGCTTCACAGCCAGAAGCGAGGCTGTTCTGGTACGCGATGCCATCTTCGGCGTTCTCCTCGTTCGGCGCGGTAGTGGTGACGCCCCCAGTGGTCAACGAGAACCCTGTGGTCGGCTCGGTTGTGCTCGTGCACAGATCCCCCAAAGTGCTGCCGGGGTTGGTCGGGTCGAACCCGAGGACGTCGGTGTAGACGGCCCGGGTGCCGGACCCTGACTGGGGCCAGAACAGCGCGATCGGTTCGTTGGCGCCTCCCAGCTCGCTCCAGTTGGTGGTGATGCACTTGTAGATGTTCTGGACTTGCGCCAGCGTCAGCCCTTTGCCGGATCCCGTGTCGGAGCCTGCAGTCCAGACCGACGCCGGGGCATCAGAGCCTACGAGCGGCGCCACGCCGTCCAAGGCATAGGCGTAGTAGTCGAGGTGCGACGAGGCCGGGTCGCCACTCTCGGTGGTCCCACCAGGCAGCGTCAAACTGTGGGGCGCCGGAGGCGATGAAGACCGCGAGAAGTCGATACAACCTTGCGCGGTGGCGGCAGCCGTTTCTTCGGCCGCTAAAGCCGTCTTCCCCTGACCAGAGCCGTTCGGCGGCTGTGTCGCTGTGCTGTAGGTGAGACCACCCGAACACGTCTGTGAGTCCGGAGCGATCACCTGGGTCTCTGACCCGGACTCTGGGTTCGGGTTGATGTCGTTGAGCTGCGGGAACAGCGCATGCATCATGAAGAACGTCGTGAACGAACCAACAGCCGTCATCTGCGTGTTGCTCGCCCCCGCGGGTGCGGCGGCCAGAGACACCGCACTGCCGCTCGTGAGCACGATGGCTCCGGCGAGGATCCCTCGCCGAACTATCGATCCTTTGTATTTCACATTCGCTCCTTCGTGGGGTGGTTTCGGTAACTGCGACGTGTGTACGAGTGCGGCATTGCCAGTGCGAGCAGCTCCCTTCCTGAGCGCTGACGTTGATTGGAGGAGTGTTCTGAGTGATCGAGTCATGTGGGTCCGCGCTTTCGATTGATGGACAAGATGACGACAGGGATGGCCAGGACGATCAGGAGGGCGAGAAGTGGAATCCATGGGCTCGTCGGCAGTTCGCCGCCCCGCAGGACCGCTGGATCGGCGGGTTGCGTGTCCGACGTGCCGCTCGACTTGGATTTGCTACCTGCCGTGCCGGTTCCCGTCGCACTCGTTCCGCTCGAGGCCGCTCCTTCGGAGCCGGAAGCCAACGTGGCAGTGGCGGTGCCGCTCGACGCGCCGGCTCCACTCGCGGCCACGGCAGCACCCGGTGCAGACGCCCCCGGAGCCTTGCCAATGGGCGGCAGGGGCGGAGGCGAGGCGCCCGCTCCGAGGCTCCCGCTGAACGTGGGATTGCTGCAATTGGACGTGCTGAGTTGCTGCGCCGATTGGCCCAACATCCAACCGACGGCATTGGCCAGGAATTGCGACAGTTGGGGTGGGAGGGGGGCGTAGCCGATCTCGGCCATATGGATCTGACCGGCACACGCGACGTAGTCCATGAATTCGGCCATCGTGGACGCGATGCCCGGATTGGGATAGGCCGAGGTGCACGTCGGCCGCGACGAATTCGGCGCGCACTGGACCAAGATGTACGAGTAGGCGGAGATCGGGTAGGCCTGCGGATTGGTGCTCGTGTACACGCCCGAGAGATCCTGTGACGTGTCGGCCGAGAGCTGGGCAGAGGCCAGCGCGGCGCTGATGTTCACCGCAAAGGGCTGCACCCAGTTGCCCGAGGCGTTCTGCACCCACGCGACGTTGTCGTTGTACACCTTCGTGTAGCCGAATTCGTCGTAGCCGATCGTCCAGCGGTTGGCGGCGATGTAATTGGCCTCGGTATCCGAGCCCGACTGGCATGCCATGTTGGTCGGTGAGTTCGCGTTGTCGACTTCGAGAAGCCGAGAACCGGTCGAGAAGCCGTTCTGGGCCGCCCATGACGCGAAGTCAGTGGGGTCGGTGTGCGCCACGAAGTCGTAGAACAGAGCCGTGGTTCCCGACTGACCGGTTCGACAGACGACCGTGATGTGCTGGTCGGGGAGGACAACCCCACCGTTGTCGGCGCTGATCGCCGGGTCGTCCCAGTTGCTGATCTTGCCGAGGAAGATCTTTGCGATGGTCAGCGGTGCCAGGCGGAGGGAGGTGACTGGGTCTTGGCCGCTCGCCGAGAGGGCGACGTTGTACATGATGGCGGTCGCCCCGGCGACGTCAGGGGTGTACTCGAACCCACGCGGGACGTTGACGGGGGATCCCGGAAGAAGCTCCGAGAACTCGGCCTCCGTGCCGGCGAAGTCGGCGGTGTTCTGGCTATAGGCCTCCAGTCCGGCGGGTGAGCTGGTGGCTGTGTAGTTGAGGTTCAGTCCCTGGTTCTGCACGCTCTGGGTCCATTGCTGGAAGGCCAGCGCGGCGTAGGTGGAGCCTTGGCCGTTGGCCGGAGCGTTGGTCGCTCCTGCCGGCGCGCCAACATCGACGAGGACGACCAGCGCAGCCGCCAGCAGGAGGGCGAGAGCGGGGCTCGCCAGACGCATCGCTCGGAGCAGCACGCTCACCCGAACCTGCCGTAGACGTAGTCGAGAGTCCGCGGGTCCTCGGGCGAATCGAACATCTTGGCGGTCGGGCCCTGCTCGATCAGGCGCCCCGGCTCGTTCTCGGCCGCCAGGAAGAAGGCACAGTGATCCGAGACCCGTTGCGCCTGCTGCATGTTGTGGGTGACGATCACCACGGTCACTTCCTCACGCAACTCGGCGATCGTCTCTTCGATTCGCCTGGTCGATGTCGGGTCGAGCGCCGAGCACGGCTCGTCCATGAGCAGCACGTTCGGCGCGACGGCCAGCGACCGTGCGATGCAGAGCCGCTGCTGTTGGCCACCCGAGAGAGCGCCCCCGGGAGACCCGAGTCGATCCCGCACCTCCCTCCACAGGCTTGCCCGCTGCAGCGACTGTTCGACCAGGGCATCGTGGTCGTCGCAGCGGATCTTGGTGAGCTTGAGCCCGGCCAGGACGTTCTCCCGCACACTCATGGCTGGGAACGGGTTGGGCTTCTGGAAGACCATGCCGATCCTGGTCCGGATGACCTGGGCGCGGATGTTGGCCCCGTAGATGTCCTCTCCCTCGAGGAGGATCTCACCGGCCATGGCGGACCCGGGCACCAGCTCGTGCATCCGGTTGAGGAGGCGCAAGAAGGTGGACTTGCCGCAGCCGGACGGCCCGATGAGGGCGGTGACCTGACCCGCCTCCATAGTCAGGAACACACCCTCCAGCGCCAGATGGTCGCCGAACCACGCGGAGGCGTCCCTGGCCTCCAGGGTGGCCGGGCCGGGCGTCGAGCCACCGATCAGCGTTGGAACGACCCGTGACGACTCCACAACCGGAACCTCGGCCGTCTGCTCCGAGCTTGGACTCCCGTCGCCGCCGGGCACCTCTGACCGGTGATTCTGGGAGCTCTGCGGCTGAGGGACGTACACGTCGGTCATGGCTCCCCCCGGGCCAGGCGCATCGACCGGAGGATGTTGGCCGGGCGCATCGACTGAAACGCCTGCGTCGGCTTCGGGAACTGCTTGTGCGCCGTCGACACCAGGAGCGACGGTTGCCGAGCGGGACGGGCGCGGGCTTTCCGCCGGTTGGCGACCGAGCGGTCACGTCCGAGGAACCGAGCCACGACGAAGAGGCTCAGGATCAACACGAGCAGGACCAGCGCGCCGGCATAGCCGCGCTGGATGTCGGCCACCGACTGGGTCCGGACGAAGCGGTAGATGAAGAGCGGCAGGCTCTCCTGTGCTCCCTTGAAAGGGTTGGCGTTGTAGAGGTTGTAGCCGAAGGCCGTGAACAGCAGTGGCGCCGTCTCGCCCGCCTCCCGGGCAATCCCGAGAATGGCCGCTGTCGCCACGCCGGTCGACGCGGTGGGCAGGACCACGGAGACCACCACCCTTGCCCGCGAGGCGCCGAGGGCCAGTCCAGCTTCCCGCAGCCCGGCCGGTACCAGGCGCAGGACGACTTCGATCGCCCGGCAGATGGTGGGCATCATCGTCATCGACAGGGCCAGGGACGCCATGAAGCCGTTGAACCCGAACAAGGAGTTGTACTTGGCCAAAGGGATGATCAGCGTGGCGTAGATGAACAAGCCGCTCACGATGGACGGCATGCCGCTCATGGCGTCGACGAAGATCCGCACGGGACGTCGGAGCTTCGAGCGGCTCTCGTTGAGGAAGATCGCCGCCATGGCCCCCAGGGGCAGCGAGATCAACAGGGCGAGGCCCACCTGTTCGATCGTCCCGATGATGGCGTGGAGGCCACCTCCCGCCGTCGCCGGCATGGTCGGCGTCACGCCACGCTGGTCGTGGACGAAGAAGCTCGGCCGGAGCGCCACGATCCCCTTGATGAAGATGTAGCTGACCAGCCAGACGAGCGGGATGAGCACGAGCAGCATGGCGGTGCTCACGGCGACGGTGACCGTCCTGTCGACGGCGGCCAACCATCCCACCCGGTCGTAGGAGGCCACGAAGTAGATGGCCAGGAACAGCGTGTAGGCGACGATCCAGAACATCAACCATCCGACGCCATCGGTGAGGATCGAGAAGACGAGCCAGCAGAGGCTGATGGAGCTGATGGCGGCGGCGGCCATGACGACGATGTCCATCGGCGTCATGTTCCTGGCCCGGCGGGGCACTCGGCGGGAGGCGGGCGGCGGGCCGTCCGTCGGGGGCGGTGTGCCCCCGCCCGTCCCTGAGGCTTGGTCCGGCCTCGGGTTGTCGACGACGGTCGTCACAGCTCGACTCCCACCCCGGATCGGCTCCGGGACACGATGCTGGAGGCGATCAGATTGGTGACGAGGGTGAGGGCGAAAAGAACCAGGCCGGCCGCCATCAGGCCGGAGACGGTGAACGGGTCGCTCCCCGCCCGCTGTGCGATGAACCCGGCGATGGTCGCGCCGCCCTGTTGGAGAATGTGGCTCGAGATGAGCGGCACCTGCGGCAGGATCAGGGTGACGGCGATCGTCTCGCCGAGGGCGCGCCCGAGGCCCAACATCGAGCCGCCGATGATCCCGCCCTTGCCGTAGGGCAGCACGACCGTGCGCACCATGCCCCACTTCGTGCCCCCGAGGGCCAGGGCTGCTTCCTTCTCGCCCGGTGGGGTTTGTGCGAAGACCGCTCGGCAGATGGAGGCGATGATCGGGACGCACATCAACGAGACGATGATCCCGGCGACGAACATGGAGCTCAGGAGGCTGGCGCCTTTGGTCGTGGCGAAGATGGGGATCCACCCGAGGTAAGTGGTCAACCAGTGCGCCAGGGGCTCGATCTGGTACTGGAGGGTCAAGAACCCCCACAGGCCGAACAGCAGGCTCGGGATGGCAGCTAGCACGTCGATGAGCCCTTGCAGGACCTTGCGCATGCCGATCGGCGCGTATTCGGAGATGTAGAGGGCCGCCAAAATGCCCATGGGGATGGCGATGCAGACGGCGATCAGCGCAACGACGATGGTGCCGAACAACAGACCGGCGACGCCGATGACGACATGCGTGGTGTTGGTGCTCCACTTGGTGGTGGTGAAGAAGCTCCAGCCGGCATAGGCCCAGGCGTGGCGGCCCTGCCAGAGCAGGAAGACGCCCACCAGGGTGAGCAGCACGAGAACGGTGACCCCGGCCCCGAGCGTGATCAGGTCGAAGAGGCGGTCCGCCCGGCTCGGCGAGTCAACAACGACGCGGCGGGTCCGGGTGGCACCCGGGGTACCGACCGCCGTGGGCACAGTCACGTCGACCACCGTCGTCTGGGCCGAACGACGGCCTCACGACGCACCAGTTCACGTGCGCAAGAGTCGTCCTCGCGAAATGGCTGGCCCGGCATTTTTGGTGTTTGCGTCTCCCATGCGTTTCGCCCTATGCACGCCATCCAGCCCCATCCGGGCGCTGGCACGCGCACTGTAACGAGAGGAGGTGAACTACCCGGTGACGGGAGACCGGCCTGCAGCCAATCTTTATGTGACGGGAAAGTGACATCTGTACCGGCTCAAGCACGATCGAGCCTCAGGCGCAGGATCAGGCCGAGGCCGAACTCCCGTCGGCCGGCGCGATCCGGCTCCGGGCGGCGTTGAAGATGAGGCGGACGGCGGCCCCGATGATGGCGAGGTCGAGCAGCATTTGAGCGGAGACGACCAAGCGGGCGGGATCGGTCCGCGGTGTGATGTCGCCGAAGCCGACCGTGGAGAAGATGGTGATGGTGAAGTACAGAGCCTGCGTGTGGTCGAGCCGTCGGGTGAAGGTGAGCGGCAACTCGTGCGACATCGCCAGGTAGATGCTGGAGAACGCGACGAGGAAGAGCACGATCACGATGCCGAGAGCCTCAATCGCCCGTAGTTCGGGGAGCTCGGCCACCGAGATCCGGCGGATCTGCCAGGCGAAGACGGCACCGATGAGCGCGACATCGGCACCGAGGCGCACGAAGGCGCGGAAGCTGGACTCGTGACCGATGGGCACCACGTAGAACGCGCCGATGATGAGCACCCAGCAGAGCGCGACGGTCACACCGCAGCGGAGCAGGGCGCGGCGGCGGGAAGCCGGGTCGAGGTCGGTGAGGCGGATCGGCGTGGCGGGCGCGCTGTCCTTCCGGCTCCGCCACGTGCGGGGTCCCGCGCCTCCCGGGGCACCTCCTGCATCCATCGCACCAGACGCTAATGAGGCAGGGTCCCGCGGTGGGGTATGCGCTGGCTGGTGGGGGGTACTAGCCCCCGATCCGGTGCCCGTACTAGCCCCCTTGTCCGTCACGCCTTCGGGGTTCACCATTGCTGAAGGAGCGTGCGAGCGAGCGTCTCCCCGGGGCGCCTGCTGGGTCACGTTCCCACATGTCCGACCAAGGACAAAAGGAGGGACGGAAAATGAAGGACTCAGGAGTGAGTCGTTGGATGGGCTTCATCGGCATCGTGATCGTGGTGGCCTTATTCTTGGGCTTCGGGCCGTTGGGGAGCGGTGCGCCGGGCGAGAACGCCTCCGGCGTCACCGTGGCCCATTGGTACAACACGCACGTCGGGCAGAGCTGGGCCTCCATCTACCTGGTGGGGTTGGCCCTCGCCCTGCTGCTCGTCTATGCCACCCAGCTGCGTTCCGCACTGCGCCAGGCGGGTGCGGGCGAGCTCTGGCCCAATGTGTCGTTCGCCGCCGGAATCCTCCTCGTCGCCGGCGTCGTCGTGCTGGGCACCTTCCAGGTGACGCTCATTCTGGCGGCGCACAACCACGAATACGCGATCGTGAAGGTGTTCAACTTCTTCGGCGACAACAACGAGTTGGCGATCATCTTCGGCATGTGCCTGGTCAGCCTGACCACCGGGTTGGCGATCCTGCTCCGCCGAGGTGCGGCGCCCCTGCCCAAGACGCTCGGCTGGTACTCGGTGCTCGTGGGCGTGCTGGCGATTGCCGGGCCGCTCGGCTTCCTCGACTTCCTGTTCGGCTTCCCGATCTGGCTCATCGCCACGGGATTCGTCATCGCCACGAAGCAGCGCAGGGGCACGCTCGGCCCATCGTCGGAATCGGCGGCCAGTGTGGGCTCATCCGCCTCACAGCTGGTGACGACGTAGCTGCCGCGCCGGCTCGGTTTTTCGGTCCGTGTCGTGCGGGGGCTACAGCCCCCGCACGATCGCGACCATCTTCTCGCCGCACTCGGTGGGGTTCTGCGCCACCTGGACGCCGGCAGCTGACAGCGCGTCCATCTTGGCCTGGGCCGTGCCCTGGGAGCCCGAGATGATGGCGCCGGCGTGGCCCATCTTCCGGCCCGGGGGGGCGGTGACCCCGGCGATGTAGGCCGCCACCGGCTTGGTCACGTTCGACGCGATGAACTCGGCGGCACGCTCCTCTTCGGAGCCGCCGATCTCTCCGATCATCATCACAGCCTTGGTCTCCGGATCGGCCTCGAATGCGGCAAGGCAGTCGATGAAGTTGGTGCCGGGCACCGGGTCGCCCCCGATGCCGACGCAGGTGGTCTGCCCGATGCCCTGCTGCGAGAGCTCGTGCAGCGCCTGGTAGGTCAGCGTGCCCGAGCGGGAGACGATGCCGACGGGTCCACCCGCCAGTGCGATGTCACCCGACGTGATGCCGATGTTGCACTTTCCGGGGCTGATGATGCCTGGGCAGTTGGGGCCGAGGAGGCGCGTGCCCGGGAACTCGTCGACCAGGCGGTTGTAGGTGACCGCCTCGTCCTGGGCCGGGATGCCCTCGGTGATGCAGACGATGAAGGCGATGCCGGCCTCCGCCGCCTCGATGATGGCGTCGGCCGCACCCCGCGGCGGGACCGAGATGAAGGACGCCGTCGCCCCGGTCTCCTTGACCGCCTCGGCCACCGAGGCGAAGACCGGGATGCCCTCGATCTCCTCACCGCCCCGCTTCGGGTTGGTGCCACCGACGACCTTGGTGCCGTAGGCCTTGTTGCGCAGCCCGTGATAGAGCCCCTGGCTCGTCGGGCTGATGCCCTGGATCACGACCGTTGTCGTCTCGTCGACGAAGATGCTCACGTTGGTTCCTGTTCTCTCTCGGGTCCGGGTACGCCTACGCCGTGGCCAGGCCGACGGCCCGGCGAGCGGCTTCGAGCATGGTGGGCTCGGCGATGAGCGTGGGCGACAGATGGTCGGCCAGAAGCGCACGGCCCTCGACGGCGTTGGTCCCGTCCAGGCGCATGACCACGGGTGAGCTCAGCTGCACCCGGCCCATCGCCTCGATGATGCCCTTGGCCACTTCGTCGACCCGCGTGATGCCGCCGAAGATGTTGACGAAGATGGCCTTCACGGCCGGGTCGGCGTTGATCACCTCGAGGGCGGCGGCCATGACGTCGGCGTTGGCTCCGCCGCCGATGTCGAGGAAGTTGGCCGCTGTGCCGCCGACCTGTGTCACGACGTCGAGCGTGCTCATGGCAAGACCCGCACCGTTGGCGATGATGCCGACGGTGCCGGAGAGACCGATGTAGTTGAGACCCTTCTCCTTGGCCATCTTCTCGCGGGGGTCGACGTCGGAGTCGTCCTCGTACTCCTCCCACTCGGGGTGCCGGAAAGTGGCGTTCTCGTCGAGGGTCACCTTGGCATCGAGCGCATGCACCTTGCCCTCGGGCGTGAGGATGAGCGGGTTGATCTCGGCCAGGTCGCAGTCTCCTTCGACGTAGCAGTGGTACAGGCGCACCAGCAGCGTGGCCGCCTGGTCCCGCGCCTCGTGATCGAGGTTGGCCCGCTCCACCCACTCGCGCGCTGCGTTCTCGGTCAGGCCGGCCACCGGATCGATGTGGATCTTGGCGATGGCGTCGGGGTTGGTCTCGGCCACCTCCTCGATCTCGACCCCGCCCTCGGCGGAGAGCATGCCGAGATGCAGCTTCGCCTGGCGGTCGAGCGTGAAGCTGGCGTAGTACTCCTTGGCGATGTCAGAGGCGTGCTCCACCCACAGCCGCTTCACCACGTGGCCCTTGATGTCCAGCCCGAGGATGTTGCCGGCGTGGAGGCGCACCTCGTCGCCGTCGGCCGCCAGCTTCACGCCACCCGCCTTGCCGCGACCACCCACCTTCACCTGAGCCTTGACCACGACGGGGTAGCCGGCGGACTCGGCCTGTTCGACGGCCTCGTCCACCGTGTCGGCGACCCCCCCGGGGGAGGTGGGGATGCCGAAGCGGGCGAAGTACTGCTTGCCCTGGTACTCGTACAGGTCCACTTTGGGTGCTGTCTCCTTGTCTCTCGCGCGCTGGCGCGTCGGTGGGGTGGGCGAAACGGGTGCGGCAGGTACAGCGGTCAGGCCCCGAGCGCCTCCTCGCGCTGGTCGAGGGCCTCGGACAGCCAGGAACCGATGGAGTCGAGTGGCGCACCCGGTGTGAAGACATGGGCGACGCCCTGCTCGTGGAGGACCGGGATGTCCGCTTCGGGGATGATCCCACCCACAATCACGAGCACGTCGCCGCGGCCGACGTCGGCCAACTGCTTGACCACTTTCGGCACCAGGGTGAGGTGCGCGCCGGAGAGCAGCGACAACCCGAGCGCGTCCGCGTCCTCCTGCACGACGGCCTGGACCACCTGCTCTGGCGTCTGGTGCAGGCCGGTGTAGACCACCTCGAAGCCCGCGTCACGCAACGCCCGGGCGATCACCTTGGCCCCCCGGTCGTGCCCATCGAGCCCCGGCTTGGCCACGACCACCCTGTACGGACGTTTCATCTGGACCCAAGGATACGGATGCCCTGGTGCGGACGCCAGACCGGGAAGGATCAGGCCCGGCGCAGAGGGGTGGCCGTGAGCAGCAGGTTCTTCTTCCCGACCGAGTCGAAGTGCACGGTGGCCTGGGCCCGTGACCCCTCCCCCTTGGCGCTGATCACGACGCCGCGGCCCCAGTGGTCGTGGACCACCTCGTCACCAGCGACCAGCCCGAGGTCCTCGGCACCGGTGCTGCCCCGGGTACCGCCCGACCCGGTCCCGCCGGAACGGGCCGCACGCGAGGCGGTCGCCAGCGGGACGGCCGGCGAGAAGGTCGCCCCCGGCAGGTGCTCCTCGCCCGAGAGCGAGTCGTAGCCCGAGCCACGGCGGGGTGAGCCGAGCCCGACGTCCTCGACCAGGTGCGACGGCACCTCGGTGACGAAGCGGCTCGGCATGGCCGGCTGGGTGCGGCCCCACGTCGTGCGCGACCAGGCGTGCGAGATGGCGAGGTGCTGACGGGCCCGGGTGATGCCGACATAGAAGAGGCGACGCTCCTCCTCCAGCTCGCTGGGCTCGGCCAGCGAGCGGAAGTGGGGAAAGATCCCCTCCTCGAGCCCCACCACGAAGACCGCCGGGTACTCGAGGCCCTTGGCGGTGTGGAGCGTCATCAGCGAAACACGGGTGCCGTCACTCTCGAGCTCGTCGGAGTCCGCCACCAGGGCCACCGTTTCCAGGAAGCCGATGACGTCGTCGAAGTCGGCCGCCTGGCTGGCCAGCTCGGCCAGGTTCTCGATCCGCCCGTCGGCCTCGTGCGTGTGCTCGGCCACCAGCTCCGCCAGGTAGCCCGTGCGCTCGGCCACCAGCTGCACGAAGTCGGCGGGATTCACCGTCTGCACCAAGGGGCGCAGCTCGCCCAGGATCTTTGAGAGCTGCTCGGCCCCCTTCAGCGCCTTGCCGGTGAGGCCCGCCTCCTCGGCCCGGTCGATGGCCT
The DNA here is from genome assembly GCA_963745175.1 of uncultured Acidimicrobiaceae bacterium. Taxonomy (GTDB): domain Bacteria; phylum Actinomycetota; class Acidimicrobiia; order Acidimicrobiales; family RAAP-2; genus Bog-473. Next base: position 290,758 of record CAVUWK010000007.1, read on the forward strand.
CGCTGAAGGGGGCGTGCGCCACCTGGGCCCAGGCGGCCAGACGCGCCACCGACGTGTCCCCGATGCCACGCTTGGGGACGTTGACGATGCGTCGGGCCGACACCTCGTCGTCGGGATTGGCCAGGACCCGCACGAAGGCCAGGATGTCCTTGATCTCCCGCCGGTCGTAGAACTTCGCCCCGCCCACCACCTTGTAGGGGATGCCGCTGAACTTCATGGACGTCTCGAGCGGCAGGCTCTGTGCGTTGGTGCGGTAGAACACGGCGCAGTCGCCCCACGTCAATCCCTCCGACGCGTGCAGGCGCAGGATCTCGCTGGAGACCCAGGCCGCCTCGTCGCGCTCGTCTTCAGCCCGGTAACGCGTGACCGGGTCACCCGTGTCGCCGACGGTGAAGAGCTCCTTGGGCTGGCGGCCGAGGTTGTTGGCGATGACCGCGTTGGCCGCATCGAGGATCGTCTGGGTCGAGCGGAAGTTCTGCTCCAACATGATGGTGGTCACGTTGGGGAAGGCGCGCTCGAACTCCAAGATGTTGCGGATGTCGGCGCCGCGCCAGCGATAGACCGACTGGTCGGAGTCTCCGACGACGCAGACGTTGCCGTGCGCCTCACCCAACAGCTTGACGATCTCGTTCTGGGCGTGGTTGGTGTCCTGGAACTCGTCGACGAGGATGTGCCGGAACCGCTCCTGGTAGGTGGCACGCACATCGTCGTACGCCTGCAGCAGGTTGGCCGTCACCATGAGCAGGTCGTCGAAGTCCAGCGCGTTCGACGCCAGCAACCGGCCCTGATATTCGGCGTAGACGTCGGCAATGCGCTTGCGGAAGGGGTCCGGCCCGCTCCTGGCGTCCTCGCGGAACGTCTCGAAGTCCACCAGCTCCGACTTGGCCTGGCTGATGACCCCCTGCACTGCCCGCGAGGGCAACCGCTTCTGGTCGAACCCGAGCTCCGCGGTGATCATCTCGACGAGCCGGCGCGAGTCGGTGTCGTCGTACACGGTGAAGGCCGAGCGGTACCCGAGCCGGTCGGCGCTGGAGCGCAGGATGCGCAGGCAGGCGGAGTGGAAGGTGGACACCCACATCTTCTCGGCCGGCGGGCCGACCAGATCGGCCACGCGGGTGCGCATCTCCTCGGCCGCCTTGTTGGTGAAGGTGATGGCCAAGATGCCCCAGGAGGGCGCGTCACCGGTGGCGAGCAGATGGGCGATACGGCGGGTCAGCACGCGCGTCTTGCCCGAGCCGGCCCCGGCGATGATCAGGAGAGGGCCGCCCCGGTGCTCCACCGCGGCCCGCTGCGGCAGGGTGAGGTCGTCGACCAGGGCGGCGGGCCGTCCCGCGAAGGCGCCGGTCGAGGTGGCGGTGCGCCGGCGCCGGCGCCGGCCGTCGTCGGCACCCTCTGCGGTGGTGTCGGGCGGCACGTTCTCCTCGGCAACTGCTGCGGCGTCCGCGCCCACACCCTCGTCGGAGATGTCGAACAGGCGTGCGTGCTCGCCGCTCTCCGGCGTCACGGTCACTCCCACTCGATGGTGCCGGGCGGCTTCGACGTCACGTCGAGCGCCACCCGGTTCACGCCCTCCACTTCGTTGATGATGCGGGAGGCGATCCGCTCGACGAGGTCGTAGGGCAGCCGGGCCCAGTCGGCCGTCATGGCGTCGTCGCTCGTGACGGCACGGATGACGACCGGATAGGCATAGGTGCGTCCGTCGCCCATCACACCCACCGTGCGGACCGCGGGAAGGACGGCGAAGCTCTGCCACAGCTCGCGATACAGACCGGCCCGGCGGATCTCCTCGACGACGACCGCGTCGGCGTTGCGGAGGATCTCGGCCCGCTCGGGAGTCACCTCACCGATGATGCGCACGCCCAGTCCCGGCCCGGGGAAGGGCTGACGCCACACGATCTCGTGCGGCAGGCCGAGCTCCTCGCCGACGGCGCGCACCTCGTCCTTGAACAGCAGGCGCAGCGGCTCGACCAGATCGAAGGCGAGATCGTCGGGGAGGCCTCCGACGTTGTGGTGCGACTTGATGTTGGCCGCGGTGTCGCTGCCCGACTCGATGACGTCGGGGTAGAGCGTTCCCTGCACCAGAAAGCGCGGACCCTCACCGGTGCCGGTCGCACTGATGCCGCCGGCTGCACCGCCTTCGTCCGAGCCGGCGCCGAGGTCCCGCGCCACCTCCTCGAAGATCCGGATGAACAGCTCGCCGATGATCTTGCGCTTGCGCTCCGGATCCGTGACTCCGGCCAGTGCGGCGAAGTAGCGGTCGGCCGCCTTCACGTGCACCAGGTCCATTTTGAATTGGCGCCGGAAGGTGTCCTCGACCTGATCGGCCTCGCCCGAGCGCATCAGACCCGTGTCGACGAAGACGCATGTCAACTGGTCGCCCACCGCCTTGTGCACCAGCGCCGCCGCCACGGCGGAGTCCACGCCGCCGCTCAGCGCGCACAGCACGCGGTTCGAACCCACCTGGGCCTGCACCGCCGCCACCTGCTGCTCGATGATGGACACGTGGGTCCAGCCCGGCAGGCAGCCGCACACGTCGATGAGGAAGTGGTCGAAGACCTCGCCGCCCCTGTCGGTGTGCACGACCTCGGGATGGAATTGCAGCCCGAAGAGACGGCGGTCGGAGTCGTGCATCGCCGCCACCGGCGCGCCGGCGCTCGTGGCGCTGGGCGTGAAGCCGTCCGGCACCGCCGTGATGGCATCGCCGTGGCTCATCCACACGCTCGACGTGGCCGGCCAGTCGGGGCAGAGGGGTGAGGCGCCGGTCTGCTTCAGCTCCGTGCGCCCGTACTCGCCCTGACCGGTGCGCGACACGGTGCCGCCGAGCTGCAGTGCCATGAGCTGCGCGCCGTAACAGAGCCCGAGGATGGGGATCCCCAGCTCGTAGACGCCGGTGTCGATGGACGGTGCCGGTGACTCGTACACCGACTTGGGCCCGCCGCTGAAGATGATGCCCTTGGGGGCGCGGGCCTTGATCTCGGCGACGGAGATCGTCGGCGAGACGATCTCGGAATAGACGTGTGCCTCGCGAACCCGGCGGGCGATCAGGCGGGCGTACTGCGCGCCGAAGTCGACGACGAGGATCGTGTCAGTCGTCACCGACTCGTGCTCATCGGCGTCAGTGGCCCATCCCCACGCCTTGGGACCGCTGGAAGAACTTCCCTTCGGTCTGCAACGACGGGGCGACCATGACCTCGGCCTTCTGGAACTCCTTGACCGTTTCGTAGCCGCACGTCGCCATCGCCGTCTTGAGCGCGCCGAACAGGTTCATGCGGCCATCGTTCTCGTGGGCGGGGCCGAGCAGGATCTCGCGCAGGCTGCCGCGCACCGAGGTGCGGACCCGGGCGCCGCGCGGCAGCGTCGGGTGGAAGGTGGCCATGCCCCAGTGGAAGCCGCGGGCCGGCGCCTCGACAGCCGACGAGAGGGGCGAACCGAGCATCACGGCGTCGGCGCCGCAGGCGATGGCCTTGGCGATGTCGCCGCCCTTCGACATCCCGCCGTCGGCGATCACGTGTACGTACACGCCGGTCTCGTCGAGGTGGCGCATGCGGGCGCCGGCCACGTCGGCGATGGCCGTGGCCTGGGGGACACCCAGCCCGAGGACACCGCGGGTGGTGCAGGCGTTGCCAGGCCCGACGCCCACGAGCACGCCGACCGCTCCCGTGCGCATCAGGTGCAGGCCGGCCTGGTACGAGGCGCACCCGCCGACGATCACCGGGATGTCGAACTCACGGATGAACCGCTTGAGGTTGAGCGGCTCGGACGTCTTCGACACGTGCTCGGCTGACACCACCGTGCCCTGGATGACCAGGATGTCGAGCTCGGCGGCCAGGCAGGCCTGGGCGAGCGACTCGGTGCGCTGGGGGGTCACCGAGGCGGCGGTCGTGATGCCGGCCTCCTTCATTTGCCTGATTCGGGCCGTGACCAGCTCGGGGATGATCGGCTCCTGGTACATCTGCTGCATGCGCGACGTTGCCTTGTCGTCGTCGAGCTCGCGGATCTCGTCGAAGAGCGCCGTGGGGTCCTCGTAGCGGGTCCACAGACCCTCGAGGTTCAGGACGCCCAGGCCGCCGAGCTTCCCCAGCTCGATCGCGGTGGTCGGGCTCATCACCCCGTCCATCGCTGCGCCGAGCACGGGCAGGTCGAAGCGGTAGGCGTCGATCTCCCACGAGATGTCGACGTCCTCGGGGTCCCGGGTCCGCCTGCTCGGGACGATGGCGATGTCGTCGAACCCGTAGGCCTGGCGCCCCGACTTGAAGATGCCGATCTCGATCTCAGCCAATGTGCTCGCCCTCCGGCATTCGTGGGGCCGGTACGGCTCACGAACCACACCGGCATGTCTTCTCGACATCAATTGCGAACGCCGGGCCGACACGCCGACGATCCTCCACTCTACTCTCCCGTCCCTGCACCTCACGCTCTCCCGACGCACCAGATTGCCGTCCGCGGGGCGCCGGAGCCGTGACCTGCTGCGCCGCCGCGACCTGAGGCAAGCTGGGCCGATGACCGACCGTGACCCCACCGCCTCCGCCGCCTCCGTGTCCCGCGGCATGCGCGCCCTGTTGGCGCGCCGCGACGCCGCCCTGGCCGCCGGTGCGACGCCGGTGGGCTGGAAGATCGGTTTCAACACCCCCGCCATCCAGGAGCACTTCGGGTTGACCGACGCCGTCGTCGGCTACCTCACCGACGCGGGCGTGTCGCCCGACGGCGCCACCATCGCACTCGCCGGCTGGGGCGCCCCTGCCGTCGAGGTCGAAGTTGCCATCCGGGTGGGGGCGGACGGAGCGGTGGCGGGCCTGGCGCCCGCCCTCGAGCTGGTCGACCTCGGCGTCTCCTTCGACGACATCGAGCCGGTCCTCGCCGGCAACATCTGCCACCGCGGGGTCGTCTTCGGGGACGAGGTCCCGGGCGTGGACCCGTGGGCCATGGTGGCTTCCGTGACCAGGGCGGGCGGCGTGGTGGCCGAGGGGCAGATTGTGGAGGACCCGGCAACCACGGTGACGTTCGTCCGGTCGTACCTCGCGGCCCATGGCGCGGCGCTCGAGGCCGGCGACCGCATCATCGCCGGGTCCGTGGTGGCCCCGGTCGCGGTGGCCCCCGGCGACGAGCTCAGCGTCTCGTTCGGGCCGCTGGGCCACCTGTCGGTCGGCTTTCGGGACTGACTGACCCCGACCGACCGGTCAGACCCCGGACCGCCCGAGCAGGACGATCGTCATCAGCTCGTAGAGCATCCGCGCCGTCGCTCCCCAGATCAGCTCGCCCGAGACCTCGAAGAACCGCACCGCGAACGAGTCGTCGTCGGTCCCCGGGATCGTGCGCCCGGCGATCCGCCAGCGCTCTTCGTGGAAGATGGCCGGGTCGCCCAGCTCGGCGAGCGAGACGTCGAAGACGCGCTCCACCTCCACCGGGCTGACCACCAGGTGGGGCCGCGCGGCCACGGTGGCGACCACCGGCACGATCAGCGAGGCCGAGACCATGGTCATGACGGGGTGGATCCAGCCGACCGTTGTCACGCGGGCGGGGTCGAGGCCGACCTCCTCGTTGGCCTCGCGCAGAGCCGCCTCGGCCGGGCCCTCCCCTGCGTCCAGCCGGCCGCCGGGAAAGCTGACCTCCCCCTTGTGCGTCCGCAGCCCCGACGAGCGCCGGGTGAGGATGAGCCGGGCCTCGCCCTCCTCCTCGAAGAGCGCGGCGAGGACCCCGGCGTTGATGTCATGCACCGCGGGCGCATTCGTCTCGTTCACCAGCATGGCGGGACCGAGCACGCCGTCCGCTCCGATTTCCGCCGGCGCGGGGCCACGCTGGCCGACGGCGTCGAGGGCGTCGAGCACGCGGTCGAGGCCGATCCCCGTGCGCTCTTCCACCGGCAGGTCAGCCCACGGTGCCGGGGCGCCGGGTTGCCAGGTGGGCGGGCGCGGGATCACCTGTGGTGGCACGGGACGCGGCATGTCGTCACGCTACCGGCGCCCCGCCGGGGCTTCCTCAGTCGTTCTCCACTGTGTAGTCCCAGTTGCCGACGACATGTTTGTGGTCGGGCGCCCACTGCATCAGGCCCTCGCCTACCAGTTCGTAGGCGCGGAGTTTGAACGTCAGCGTCTGGCCCGGGTGGAGCACGGGTGCCGGTGGGTGCTCGCCCGGGACCAGTCCCACGGGGAACACCGAACCGAGATGGTCGACCGCGTGGAAGTCGGCGACGGAGACGGGCACGGCGGCACTGGCGTCCTTCATCGTCACGGTCCAAGTGCAGGTGGTAGCGGCGGGCTGGTCGGGGAGGCCCTCTCCCGGGACGATCGGTCCGCTCACGGTGACGGTGACGTGGAATGTGTTCGTCTTCGCCTCAACGGGCAGGCCTTCGGTCTGCAGTGCGGGTCTCGCCGCTGTGCCGACCAGCGTGGCGTCGACGGTGGGATCGAGCGTCCTCTTCGGGAGGAAGGAAGGGTAGTGAGCGGTCTTCTGCCCGGGGAGCGCGGACGGGTAGCTCGGCCCACCCCCGCCGCCACAACCCGCGAGGACGAGCGCGCCCAACAACGCGACGACGCACAGCAGGCTGGGGCCGGGCTTGAATGCCCGGCCCCAGCCGCGATGCTCCCTGCTTACGGAGGAGTCCATCGGTTGCCGACGAACCCCCTACCGGTTCGTCCCCTGTGCGCCGGGCACTTCAGCCACCCTCGCGTGATGCGTTGTGCCCATTGCCGTTGCCATTGCCATTGCCATTGCCGTTCCCGCCGCCGTTGTGCCCGGGCACGGGAGTGAAATGCTGGGCGGAGAAGACGTCCGGCCCGAAGCTGGCCAACCCGGCCTGTGCCGCGTAGCCGATGTGGCCCTGGCCGTCGAGGCCCCCGCACACCGTGCCGGCAACCAGAGGGGTGTCGGCGTTGGAGGGGTTCGTGCAGGACTTCCCGGTCAGCAACAGGTCCTCGAGGGTGCGCAGCATGCTGTAGTGGTTGTAGTAGGTGCTCGACACCGTGCCCGGCTTGATGAGCGGGCTGATAAGCACCGTGCCGGTGTCACCGCCGCCCGGGGTGAAGTCGGTGGGGTCGTAGAGCGGGTCGGCCGTGACACAGGTGGGGACTCCACCGCTGGTCGTCGTGGCGGCCGCGGTGTTGCTCGGGCAAGCGGTCGATCCCACAGTGGACGTCGCTCCCTCGGCGCTCAGGCTCACGGTGCCGTCCAGGGCGCTCGTCAGCGCGACCGGCTGTCCGCTGTCATTGAGCAGCTGGAAGGTGCCGGTCCAGGGCTTGGCGAAGTTGTTCGACGCCGTGGTGTTGCTTGCGCTGCTCAGCACCGTGTTGGGTCCGGTGTCGCTCACCGCCCCGACGAAGGTGTCGGCCGGGATGCCGGTACCCGTGACCAGTCGGCCGCTGTCGTCGGCATTGATCTTGGGGTCGGTGATCATGCTCGAGCCCGCGGCGCCCAGAGCCGGCTCGGTGGTCGGCATGTTGGGAGAATCGCTGACGTTGGGGCTCTCGCCGGGAACATCCCGGTCGATGAAGCCGGCGGCACCGGGGCCGGGCTGCAGCTGCTGACCCGAGGCGTTGGTCACCTCGGGGTCGTTCGGGCCGGTCGGCTCCGTCTTCACGTTTTGGCCGTTGATGTTCTCGCCGGCGGCGTCGGCCAGGAGGCCGTAGGCGCCGTAGAGGTTCTTGGCCCCCGGTGCCGTGGTCCCGGGCGAGCCGAAGGTCGGCTGGTCTGCCGGTGCCGGGAAGGTCGTGCTGTCACCGGGAGCGGGCACGTTGTTGAAGCTGTTGCCGATCGTGAAGGGCGGGTTGGCCTCGTCGAAGGTGACGTCGATCATTCCGCCGTCCGCGAAGGCCGCTGACTGCTCGATCATCGGGATGTAGTAGCGCAGGAACAGGTCCGCTGCGTAGAGCCCACCCGTGTAGTTGGCCGGGGCCGTCGCCTCGGGGTCGTCAGCCGGCAGGCCTGCGGGGGTGTAGTTCGGCGTACCGTTGGGGTTGAAGGCCCCCGACAGGTTGTTGCCCTGGCAGCTGGCGTCGTGGGCGTCGCTGCAGTTGTCCGGCGTGATCCAGTTGAACGCCGGAACCTCGTTGGCCGGGAGGCTCAAGTCGTGAGCCAGGCCATACGTGGGGTCGTCGAGGTTGGCGACGTGGTTGGCGTCACAGTTGGAGTCCGTCGTCCCGTTCGTCGGGGCGCCCGGTCCGTCGTACTCCGGCACGGTCGGCTCGTTGAGGGCCGGCTGGGCCGGGTAGGCGACGCTCGGTGAGTCCTGCGTGCCGGCGAGCTCGCCGGTCAGCGACGCGAACCAGCCCGTCGGGAAGTGCTTGGCCACGAACTGGTCGGCCGGGTCGCCGTTACCGGTCGGGTGCGCGCCCGTGACGGCATTGGCCGGCTGTGCGCCGGTGAAGCTCGACACGTTGCCGCTCGGGGCCACCAGGTTCGTCGGGTTGGTGACGGGGTCGTTGCTCGTCGTGCCCGGATACCCGCAGTTCCCGTCGTCTCGACCGGGCACGGTGTCGCTCACCCCGGGGTGGGTGGGGCTGGTCACATAGCTCGTCGATCCGAGAGGCTGGGCCCCCCCGAGGTCCTGGGCGTAGGCCTTCCAGGAGACGCCGGCCGCGTTGTACTGGTTGAACAGGGTCGTGACGTCGGTCGGGTAGGCGCAGCCGTTGTTGTTCAGAGCGGCGTCGATGCCACCGTGCACCAGGAGCTGGCCGTAGTTTCCGTTGTTGCTGCCCGACGTCGTCGGTGCGTTGGTGTTGGTTCCAGGTCCGCTGGTCGTGAGGTCGGTGTCAGTACCCGTCCCCACCGTGCCGGTGGTGATGATCCCGCTGTTGTTGTTGGTCATGTTCGCCGTGGTCGAGCAGTCGTCCTGCACCCCGTAGGAGGGCGACTGGCCGGACACCAGCGAGATGTAGTTGTCCATGCTGAAGTGACCGGTGCCGTAGTAGTTCGTCAACAGAGCGCCCTGCTGGGGGAGCGTCTGCCACAGGTAGCTGTTCTGGTTGAGGCCGGTGAAGGTCTCGTCGTAGGACTTGTTCTCCAAGATGATGAGCCACACGTGCTTGACCGCGCCCACGGGGGTGCCGGTGGAGGTGATCACGCACTGCGCCTGGCTGGGGTTGCTTCCGCTGGGCATCTGCAACGAGCTGCCGGCCGGGCACGAAGCGGCGGGGGACGCGGCCGACGACGGCGGCGTGGCCACGATCGCGCTCGAGATGCTCGCGCCGGTCACGGCCATCAGCCCGACCGCAGCGGTCGCCATCGCTCCGCTCCGTACACGGTGTTGCCTGAGCCTCTTCGAGATTCGCACAGTCCTCCTCAATAGGCCTTGAGATCCGTCAAGGGGTCGGCGCAAACCTACGGTCGGCGGGTTACGCCGACGATGACATCGCGCTACCGGCGCCTAATTTCTCTGTGACCAAATCGCGAACACGACCCCGTTCCCGCGATCGAGTTCGTCCCAGAGAAGATCGAGAACAGTCCGGTTACACGCGCGTTGACCGCTCTCGCGCGCGGGCGTTGCATCTCCGCCGGCTCAGCCAGGCGGCTTGGCGAGACTCTTCCCGAGCTTGTGGATCTTGGTCCGGACCGTGGTCGGGAGCAGTTTCTGTTCGGAAGGGCAGAGCGTCAGCAGCGCCACGCCCTCAATGGTGTTGAAGGTCGTCACCGACAGGGGGAGGTGGGTCTGCGACTCGGTGCCCCTGGCGCCCGTCGCCTCCTCGACCAGGGCATCGTCGAGGCCCCGCCGCGCCTGAGCAACGCGCAGAACGCCGACCCGTCGGTCAACAGCGCACGGAGGGCGACGTTCTCCTGCTTCTGCTCGTAGGAGGCCAGCGCGGGGTCGGCCTCGGCGACTGCGGTGAAGAACTTCGTGTCCTGGGCGTCGGATGTTCTCGGCGCCTCCAGCGGCTTGCTCGCGGCAGCTCGGTCCGGTGTGGCCGATCAGACCGAAGGCCCCGGCGGCGATCACGGCGAACAGGAGGGGCAGGAAGGCAACGGTGCGGCGCATAGGTCTTCGCATGGCGGCCACGGTCACTGGCACCACGTCGGCAGTGTGGCACACCGCTTCCCGGCGGCTCTTCTGCACGGCGCCGGACACGAACGGAAGCCAAACTCCGTCACCCGGGCGACACGTTGCGCACGCTCACGGCCGTTGTTTCGGCCCCGGACGCGTCGCGACCGGGTCCGAAGACCCGGCCACGAAGCCCGACACGACCGAAACAGTAACGCCCCGGGTGCCGCAAAAGCGTGCAGCTGGGCTACATCATCCCGCCCATGCCGCCCATGCCGCCCATCCCGCCCGCCATGGCGGCAGCCGCGGCAGCGGCGTCCACCTTCTCGGGCTTGTCGGCCACGAGGGCCTCGGTGGTGAGCAGCAGGCCGGCGATGGAGGCCGCGTTCTGCAGGGCGGAGCGGGTGACCTTGGCCGGGTCGATGATGCCGGCCTTGACCAGGTCCTCCATCTCGCCGGTGGCGGCGTTGAGGCCGTGGTTGCCCTTGGCCGCCTCCACCTGGCTCACGAGGACAGCGCCCTCGAGCCCGGCGTTGAAGGCGATCCAGCGCAGCGGCTCTTCGAGCGAGCGGGCCACGATGCGGGCACCGGTGGCCTCATCGCCCTCGAGCGAGTCGGCCAGGTCGTTCACCGACTTGCGGGCCCGGATGAGCGCCGTGCCGCCGCCGGCCACGATGCCCTCCTCCACCGCAGCGCGGGTGGCGGACAGCGCGTCCTCGATGCGGTGCTTCTTCTCCTTGAGCTCCACCTCGGTGGCGGCACCGACCTTGACCACGGCCACGCCGCCGGCCAGCTTGGCCAGGCGCTCCTGGAGCTTCTCGCGGTCCCAGTCCGAGTCGGTGTCGTCGATCGCACGCTTGATCTGGGCGACGCGGCCCTTCACGTCCTCGGACGAGCCGGCACCCTCCACGATGGTGGTGTCGTCCTTGGTCACGATGACGCGGCGGGCGCTGCCGAGCAGGTCGATGGTGGCGCTCTCCAGCTTGAGGCCGATCTCCTCGCTGATGACCTGGGCGCCGGTGAGGACGGCCATGTCCTGGAGCATCTCCTTGCGGCGCTCGCCGAAGCCGGGGGCCTTGACGGCGACCGAGGTGAAGGTGCCACGGATCTTGTTGACGACCAGCGTGGCCAGGGCCTCGCCGTCGACGTCCTCGGCGATGATCAGCAGCGGCTTGCCCGTCTGCATGACCTTCTCGAGCACCGGGACCAGGTCGTGCACCGCACTGACCTTGCCGTTGTAGAAGAGGATGGCCGGCTCGTCGAGCACGGCCTCCTGGCGCTCGGGGTCGGTCACGAAGTACGGCGAGAGGAAGCCCTTGTCGAACTGCATGCCCTCGGTGAGCTCGAGCTCGATGCCGAAGGTGTTGGACTCCTCGACCGTGACGGTGCCGTCCTTGCCGACCTTGTCGATGGCGTCGGCCAGCACGTCGCCGATGGCGTTGTCGGCCGCCGAGATGGAGGCCACCTGGGCGATCTCCGTCTTGCCGCCGACTTCCTTGGACTGCTTGGCGATGTTCTCGACCGCAGCCTTGACGCCCTTCTCCATGCCCTTCTTCAGCCCGGTCGGGCTGGCGCCGGCGGCCACGTTGCGCAGCCCCTCGGCGATCAGCGACTGGGCCAGCACGGTGGCCGTGGTCGTGCCGTCGCCGGCCACGTCGTTCGTCTTGGTGGCGACTTCCTTGACCAGCTGGGCGCCCATGTTCTCGAACGGGTCGTCCAGCTCGACCTCGCGGGCGATGGACACACCGTCGTTGGTGATGGTGGGTGCGCCGAACTTCTTCTCGATCACCACGTTGCGGCCTTTCGGCCCCAGGGTGACCTTCACGGTGTCGGCCAGCTTGTTGACGCCGGCCTCGAGTCCGCGCCGGGCGGACTCGTCAAACTTCAGGATCTTGGACATGACTGTGTCGAACTCCTCTCGAGTCCTCGAATCTCATGGAAACTGCGGGGAGGCCGCCGCGCCGGCCCGGAGTGAACCGGGGCGGCGGGCAGACCCAGAATGCGTGTGACCGATCAGGCCAGCTTGGCCAGGACGTCGCGGCTGGAGAGGATGAGGAGATCCTCGCCCTCGACCGTGATCTCGGTGCCGCCGTACTTGGAGTAGACGACCGTGTCGCCCTTGGACACGTCCATGGGGATGATGTCGCCGGAGTCCTCGGAGCGGCGGCCCGGGCCCACGGCGATCACCTCACCCTGCTGGGGCTTTTCCTTGGCGGTGTCGGGAATGACCAGGCCAGAGGCGGTGGTCTCCTCGGACTCGCCGGGACGGACGACGATCCGGTCATCGAGGGGGTGCAGCTTCATTTGGAACGGGCCTCCTTGGCACTCGTTAGCACTCTCGGGTTGCGAGTGCCAGAGTAGCGGGCGCCGGGCCGCCTGGCAACCGCGAGATGGAGATCGGTCCGACAATGGCGGCGCAACTGCGTGCGCCGGCCGTGCGGTGCCCGCCGCCGCCACGTTCTCCTCACCGGAGAGCGCAGCGCACCACCGCCTCACCCCGGGGTGCCCGGTGGGCGCCGCGCCTGGAGCAGGAGGGGGCAACCATGGCCCGAGCAGGCATTGCCCAGGACGGCACGGCCGCCCAGGACGGCACGCAGCATTGGCGGCGCGCCCTCACGTGGACGTTTGCAGGGATCTTCGCGGTGGCGCTGGCCGGTGGCCTCGTCGGCAGCATGACCGGCGGTGGCGCCCTCGCCCTCCCGGCCGGCTATCCCCCGCACGGCACGGCAGCGGCCTCCCGGCCGGCGTCCGTCGCCACCGAGCGCCACGGCCCGGGGGACGCAGGCGCTGCTCCAGCTGAGCGACCTGCCGTCGGGGTGGGCCGCCGGCCAGACCCCGGCGGCTGCGACCCGGGTCTCGCCCTGGTCGTCGGGGCTGGCCAGCTGCGTCGGGATCCCCTCGAGGATCGCCGCCGTGGCGCCGACCAAGGTCGACAGCCCGGACTTCACCAGCGCCAACCAGGTGTTCGCCGTCGAGGACAGCGTCTCGGTGTTCCCATCCAGGCGGTGGCCGGGGCCGAGTACGCGGCCATGGGCAGCCGACGGACGGCCGCGTGCATGAACCGGGTGGCCGCGCCGGCCCTGCAGTCGAGCATGCAGCACGAGGCCGGCAGCGGGACGACGGTCGGCGGCATCAGCTTCGCCGGGTTGCCTGCCGCGGCCGCCGCGCACCACATGGCCGGCTTCACCGTCACCATCCCGATCGCCCGCGGCGGCCGGGTGCTGACGGTCACGAGCACCCAGGTCGACTTCGTGGTCGGCCGGCTGCTGCACCAGGTCACCTTCAACGGCAACGGCACCGCCTTCCCGGCCCAGCTCGAGGAGCAGCTGCTCAGCGCCGCCCAGGCCGCCCACTGAAGCGCGGGGTCGACCGCGCCGATACCGACGCAGGCCCGTACCGTGGGCCGCGCACCGGGAGCGACGCGGAGACGCCGGCAGGGCGACGCCGAGGCGCCGGGAGGGGGGCATCGATCATGAGGAAGCACACGCAGCGCGGGCCAACCCGGTCGCGGCCGCACCCGCCGGCGGGTCACGTCGCCGCCGGGATGCTCGGCCTGGGCTTGCTCGGACTCAGCTTCGTGGGACCGCTGGCGCCGCTGGCCGGGGCCAGCTCGGGCGCGAGCCACGCGGCCTCGGTGGCGCAGGCCCGGAAGGACCTCCTGGTGCTCGCCGACATGCCATCCGGGTGGACGTCGAGCAAGAACCCGAACACCTCCAACAACACGCTGGGTGACAACCAACTCGCCCACTGCATCGGGGTCTCGACCGCACTGATCACGGAGAACCCGCCGTCGGTGAACAGCCCCCAATTCCAGGACGCGCAAGGCACCCTGACCGTGACCGACAACGTCACGGTCTTCCCGTCGGTCAAGAACGCGGCGGCCGAGGACGCCGTCGCGGCCAACCCGAAGATGGCCCACTGCATGACTCTCCTGGCGACGGGCCCACTCAAGGCGAAGCTGTTCGGCAAGGCGCCCAAGGGCACGACGTACGGCACCCCGCTCGTCTCCGCGGTCGACCCTTCGGCGTTCGGCTCCGGGGTGTCCGGCTGGGCCCTGAGCGTCCCCATCTCCACCCAGGGGGTCACGGTCAACGTCACGTCGACCCAGCTCGTCACGGTGAAGGGGCGCCTGGGTCACCAGGTCACGTTCACCTCCGTTGGCGCCCCGTTCTCCATGACCCTGGAGCAGCACCTCATGACGGTGGCGGCCGGGCGGCTCTGAGCGCCCGTCGCCCACGGCTCCGCCCGAGGCGAGCACCGAGCAGACCCGCGTCACGGAGTCCGGGGTCGGTACGCTCCCGGGCGACCGTCACGAGCCGAAGGGGACCCTGATGGCGCCAGCCAACCCGAAGAGCGATCCCGACCGCTGGTGGCACGGTGGCGTCTTCTACCAGATCTACCCGCGCTCGTACGCCGACAGCGACGGCGACGGCGTGGGCGACCTGCCCGGCATCGTGGCCAAGCTCGACCACCTGGCGCGCCTCGGGATCACCGGGGTGTGGCTGTCGCCGGTGACCTGCTCGCCCAACCGCGACTGGGGCTACGACGTCTCGGACTACCGCGACATCGACCCCGCCTTCGGCACGCTCGACGACCTCGACGTGCTGGTGCGCGAAGCGGGCGCGCGGGGCATCCGCATCTTGATGGACCTGGTGCCCAACCACACCAGCGACCAGCACGCGTGGTTCGTCGACGCGCTGAGCGGGCGGGGCTCGGCGCACCGCGACTACTACGTCTGGGCCGACCCCAAGCCCGACGGGAGCCTGCCCAACAACTGGGCCAGCATCTTCGGCGGCCCCGCCTGGCAGTTCGACGAGGCGAGCGGCCAGTACTTCCTGCACAACTTTGAGGCGGCCCAGCCCGACCTGAACTGGTGGAACGAGGAGGTCCGGCGCGAGTTCGACGACATCGTGCGTTTCTGGTGGGAGCGCGGCGTGGCCGGGTTCCGGATCGACGTGTGCAACATGATGATCAAGGACAAGGAGCTGCGCGACAACCCGCCGGCCACCGAGGACGACCCGCTCGACCAGCAGTTCATGGGGCAGCGCGCGGTGTACAACACCGACCGCCCCGAAGCCCACGACATCCTGCGGCGCTGGCGCGCCATCGCGGACACGTACGAGCCCGAGCGCCTGCTCATCGGCGAGACCAACGTGGAGCAGCTGACCACGCTCATGCAGTTCTACGGCGACGGACGCGACGAGCTGCACGGCGGCTTCAACTTCGTGTTCATCAACGCGCCGTTCGACGCCGCTGCGCTGCGCGCGGTCGTCGAGGACACCGAGGCTCTCCTGCCCGACGGTGCGTGGCCCATCTGGACCGCGTCCAACCACGACGTGTCGCGGCTGGCCACCCGGTGGGCGGCGGGTGACCCGGCCAAGGTCAAGCTGGCCCTGCTGCTCCTGCTCACCCTGCGCGGCACGCCGTTCCTCTACCAGGGCGACGAGATCGGGCTGATCGACGGGCCGATCGAGAGAGACGACGTCCTCGATGCCGTCGGCACGCGCTTCTGGCCGTACTACAAGGGACGGGACGCCGAGCGCACGCCCATGCCCTGGAACGGCGGGCCCGGGGGCGGGTTCACGCCGGCGGGTGTGCGTCCCTGGTTGCCGATGGCCGACCCGGCGCTGTGCAACGTGGCCGACCAGGAGGGCGACCCGCACTCGGTGCTCGAGCTGTGTCGTCGGGCCATCGCGGCGCGCCACGCCAGCGAGGACCTGGCCGTCGGGTCGTACCGGTCGCTCCCCTCGCCCGGCGGCACCTGGGCCTACGCCCGGGGGGACGGCGCCACCGTGCTCCTCAACATGAGTGGCGGCGACCCGACCTTCGACGGCGTGACCGGGACCGTGACGGTGAGCACCGAGCCCGGCCTCGAAGGGTCGGGCCTGGAGGGCGCGCTCACGCTCCCGCCTTGGAGCGGCGCCGTCGTGACGCGATGACCGCGACCCGGCGCTTCGTGCTGTGCACCACGCCGGCGCAGGGCCACACGGCGCCCCTCCTGGCGGTGGCCCGCCGCCTCGTGGGCGTTGGGCATGAAGTCGTCTTCTTCACGACCGAGCACTACCGGGACAAGGTGGAGGCGACGGGCGCCCGCTTCGAGCCCTTCGCGGCGGAGGACGACGCCCACGACCTGATGGTGGCCAACCCGGAGCGCGAGTCGTCGACCAAGCGCGGCGTCCGCGGGGTCAAGGACGACCTGCGCCGGATCTTCATCGGTCCGATCCCGGGCCAGAGCCGCGGTCTACGCGCCATCCTCGACGGCTTTCCGGCCGACTGCATCGTGGTCGACACGATGTTCCTCGGCGCGCTCCCTCTGGCCCTGGGCCCGCGCGCGGCGCGCCCGGCACTGGCCTGCATCGGCGTCATGCCCTACCCGTCGCGCAGCCGGGACACGGCGCCGTTCGGGGTGGCGTTCCAGCCCGGCGGCGGACCGCTCCGCCGCGTGCGCAACGCCGCCTTGAACTGGGCCACCGAGCACTTCGCGCTGGCCGACATCCAGCGGTTCGCCCGACGCCGCCTGGCCGAGGCCGGCGCGCCCCGCTTCTCGGGCTACTTCATCGACCTGCCACCCAAGGTGGTCGACGCCTACCTGCAGGCGACGGTCGCCGGCTTCGAGTACCCGCGCTCGGACCTGGCTCCCACGGTGCGCTTCGTGGGCCCCATCCTCGCCCCGGCGTCGCGGTCCTTCGCGCAGCCGGCATGGTGGCACGAGCTCGGGAGCGGTCGCCCGGTCGTCCACGTCACCCAGGGCACGCTCGACAACGCGGACCTGGGTCGCCTGCTCCTGCTCACCGTCCGGGCGCTGGCGAACGACGACGTGCTCGTGATCGCCACCACCGGCGGGCCCGACCCGGATCCCCTGCGGCGGGGGCTCTCTGCGAACGTGCGCCTGGAGCGCTTCGTGCCCCACGATCTCCTGCTCCCCCATGTCGACGTCATGGTCACCAACGGCGGCTACGGCGGGGTGCAGCAGGCGCTGGCCAACGGCGTCCCCCTCGTCGTGGCGGGCGACAGCGAGGACAAGCCAGAGGTGGCGGCGCGCGTCCAGTGGTCGGGGACCGGCATCAACCTGCACACCGGCCGGCCCTCGCAGGCCATGGTGGCCCGGGCCGTGCGCCGGGTGCTCGTCCGCGACGCCTATCGGCTGCGGGCCCGAGCCCTGCAGGCCGAGATCGCGGCAAGCGACCCGCTCGGGACGATCAGCGCCACGCTGGCCGGGTTGTGCGCGGCGAACGACACGGTTCGCTCCGGCATGCAGGCGGGCGCGAGCGCGCCACCGGGTCCCTGAGCGGGCCCACCGGGGGTGCCGGAACGGCCGTGTGGTGCGAGGCGATCTCGCGGTGGCGCCGGTTAGTGTCGGCGGGATGCCGGCCGAAGGACGTGTGCGCTGGCCGCGGGCGACCAAGGCTCCCGCCCTGCCCGAATCGTTCCCCGACTCGGGGTTGCTCGAGGACCTCCCGGCCGCCGAACTGCACCGAGGGCTGTTCCACCTCCTCTTCGGCCGGGATCCCGCCCCCGACGACCCCTTCGTGGCGGAGCTGGAACGCGGCACGACGAGCCCGCGCCAGCTCATGGAGTGGCTGATCCACTCGGCCGAGTGGAGCCACTCGGCGCCCATGACCGAGTTCGGCCCGTCCCTCCACTACGGGCGCGGCGTCTTCATCCGCAGCCTGCCGAAGGCATGGCGGATCCTCGACATCGGCGGCGTTGCCCTCGGCGTGCCCTACGGCGCGCTCGTCCTGATGGGGTACCCGTACACGTTCAAGGAGATCGTGATCGTCGACTTGCCGAGCGAGGACCGCCACGAGCTGTATCAGGACGACCAGAGCCTCACCTCGGTCGACGTCGCCGGAGGGCGGGTGAGCTACCGCTACCACTCCATGACCGACCTGAGCAGCTACCCGGCGGCGTCGTTCGACATGGTCTACAGCGGGGAGAGCATCGAGCACATCACGCGGGCGGAGGCCGAGCACGTGCTGGGGGAAGCCCGGCGTGTCCTCAAGCCGGGGGGGATCCTGGCCCTCGACACCCCCAACGCCAAACTGACCCGGCTGCAGCAGGACGCGTACATCGACCCGGACCACAAGTACGAGTACCGGCACGCCGAAATGGCGGCCATGCTCCGCGGCAACGGCTTCGTGATCGAGCGGGCGATGGGGATCAACTACGGCGGCGACTCCGTGGCCCGTGGCGTCTTCGATCCCACCGAGCTCGCCACCAAGCGCGGCGTCTTCGACGACATCGAGAATTGCTACCTGCTCGCCTACGTCTGCCGCCGCCCGCGCCGCCCCAGCGCGCGGACCGCGGCCGCGCAGGCCTGGTGGCGCGTGGCCGGGACGCAGGCCACACCGCGGCGGGCGCTGGGCCGGGCCCGCCGAATGTTCGCCTGACCCGGGCGGGCCGCTCCCTCAGCGGTTGACGGGGGACATGTCCGCGTAGCGGTCACCCTTGGCGGGCGCGACCGCGTCCAGCACGGCGAGGTCCTCCTCGGTCAGCTCGACTCCGAGGGCGGCCACGTTCTCCTCCAGGTAGGTGCGGCGCTTGGTGCCCGGGATCGGCGCCACGTCGCGTCCGGCCGCGTGCACGAAGGCGAGCGCGATCTGGCCGGGTGTGCAGCCCTTGGCCGAGGCGAGCTGGTCGATGACCTCGACGATGGCGACGTTGTCGGCCAGGTTGTCGCCCTGGAACCGGGGCTGGTAGCGGCGGAAGTCGCCCTCGTCCAGGTCGTCGAGCGAGCGCAGGGCGCCGGTCAGGAAACCGCGGCCGAGCGGGCTGTAGGGCACGAAGCCGATGCCGAGCTCGCGCAGCGTGGGCAGGATCTCCCGCTCGGGGTCGCGCGACCACACCGAGTACTCGGTCTGCAGGGCGGAGATCGGATGCACGGTGTGGGCCCGCCGGACGGTGGCGGGCGCCGCCTCGGAGAGGCCGAGGAAGCGCACCTTGCCCTCGGCCACGAGCTCGCCCATGGCCCCGACCGTCTCCTCGATCGGCGTGTCGGGGTCCACGCGGTGCTGGTAGTAGAGGTCGATGTGGTCGACGCCGAGCCGAAGGAGCGAGCCGTCGCAGGATTGGCGTACGTATTCGGGCCGGCCGTTGACAGCGCGCTTGGTCGGGTCGTCGGGGTCGCGCACGATGCCGAACTTGGTGGCGATGACCGCCTCGTCGCGGTGCCCGGCCAACGCCTTGCCGACGAGCACCTCGTTGGTGTACGGGCCGTACATGTCGGACGTGTCGAAGAACGTGACCCCGAGCTCGAGGGCGCGGTGGATGGTGGCGATCGACTCGGCGTCGTCCCCCGGACCGTAGAAGTCGGACATCCCCATGCAGCCGAGGCCCTGCCGCGAGACCCGAAGGCCCTGGTTTCCGAGCGTGATCACTTCCATGGCTGTCGGCTCCTCTCGTCGGGCCCACCCTACGGGTGGTCGCCCGGTGACGGACGCGTCAGAGTCCGGGGTTGGCGGTGATGGCGCCGGCGCGGACGAAGACGGCGCAGCGCCGGTCCGCCGCCATGACGCGATCGAATTCAGCCCAGTCGTCGTGGGTGCCGCCGGCGGCGACGAAGACCGACCGGATGGTGGCCGGCACGTCGAGGCCGAGTGCGGCGCCGTCGTCGGGCCCGACCAGGCGCACCGGTCCCGAGACGGAGGCCCACTCGAAACCGGCCCGGAAGACGACGGTGGCCCGGCCCGAGGACCGGAGCAGGTCGAGCTTCCGCGTGCCTCCGCCCAGCACCGCGGCGACACCGGGCGTCCCGTCCACGGGGTCGGCGAGCACACCGGCACTGACCACCGAGGCGTGCACCGTCCCGTCGGGGCGCGCGATGGCGAAGACGGCCAGGTGGTCCGCCGCGGCCAGCCGGGTGACATCGTCGAGATCTGCCATGGCGAGAGTCTCCCGCGTCGCGTCCACGGCAGCATCCGCCCGCTGACCCCATGAACGGTGTTCCGAAACATGAAACGGGCCCGTTGAGAGTTGCGGAAAAAGTCCCCCCGAGGGACAGCCCCGAGGGGGTTGGGCACGCTGATCGGGTCGGTCCCACGAGGCGCCCGGTCCGGGCGCGCGTGGCGTGCGGCGTGGGGCTAACCCTCCTGGAGCGCCAGCCCGGCGGCGGCCAGTTCGTCGAGGCGCAGCGCGTACTCGTCGGAGTCGATGTCGTAGACCCACATGACGAGCGCGTCCTGCCCGGTGACCGGGTAGTAGTTCTTGCGCACCGCGACCGGGGCGAACCCGAAGCGACGGTAGAGCGCCTGTGCGGGCTCGTTGTTGGCCGCCACCTCGAGCGAGATGTGCTTGATCCCGCCGGCCAGCAGGCTGCGGATGCCGTCGACGATCAAGGTGATGGCCACGCCCGAACGCTGGAAGCTCGGAGCCGTGGCGAGGGTGGTCATGTGCGCGTCGTCGTCCACCATCATGAACCCGATGTAGCCCGCCATCTCCTCGCCGTCCCAGGCGGCGCGGTATTGGCGACCCTTGCGCAGGGCCAGCTCGGAGTTGAAGACCTCGACCGACCACGGCTCGGGGAAGACCTTGCCCTCTATGCGGAGCACGTGGCGGAGGTCCCTCCGCTTCAGCTTCTCGATGCGCAGCGTCATGTCCGTACGTCCTCAGCCTCGCACGGCGCGTGCGAAGTTGCTCTTGGCGTCCGCCTCACGCATATAGAGGGGAACGACGGCACCGGGCGCGACTGGCGGATCTCCCGCGTCGAGCCGGGCCCGGGCCAGGTCGAGCAAGGCCACCGGGGGCGGGAAGGACAGACCGGGCCTCACCGTCTCGACCCCGCTGGCCGTCTCGAGCACCTGCCCGTAGCGCTGCGCGCCATCGCCGACGGCCCGCAGCGGCGCCCCGGCGAGCTCCCCGAGCGCGGCGACCAGGTCGTCCGGCGTGAACAGCCCCGGGGCGAGACGCGCCTCGGGGTCCACCCCCGTGGCCCCGATCTCGTGCACCGTGGCGAACACCTCGCCCCGCCGGGCGTCGATGCAGGCCAGGACCAGGCCGCGCAACCCCGCCCCGGCGGCGCCCGCGGTGAGGATGTCCAGGCTGCTCGCCCCGACGACTCCGATGCCGAGCGACTGGGCCAGGCCCTTGGCCGCGGCGACACCGACCCGCAGCCCGGTGAAGAGGCCGGGGCCCACGTCGACCGCCACCACGCCCAGGTCCGTGGGGACCAGCTCCAGCTGCGCCAGGAGGTGCTCGAGCGCGGGCGTCAGCGTCTCGACGTGGCGGCGGCGACCGGTCAACGCCAGCTCGGCCTGCACGCCGCCCGGCGTGCGCACGGCGACCCCGATCGTCTCGGTCGCCGTCTCGATCGCCACCATGGCGGGCATGCCTTGGACGTTGGCCTCGCTCACCGCCTGCTTCCCTCCGCCCGCTCGAGGAGCGCCGCGGCCGCACCCGCCTGGCCGGCCCAGCGACCCCGGCCCACCAGCGTCAGCACGCGGCGTTCGGGCGCTCCCACTGGATCCGGGGCGGTCAGGGTGATCTCCAGCGCGCTCGCCCCCAACGCGGGTGCGGCCAGGTCGCCCCACTCGACGAGCGCCACTGCGTCCTCCTCGACCAGCTCGGCCAGGGCCAGATCGGCCACCTCGTGCAGCGAGCCGGTGCGGTACACGTCGGCGTGGATCAGCACGCCGACGGGGCTGTCCGCCCCGCAGCGGTACTGGCGCACCAGCGCGAAGGTCGGGCTGGTCACGGGGCCGGCCACACCGAGCCCCGCGGCGAAGCCCTGGGCGAAGACCGTCTTGCCGGCTCCGAGGTCCCCGACCAGGAGCACGACGTCGCCGGGCCGGCACAGCCCGGCCAATCTCCCCGCCAGCTCCTTGGTGGCCCCGGGCGACTCGCTCGTCCACGCCACGGGCCAGCTCACGCCCGGCCCGCCGCCATCAGGCGCTTCGCCCGCACGAAGTCGGCCCGCATCTCGGCCATGGCCTCGCCGCCGGCGCGCAGGACGTAGGCCGGGTGGTACGTCGGGACGAGACTGGCCCTGCCCCGCTCGAACACCTGCCCCCGCAGCTCACGGATCCCCTTCGTCGTCTCGAGCAGGAGCTTGGTGGCGAAATTCCCCAGGGTGACGATGGCGACGGGGTCGATCAGGGTGATCTGCTCGGTGAGATAGGGGCGGCATGCCTCGATCTCCTTGGGCGCCGGGTCGCGGTTGTTGGGCGGGCGGCACTTGACCACGTTGGCGATGTAGCACTCGGCCCGCGTCAGGCCGATCTCTTCCCACATGAGGCGGTCGAGCAGCTTGCCCGACCGGCCGACGAAGGGCTCGCCGGCCAGGTCCTCCTCGCGCCCCGGTCCCTCACCGACGAAGAGCAGGTCGGCCGTGGGGGCACCGACGCCGAAGACGACCTGGGTGCGGCCTTTGGCCAGCGGGCACAGGGTGCACGTCGACGCGGTGATGCGCAGCCGCTCCAGGGCGGCCGATTCAGGCACCGGAGGGGTCGGGGCGGTTGACCAGGATCCGGGGCATGCGCGGCCCGACACCGCACACCACCTCGTAGCTGATCGTCCCCAGCAGAGCCGCCCAGTCGTCCGCCGTGATGACCTCGCTCCCCTGTCGGCCGAGCAACACGACCTCGTCGCCGGGCCGTACCGAGGCGTCGTCGCCGCAGTCGACCACGATCTGGTCCATCGTCACCGCGCCGGCGAGCGGACGGCGCACCCCTCCGATGAGGACCTCGTAGCCGCCGTCGAAGAGGGCGCGGGGGACACCGTCGGCATAGCCGATGGGCACCGTGGCGACGAGCGAACGCGTCGGGAGCGCGCGCAGCCGGCCGTAGGAGGGGCGCTCCCCGGCCTCGAGCGTGCGCACCGCCACCACCCGCGCCTTGAGCGCCATGGCCGGGTACAGCCGCTCGCCCCCTGCCTGCTCGTCGAAGGCGGACCGGACCGGGTCGCCGGGGAGATAGCCGTAGAGACCGAGCCCGCAGCGGACCACGTCGTGACGCGAGCGGGGGAAGGCGACCGAGCCCGCCGTATTGGCGGCGTGCAACAGCGGAGCCGGGATGCCGGCGTCCGCGAGGTCGGCCACCAGGCGGTCGAAGAGGTCGAGTTGCCCCTCCGTGAACGCGCGGTCCTCCGCCCGCTCGCCGTCGGCAACGGGCAGGTGGGTCCAAACCCCCTCGAGCCGCAGCAGTGGCTCGCCCTGCACGGCGGCCGCGATGCCGGGCAGATCCTCGGGCGCCGCGCCGACGCGGTGCATGCCGGTGTCGACCTTGACGTGGACGTCGACGGGCCGGCCGGCCGCGGTGGCCGCAGCGGTGAAGGCGGCAATCCCTTCGGCCGAGTACAGCGTTGGCGTCAGCCCGTAGGTGAGCGCGGTGGCTGCGGCGCCGGGGTCGCACTCGCTCAGCAGCAACACCGGCGCCGTCACGCCGTGCTCGCGCAGCTCCACTCCCTCGTCGACCAGTGCGACGGCCAGCCGGGAGGCGCCACCGGCCAGCGCGGCCCGGGCGACCGCCGGCCCCCCATGGCCGTAGCCGTGGGCCTTGACCACGGCACACAACTCGGCGGGCGCGGCCACCTGCGCCAGCACGGCCGCGTTGTGCGCGATGGCGGCCAGGTCGATCTCGGCCCAGGCCGGGCGCGAGCGCCCCTGGGCCATGGTCACCGCCGCGTCCTCGTCCGCCGGGACCGGAGCCACGAGCCGCACCGGGGCACCCTCAGCCATGGGTGCTCCTGTCCCCGTCGGGCTCGGACAGGAATCGGGCCACGAGGGCCGGCAGGTCACCGGCCACTAGGCCCTGCGCCGGGCCGAGCGCCGCTGCCCGCCCGTGCGCGTGGGCGGCCAGTGCCGCCGCCTCGTGCGGCGGGAGCCCGCGGGCGCAGAAGGCGCCGATCACGCCGGAGAGGACGTCGCCGCTGCCGGCCGTGGCCAGCGCGGGCCCGCCGGCGGCGGCCAGGAGCACGTCGGGGACGGCGTCGCCAGGGGCGGCCACCGCGGTGAGCGGCCCCTTCAACAGGACGACGGCGCCTGTGGCGCTCGCCAGGTGGCGGGCCGCGGCCAGCCGGTCCTCCACGGGGGCGGTGCCATTGATCCGCGCGTACTCGCCGTCGTGGGGGGTGAGGATGCTTGGTGCGCTCCGCTTGTCGAGCAGGGCGCGGGCGGCGGCCGTGCCGCCCAAGGCCGTCAGCGCGTCGGCGTCGATCACCAGCGGGACCGGCACGGCGGCGATGACCGCTCTGATCTCCTCGGCGGTGGCTTCGTCGGTGCCGAGCCCGGGGCCGATGACGACGGCCTTGCACTTGGCGGTGGACTCGAGGAACGCGCCGGCCCAGTCCGCCGCGGGCAGGCGCATGCGCACGGCCTCGGTGGGCCAGGCCGCCGTCGGGTTCCCAGGGGAACCGAGCCGGAGCATGCCTGCTCCGGCGGCCATGGCGCCGCGGCTGCACAGGATGGCCGCGCCCTCCATGCCCGCCGAGCCGGCGGCCACCCCGACCGCGGTCGTCCACTTGTTGACCTGGCGCGGACGCGGCGGGACGAGCGCAATGTCGGCGTCCTCGACCAGCAGCGCCTGAGGCATGAGGAAACCGATCCCGATGTCGGCCACCTCCACGGCGCCGCTACACACCGCCCCGCTGCCCTGCAGCAGGCCCGGCTTGAGGGCGGCGAACGTGATCGTGCGGTCGGCCCGCACGGCGTCCCCCGGGGCCTCCCCGCTGTCGGCGTCGACGCCCGAGGGGATGTCGATGGCGAGGACGCGGGCGCCGGTCGGCACGCCGGGCGCGTCGTACGAGCCGCGGAACCCGGTGCCGTAGGCACCGTCGACCACCAGGTCGCAGCGCGGCAGCGTGACCCCGCCCGCCGCAGCGGTGGCCTCCACCACGCGTACCCGGGCCCCCCGCCGGGCCAGGACCGACGCGGCGACCCGGCCGTCGGCACCGTTGCTGCCCTTGCCCACCACGACGACCACCCGCCGCCCGTAGGCACCACCGAGCAGGCGGAGCGCGGCGTGGCCCGCGGCCGTGCCCGCTCGACCCACCAGCGTCTCGTGGGACACGGTCTCGAGGGCCGCCGCGTCGGCCGCTTGCATCTCGTCGCGGGTCAGGACGGCGCGCACGGGGCCTGCTCCGCGACGACGAAGGCGATGGCCACCCCGTCGGTGTGGGTGAGCGAGAGGTGGAAGGTGCCCGCGCCCTCTGCGCCGCGCCAGCTCGGCGGCGGCGCCGTGGAGCACGAGGTAGGGGGCGTTCCTCGCGGCACCCTTCCGCGCCGTCCGGCACACCTCCACATCCGTGAGGGCGAAGCCGCCGATGCCCGTGCCGAGCGCCTTCATGACGGCCTCCTTGGCCGCGAAGCGCGCCGCCAGGCTCTGGGCCACGTCGGCCGACCCGCTGGCGTCGACCCGCTCCGACTCGGTGAAGCAGCGCGCCGCGAAGTGGGGCCGGCGTTCGAGCACCCGCCGGAAGCGCGCCACGTCGACCGCGTCGACCCCGACGCCGGCGATGGCCGCGGCCGTGCCGGGGGCACCTCGATTCACTCGACGGTCACCGTCTTGGCCAGGTTGCGGGGACGGTCGGGGTCGTGCCCATGGAGACGGGCCAGCCGGTAGGCCAGCTGCTGCAGTGGCACCACGCCGACCACGGGCGAGAGGAGGGGGGCGTCGGCGGCACCCACAGCACATGGTCCGCCGCCGCCGCCGACTCCTCGTCAGCGTCGTCGGCCAGCAGCACGACCGTGGCGCCGCGGCTTCGTACCTCCGCGATGTTGGACAGCATCTTCTCCCACAGGGGATTGCGCGTTGCGATGCCGACGACGACGGTTCCCGGCTCGATCAGGGCGATCGGCCCGTGCTTGAGCTCACCCGCCGGGTAGCCCTCGGCGCGCAGGTAGGCCAGCTCCTTGAGCTTCAGCGCGCCCTCCAGGGCCACGGGGAAGCCGACGTGGCGCCCAAGGAAGAAGAAGTCGCGGGCGTCGGTCAACTTGGCGGCCACGTCGTCGACGTCGCCCGCCCGCGCCAGCGCCTCGGTCACCAGGTCGGGTAGCGCCTCCATGGCATTGAGGATCTCGTTGATCTCCGACGTCGGCCGGGTGCCGAGGAGCTGGGCCAG
The DNA here is from genome assembly GCA_963745175.1 of uncultured Acidimicrobiaceae bacterium. Taxonomy (GTDB): domain Bacteria; phylum Actinomycetota; class Acidimicrobiia; order Acidimicrobiales; family RAAP-2; genus Bog-473. The sequence goes on from CAVUWK010000007.1 coordinate 316,775, forward strand.
ATACAGCCCCAGCACCTCGAGCGCCACGACCTGGGCCAGGTGGCACTTGGTCGAGGCGACGCCGATCTCGGGCCCGGCCCGCGTGTAGAGGACACCGTCGGCAGCGCGGGCCATGGAGGAGTCGACGACGTTGGAGACGACGAGCACCTTGGCGCCCAACTTCGCCGCCTCACGGAGGGCCTCGGAGGTGTCGAGTGTCTCGCCCGACTGCGAGACGCCCACGAACAGCGTCCGCTCGTTGAGGACCGGGTCGCGGTAGCGGAACTCGCTCGCAATGTCGACCTCTGTCGGCAGCTTGACCCAGTGCTCAATGGCGTACTTGGCCACGAGCGCGGCGTGATAGCTCGAGCCGCAGGCGACGATGAACACCTTGTCGATGCCGCGCAGATCCGCCGCACTCAGCCGCATCTCGTCGAGGATCAGCTCGCCGCCCGGACCGCGCCGGTCGAGCAGGGTGTCGGCCACCGCCTCGGGTTGCTCGTGCATCTCCTTGGACATGAAGTCCTCGTAGCCACCCTTCTGGGCCGCCTCGAGGTCCCACGTGATCGTCAGCTTCTGGGGCTCGACGGGCGCGCCGTCGAGCGTGGTCACCACGAGCGAGCCCGGTGTGAGGACGGCGAGCTCGTCGTCGGCCAGCGCGTAGACCTCCCGGGTGTGGCCGATGAGGGCGGGGATGTCAGAAGCCAGCAGCGCCATGCCGTCCCGCAGTCCGAGCACGAGCGGGGTCAGGCGCCGCGCCGCCACGATCGTGTCGGGCTCGTCGGCGGAGATCACGGCGATGGAGTACGCCCCGCGCAACCGCCGCAGCATGGCGCGGGTGGCCTCGGCCAGGGACGCGCCGCCGGCCATCCCCTGCTCAATGAGGTGAGCCATGACCTCGGTGTCGGTCGCGGAGGTCATGGTGTGCCCGGCGGCCTCCAGCTCGGCCCGCAGCTCGGCGTGGTTCTCGATGATCCCGTTGTGGATGAGGGCGAGCCGGCCGGTGCAGTCGAGGTGGGGATGGGCGTTGTCCTCGGTGGGGCTCCCGTGGGTGGCCCACCGCGTGTGCCCGATGGCGGCCGCGTGGCCGCGAGGGGCGTCGGCGGTCCGTTCGGCCAGCGTGGCGACGGACGTCGTGCCGGTCGCGGCCCGGGCCCGCCAGACGTCGCCCTCCGCCACCACGGCGACGCCGGCCGAGTCGTAGCCGCGGTACTCGAGCTGGTGCAGGGCCCCGAGGAGGAGCGGGATGGCGTCGGACTCGCCGGTGACGCCGATGATGCCGCACATAAGGACCCAGGCTACCTGGGCGCCTGCGGCTCGATCTGCCCCAAGGCGGCCTCGACGACACCGGCGAGCTGGGCCGCGACCGCATTGGCCTGGGCCTCCACCCGAGCTTCGACCATCACGCGTACCAGCGGCTCCGTACCGCTCGGGCGCAGGAGCACCCGGCCCTCGTGGCCGAGCTCCGCTTCGGCCTTCACCACGGCGTCCCAGACCTCGGTGCAGTCGGCCAGGCGCTCGGGCTGGGGGATCGGCACGTTCACCAGGCGTTGGGGCACCCGCTCCACCAGCCCCGCGGAGAGGTCGGCCAACGAACGGCCGGAGCGCTGCACCAGGTCGGCCAGGGCGATGCCGGTCAGGATGCCGTCACCGGTGGTCGAGCGCGCCCGGAAGATGATGTGGCCCGACTGCTCGCCACCCAGGGCCAACCCGTCCGCATCGAGCGCGGCCAGGACGTGGCGGTCGCCCACGTCGGTCTCGCGCACGGCGATGCCGTGGCCCTCCATGGCCAGGCGGAAGCCGAGGTTGGTCATCACCGTGACCGCGACGGTGTTGCCGGTCAGCTGGCCCAGCTCGGCCAGGTCCAGCGCGAAGAGGGCCAGCAGCACGTCGCCGTCGACCACGGCCCCGCGGTGGTCGACCGCGATGACCCGGTCGGCGTCGCCGTCGAAGGCCAGGCCGACGTCGGCCTCGTGCTCCACGACCGCCCGGGCCAGGTCGCTCGGGTCGGTCGAACCGCACTTGTCGTTGATGTTGGCCCCGTCGGGCGCATCGTGCAGCGCGGTGACCCGCGCACCGAGATCGGACAGGACACGCGGCGCGATCGCGCTGGCGGCGCCGTTGGCACAGTCGACGACGATGCGCAGCCCGTCGAACCTTCGTCCCGCCGCGGTCGCCACCAGGTGCGCCAGGTAGAGCTCGACGGCAGCGGGGTCGGCGCTGATCCGCCCCACCCCGTGACCGGTCGGGCGGCGAGGGGGGCGGTCCGGGTCGGCCAGGATGGAGTCGAGTTGGCGTTCGATGTCCCCCTCGACCTCGACGGGCAACTTGGTCCCGAGGAGGCTGAACAGCTTGATGCCGTTGTCACCGAAGGGGTTGTGCGATGCCGAGATGACGGCGCCGGGCGCCTTGCGGTGCTCGGCCACGGCGGCCACGCCGGGGGTGGGCAGCACGCCGAGGTCGACCACGTCCGCGCCCTCCGCGGCCAGGCCGGCCGAGAAGGCGGCCTGAAGGAGCGGCCCCGAACGGCGGGTGTCGCGGCCGACGACGAACGTCGGCGCGGGCAGCACACGGGCGGCGGCGCGCCCGAGAGCGAGTGCCAGCTCGGGTGTCAGCTCCTCGTTTGCAACCCCGCGCACGCCGTCGGTGCCGAAGCGGGTCGGCGCCATCAGAATCCCGCTTGCTACCGCTTGGAGTACTGCGGCGCCTTGCGGGCCTTCTTCAGGCCGTACTTCTTGGACTCCTTCTCGCGGGCGTCGCGGGTGAGAAGGCCGGAACGCTTGAGCGCGCCCCGCAGTTCGGGGTCGACTTCGATGAGGCTGCGCGCGATGCCGAGACGCATGGCGCCGGCCTGGCCCGAGATCCCGCCCCCGTCGATGGTGGCGTCGATGTCGTAGGCCTCCGTCAGGTTGGTGACCCGCAGCGGCTCGGTGACGAGCATGCGGTGGGTGGCCGAGGTGAAATAGCGCTCAATGGGGAGCTTGTTGACCGTGATGGCGCCCTGGCCGGGGCGGAAGCGGACGCGCGCCACCGCCTGCTTGCGGCGTCCGGTGGTCTGACTCAGTGGTACGGGCATTGCGAGGGTGGTTCCTTCCTGATGCGTTGGCCTGGGGCGCGGGCTCAGCCGGCGCGGCGGGCCTGGGGCAGTTCGAGGGTCTCGGGCTTCTGGGCCGAGTGCGGGTGGTTGGGACCGGCGTAGACCTGCAGCTTGCCGAGCATCTGCCGACCGAGTGTGTTCTTCGGCAGCATGCCGCGCACCGAGCGACGGATGAGCTCGGCGGGCTTGTCCTCGAGCAGCTCCGCGTAGCTGGTGGAGCGCAGGCCGCCGGGGTAGCCGCTGTGCCGGTAGGCCAGCTTGGCGTCGGCCTTGTTCGAGGTGAGGATCACCTTGTCCGCGTTGACCACGATCACGTGGTCGCCGGTGTCGACATGCGGGGCGAAGTAGGGACGGTGCTTGCCGCGCAGGATGGCGGCCACGGAGGAGGCCAGGCGCCCGAGGACGAGGCCGTCGGCGTCGACGACGAACCAGCTCCGCTGGATCTCGGTGACCTTCGGTGAAAATGTGCGCACAAGACCGATCTTTCGCATCCGCGTGGTGGGCGAGACTGCCTCCGGACCTGCGTCCCGGGACGGGCTCAACGGTCCCGGGGGTCCCGAGAGCCGACGTACCAGGATAGGGCCCCTGGCAGGGGTGGGCAAGCCGCCGCCCGAAGCCACCCCGATGGGCCTCCGTGCGGGGCTCAGGCGGACGGGCCCCCGGGCGCCGGCCCGTAGGCCACCGAGACCAGGCACAGGCCGTGGGCCGGGGCCGGATCGGGCATGCGGTGGCGGGAGACCGCTCGCAGCCGCTCCATCAGGCCGGCGGCGTTCTCCTTGCCCAGGCCCACCCCCACCAGGCTGCCCACGAGTGAGCGGACCATCTGGTGGCAGAAGGAAACGGCCGTGATCTCGAAGCGCAGCAGCCGGGCCTCCCCCCGTCGGCCCCGGCATCCATGGCCTCGGGTCCCCGGTCCACGCTCCAGCGGGCCGTCGTCACCCGCCGGACCAGGGGCTGCGCCGGGTCGGACCCCACCGGCCGCCGGCAGAAGGAGCGGAAGTCGTGCGTGCCCAGCAGGACGTCCGAGGCGGTGCGCATGGAAACCAGGTCGAGCGGGCGGCGCACGTGCCAGGCCACCGGGGCCAGCAAAGGGTCCGGCGCTGCCGCGTTCCAGACGAGGTAGCGGTAGCTGCGGCCCGTGGCCGAACGGCGGGCGTCGAAGTCGGGTGGGACCGCCTCGGCCCGGCGCACCACCACCTCGGGCGCCAGCTGGCGGTTGAGGGCGCGGGCGAGGCCGGTCCCGTCGAAGGGGATGGCCGGCAGGTCGACATGGACCACCTGCCCCCGGGCGTGCACGCCGGCGTCCGTGCGGCCGGCACAGGTGATCGCCGGCGCCTCGCTCAGGCGGGCTGTTCGTTCGAGCGCCTGGCGCAGCGCGCCGGCGACGGTCGGGACCTCAGGCTGGGCGGCGAAGCCCCGGAAGGCCGCTCCGTCGTAGGCGAGCAGGAGCCTCCAGCGCTGCAGCGCAGCGCCGGCGGGTTGCTCCACCCTTAGACGAACTCGATGCGCGCCATCGGCGCGTTGTCACCGGGCCGCGGGCCCAGCTTGAGGATGCGGGTGTACCCGCCGGGCCGCTCGGAATAGCGGGGTCCGATCTCCTCGAACAGCTTGTGGGCCATGTCCTTGTCGCGAATGAGGGACACCACGTTGCGGTGGTTGGCGATCCCGCCCTTGCGTGCCGCGGTGACGCACTTCTCCGCCACCGGGCGCAGTGCCTTCGCCTTGGCCTCGGTGGTCACGATGGACTCCGCCGCGATGAGCGAGGCGACCAAGTTGCCCAGCATGGCCTTCTGGTGCGCGGAAGAGCCGCCCATGCGGCGCCCGCGCCTCGGGGTTGCCTGCATGGCGGCTCAGTCCCTCGTGCGGAGCGACAGCCCGCGCTCGTCAAGGCGCTGGACGACCTCGTCAGCCGACTTCTGGCCGAAGTTGGTGATTGCCAGGAGGTCGTCCATGGTGCGCTCGACCAGCTCGCCGATCGTGTTGATCTGCGCCCGCTTGAGGCAGTTGCGGGGGCGCTCGGAGAGGTCGAGCTCCTCGATGCGCAGGTCGAGGTCCGGCGATCCGTGGCTCGTGGTGCCCGTATCGCCGAGCTCCAGGCCCTGCGGGGTCTCCTCGAGGTCGGCCACGAGGGAGACCAGGTTGCGCAGCGTGTCACCGGCCGAGGCCAGCGCCTCGCGGGGCGAGATGGTCCCGTCGGTCTCGATGTCGAGCACCAGGCGGTCGTAGTTGGTCGACTGCTCCACCCGCACCGGCTCGATGTCGAAGGTGACGCGGTGCACCGGCGAGAAGATCGAGTCGATCGGGATGACGCCGATGACCGAGGACTTCTTGTTCTTGTCCGCCGAGGCGTAGCCGCGCCCGCGCTCCACCGTCACGTCGACGGCCAGCCGGCCCTTGGCGTTGACCGAGGCAATGTGCAAGTCGGGGTTCAGGATCTCGACGTCGGCCGTCAGCTGCAGGTCGGCGGCGGTGGCGTCGGCCGGGCCGCGCACGTCGAGCCGGAGGGTCACCGGCTCGTCGGACTGCACCCGGACCAGCAGGTCCTTCAGGTTCAGGATGATGTCGGTGACGTCCTCCTTGACCCCCGGGAGCGTCGTGAACTCGTGCAGCGCCTCGTCGAAGCGGAGCTGGGTCACGGCGCCGCCGGGGATGGACGACAGCAGTGTCCGCCGGAGCGAGTTACCGAGCGTGGTGCCGAAGCCCGGGTCGAGCGGGCCGACGGCGAAGCGCTGGCGGTTGTTCTGCTCCTCGTCGACGACTTCGACGGTCGGCCGTTGGATGATCAGCATGGTTGGGTACTCCTGTTGCAGGGGGACGGGGCTACTTCGAGTAGAGCTCGACGATCAACTGCTCCTGAATGGGCTCGTCGATGTGCTCACGCAGTGGCGGGTTGAGGACGGACACCGAGAAGCCGGCGTCGCCGGTCTCGAGCCAGGCCGGGGTCTGGCGTTCGAGGGTGTCCATGTTGCGGCGCACGAGGAAGTTGCCGCGGGTGGCCTCACGCAACGTGACCTTCTCGCCTGTGCGCACCCGGTAGCTCGGAATGTCGACGCGCTTGCCGTTGACCTGCACGTGGCCGTGGCGCACGAACTGGCGGGCCTGGCGCCGACTGGCGCCCCAGCCGGCCCGGAAGACGACGTTGTCGAGGCGGAGCTCGAGGTTGCGCAGCAGGTTCTCGCCGGTGATGCCGCCCTGGCGGGTGGCCTCCTCGTACATGTTGCGGAATTGCTTCTCCAGGATCCCGTAGATGCGGCGCGCCTTCTGCTTCTCACGCAGCTGCGCCAGGTACTCGGAGCCCTGGCGCATGCGGTCGCGACCGTGCTCGCCGGGTGGGTAGGCGCGGCTGTGGCGGTCGGTGACCGCCTCGGAGACGGGGCACTTCAGCGAGTAGCAACGCTCGCCCTTCAAGAACAGCTTGGTCCGCTCGCGCCGGCAGAGGCGGCAGACGGGACCGGTGTATCGAGCCATGGGGTGTGGTTCCTCTTCCTCTTCGGCCTAGACCCGACGCCGCTTCTTGGGGCGGCAGCCGTTGTGGGGGATCGGGGTGACGTCCTTGATGCCCACCACTTCGATCCCGACCGCGGCCAGGGAGCGGATCGCCGTCTCGCGGCCCGAGCCGGGGCCGCGCACGAGCACGTCGACCTTGCGCACGCCGTGCTCCATGGCCCGCTTGGCACAGGCCTCGGCGGCCAGCTGGGCGGCGAACGGGGTGGACTTGCGCGAGCCCTTGAAGCCGACGTTCCCGGCCGAGGCCCAGGCGAGGATGTTGCCCTCCGGGTCGGCGATGGAGACGATGGTGTTGTTGAAGGAGCTCTTGATGTGGGCGACGCCGTAGGCGATGTTCTTGCGCTCCTTGCGGCGGGGACGCCGGGCGGCGGGCTTGGTGGTCTTGGGCACTACTTCTTCACCTTCTTCTTCCCGGCCACCGTCTTCTTGGGGCCCTTGCGGGTGCGGGCGTTGGTGTGGGTGCGCTGGCCGTGGACCGGCAGGCCCTTGCGGTGCCGCACCCCCTGGTAGCAGTTGATCTCCATCTTGCGCTTGATGTCCTGGGAGACGTCGCGCCGCAGGTCACCCTCGACCCGGAAGTTGGTGTCGATGTAGGTGCGGAGCCGGGCGACCTCCTCGTCCGTCAGGTCGCGGACCCGGGTCGACGGGTTCACGTCGACCGCCTGGCAGATCTGCGTCGACAGGGTCGAGCCGATCCCGTAGATGTAGGTCAGCGAGATCTCGAGCCGCTTCTCGCGCGGGATGTCCACTCCGGAAATTCGGGCCATCTGTCTTCCTCTCCTAGCCCTGACGCTGCTTGTGACGCGGGTTGTCGCAGATCACCCGGACCACGCCGCGGCGCCGAATGACCTTGCACTTCTCGCAGATCGGCTTCACGCTCGGCCGAACCTTCACTTGAATCGCCGTCCTTCTTACTTGTACCGATAGGTGATCCGACCCCGGTTGAGGTCGTACGGAGTGATCTCCACCTGCACCTTGTCCCCCGGAAGGATGCGGATGCGGTGCATCCGCATCTTGCCCGAGCTGTGCGCCAATACCTTGTGTCCGTTCTCCAACTCGACGCGGAACATGGCGTTGGGCAATGGCTCGACCACCGTGCCTTCCAGCACGATGGCATCTTCCTTGGGCTTGGGCAGCTGACTGACTCCTGAGTTTCGTTTCGTGTCTTGACCCCGACCGCACCGGTGGCGCGAGGCCGGAACGGAGCGGAATCGGGTGTGGCCATCGGGCAGTCCGCCCCCACGGGAACAGACCAGGCCAAAAGGCCAGCGAATAAGTTTACCGCATCCTGGGGAGTTTTCCAGCCGGTGTCTACGAAAGCCCTGGCCGGGCCCGGAAACGGGATCCTCAGGGGGCCGTGAAGACCTCGGGGCCGTCGGGGGTGACGGCGATCGTGTGCTCGAAATGGGCCGACAGGCTCCCGTCGGCCGTCACCACGCTCCACTTGTCGTCGAGCAGCACGGTCTCGGGCGAGCCGACGTTGACCATGGGCTCGACAGCGAACACGTTGCCCGTCTTGAGGGTCGGGCCCTTGGTCCCCGGCCAGTAATTCGGCACCTGGGGCTGCTCGTGCATGGCCGTCCCGATGGCGTGGCCCACGTACTCCCGGACCACGCTGAAGCCGGCCGCCTCGGCCACGTCCTGGACGGCCCGGCCGATCTCGTTGAGCGAGTTGCCCCTGATCATCTGCTCGATCCCCGCCCACAGGCTCCGCTCGGTCACGTCGAGCAGCTTCTGGGCCTCCCTCGAGATGGTGCCGATGCCCATGGTGAAGGCGGCGTCGCCGTGGTAGCCCTCGATGATGGCGCCGCAGTCGATGGAGAGGATGTCCCCCTCCTCCAGCACGTAGCCGCCCGGGATCCCGTGCACGATCATGGAGTTGGGCGAGGTGCAGATCACGGCCGGGAACCCGTGGTAGCCGAGGAAATTCGAGGTGGCGCCCCGGCGCTCGAGGACCTCGCGGGCCACCGCGTCGAGGTCCGCGGTGGTCACGCCCGGCCTGGCCGCCGCCCGGGTCGCCTCGTGCATCTCGGCCACGACCTTGCCGGCGCGGCGCATCTTCGCCAGTTCGCCGTCGTTCCGCCTCACTGTTCCGCCTCCACCCTCATCTTCTGGCGCAGGACGTCGATGGCCCCGACCACGCGCCGGGTCACCGCGTCCGGAGAGCCGGTGCCGTTGATCTCGGCCAGGAGGCTGTGCTCCTTGTACCAGTGGAGCAGCGGGGCCGTCTCCTCCTCGTAGAGGTTCAGCCGGCGTTCAATAGCCTCCTCGGTGTCGTCCTCGCGCTGGACCACCTCACCGCCGCAGACGTCACAGGTCCAGTTCACCAGCGGCGGGGCAGCCGTCGAGTAGTTGGCGCCGCAGTCCACGCAGACCCGGCGCGAGGCGAGGCGCTTCATGACCAGGTTGGTCGGAACCTGCAGGTCGATCACGAGGTCGAGGCTGAACGGTTGCAGGATCTTCTCCAGCGACTCCGCCTGTCCCGTGGTGCGCGGGCAGCCGTCGAGGACGAAGCCCCGCCCGGTGGTGTCACGCTCGGAGAGGCGGCCACCCACCATCTCCATGACCATCTCGTCGGGAATGAGCTCGCCCTGGTCCATGAGCGAGTGAGCGCGCTGACCCAGCGGCGAGCGGGACTTCACCTCGCTGCGCAGCATGTCCCCGGTGGAGACGTGCGGAACCACGTAGTGATGCGAGAGGCGCACACATTGCGTCCCCTTCCCGGCCCCCTGCTTGCCGAGGACCACGAGCCTGACCCCGGGAATCACCGGCGCCTACTTGAGGAAGCCCTCGTAGTTGCGCATCATCAACTGGCTGTCGATCTGGCGCATGGTCTCGAGGGCGACGCCCACCGAGATGAGCAAGGTAGTCCCGTAGAAGGGGAACCGGTTCAGGTGCCAGAGCGCCATGAGCAGAGAGGGCACGACGGCCACGGAGCCGAGGAAGAGGGCGCCGACCACGGTGATGCGGCTGAGGATGTGCGCGAAGTACCGCTCGGTCGGGGGACCGGGCCGGATGCCCGGCACGAAGCCACCCTGCTTGCGGATCAGGTCGGCCTGCTGGTGCGGGTCGAAGGCGACGTAGACGTAGAAGAAGGTGAACATCACGATCAGCAGGAAGTAC